>SMLU01000002.1:0-600000 GCA_007859745.1 Phycisphaerae bacterium RAS1 | reverse complement strand
CACGATCCAACGGTACTGCCGAAAGGCAGCGGCGGGCGCGACGTGGCGACGACGTCCCAGACTTTGCCGGGCGTGACCTCCTGCACCTGCACATCGAACTTGGGTGCGTTGGCGCTCACGATCTTGAGCGTCATGGGCTCGTTTTCCATGTTCTCCACGCGGCAGCGGGCGGTGTGCACGCCGTTCGGATCCGTGTCGCGAATGACGACGCCGCCGATCGGGGTCATCTTGATGGCGCGTTTGACGAATCCCTTGAGCTTGAAGGAGACGAGCGAGCGCGTCGGATCATTCGTCATGATCTCGACGCTGCTGCTGGCGTCGCCGAACTTCTTTTTCGTGTCGAAATCAATGCCGATCGTTGTTTCCTCGCCGGGCGCGAGGACGGTCTTGGCCGGCGCCGCGGCGGTGCAGCCGCACGACGGCCGGACATTGTGAATCTTCAGCTCCGCGGTGCCGTCGTTTTTCACTTTCAGCGTGAATTTCTCGATGTGGCCATACCAGACCTCGCCCATGTTCCACTCTTCGGCCGAGAGGGTCAGCTTGGGCTGCCCGGCGGCGGGCGGCGGATCGGCGGCCCAGGCAGCCGCGGCGCACAGCGTCAGTGCGGTCAGGCGAATCAGGTCGAACCGAAACCATGTTGGTGCCAATCGATGCATGCCTAGTGCTCCGTGGGGTTCGATGGGCGATCGCCGCATGGCGAGCCCAGTATGATGCGGGGCGTTTCGCCGCGCTGCAAGCTCGCTCGCTTATCCGCGCCCGCCGCGCCAAGCGGCGGGGGTGACATCCTGGCGCGTTCGCCGCGGCAGGTCGTCGATTGACGCCGTGCGAGGTACGCACCTCAACCCGCCGCTCGGCGCGGCGGGTTCGGAAAGGCGGTACGCCGAACGCCACATTCTGTTATTGCGCGCCGGCCTCGCGGCGCTCGATTCGGTTGCCGGGTCGCCGCGCAACCCGAGTTATCGGCCCTTCTGTGCGCGGATGCGCAGTGGCGCACGGTCCGGACGCCGCGAATCTCGTTCTATCGTCATTTCCGCGTCGCCCCGCAGAGCGCTTCGATCAGTTCAATTGCGATCGTGCGCGTGCCTCCGTCGCGGTCCAGGGCCGGGTTGTACTCAACGAACTCCGCCGAGTGCACCAAGCCCTGCCTGGACAACGCGGAGAGCAGGTCAATCGCCTCCTCGCGTGTCAGCCCTCCCGGAACGGCCGTGCCGGTGCCGGGTGCGATGGACGGGTCGAGCACGTCGATGTCGAAGCTGAGATGCACATGGTCACATCGCCGCGCGAGCGACTGACAGGCGTCGACCGCGGTGCTGACAACGCCGCGGCGCCGGAACTGTTTCGTCGTCGCCAGTGTTACGGCGCTGTTGTCCAGCTCAGCCTGCTCGGCCGCGTCGATGTCCCGGCAACCGAGCAGGCAGACGTCGCTCTCGTCGACGATTGGATGACGATCCGCCAGGTTCACTAACTCGATGTGCCCACGGCCGCACGCAACGGCGAGACTCATGCCGTGGGCGTTGCCGGACGGGCTGGAGCGCGGCGTATTGAAGTCGGCGTGCGCGTCGATCCAGAGGATTCCGAGCCGCCTGCATGCGTCCGACAAGCCGGCCAGCACGCCGATCGCCAGGCTGTGGTCGCCGCCGATGACCAGCAGGAATGATTCGGGCGCCTTTCGCCGCGCGCCGAGGACGCAGGCGTGCGTGTGTCGGTTCACGTGCACAATGTTGCGGAGGTTGTTAATCGCGCCGCCGCGGGCCGTGCGCGTTTCATAGACGCCGGGGATGTCGCCGAGGTCTTCGACGCGATGACCGCGTCGGGTGAGTCGCTCGACCAGTCCGGCGGCCCGCAGCTCGTAAGGCCCGTCTTCGGCGCCGGGCTTGCGAGCGCCCTTGCCGGCGGCGATTCCCAGGAGGCTGATGGTGCGAAGATGCACGTGCGAGGACTCACGGCTCGTGGTTGGGTGCAGTTTTGCCCGGCGGCTGATTCAAGTACAATCTTAGCCGCTGACGTGATGCGCGGGTACGCGCCGCGCCCGTCCCTGTGAAAGGTCAAGCCAACATGAACTTCGACCTCCCCGAAGACGTGCTCGCCCTGCGAGACACCGTCCGCGAGTTCGCGGCGTCGGAAATCCGCCCGCACGCGCGCGACTGGGACCGCGAGCAGTGGATGCCTGACGAGATCGTCCAGAAGATGGCGGAGCTGGGGCTGCTCGGAGTGTTCATCCCCGAGGAGTACGGCGGCTCCGGGCTGGGCTACCTGGCGAATGCGGTCGTGATGGAGGAAGTCGCCCGGCAGGATGGGGCGGTAGCTCTGCTGCTCGCCGCGCACAACGGATTGTGTGTGGCCCACACGATCATCGCCGGCGCCAGCGAGGAGCAGAAGAAGAAGTACTGGCCGCGGCTGGCGAAGGGCGAGCTGATTGGCGCGTGGGGGCTGACTGAGCCGGGCTGCGGCTCCGACGCCGCGGCGCTGAAGACGACTGCGGTGAAGGACGGCGCCGGCTGGCGGATCAGCGGGCACAAGCAGTTCATCACGAATGGTGTGCGGGCCGGGCTGTACGTTATCACGGCCCGAACCGAGCCGGAGAAGGGGCCCAAGGGCATTTCCGCGTTCCTGGTGGAGCGCGACACGCCGGGATTCTCCGTGGGCCACAAGGAAGACAAGATGGGGATGCGGGCCAGCGACACGGTCACGCTGAACCTGGAGAACGTGCCGGTCGGCCCGGAGGCGCTTTGCGGGCAATACAACATGGGCTACGTCGATGCGCTGAAGGTGCTGGAGCGCGGGCGCGTGGGCATCGGGGCGCTGTCGGTCGGCCTGGCGCGCGGGGCGCTGGAGGAATCGCTGGCGTATGTGCACCAGCGAACCGCCTTCGGCAAGCCGATCGCGGACCTGCAGGCGATCCAGTTCATGCTGGCTGATATGGCGACCGAGACCGACGCCGCCCGGCTGCTCGTGCACGACGCCGCCGCGACGCTCGACCGCGGTGAAAACGCGCGGCTAAGAGCGTCGGCCGCCAAGATGTTCGCCAGTGAGATTGCGACCAAGGCTTGTCTGAACGCGATCCAGATTCACGGCGGCTACGGCTACACCAAGGACATTCCGGTCGAGCGTTACATGCGTGACGCGAAACTGTGCGAGATTGGCGAGGGGAGCAGCCAGATTCAGCGGATCTTGATCGCGCGGGAATTGCTGGCGGGGGAAGCGGCGTAGAGGAGCGAGTTAAGAGTAGCGAGTAGCGAGTTCAAGTAGCGAGTGCTGAAGCAGGCGTCGCATGGTTGTTGCTGAGCGATCTGGCTATCCGTCTTCGACTCGCTACTCGCTCCTCGCTCCTTTGAACTCCACGAGGTGCTGAGTGGATTTCCGGCTCGATGATGACCAACGTCAGCTTCGCGACGCGCTGCGTGATTTCTGCCAGAAGGAGATTGCACCCCAGGCGCCGTGGCGCGATGAGCACGGTCAGTACGAGGAGGGGTTGGTCGCCAAGCTGGCGGAGATGGGGTTGCTCGGAATCTACGTGCCGGCGGAGCTGGGCGGCGGCGGGCTCGATGTCGTGGCCTACGTCATGGCGGTCGAGGAGGTGTCGCGCGCCTGCGGGGCGACCGGCATTCTCATCTCCGCCCATCACTCGCTCTGCGTCGATCCGATTCTGAATTTCGGCACGCCGGCGCAGAAGCTGAAATATCTGCCGAAGCTGGCCAGTGGCGAGTGGATCGGCTGCTTCTCGCTGACCGAGCCGGGCAGCGGCAGCGACGCGGGCGCGGCTCGCTGCACGGCGGTTGAAAAGAGCGACGGCTGGCACATCACCGGCACCAAGTGCTTCGTCACGAATGGCCACGAGGCCAGCGTGATCGTGCTCTTCGCCGTCACCGACCCGGACAACCCGAAGCGCCGCATGTCGGCCTTCATCGTCGACAAGCAGTCGCGCGGTCTGCGCATCGGCAAGCTCGAAAAGAAAATGGGCATCCGCGCCAGCAGCACGGCCGAGCTCGTTTTCGAAGACTGCGTGGTGCCGAAGGAAAACCTGCTGGGCGAACGCGGCCGCGGCTTGCCGATCGCGCTGGCGACGCTCGACGGCGGCCGGCTGGGCGTCGCGGCCCAGGCCATCGGCATCGCCCAGGCGGCGCTCGATGAAAGCGTGAAATACGCGAAGACGCGGCAACAGTTCGACCAGCCGATCGCCAGTTTCCAGGCGATTCAATGGAAGCTTTCCGATATGGCGGTGGGTCTGGCCGCCGCCCGGGCGCTGTGCTGGCGCGGGGCCTGGCTCAAGCAGAACAAGCGGCCCTTCGGCGGCGAGGCGGCCATGGCCAAGATGTTCGCCAGCGAGATGTCCAGCCGCGCCACGAACGCGGCGATCCAGGTCTTCGGCGGGTGGGGCTATTGCAGCGAGTATCCAGTCGAGCGGCTGCTGCGCGACGCGAAGATTACGGAGCTTTACGAAGGCACGAGCGAGATTCAGCGGCTGGTGATCGCGCGCAAGCTGCTGACGGACCCCGCGTGGGCTTCGGCTCGGGCGTACTCCTGAAAACAACCACGGAGACACGGAGACACGGAGAATGCGAAAAGGGGAGAGAAAAGGGCAAGGGAGCTCCCGACGCGCGCCACTACTCACTTTCGCACGCCGCGCGCCCGCAGTCGGCTTGCCTCTCTTTTGTGTCCTCTCCGTGCCTCCGTGTCTCCGTGGTTCAATTTGACCTGAGGTAAGACATGCCCGCTAGAAACGCATACATCGCCGCCGTGCGGCGGAGTCCGATCGGGAACTTCATGGGCAGCCTGTCAAAGCTGTCCGCGACGGCGCTGTGCGGACAGGTCGCCAAGGCGCTGCTCGACGAGTGCAAGGTGGATCGCGCCGCGATCAACGAGGTCTTCATCGGCCAGGTGCTTCAGGCCGGCTGCGGCCAGAACCCGGCCCGGCAGGTCGCATTGGCCGCCGGAATCCCGGACACGATCTCCTGCGTCACGATCAACAAGGTCTGCGGCAGCGGCATCCAGGCGGCGATGTTCGCCGACCAGCTCATCCGCGCCGGCGACGTAGACGTGGTGCTCACCGGCGGGATGGAGTCGATGAGCAACGCGCCGCACTTGTTGCGCGGTTTGCGAGCCGGGCACAAGTTCGGAAAAGCCGACCTTGTCGACGAGATGGAGTTTGACGGCCTGACCAACATCTTCGACGGCGAGATCATGGGCGCGATTGCCGACGAAACCGGCGCCCGCGCGGGAATCACGCGGCAAGCGCAGGACGAGTTCGCCCTGCGCAGCCACCAGCGGGCGGCCCAGGGCGATCGGGACGGCCTGTTTGACGGCTTTCGTGTGCCGGTGGCCGTGCCCAAGGCCGAGCGTCCGTTCAACACCGACGAGACCATCCGCGCCGAGCTCAATCCGGAGAAGATCGCGTCGCTCAAGGCCGTCTTCCGCAAGGACGGCACCGTAACCGCGGCGAATGCGTCTACCATTTCCGACGGCGCCGCCGCCGTGCTGGTCACGAGCGAGGCCGGCCTGAAGAAGTGCGGCGTCGCGCCGCTGGCGCGCATTGTCGCGCACGCCACGTCCGGCGGTCCGCCGCGCGACCTGTTTTTCACGCCGATCGGCGCCTGCCGCATGGTGTGCGAGAAGGCCGGCTGGGATCTGAAGAAGGTCGATCTGTGGGAGATCAACGAGGCTTTCGCGGCCCAGATGCTGACCTGCATGAAAGGACTGGAATTGGGGGCGGAGAACATGAACATCGCCGGTGGGGCGATCGCGCTGGGGCACCCGATCGGCGCCAGCGGCAGCCGGATTCTCGGGACGCTGGCGCACCTGCTGAAGCGCAAGGGGCTGAAGCGCGGCGTGGCGTCCGCCTGCCTGGGCGGCGGCAACGCCGTGGCGATTGCGATTGAAGCGGTGTGATGTGCGGGCCAGAGCCCCGAACCACCGGATGAGAGGCCGCGCGTCTTGAAAACCGAGAGGATCACCGTCGACGCGGTTCATCCGGATGCCGCCGGCATCGCGCGGGCGGCCGACGTCATTCGCCGCGGCGGCCTGGTCGCCTTTCCGACGGAGACCGTGTACGGCCTGGGCGGCGACGCGCTCGATGCGGCCGCCGTCTTGCGCATCTTCGAAGCCAAGGGGCGCCCATCCGGCAACCCGATCATTGTGCACTCCGCGGATGCGGACGCCGCCCGGGCGCTGGCCGGCGAATGGCCGCGCGTGGCGGACCGGCTGGCCGATCATTTCTGGCCCGGTCCGCTGACGCTGGTTGTGTGGAAGCCTGCGACGATCCCGGACGCCGTCACCGCCGGCGGGCCGACGGTGGGTCTGCGCGTGCCGTCGCATGCAGTCGCCGCGGCGCTGCTGCGCGAGTCGGGCCGGCCGATTGCGGCGCCCAGCGCCAACCGGGCGATGCACCTTTCGCCGACGCTGCCCGAGCACGTGCTGAAGGATCTGGATGGACGCATCGACCTGCTTCTGGACGGCGGCCCGACCATGGGCGGCATCGAGTCGACCGTCGTCGACGTGACTGTGACGCCGCCGCAGGTGCTTCGACCTGGCCCGGTGTCGCGGGCGATGCTGGAGGATGTCATCGGCCGGGTCGAGCTGCATCGGCGTCACGGCGGCTCTGACGCCGACGCGCTTTCGTCGGCGGCGGGCGCGAATCGCGCGCCGGGAATGACGGAGCGGCACTACGCCCCTCAGACGCCGCTGGTGTGCGTGGAGCAGGATGACGCTGCGATGGTAGGGGGGCTCGCATCCGCCGGGCGGCGGGTGGGCTGGCTGGCGCTGGGGGCGGCGCGGCACAGTTGCCCGGCGGGCGCATCGCTGATCGAAATGCCGGCGGATGCCGGAGAGTACGGTCGCCGGCTCTATGCGGCGTTGCACGCGTTGGACTCGGCCGGCCTCGATGTCATCGTGGTCGCGATGCCGCCGGAAAGCGACGCGTTCCACGCGATACGCGACCGTTTGCGAAGGGCGGCGGGAAGTCCGTCCGGCCATCCATAATGCGGTTTCGGGGAGCATCGGCGTCTCGCCGGTGCATACCGGCGGGACGCCGATGCTCCCCACGAAAGAACCACCGGGCGACGGAACCCTACCCGAACGGCCTGAGAAACAGCACCGCCACGCCCGCGACCGCCACGACAGCGCCGCCGCCGGCCCGAAAGGAGATCTTCTCGCGGTATCCCAGCGCCAGAACCGGCAGGATGAAAATCGGCGTTAACGAGCACAGCGTTTGCGCCACGCCCAGGGGCACGCGATCCGACGCGACCAGCGAAAACCACACGCCAAGATAGGGTCCGACGACGGCGCCACAGATCGACAGGGCGTATCCCTGTCGCCTTGCCGCCGCCGTGGGGCGCGCGGCGCCGGGCTGCGCGCGCAGTGATCGCAGCGCCAGCAGTGGGATCATCCCGGCCAGCGCCGCGGCCATCCGCAGCAGCGCTGCGGCCTGCGGATTCAGCCGCTGCTCGGGCGGCAACCAGCCGTGTCCGATTCCCTGCTTGCTCAGCAGCAGTCCGCCGGCCTGGCACGCGGCGGCGATCAGCGCCATCGTGACGCCCAGACGCCAGCGCTGCGACGGAATCACGCTCGCCGATTCGCCCCGCTCCAACAGGACCCAGACGACGCCCGCGATGGTCATGCCGATGCCGATCCACGCCGAGGGCGGCAGGATTTCGTCGAGAACGACCGCTCCCAGAAGTGCGGCGACGATCGGCGCGGTGGTTTGAATCAAGCTGGTCAGGCGCGGCCCGATGGCTAGCATGGCGGTGATGATCGCCTGGTCGCCGAGGCAAAGCCCGAGCACGCCCGACACCGCGAGAAACGCGACCTGTCCGCCGCTCGCGGGCGGAATCCACTGCCCGCTCCAGATGCGCTGTGTCAGTGCATGGAGCAGAAGCGCGACCACGAGCCGCACGGCGTTCACGGTGGTTGCGCCCAGGCGTCTTCCGGCGGCGGTGAACAGAAGGGACGTGCCGGTCCAGAGCGCCGATGTCGCGACTCCGGCGGCCTGGCCGATGAGTACGGGGTCGGGGCCGATCATGGGCGAAGTTTAGAGTCTATCCCACAACCGTGTGGCACGGGCTAATGAGCCTGCGAGTCTTTCGGGTGAAACGGGCATCTTGCCCGTTCCTAAGATCGCGCGGACGGGCGAGACGCCCGTCCCACCCAAATGGTCACAGCCTCAATCGCGTCCGACGCTCAAATCGCCGTCGGACACAGAGGTTCGACGCGACAGGCCGTCGGATCGCATGGCGCGCCCCGCGCGGATTTCGAGAATTTGGATTGAACCGTAAGTGCGCCGCCGTAAGCTACTTGCAGGAAGTTGGCACATGGCACAAGAGGCGAACCGATCCGGGCTGCCGGGCTCATCGCAGGACGCGTCGCGGCGCCCTTCGTCCGGGCTTTTCGGTCAGTTGTACGAGGAGCTGCACGCGCAGGCGCAGCGCTACTTCCGCAACGAGCGAACCGATCACACGCTGCAACCGACGGCGCTGGTTCATGAGGCCTATCTTCGACTGGCGCAGGCCAGCGCCGACTGGTCCGACCCGGTGCGATTCCGGGCGATTGCGGCGCGTGTCATGCGAAACGTGCTGACCGACTACGCCGTTGCGCGAAACGCGGAGAAGCGTGGCGGCGGCAAGTCGCCGATTACGCTGAGCGCGGACACGCCCATCCTGGGTGAGCCGGAACTGGACCTTGAACGGTTGAACGCCGCGCTGGACAAGCTGGCGCAATTCGACGAGCGCAAGGCGCGCGTGGTGGAGTTGCGGTTTTTCGGCGGGCTGACGGCCGAACAGAGCGCCGAGCACTTGCAGGTGTCGCTTTCAACGGTCGAGGCCGATTGGCGCATGGCGAAGGCCTGGCTGCGGGGCGAGCTGAGCCGGGAGTGAGCACGCGGTGAATCCGGAACGATTCCGACGGCTGGCGGAGGTGTTCGAGGCGGCCTGGCGCGAGCCCGCGCCGCAGCGCGGGGCGTTCGTCGAACAGGCCTGCGGCGGGGACGAGGAGCTGCGCAGCCGGGTCGTGTCGCTGCTGGTGCACTTTGAGAACTCGCGCGATCCGCTGCGCTCGAACTGGCTGGAGAACGCGGCGGCGGCGGACGCGGGACTGCAGCGCGACCTCGCTCCGCTTCTGGGCGGCGGGAAGGATGGATCGAGCATCGCGGGACGCGGGATCGCGGACGAGACCCGCGCCGACCGGCGCGTCGAGGCGGGTGGCGGAGCGGTCGAGTCAATCGGCGACGCGATCGATCGCTACGAGCTGATCGAGCGGTTGGGCGAGGGCGGGTTCGGCACGGTTTTTCGGGCCCGGCAGACGGCGCCGGTGGCGCGCGAAGTCGCGCTGAAGGTCGTCAAGCCGGGGATGGACTCGCGGCCGATCATTGCGCGCTTCTCGGCCGAGCGGCAGGCGCTGGCGGTCATGGACCATCCCGGCATCGCGAAGGTGTTCGACGCCGGGCAGACCGCTGACGGTCGGCCGTACTTCGTGATGGAGCTGGTGCGCGGCAGTCCGATCACGCGCCATTGCAACGACAAGCAGCTCGACCTGCGGCAGCGGATCGAGCTCTTCATGCAGGTGTGTCAAGCGGTGCAGCACGCACACCAGAAAGGCGTGATCCACCGGGATATTAAGCCGTCGAACGTGCTGGTGGTCGAGCAGGACGGGCGCCCGACGCCGAAGGTGATCGATTTCGGCATTGCCAAGGCGACCCAGCAGCCGCTGGTCGAGGGCACGCTGCTGACCCTGGAGGGGCAGTTCATCGGCACGCCGGCCTACATGAGCCCGGAGCAGGCTGATCTGCGCAACGCCGACATCGACACGCGCAGCGACATTTACGCTCTGGGTGTACTGCTTTATGAGCTGTTGTGCGGCGCGCCGCCGTTCGATGTGGGCAAGCTCGCGACCGGCGGGCTGGAGGCGCTGCTGCGGACGATCCGCGAGATCGAACCGGTCCGGCCCAGCGTGCGAAACGCGGGGCTGCCGGCGGAGCTGGATTGGATCGTGATGAAATGCCTGGAGAAGGACCGCGGGCGGCGCTACGCCTCGGCCGCGGCCCTGGCGGACGATCTCCAGCATCACCTGCGCGACGAGCCGGTCGACGCCGGCCCGCCGAGCCGGGGCTACCGGCTGAAAAAACTGGTGCGGCGAAATCGGGCGGCGTTCGCGACCGGCGGGGCGATCTTGGCGCTACTGGTGCTGGGCGTCATCGGCACCGGGTTCGGCCTGCTTCAGGCGCGGCAGGAGCGCGACGCGGCGCGGGACGCCCGCGCGGACGAGAAGAAACAGCGCGAGGCGGCTGAAACGGCGCGGGCGGATGAGGCGGCGCAACGCCAGGTGGCCCAATCGCGCCGCGCCCAGGCCGAAGCCGTCACGCGCTTTCTGACCTCTGACCTGCTGGGCGCCGACGACCCGTACCGGGCGCCGGAGAACCGTGACGAGCGCATCAGCGACGTCGTGACGCGCGCTGAGCAGCGCCTGGCTTCCGGGGCGCTCGCCGGCCAGCCGGCGGTTGAGGCCGCGCTGCACGAGGTGCTGGGCCACATGAGCTACACCCTCGGCCGGCAGGACGCCTGTGAACTCCACGCGCGCCGGGCGCTTGAGCTGCACCGGGCGACGGGCGCCGACCCGGAGCAGATCGTCACGGCTTTGTCGAACCTGGCCGAGGCGGTTCACTCGCAGGGGCGGCTGCCGGAGGCGGCCGAGCTTTACCAGGAGACGCGGCGGCTGGCCGACGCCATACCTGAGCTGCAACCGGATAAGCGGGCCGTGTTGCTGAGCAATCACGCCGAATTGCTCGTCTCGCAGGGCGATCTGCCGGCGGCGGAAGAGGCTTATCGTGCGGCGCTGGCGGTGCCCAACGCAGACACGACAGGCTTTGTCGGTCAGCGCGGCGTGATCCTGTCCAACCTGGGCGACCTGCTGCGAGCGAAGGGTGATCTGGAAGGCGCCATAGAGGCGGCCGACCAATCACTGGAACTACTGCACGCGGCCTACGGAGAGGAGCACGCCACCATCGCGACTGTTCTGAACAACAAAGCGCTCGCTCTCAACATGCAGCGGAACACGGCGGCGGCGGAGCCGATCTACCGCGCCGCGCTGGAGATGCGCCGCAAGGTGCTGCCGCCGACGCACGTGCAGGTGGCGCAGAGCATGAACAATCTGGCGTCGCTGCTGCGCGACACGGAGCGCTTCGCGGAGGCCGAGCCGCTTTATCGTGAGACGCTCGCGATTTTGCAGCAGGCGCTTCCGCCGGGGCACTTTCAGACGGCCCTGATCCGGCGCAACCTGGGCAACTGCCTGATCCGGCTGAAGCGCTTCGAGGAGGCCGAAAGCGAAATACAGGCCGCGTATGACCAGATCATCGGCACTGCGGGCCTGCCGCCGCAGCACACGCGGCAGACGATTGAGGCGTTTGTGAAGCTCTACAAGTGGTGGCTGCAGGACCAGCCGGAGTCGGCGGAAGTCCAGGGCAAGTTGCAGGAGTGGGAGTCGAAGCTTGCGCCGCCGGCCAGCGCCCCGGCGCCGCCTCCGTGAGGCCGGTCGCTCAGCCGGAGTGCATCGGATTTCGGGTGGCGATCCATTCGAACCCGCCGCGCCAAGCGGCGGGGTGACGTCCGCGGCGTGTGGGACGCCAATCGCTGACGATCGTCAACCCACCGCTTGGCGCAGGGGGTTCGGAATGACGCCGCCAATCGGAATCTCCATCGGAATGCGCCCAGAGGCGGCGGCGGCGCTTTCTTCCACTTGTTTTGGCGCGGCAGCAAGCTGAGAATCTACGCGGGCTGCGCGAGAGTGGCGGAATTGGCAGACGCACCAGATTTAGGTTCTGGCGGGCAACCCCCGTGCGGGTTCGAGTCCCGCCTCTCGCATGCGATCGACGGATGCAGCGGGTGTCGGGGCCGCCCGTGCGGGTGAGAGTCTGTGAACTTTTCGGGTGGAGCGGGCATCTTGCCCGTTCGTGAGACAGCGGGGACGGGAGAGGCGCCCGTCCCACCGGAATGTTCACCGGCTCTCTGGCCTGCGCCGAGATACGTTATCGGCGAGGTTTCCACGACATGTTCGACCCCACTCGCCGATTCTCCGCCCGCGTGGCCGACTACGTGGCGCACCGCCCGGGCTACCCGCGTGAGTGCGCGGAGACATTGGCGCAGGAATTCTCGCTGAAGCCCGCGAGCATCGTCGCTGACATCGGCTGCGGTCCGGGGAACCTCGCGATCCGCTTCCTCGAGCTGGGCCACCATGTCATCAGCATCGAGCCGAACGATGAGATGCGCACCGCCGGCGAGGCGTTGCTGGCGCCGTGGAGTACGTTCCGAGCCGTCGCCGGCCGGGCGGAGGCGACCACGCTGCCTGATGTCAGCGTTGACGCCGTCGTCGTCGGCCAGGCCTTTCATTGGTTCGATCAAAGCGCCACCCGGTCTGAATTCGCCCGCATCCTGCGGCCCGGCGGCCCGGTCGGGCTGTACTGGAACAACCGGCGGCTTGACTCGTCGGCATTTCTATCGGGTTACGAGACGCTCCTCCGCCGCCTGTGCCCGGAGTACGTGAAGATCAGCGGCGAGTATGCAAACGAGCAGAAGATCGCGGTGTTCTTCGGCCCGTCCGGCTACCGGCGCTGGCGCTTCGACAATGTTCAGCATTTCGACTGGGACGGCCTGCTGGGTCGAACGCGCTCGGCGTCCTACGTGCCGCGTGAAGGCCCCGCCGTGGCCGCGCTCACCACGGAACTGCGGCGACTGTTTGATTCGACGTCGCGCGAGGGGCGCGTGGCGTTCGAGTATGACACGCTTCTGTTCGCCGGAAGACTCGCGGGTGAGTTCAGAGTAGCGAGTTCAAAGTAGCGAGTTCAAAGACCGTAGGGTCCGCTGTGCGGACCGTTCGACTCGGCGCCCAACAAATTTCTGCGCGCGTCGTCTTCGACGCGGGCGGGACGCCCGCACTCCCCCGGGAACGGCGAGCCTCAGCGCGGCATCCAAAAAAAAAGAACCCCGACCCGGCGGTAACCGGATCGGGGCTTCTTCATTCACACGCGATCGAAATCGATCGGCTTAGCGGCGACGCAGAACCAGCGCACCGAGGCCGAGCAGCGCGAGGCTGGCCGGTTCCGGGGTCCAGTTCAGGTTGTCGTAGTCGATGGATTCCTGAGCGTTGTTGTAGAAGTTGTCGCCGAACAGGATGACCTGCTCGACGGCGGTGCCGGCGTAGTGGCCGGCGCTGCTGGTGTAGATCAAGTTGCCATCATAGTAGTAGCGCAACTGACCGGTGTTCGGGCCGCTCGGAGCGATGGACTCGACCCGCAGCGTCTTGTAAACGCCGGGCGTCCAAGGCACGGTCGGGATGAACGCAAGCGAACCGCCCGGCAGACCATCAGCGTCGTCCAGCACGTTGATCGTGCCGTTGAAGCTGAAGTTCACGCGCCAGGTCAACAGCGACTGGCTGGGCGCCTGGCCGACGAGATGGGCATCGGCGCCGCCCGGGCTGTTAATCGCGATGTCGACCGACACTTCCGACGGCTTGTTGACAAAATTGCCAATGTCGGGGCTGAACGCGCCGTTGAACGAGCCAGCCGTGCCCGGCCCCAGCGCGAGGCGCAGGTGCTGGGTGGGGCCCGCCGGGTTGGCGGTCGAGATCACAGGCGCGAGCTGGTTGGCGGTGAAAGTCGTCCAACCCTGCTGCGTGTTAATCGGACCAACCACGAACGGAGCTTCAAAACCATTGAAGCCCGGAGCGTTCTGCTCAATCTGCGGGGCGCCGGCCGGGGCCGGGATGTAATCCCGGTTGGTCGGCAGCACGCGGTCAGCCAGCGCGAGGGCCGGCACCGCGAGCACTGTCACAAGACCCAAAAACCCTCTCATTAACTCCTCCTTCTTCCCTGGCCAGGAAGTGGAACCAAAGAAACACACGCTTTGGCTGCCGCGATGCGTCGTACGCGCCGGGGTGGAACGTGTCCCGACTTGCACGCGCAGGTTACTCAAACCAGCGCAGCGCCTCAGCGTTGCCAGTCGACCGCTCGTAGCAGTCGCCATACACAATCTAGTTGGAGGGGATTCAGAACCGCTTCTTTCCCGCGGACGGAACACCTCCACACGCAGTCTATCCCGATGCAACTCTCGATGCAAGAGGATATTGCGCTTCGCCGGACGGTTCCCGGGCGGCCGCGTCCGAAAAAGCGCGCCAGCCGTAAGTCATTAAATGGTATGCGCTTAAATCAGACGAAGTCAATCCCGCGCGGGCCGCGCCGCTGACCGGCGCCCGCGTGTCCCGGCGGCGCGCCATTTTTCCAGAAACTCCTTTGAAAAAACCTCAGGGTCGCGAAGATTTCCAAGCGCGACCATACTCACTGTACGGCCCGATGGGTCGCCGAGGAATCGCCATGTCTGCATCAGCTGCGACCAGGACGGCGACGAACGCGACGCTGCTTCTCCGGCTGCGGAACACGGACGATCAAGAAGCGTGGAGCCGCTTCGTCGAGATCTACGGGCCGATCGTCTATCGTCTCGCCAAGAAAAAAGGCCTCGACCGCGCCGCCGCTGACGAGCTGGTGCAGGTTTTTCTCGTTCGCATGGTCGAGGTCATGCCGCGCTTCAGCTACGACCCGGCCCGCGGACGCTTCCGCAAGTGGGCGCTCACCGTCGCCCTGAACGAAATCCGCCACTGGTTCCGCAAGGCCGGCCGCGCGACGCCGATCGTCGCTGACGCGCAGGATGAGCCGGCCGTTCCGGAAGAAGGTGGCGCTCGATTCTCTCCGCCGCGACGCGGACCCGCGGCACGTCGAGATCTTCGAAGCCCTCGTGCTTCAGCGGCGCAAGCCGGTAGATGTCGCCGCGGCGTACGCGATGAGCCGCAATCAGGTGGACGGGATCAAGTTTCGCATGCTGAAGCGCATCCGCGCCATTGCACGGCGCATGTGGGGAGAGCTCGATGAGCAGTAGATCGCAATGCCCGGCGCGTGACACCGTTTTTGCGGCGGCCAGCGGGACGTTGACATCCGAACAATCAGCGGCGATTCAGGCGCACGTTGCAACGTGCCGTCGCTGCATCGTGATCTGGGCCGAGAGCCGCCGGCTGGAGCACATCGCCGAGACGCTGGCCGACGCGCGGCTCAACAAGCGGGACTATGAACGGATCGATCGCTGGCGGGCCGAGACGCTGGCGCGTCTCGACCGGACGCGGCGGCGGGCAGATGAGTGATGTCGGTCGGCTCGCTCATGAGCCTCACGCGGATGGCACGTCGCTCAGGGGAGCGTGCGGCGCAGGCCGCGGCGCGAGGTCGGGCCCGTTTTTCCTGGCGGCCGCCTTGCCCGGCGGCGTTTCGATCTTGGCCAGCCCGCTGAAGGGAATCTCAACTTCCAGGAGTCCAACGCTGAGCACCGCGATCTTCTTTTCCTTCTTGACGCGCACCACGCGCCCGTCGCGGTGAAATCGTTTCGAAAACACCACGTCACCGGGCTTCAGTGCGGCCGCTTCCTCATCACTCATCGGCGGCTGCGGCGGGCGCGGGCGCTCGCGGTGCTCGTCGCGGGGCGGGCGGGGGCCGCCGGGCGGCTGCGGCCCGCGCGGGGCAGGGCCCTGCGGGCCGCGCGGCCGGTTTCGTTGCGGCGGCGGGGGCGGCGGTCGCAACGCCCTTGGCGGCGGGGGCGGGGCCTGCGGCGGGAGCACGTCGCCCAGCGGCACTTCAACCGTGAATGCGCCGACGTCCACCTCCGCCCGCTGCTGATCCAGGCGCATCCGCACAATCTTCCCGTCACGGTCGAAGCCGCGGACGCGCACCGCGTCGCCGGGCTGGAGATGGACGACGTGCTGCACCCACGTTTCGAAGTCGGCGCGCTTGCGCTCGAACTGCACCTTGGCGGAGGCCGACTCCTGGGCCGCCTGCTCGGCCGCCAGTTTCGCGTTTTGGGCTTCCTGGCGGGCGGTCTCGGCGTTTCTTTTGACGACGGATGTGCCTTCAAGCACGTCGCGCATGGCGCGGGCCCGCTTGGAGAGGTTGCGCCGCGCCGCGATCACGAGGCGGCGGGGCATTCCCAGGCGCTGGGCGATGTCGATGGCGTTGCTCATGCCCGATTCGCCGATCCGCAGGTGGTAGGTGGGCCGCAGCGTCTCGATGTCGAATTCGACGCAGGCGTTTTCCGCCTTCTCGCGCGTCAGGGCGAAGGCCTTCAGCGCGCCCAGGTGCGTCGTCACCAGGCAACGGCACTCGACCCGCAGCAGCTCGTCGAGGATCGCCCGCCCGATGGCAGCGCCCTCGTCCGGGTCGGTGCCGGCGCCGATTTCATCAATAAGCACCAGCGTCGCGGCGTTCGAGCGCGCCAGCATTTCGAGCAGGCGCCGCAGGTGGGCGCTGAATGTGCTGAGCGACTGCTGCAGGCTCTGCTCGTCGCCGACGTCGATCAGCACGTTGCCGAACATGCCGAAGGTCGAGCCCGGGCCGACCGGCACCGGCAATCCGGCCTGGACCATGACGCTGAGCAGCCCGATTGTCTTGAGCGTCACCGTTTTTCCGCCGGTGTTCGGGCCGGTGATGATCAGCATGTGAAAGTCTTCGCCGATGCGGTAGTCGATCGGCACGACCTCGCCGGGCGTCTCGCCTGCTTCGCGCCGCTGGCGGAACAGCTCCAGCAGCAGCGGATGGCGCGCCTGGCGCACGTTGACGCGGTACTCGTCGGCGACATCCGGGCAGCGCAGCCCGAAGCTGCGTGAGAAGCGGAGCTTGGCGGCGATCAGGTCGACGACCGCCAGCGTGTCGAGCGTGGAGAGTATCTCGCGCTCGTTGAGCTTTACCTCGTGCGCCAGCTCCCAGAGCAGGCGGTTGATCTCTTCCTGTTCCTCGCTGCGCAGATTGGTGATGCGGTTGTTCAGTTCAACGACTACGCCCGGCTCGACGTAGAGCGTCGCGCCGCTGTCGGACGTTCGATGAATGATGCCCGGAAGGCGGCCGCGATATTCGGTCCGCAGCGGGAGCACCGTGCGGTCGTTGTGGAACGTCGCGTTCGGATATTGCAGGAAGCGGCGCACACCCGGATCGGCCAGCAGCTTGTCCACGGCGCCGGCGATCTGCGCCGACGCATCCGCGATTTCATGTCGGATGCGGCGGATCTTGGGACTGGCGTCGTCGCGCACCTGACCGCGCTCGTCGATGACCGCCGCGATGCGGTCGGCGATCGTCCGAAAATCCCCGATGCGCTGCGCCAGGTGGTGAAGCTCGGCGAAGCCCTCGGCCGGCAGCGTCGCAAAATACGCCGACAGGGCGTGCGTGCCCTCCAACGTGCGGCCGACGGAGGCCATATCGTCGACCGAGACGCGCAGCGGCGGCGTGCAGCGGGGAATGATCTCGCGGATATCGCTGATTCCGCCGAAGGGAGGCATGCCCTGCAAATCGTCCAGCCGACTCAGCTCATCGACTTGCCCGAGCCAGCGGCGGACGAGGTCGGCTTTTTGAACCGGCTTGATGGAGTGCGCCAGGCCGCGGCCCAGACCGGTGAGCGCGAAGCCCGCCAGCAGCTCGCGGATGCGAGCGAAATCCAGGCATTGAAGTGCGTGGGCGTCCATCGTGAATTGCGTCCGAGCGAAAAGAACGCGACAATCAGGAGCGGCCGGCGGCGCGCCCGCCCGCCACTGCGAAGCGTATGCGAAGCCCGACATTCATGACAAGCGCGAGGCGTCGTCGTCCACCCGACGTGGGCGCCCGGCTCGTCATCGTCGCATTGCAGCTTGCGCTGGTTGCGGGCGCCGCGCAGGCCGATCCGCCGACGTCGCGCCCCGCCTTCGAGTCGCTTCCCGCCGACAGACTCTTCGAAATCGGTTGCCGGAAGTTGAATGAAGGCGATTACGCTCAAGCGGTGGCGTCGTTATCGCAGGCGGTCGCCAAGCGGCCCGATGAACCGGTTTATCCGTTGAAGCTCGCCGAAGCGTACGAAGCCGCCGGCCGCCGCAGCGACGCGCAGCGGACGCTGGAATTGCTTGATTCGCAGCATCCGCGGAACACGGACGTGCGTGCGGCCCTGGCGCGCCTGAAGCTGAAGTCCCATGAGGCGGGCGCCGCCGCGGCGCTGTTGGAAGAGGTTCGAACGCGGCTCAACGCGGATGGACTGACGCTGCTTGCCGCGACGTACGCCGCCGAGGCGCGGCCAGCGGCGCGCGACGCCGTGCTGGGCGAGGCGCTGGCGCGTTATCCAGATGACATCTTCGTGCGGCTTGCATGGATCGACGCGGCGCTGCAGGACGGGTGCGGGGCTTTGGCTCTGACGCGGATTGATGAGTCGGGCCGCGTACTGGCGGACGATCCGCGCGGCGATCTGCTGGCGGCGCGCGCCTATCTGATGCTCGATCGCGCGCTGGGGCAGACCGAGCTGCGCGAGATTCCGGGCGCGAGGGCGGGCCAGATCGTCTCTGGGTGGCTGCTGCTCGAGCAGCCGGCGGGCCAGCGGAAGTTTCTCTGTTGCCCCGAAGCGTCTGCGATGTACCGCATCCGGCGGGCGCTGGCGGCCGGCCTCGACACGCCGGACGCGCACCTGCTCCATGCTCGAATCTGGCGCAGCGCGGGGCGGGCAGAGACGGCCTACAGCGTATTGCGCGGCGGCGAGCCGGCCCTGCTGGACCAGGCGCCGGACGAAATGTTGGAGCTTCTGGAACGGTTGGCGCTGGAGCTTGGGCGCGTGGCCGAGTTCCTGAGATTCGCGCAGCAGCGGGCCGACCGCACGCCCGCCCGGCGCAGCGAGATGATGCACAGCGCGTTCCTAGCCGCCGCGGATCATTACGGCGTCTGCGGCGACGTGGCCGCGGCGCGGGAGTTCACGCGCCGTGCGCTGAACTGCAAACCGGATCAGCCGGACACGCAACTGCGCCTGGCCGAGGCTGAACGTGACGCGGGCAACGTTGCCGAAGCGCGGCGGCTGTACCGCGCGGTTTTGTCCGGCGCGGCGTCGCAAGACGCGCGCCGCACCGCCGCCACTCGCCTGGCCGAATTGGCCGAAGACCCGCCCGGCGGCCGGTAGGTCGGGCGGCGGGGTCGTCCGGGCGAGACGCCCGAATGGGCGGTCTGTGCGGGCCGCCGCGGCTTGCGTATCATTCCTGAGTCGGGTGAGGTTGTGTTACGTACGGGCCGAGTATCTCCGGCAGATTGGCGAGGTATGAACGCTTCTGCTCCGCATGCGCGCATCACACTGGAACAACTTCGCCGGCGGGCGGCCGCCGGACGGAAGTTCGCGATGCTCACGTCCTACGATTTTCCGACGGCGGCGCTGGCGCAGGCGGCCGGTGTTCACAGCCTGCTGGTGGGAGATTCGATGGGCACGGTGCTGCTGGGGCGCCCGAATACGCGCGATGTTCCGCTCGATCTCATGGTCACGCTGGCCGAGGCGGTGCGCCGCGGCGCTCCGCGCGTCTGGCTGGTGGGGGACATGCCCTACGTGTCGCTCAGTCGCGGCATCGATGTCGCGATCGCGGCAGCCCGCCGCTTCCGCGATGAGGCTGGATGCGACGCGGTCAAGATCGAGGCCGGGCGCGACGAAGCTGAATTGGTGAGCGGCGTCAGCCGAATCGGCATCGACGTGATTGTGCACCTGGGGCTGCGGCCGCAGCAGGTGCTGACGCCCAACGGCTACAAGGCCCAGGCGCGCGACGAGGCGGCAATCGCTGAGCTGGTGCAGGACGCCCGCGCGGCGGTGGAGGCTGGGGCGATCATGCTGCTGCTCGAAGCCGTGCCGAACGAGGCGACGCTGGCGGTGAAGGCGGCGGTGGACGTGCCGGTTGTCGGCTGCGGCGCCGGGCCGGCCTGCGACGGGCACGTGGTCGTGACGCAGGACATGCTCGGGTTCGGCGCCGCCCGCGTGCCGCGCTTCGTGCCGGCGCTCGCCCGGCTGGACGAAACGATCGGCAAGGCGATGGAGCGCTACGTCGCGGACATCGAGACGGGGGTTTATCCGCGGCCCGAACACGTCTACCCCATGAGCGGCCGGCCGGTGGCCGCTGGCGAAAAATGAGCGGGCTGATTCGCCTGGCCGAATTGCCGCCGCGCGGCGAGTTGTGCCGCGTGGGCAGCGAGATTCTGCACTTCCGCGAGATCGACAGCACGAACGCGTTCTTACTGCGCGAGGCGGCGGTGCTGGCCGATGGGGCGGTTGCGATTGCCGAGCATCAAACCGCCGGGCGCGGCCGGCTGGGGCGGAAGTGGATCGAGCCGCGCGGCTCGTCCATCCTGGTGAGCGTTCTGCTCCGCGAGCCGGCTGACTCGCGACGAATTCTGCAGGCGACGACGATCGCCTGCGTGGCGGCATGCGAAGCGATCGCCGTCGCGGCGCCGGACGTCCGGCCGCGGATTCGGTGGCCGAACGATCTGGCGGTAGACGGCAGAAAACTCGGCGGAGTGCTGGCGGAATCGACGCCGCTGTCCGGCGGCCTGAGCCGGGCGTTGGTCATCGGCATCGGGATCAACTGCCTGCAACAGGCCGGTCACTTCGCCGCGGAGCTGGCGGGGCGGGCGACGTCGCTCGAAATGTCGTCGAAAGACGCGATCGACCGAACGCGACTGCTGGACGCACTGCTTCGCCGGCTTGACGCGTCGCTCGCGCTTGCGGCCGAAGCGGCTGAGTCGCTCGCCGCCGCGTGGCGGCAGCGCTGCGAAGACATCGGCCGACCAATCGCCGTCGTTTCCGGCGGGGCGCGGGTTGAAGGAATCGTGCTGGAAATCGGTCTGGACGGCGCGCTGGTGATTCGGCGGGCGGATGGCCGGCGGCAGCGGCTCGACGCGGCCACCACGACGCGCGTGTCACTGTAACGGCGCGCGGTGTGCTTGGTTGCCCGCAGCGCCGTCCAGGCGGTGGTCCGCACAGCGGACCCTACTACCGATTCGTAGATTCGTAGATTTGTAGGGTCCGCTGTGCGGACCGCGGAGATTCGTAGGGTCCGCTGTGCGGACCGTGGCGTCACTTCACCGCGCGCAGATGCTCCAGCTCGGCGGCGACCGTCTGTGCTCGCGGGTGATTCTCGCCCAGCGCGGCTTGCAGAAGTCTGAGCGCTTCGGCCAGCGCCGGCTCCGCCTCGCCGTCGCGACCGGCTGCTGAATAGGCCCGGCCCAGCGCCGCAAGAGGAGTCGGCCCCCGGCGCCACGTGGGATACGGCGCCCGGCGCGACGCTGGCTATCAGCGGCGGGACGGCCAAGGGAAACTTCTCGGGAATGAGCAACGGCGTCCTGCGCGTCAGTTCCTCATCCATTCATGCGGATGGTGCGACGTTTGATATCGCCGGCACGACGCCCGGCAGCGGACACGACCGGCTGGCCGTCACGGGCGCCGCCACGCTCGGGGGAACGCTGCGCGTGCGCTACACCAGTGGATTCACGCCGACGGTGGGGCAGACGTTCGACGTTTTGACGGCCACAACGCGCAGCGGCCAATTTTCGACGCTCGATTTGCCCTTCGGCGCGCAGGTCAGCTATCTGTCGAACGGTGTGCGGATCACGGTGAACGCGGTCGCGGTCATGGGCGACATGAACTGTGACGGCCAGGTCAACGTGCTCGATATCAACCCGTTCGTGCTGGCGCTGGCGAATCCGACCGAGTACGCCAACCAATTTCCCGGCTGCAATATCAACACGGGGACATTGACGGGGATGGAAGCGTGAACGTGCTGGATATCAATCCGTTTGTGGCGCTGCTGTCGGGAGGTTGAGCCGCGGCCGAGAAGGGGCGCTCAGCGCGAAGGGTCCGCACAGCGGACCCTACCGGATTCAATTGGATCGCGCGCGGTTGGACTCACTCGGGACGATAGCCGGCGCCCTCCAGCAGGGCGTTGCTCATGGGAAAGCGCGGGTCGTCGCGATGCGCGTCGGCCGTGTTCTGAAGCAGCGCGCCAATGCGCTCGTCGTTCTTGCCCCTTTGTGACAGGATCCAGCAGGCGGCGTCGAGCACGCCGTCGTCGGGGTCGTGCAGCGCGGAAACGGCGAAGTCGATGATCGCCGCGTGGCCGAGCTTGTCCAGCCCGTAGAGCGACGCACGGCGCGCGCCGGCGTCGGGCGATCGGAGGTTCAAGACGTACACGGCTTCGACGTCTGCTCGGTTGCGATCGGAGAGGATCAACGCCAGGCCGGCCACGACGCGGCCGGCCGGGGGCGGCGCGACGCGTCGCGCGAGCTGCGCCGCGAGCGCATCGCGCGTCTGCGCGTCGAACTTGCTCAGCGCAGCCTCCCTTTCGATCGGGTTGACGTCCACGGTGCCCAGTTCTTCTTCCAGCTCCGCGATGCGGGGTGGGGTCACATCAGTCGCCATCATGGTTCGCGTCTCCGCGCATCCGTACTGAATTGTACAGAGCAACATGAGCAGTGTCGGTCGCATGGCTACCAGTTTCGAAGGAACCGCGACGGCCGCACGAGAATTCGCTGGTGCTGGTTGTAGGCGTCGGCATCGTCATTGTCCCAGAGGCGCTTGGGCGCCGTCGCCGTCTCACGCAGTGGCAGCGCCGCCGGAGACATCAGGTTGCGCGTGTCCGGTCGGAGCGTCCCGGCGGCGCCCGCCGGCGCGACGTAGTGTCCCGACGAAACGACCAGGCGCGACTTGTCGATCAGCAGGTGGCCGATTTCGTGGGCCGCGGCGTACGGACCGACGACGGCGCGAGCCACGTACGCATTGCCGGCCAGCGGCATGTTGCCGGCCGGGTCGGGGGAAGCGGCGATCGCGCTGTCGGGGCTGGCCTCGCCGCCGTTGCCGCTGGCGAAGGCGCCCACGTAGAAGAGGCGAACCGTGCTGAGCATGCTGGCGGCCGTGTTGCTGAGCGTCTTCTCGTCCGCGACGCTCAGATTACCGACGTTGATCCCGGCGGGCGGGTCCATTTCGACCAGGCTGTCGATCCCGTCGCGAACGACGCGCGAATTCGGCGTGCCCGCGACGTTGACGGTGTGCACCCAGATTCCCAGGCGGGCGTACGTCTGGCGAATGACGCGCAGATCGGAACGCCAGATGGTGTTGAACGCGGTGACGGGCTGGCCGCCGGCGACGCGCCGCAGGACGAAAATCTGGAGCGGCAGCTTCTTGCGTGACTCGGGGTTCCGTTGAAAAACGGGGATCTGCTGGCGGAAGACCGTCCCGCGCGGATTGGGGCGATACTCGGCGACGACGTGCGTGAACACGTTGACCCGCCGCAGGCGGTGGTCCGGTTCGTCGCGCGCCCGCAGGCCGCCGGCGTCGCCGGTCAATCCGTTGTGCGTTCGCTGAACGGCGTCCGCGCCGTCGGTCACGAGCATGAGGGCCTTGGAAACAAATATGCCGGAGCCCGCCGCGGTTTCGACACACGTCACATAGCCGCGGGCCGGTGCGTCCTTGTCACGGCGATTGGGATAGACGGTTTTCCAGTACACCCGAACCTGGCCCGACGCGCCGCGGTCGCGGACACGAACATAGAAGCGGCGCGAGTCGGCGCCGACGAAGTTCGTCGCTTCGGCGGCGTTGTTCAGCAGCGCGCCGCCGGCGCCGAACGCGTTGTCCCAGAGTCCGACGCGGGCGAAGCGGGCCACGCTGCCGGTGGCGTCGGCGACGTGGTCGTTGTCGGCGTCGGTCACGAACTCAACCACCGGAACCTGCCCGACAATGACCAGCGGCTCGTTCACCTGAATCCGGCGGCGCGTCCGGGCGGCCGGCGCCGCCGCAGTCTCTTCGACCCCGTGCTCGCGCGGCGGCGCTTCGTGGGTCAGCGCCCAGGAGCCGGTGCCGGTTGTATCGTCTGCCATGGGAGGGTCCTCGTGCTCGACTACGCCTCGCCGGCGTCGGCAGCGCCGTCTTCGGGCGCGTCTTCCGCGAATTCCGCGTCGGCCGCCTCCAGAACCAGATCCTCGTCGCGCGACTCTGCGGTGTGCGGCGAAAGGCCGGCCAGGCGTGCGTAGGGGACATTCTCGAAGATGGTGACCGGCGCGGCGCCTTCTGATTCAAAGACCTGAAGCGTGTAGGACGCATCGCTCTTCAGACCGCTGAAGTGCAGGTCAACGTAGTCGTCGCCGGGCCGCTCATCATCGCTGACGGTTTTCTCTTCTCGATACGTGCCGTCGGTGCTGGTCAGGACGAATCGGTCATCCATCGACTCGGCCGCCGCCGGGTCGCACGCCAGCCGGATGCAGAGTTGCAGCCCGCCGAAGGCTTTGACGCGAATGATGTGCTGTTGGTCGGTCGCCAGATCGGCCTGCTGCCAAACAGCAGGGATAAAGACGATGCCTGGGTCGTCGGCGTCGTCGAACCGGTAGTTGTTGCCGTCGGTCGTGCGCTGCGTGCAGCCGACCTGGTCGCGCAGGAACTCGTTGATCTCGCTCGGGATCTGGGTGCCGAAATTGAAGAGTGCGAGCTGCTGCCAGGTCATGCCTGCGCCCTGCGCCAGGCTCTCCAGCGTCTCGCCGGAGGCTACTTTATGCGGCTCGATTTGCGCGATCCGGACGGCGCGGTCCATCCGAATGGTGGGCGTCGCGGTGCTGGCGTCGTCGGGTTCGACACGCTCATTCGCCACGGCGACAAAGTCGTATGTATCGGTGATCCGCGCGTCCGTCAGGTCGCACGTGACGCCGCAGGCGCCCGCGTCGATCTCATCCACCTCGACCACGCCGTCCGGCCGGGTGGTGAAGTCGAACCGGCGTCCGTTTGGCTGCGTGACCTTGAGGAGGATGCCCGACAGCGGCGCCCCGTCGTCGTTATTGACGACCTTGAACTTGATCCATGAATGCTCGACTGCGACCGGCGAGGTGTCCGCCTCGACGGGCGCGGCGGGCGGGGTGCGGCGGCCGCGCGGAGCGGCCCGGAGTGGCTTGGAATGCCGCCATGGGTTTTCCGTGAACATAGCCTCGCCTCTACCCCCCGGGCGTGAGCGGAGGCGCAACACAAACCCTGCCGCCCACTCGCCCGGCCGCACAATCAACGTGCCCCCAATCAAAAGTGAACACCCGCCCCCGGCTCCCTATTGAATAAATGCCTCAACCAAGGGCCAAAGTCAAGCGACCGAGCCTTCCGCCGGGCTCGATCTACGCCAGCGCTTCCTCATTTCGGCGGACCATGGCGACCTCGAAACGCCGGCTGACTACGCCGCCATCGGCGATCTTGCCGTCGCGGTACATCTTGCCCGTTCCGGACTCGATCGAGAATCGGTTGTTCGAGTTCGTGTCGGCGCCCTTCGACCCGGAAGCCGGGTCGTGATACATGTAGGTCGTGTTCCCGGCGGTGTCGCGCTTGCGCCCGGTGATCAGCACAAAGTGATCCGTCAGCTTGTCCACGTTGTACGACTTGTCCGCGTGACTGACGCCGACTACTACCGGCCGGCCGGCTTCCAGCTCCCGGTCGATGTACTTGCGACCCTGCTCGGCGGCGGCGCTGTCGATCGACAACTTCCCGTCTTCATCTTCCGACAACCCGACCTGGATGCGGTGCGACGGGTCGGCGACCGTCGCGCCCGCGGCCTCCGCCATCGACTTGGCCGCCTTGAAGCACGACGTGTCGCCAGGCTCGAAGCCGTGGCCGGATTCGTACTGACTCCAGAACGTGACCGACAGGTGAATGTCGGCCGGGCCGCTGTCTTCACCCGACGGCAACCCACCGCCGCCGGGGGCCACACGACCGGCGATGTCCATCAGCGCGATCGGGTTGTAGTGCCAGACTTTCTTGCCGGCCGGAAGGGGGACGCCGGCGGCCGCGGCTTCATCCCACCAGAGGTAGGGGGCGATGCGCTCTTTCAGGTGGCCGGTGAACCAGCGGCCCTTGAGCTTGTCGATGGCGGTGTCCAGATCGACGCCCCACTCGCTGGCAAACTGGCAGGCCCACTGCCGCAGCAGCTTCGAGCTGGGATTGGTGGAATAGAAGCGGTCGATCTCGTCGGCGGTCAGCACCTCGTCGGAGCCGAAGAAATCCTGCTCGACCAGCCCGAGTATCTGCTGGCAGTCCATGTTGAAGTCGTCTTCGCTGTCCACCGCCTGGCGCCAGGAGGGAACCAGGTTGTCCTGCGAGAAGATCTCCCAGTGGATCATGGCCGAGCGGTAATCGGGCGAGCCGTACTCCCCCATCGTCCACAGCTTGTCGCCGGCGCCGACGTGCGCTTTGACGAAATCGGCCGGCTTGACGATGTTTCCCGAGCGCAGCGCGTCGAGCAGGGCGGTGTTCGGCATGATGTTCGCGATCGACTGCACCCACTCGGGCTGGGCCGGAATCCAGCCGCGCTTACCGGCGTTGGCCGTGTCGCCGCTGGCCACTTCGATGAAGCGCCAGTTGTACTTGCCGTCGCCGCCCTGCTCCGGGGCGTCGACGACGCGCAGCTCGGCGCCCTTGGCCAGCGTCGTGAACCAGGTCTGAGACTCCAGCGGCTTCTCGCGCAGCGGCAGCTTGTTCACCAGCGTCTTGAACGCCGTCACCACGCCGCCGTCGGCCCGAAGCCAGGCGATGTCCGCCAGGCCGGCGTTGCCGACCTCCAGGGCCTGCGTGCTGAGATGCACGTAGAGCGAGTAGTACGCCAAGCCCGGCGTGCCGGCGGCGGGCGGCCCGCCGGCGTAGAGCGGAGTGACGTATCTTTCGTGCGCCGAGACGTACCCTTCCGCGCCGGTCAGGATCGGGTCGGCCGCGTTCGATACAACGACCGGCGCCCACAGGCCGCCGTCGACCTGCACCGGCTCGCCCGTCGCCTCCAACTGATCGCCGGCGATGAGCTGTCCGATCACGTCGTCGGCCGGCTTGTTCGAGGAGCCGGGCGTCTGCCGCAGGTTGAGCGTGGGCGAAGAAATGGTGTAACCCGTCACGGTCTTGGGCTTCTGCGGTTCGAACCCACCCGGCGGGGCCTGGTGCTGCACGAGAATGAACGCGCGGCTGCCATATTCGCCGTTGGCGAGCATCGCGTCGGACGGCAGGCGGGCGGCGACGATGACGCCGTCGGCGCAGGCATGCACCGCCTTGCCGACATTGGCATGCAAGTGTACGCCGCCATGCCAGACGGTGTTCGTGCCGAGCGGGTAGTAGCCGCCGTGATTCGACAGCTCGGTGTGTTCGTAGAAGAGATCGCGGTTCTCTTCGGTGACGGCCAGTCCTTTGCCCAGGTCGATGGGCAGCGCGAAGGCGGTCGAGTTCGAGACGGGCGCGGCGGGCGGCGCTGCGGGCGCAGGCGCCGGACCGGCGGCCGGCGGCGCGGCAGGCGTGTCGGCCGGCGCGTCCTCGGTCAGTTTTTCCCATTTGAACGCCTGGCCGATGTCCCATTTGCCCGAGCTGCGGAAGTTGATGTGCGAGGCGATGCCTTTGAAGTCTTTCGCTTCGGTGTTCGTGGCGAACAGCTCGTAGCGCTTGGTTTCGTCAAGAAACTCGTACGGAATGCTGTGCTGGGCGGCAAGGTACTTCAGCAGCGAGCGGGTCGAGGTGTACTGCGCGTCCGTGTAGGTTGCGAAGTACTCCTTCTCGCGAAAGGGCGTGTCGAGCTTTACATACGCGTCGGTGTCGGTCGTATTGCAGTAGTGCTTGCCGGAGCCGGCGACGTCCGGGTTTACAAACGCCCAGAGCTCGGTTTCGTTGCGCAGCTCCAGCCAGCCGGCGTTGGAAATCTCGATGCCGACGCCGCGTTTCGAGTTAAGCTCGTTTCCGCCCACCGCACCTGAGCCGAGGTGGTAGGACCAGTACTTGTCGTCGAAGAGGCGATAGATGGTGCCGTCGCGTGCGACGACGTAGGAGACGCTGACGTGGTTGCCGTCGGTGGTGAGTGCGCCGACATCGCCCTTCAGGCGCCCGGCGGTGTAATGCAGGACGACCAGGCTCTTGGTCGTTTCGGTTTCGTAGTAGTAATTCGACGAATCATCGGTCGTCAGCGTGACGACGCTGACCGAGTTGCCGCCGCTCTCCAATGTATCATTGGCGAACGTGTACTCGTTGTTCTTGATCTCGCCGTCCTTCGAGTAGGGCGCCTTTTTGTTGGTAGCGAAGTCCTGCTCGTGCGCCGTGAGTTCCGAGTAGATGGTCGCCATCGGTTCGCTCCGGTCGATTCGACCGTTCCAGGGTGGGCACGGCCCACCCGACAAGTCTGCAGTTGGATCGCCGTCGACCCTGCGATCTTCGTCATCCGCCGCTGCGGGTTCAGATCGAGAAGTCCCATTCCGGCTTGGAGGTCTTCCATTTGAGCAGCTTCACGCGGATGACGTGCCGCTCTTCCGCTGCCAGTCCGTCGAATCGCCAGGGCTTCGGAATGAAAATGATCCCGGGGTCGTCCTTGTCGTCGAACATGTAGTTCGCGCCGTCCGCCGTCTTCTTCGAGCAGCCCACCTTTTCGGCCAGGAAGCGGTTGATCTGCACCGGGTCGGCCGTGCCGAAATTGAAAATCGCCAATTGTTGCCACGTCAGGCCGGCGGCCTGTGCCAGGCTGTCGATCGACTCGCCGCTCTTCACTTTGTGCTGTTCAACGTCTGCGATGCGCCCGTCGGTGGCCGCGGCGTGCGCGGCCGGCGCCGGCTTGATCTTCCGCTTGCGGCCGTACTTGTACTTCGGGTCGGCCGTCTCGGCCTGCCCGCTCGGCTCCCGGCCGGTGGCGACGAAGCCGAACGTGTCGGTCATGCGCGCACCCTCCAGGTTGCAGGCGACGCTGCAGTCGCCCAAATCGATCTCGTACACTTCGATCGCGCCGTCCGCGCGCGTGGTGAAATCAAATGTCTTGCCATTCGGCTGGGTGAGCTGCATTGTGACGCCCGGCAACGGGCGGCAAGTGGCGTCTTCGACCACGCTGATTTTGATCCACGATTTTTCCTGCGCCGGCGGTGGCGCCTCAGGCGGCAATTCCGGCGCCAGGGGCGTGCGGCGTCCCCGCGGCGCGGCGCGAAGCGGCTTGTTGGATCGGTTGAAACTGAACATGTGTCGGCCCTGCTCGGTCATTCTAACTTGGCCATCCGCTGCTGGCACCACTGTTTCCGTTTGACCATCACCGCCGCTCTAACGCAGCGGCGGTCCGCGGTCGCGGCAAGCTCGCTGACGCCGCGCGTCTCCAGGGACAAAACGCGATCCGGGCGACTATCTCACGCACGATGGAGAGGATTTTCCGTCCGGCAGAGACCGCAATCGCATCGGGATCATGCGCCTACGTGCTTTCCCGCGACGGCAAACGCGGGTGTGGCGGCCGGGTTTCTTCGAAGATTCTCGCGGATCGCCGGACGGCATGCCGATTTAGTGGCTGTGGACGAGGGCTGATACGTCCGATAACACGACGTAGCAGGGCACAAGTTAAACGAAACGGAGAAAGTCCATGCCGCGGAGTCCAAGCACGCTGCTATCGGTCACTATCGCAGTCTGCACCGTACTCGTCGCCGGTTGTCAGGCGACCTCGCGCAGCTTATCCGGTGCGCCGGCCATTGATGAACAGACTGACCCGCTCGAACGGCTGACCGCCGGCAACGAGCGCTTCGCAAAGGACGCGTCCGTTCATCCGCATCTGAGCGCAGCGCAGCGCCACGAAACGGCGGTCAGTGGTCAGCATCCGTTCGCGGCAATTCTCGCCTGCTCGGACTCACGCGTGCCGATCGAGGATCTGTTCGACGTCGGCGTCGGCGACGTGTTCGTGGTGCGGGTGGCCGGCAACGTCTGCGCGGATGATGAAGCCGGATCGATTGAGTACGCGGTTGAACACCTGAAAACGCCGCTGGTAATCGTGCTGGGTCACGAGCAGTGCGGGGCGGTGACAGCCGCCGTCCGGAAAGCAGAGGAACATGGGTCGATCGCCACGCTGCTGGCCCGGCTGGCGCCGGCGGCCGACAAGGCGCGCGGCAACTATCCGCCGCGCAGCGGCGCCGCGCTGATTCATGAGGCGGTTCGAATCAACACCTGGTGCAGCATGGAGGCGCTGATCAGCCACAGCGCCATCGTTCGCGAGAGAATGAAGAGCGGGACGGCGCGGGTTGTCGGCGGCGTGTACGACATCGACACCGGCCGAGTGAGCTGGATGGGCGAACATCCCGACCAGGAGCAGGTGGTCGCGCGGGCCGAGTCGCACGACGCGCATCCGGCGCCGCCGAGCGCACCGGCCGTGACCACGGATGGCGGCGTGCACGGCGACAAGTAGAGGCGGCGGCCGGCAACGGTAGACTGTGTTTGAGTAGAGCGGGCGGACGGGCGGGCATCTTGCCCGTTCCTGATGCGGCCGGGACGGGCGAGACGCCCGTCCCACCCAATTGACGCCCACGCTCCACTGGGCGGCGCGACGATTACCCGTACGATGCGCGTGCATTGAGACGCTTTCGACCCAGGGTTAAGCTGCGCCCGAGGGCCGCAATACGTGGAATCCAGACCCGGCGTCATTCTGGTGGTCGACGACAACGAAGCCAACCGCGACATGCTTTCGCGGCGCTTGCAGCGGGCCGGGCACACGCTTCACACCGCCGCCGACGGGCTGGAGGCGCTGGCGCTGATCGACAAGCAGCCCGTTGACCTGCTTTTGCTCGACGTAATGATGCCGGGCATCGATGGCTTCGAGGTGCTCCGCCGCCTGCGGCAGAAGCGCGGGCGCGAGGCGCTGCCGGTCATCATGGCCACCGCCAAGGATCAGCGTGAGGACATCATCGAAGCGCTGAATCTGGGGGCCAACGATTACGTCACCAAGCCGATCGACTTCCCGGTCGTGCTGGCGCGGGTGCAGACGCAGCTTGCGCTGAAACATGCGGTCGATCAGATCGTCGGACTGCAGCGCGACCTGTCGCAGCGCAACGAGCAGCTCGCCTCGGCCAACGAACGCATGAAGCAGGACCTGGTCGCCGCCGCTCGCGTGCAGCGCTCGCTCCTGCCGACGCGCCCGCCCGAGATCCGCAGCGCCTCGCCGATGAACTTCTCCTGGGTTTATCGCCCGTGCGACGAGCTGGGCGGCGACATTCTGAACGTCTTCAAGCTCGACGATTCGCACGTGGGCGTCTACCTGCTCGATGTCAGCGGCCACGGCGCCAAGGCCTCGCTGCTTTCGGTCACGCTCGCGCGCGTGCTTTCACCCGTGCCCGGCGGCGACGCGGAAAGCCTGGTCGTGCGCCGCGGACCAGCCGGCGGGGCGGCGCTTGAGGCCACGCCGCCGGGTGTCGTGGCGGCCGAGCTGAATCGCCGTTTTCCGATGGACACTGAAATCGCCCAGTATTTCACGCTCTGGTACGGCGTATTGAACACGCAGACCTTCGAGATGCGCTACGTGAGCGCCGGACACCCGGGACCGGTGCACATTCCCGCCAGCGCCCCCGCACGGGACATCGCCGCGTCCGCGTTTCCCATTGGCTGGGTACCGGAGTTCCCTTACGAAGAGCAGGTGCTGCAACTGCGGCCCGGCGACCGAATCCTGCTCTATTCCGACGGCATCGCCGACGCCAAGAACGGCGAGGGCAAGCGATTCGAGAGCGAGCGGATTGTCGCGACCACCGAGCAGACGCGCGTGTCGCCCCTGCAGGCGTCCATGGACGCGATCGTCAGCTCCGCCGAGGCCTGGACGCGGGCGAGCGGCGGCAGGGGATTTGATGACGACGTGTCTGCCCTGGCGATCGAAATCGAACCGCCGCGCGCCTAGCGCCAGTCGCCCCGGGAAACTGGATGGCCATGCCGCGAATCCTGCTGGTTGAAGACGACGAACTGAGCCGCAACATGCTCTCGCGGCGGCTGGCACGGCGCGGCTACGAGGTGATCTGCGCCACGGACGGCGCCGAGGCGGTTCGAATGGCCGGCGCGGAGCGCGCCGACCTCGTTCTGCTCGACATGAACCTGCCGGTGATCGACGGCTGGGAGGCCGCCCGGCGGATTCGAGCCCAGGCCTCGTCGCAGCGCATCCCGCTCATCGCGCTCACGGCCCACGCGATGCCCGGCGACCGCGAAAAGGCGCTCGCGGCCGGCTGCGACGACTACGACACCAAGCCGGTCGAGTTCGAGCGGTTGCTGGGCAAGATCGCCGCGCTGCTTCCGACAGGTCCCGCATCTTGCGCTGACGCCGCGCCGGAATCCCGAACATGACGCCTGCCCCGCTGCCGCCCAATGAAACCTGCAGACTGGAAGCCCTGCGGGGGCTGCAAATACTCGATACGCCGACCGAGGAATCTTTCGATCGCATCGTCCGGCTGGCGGCGCGAATATTCGACGTGCCGGTCGCGCAAATCAGCCTGATTGACCAGCAGCGCGAGTGGTTCAAGGCCCAGTGCGGCGGAGGGCCGCCAGGCGGTGACCGCGGCGCGGCGTTTTGCGCCCACACGATCCTGAGCGATGCACCGCTGATCATTGAGGACGCCGCCGCGGACGCGCGATTCCAGGCCAACCCGATGGTGACCGAGCAGGGCATTCGCTTCTACGCCGGGGCGCCGCTGTTGACGACCGACGGATTGGCCGTCGGCGCTCTGTGTCTGAAAGACAGGCGCCCGCGGCGATTCTCATCGGAGCAGGCGGCGCTGCTGCGCGAGCTGGCCGCCGTCGCAATGGACGAAATGAACGACCGCCTCATCGCGATGCGGGCCGACGCCGCCGGCAAGGCGAAGAGCCAGTTCCTCGCCAACATGAGCCACGAGCTGCGCACGCCGCTGAACGCGATCATCGGCTACAGCGAGATGCTCGAAGAGGAGGCCCGCGAACTGAAGCTGGAGACGTTCGTAAGCGACGTGCAGAAGATCAACCAGGCCGGCAAGCATCTGCTCGAACTGATCAACGAAATCCTCGATCTTTCCAAGATCGAATCCGGCCGGATGGACCTGCACCTGGAGGACGTGGACGTCGCCTCGCTCATCCACGACGTGGCCGCCACGGCCCAGCCGCTGATGACGCAAAACGGCAGCACGCTGGAGTGCCGCGTCGCGGCGGATGCAGGGCGGATGCACGTGGACGTCACGAAGCTGCGGCAGTCGCTCTTTAACCTGCTCAGCAACGCCGGCAAGTTCACGCAAAAAGGTGCGGTCACCCTGACCGCCGATCGCCTTGCCGGCGACCGCGGCGACCAGCTTGTCTTCAGCGTGCGTGACACGGGCATCGGCATGACGTCCGAGCAGATGGCCGGCCTCTTTCAGGATTTCAGACAGATCGACGCTTCGACGACGCGCCGTTTCGGCGGTACGGGCCTCAGCCTGGCGATCACGCGCCGCTTCTGCCGCATGATGGGCGGCGATGTCAGCGTCGAGAGCAGGCCAGGCGCGGGGTCGTGCTTCACCATCCGCCTGCCGGCGCAGGTCGCCGATCCGCGGGCGGGCGCCGTCGCCGGGCCGTCGGCCGCCGCGGCGGGTCTCGCGGAGGAGGGCGGCGCTTGCGTCCTCGCGATCGACGACGACCCGATCGCCCGCGACCTGCTGACGCGCGCCTTGTCGCGCGAGGGCTTCCGCGTTGTGGCGGCGGCGGGCGGGGCGGAGGGTCTGCGGCTGGCGCGCGAATTGAAACCGGCGGTCATCGCGCTGGATGTCATGATGCCCGGCGCCGACGGCTGGTCCGTGCTGCGCGAGCTGAAGGCGGATGCGGCTTTGCGCGAGATTCCGGTCGTGATGATCACCATGATCGACGAAGCTCAGTTCGCGCGCGCTCTGGGGGCCGCGGATTACTTTGTGAAGCCGGTGGATATTGAGCGGCTGGGACGCGTCATCCGCACGCTCTCGGACGGCGAGCTGGGCGGCGGCTGAAGATCGCGCTCGCCCAGAGTCGCTGATCGCGCGACTGTACGGTGGGCCGTGCCCACAAACGATTGGCGCCCGCACGACGAATACGAATGGTGGGCACGGCCCACCCTACAGGAACCGCGCTTCCTCACGGTCGCGGCTCGGAAAGCGCCACCCTCCCTCACGGTCGCGGCTCTGATTGTGGCGACCAATCGGCTATCATCGGCGTGACAGGAAAGGGAGCCTTATGTCTGCAACCGTGAAATGCGCCAAGCTCGGACAGGAGCTGCCGGCGATCGACACCTCGACCCGCGACGGAGACCAGGCCGCGCGGATGTGCCTGCTCTTTGGCGGACCGGCGCTGCGCGACCGCGTGCTGGCCGGCGTTTCGGCCCAGGCCTGGAGCATGTGGACTGACTACATGCGAATGGTCATGAACGAATACCGCCTCGACCCCACCTCCGACGAGGCCAACGACGTCTTCCGCACGCACATGGAAGATTTCTTCTTCGGCCAGCAGCGCGACATCCCGAACTACGTCGCGCCGAAGTAAGCGCCGTGGAAAACGTGGGAAGGTGGGAACGTGGGAACGGGCCCATCCCGTCGCAGCCGCCGGTGCGGGGGCCGGCCGCTACCGCGCCGGCCGGCACGGGGGCCGGCCGCTACAATTCCGCCGTGGACTGGTTCGACGTCATCCGCTCGGATGAACGCGTCGATGCGCTCGCCTCGCTGCTGACGAACTCGAAGGGGGGCGTCACGGCGGAAGGGCTGTGGGGATCTTCTGCGCCCATTCTGGCCGCGATCGTCGCAGAACGCCTCGGCCGGCCGCTGCTGCTGATCACCGCGCATGCGGATGAGGCCGATGACTGCCGCGACGACATTGAAACCGTGATCGGCACGCCGCCGGAACTACTGCCGGCGCTCGAGTCGCTGAGCGGCGAGCCGGGGGACAACGAGCTGGAGGCGGAGCGCGTGCGGCTGTGTGTGCAGACGCTGGCGGCGCGACGGGCACGGGCGGACAAGCCGCCCGTGGCACCCGTGGCACACACTGGCGGCGGGGGTGCCACTGGCGGCTTGTCCGCCAGTGCCAAGCCGGCTGCAGCGCCCGGCGGGCGGACGGGCGAGACGCCCGTCCCACCCGGTCCTGCGCCGCCCCTCATGATCGTCGCGCCGATTCTGGCACTGATGCAGCCGACGCCGACCGAAGCCGCCATCGACGCGTCCTCGCTGATGATCGACGTCGGCCTCACGCTTGAACCCGACGCGCTCGTCGCCTGGCTCGATGCACACGGTTTCTCACGGGCCGACGCGGTCGACATTCCCGGCGACTTCGCCCATCGCGGCGGGATCGTCGATGTCTTCTGCGCCGCATTCGATCACCCCATCCGGATCGAGTTCTTCGGCGACTCGATCGAGTCCATCCGCGTTTTCGACCCCGGCACGCAGCGCTCCACCCAGACGCTGCAATCCGTCCAGATTCCCGCGGCGAAGCTCTCTGCCAGCTCGCCTGCCGCCCGCCGCGGCGACCAGACCACCGGTTTCCTCTCGCTTCTGCCGGCTGACGCAATCATCGCGCTGGCCGAGCCGGCGGAAATCCAGGAGATCGGCCGCACCTACTGGCAGCGGCTCGGCGAACAGGCCGGCATCGTTCCCGCCGACGCCGTCCTTCGCCGCAGCGCAGATTTCAGCGCGCTCTTTCTTCACCGGTTCGGCGGCGTCTTTCAGCCTGCGGTGGCCTTCGGCGCCGGCAGCCTGCCGCAGTTCGAGGCCCGCTCGCCCGACTCCCTCGCCTCGCTCGCCGAGCTCGCCCGCGAAGCCGAAGTCGTCGTCCTCTGTGACAACCCGCCGGAAGAACAGCGCCTGCGGGAGATGCTGGAAGGGGGGATCAAGGGATCGAGGGATCGAGGGATCGAGGGCGCAAGGGAAGAGGGTGCAAGGGAAGAGGGCGCAAGGGAAGAGGGGACGGGGAACAGGGAGCCGGGCGCCGCTCTGTCCGAACCCGCCGCGCCAAGCGGCGGGTTGACGTCCGCGGCTGAAGCGCGTGGTTCGGGTGCGCACGGCTCAGCAGCGGAGCTTGCTCCCGTCAGGACGACCGTCGGCGTCATCCATCGCGGCTTCCGCTGGGGTCGCCGCGCGTTCGTGCCGCACCACGAGCTCTTCCATCGCTATCGCCAGCGTCGCACGCTCCGCCGCGTCGCCCCCGCCCGCCCGATCGATACGTTTTTCGATCTGAACCTCGGCGACGCCGTTGTGCACATCATGCACGGCATCGGCCGCTTCACCGGCCTGAAGACGGTCGAGCGCGACGGCCGCCGCGACGAGTACCTCGCGCTCGAATTCGCCGACAAGGCGGTGGTGAACGTCCCCGTCAGCCAGATTCACCTGGTGCAGAAGTACATCGGCAGCTTCCACGGCAAGCCCAAGCTCAGCACCATCGGCGGAACGGCCTGGAAGAAGGCAAAACAGCGCGCGGCGGACGCCGTCGGCGACCTGGCTGCCGAGCTGCTCGGCTTGCAGGCGCAGCGTGCGACGCAGCCGGGCATCGCCTATCCGTCGGACACGTCGTGGCAGCAGGAGTTCGAAGGCTCATTCCTCTACACCGAGACGCCGGACCAGCTTCGCGCCCTGGGCGAGATCAAGTCCGACATGCTCCGACCGCGGCCGATGGACCGGCTCGTCTGCGGCGACGTCGGCTACGGCAAGACCGAGCTGGCCATGCGGGCGGTGTTCAAGGTGGTCGAGTATGGCAAGCAGGTCGCCGTGCTGGTGCCGACGACGGTGCTGGCCGAGCAGCATTTCCAGACGTTTTGCGACCGCATGGCCGATTATCCGTTTTCGGTTGAGGTGCTCTCGCGTTTTCGCACGAAGGCCGAACAGGGGAAGATCGTGGAACGGGCGCGGAAGGGGCAGGTCGACGTGCTCATCGGCACGCACCGCCTGCTTTCGACGGACGTGCGTTTCAGCGACCTCGGGCTGGTCGTGATCGACGAAGAGCAGCGCTTCGGCGTCGAGGCCAAGGAGAAGCTCAAGCAGCTCCGAGCGACGGTGGATGTGCTCACGCTTTCGGCCACGCCCATTCCGCGTACGCTGCACATGTCGCTGCTCGGCATGCGCGACATCTCGTCGCTGGCGACGCCGCCGCTGGATCGCCGCTCGATCGTGACGCAGGTGCGGCAGTGGGATGACAAGCTGGTCCGCGACGCGATTCTGCGCGAGCTGAACCGCGAGGGGCAGGTTTACCTGGTCCACAATTTCGTCCGCAGCATTCACAACATTGCCAACCACGTCCGCGCGCTCGTGCCCGAGGCGCGCGTCGTCGTCGGCCACGGCCAGATGGGCGGATCGGAGTTGGAAGAGGTGATGCTGGCGTTCATGCGGCGCGAGGCGGACGTGCTGGTGTCGACCAACATCATTGAATCGGGCCTCGACATCCCCGCGGCCAACACGATCATCATCGATCGGGCTGATCGCTTCGGGCTGGCCGATTTGCATCAGCTTCGCGGGCGCGTCGGGCGCTCGAAGCACCGGGCCTATGCGTACATGCTGCTGTCGCCGAAAACGCCGCTGACCGAAAAGGCCGCCCGCCGCCTGAAGGCGATCGAGCACTACAGCGATCTGGGGGCCGGGTTCCAGATCGCGATGCGCGACCTGGAAATCCGCGGAGCGGGCAACATCCTCGGCGCCGAGCAGTCGGGCCACATTGAAGCGGTCGGCTACGAGATGTACTGCCAGCTTCTCGATGAAGCCACGCGCCGTCTGCGCAACGAACCGGCCGATACGTTCCGCCGCGTGAATCTCGACATCGGCGTCTCGGCCAGCATCCCGCGCGGCTACATCCGCTCCGATCGGCAGCGGATGGAAGTCTACAAGCGGTTGGCGCAGTGCCGCACGCCGGACGAGTTGGCGTCGCTGACTTCTGATCTGCGCGACGCGTTCGGGCCGATCGACGGGGAGATGCAGACGCTGCTGCAACTGGCGGAAATCCGCGTTCTGGCCGGGCCGCGGGGGGTTCGGTCAATCTCGATCGATGGACCGGACGTGGTCTTCGCAGTCGAGGACGTGCACAAGCTCGGCGATCTATTCAGCGTCGGCCCCGGCTCGCCGCGCGTGCCGGATAACAAGACGGTGCATTGGCGGCTGCCGAAGCGGCTGATGGAGCGGGCGGCGTTGCTGGAGGCGCTGCGTTTGCAGCTTAGCAGTCAGGCGACGGGGCCGCGCGGCGAGGCGGCGGTGAAACCGCGACCGGCGCTGCAGGCGCGGGATCATCGTTAGCGGCGAACAACGCATTGCGGCCGTCCGAGATTGTGGACATTTGGGTGGGACGGGCGTCTCGCCCGTCCCAGCGGACTTATAGCGTCGGACCTCCGTGTCCGATTGCGATTTCAGTCGTCGGACGCGGAGGTCCGACGCTACAGGAAACCAGAACCGCTCTAGCCGCCGCTGATCAACGCCACAAACGGGTTGATATCCAGCACATCGACACTTCCGTCATCGTTCACGTCGGCGTTATTACGGTTGCAGTTCGGATAAGCCGCGTTGTACGCCGCGGCGTCGCTCAGCGCCAGGGTGAACGGATTGATGTCCAGAATGTCCACCGATCCGTCGCAGTTCATGTCGCCGTCCACCAGCGGCCCGGCGTTGCGATAGACGCGCATCAGGTCCGCAATCTCATCCAGCAGCACCAAGTCCAGATCATGATCGTTGTCCACGTCCAGAATCGACGCGCACGCCGGATTCGACGCGGCCGGAATAATGACGTGCGGCGTAAAAGTGCCGTTGCCGTTGTTGCGGTAGACGTGCCACTGTCCGCCGCTGAAGCAAGACAGCACCCAGTCCAGATCGCCGTCGCCGTCGAGGTCGCCGGTGCGGGTGGAGACGGTTTGCGGCGTGGCGGCGTAGGTCGCGGGCGAGCCGATCGCGCCCGCCCCGTTGCCAAGCAGGATCGAGCCGTTGCTGCTGCCGCTGTTGGCGGTGTGCACGTCTTCGTTGCCGTCGTTGTTCACGTCGCTGGTGCCGAGCATCCACACCGCCCCGCCCGCGGGCATGTTGGAGGACTGCGTGAACGTGCCGTTGCCGTTCCCGAGTTGGACGACGATACGCTGGTTGCCCTGGGCGCCGACGACCAGGTCGAAGATGCCATCGTTGTTCATGTCCGCCGAACCCAGCGCATATTCACCGCTGCCGCCGCCTTCGAAATGCGTCGCCGGCCCGAAAACGCCCGCGCCGTTGTTGAACATGATCGAGCAGTTATTGCCGCCGGTGTTGCTGGTGACGATGTCCATGTCCCCGTCACCGTCAGCATCGAGCGTGGCCATGCCGTGCGGCGTGCTGCCGACGTTGATGGTCTGCTGCGGGCCGAACGTGCCGTCGCCGTGGCCGAGCAGGACGGAGACGACGGACGTGGCTGAGCTGGCGACGGTGACGTCGACGAGGCCGTCGTTGTCGAAGTCGGCGCAGTCGTTGGGGCTGCTCTCGAAGTTGATCGTCTCAGGTGGCTGCATGAAGTTGTGATACAGGCCGGTGCCGTCGGCGCGGTTCATGAAGATGCGCAGGTCGGAGCTGACCTCGTTCACCGTCGTCAGGTCGAGCCAGCCGTCGTTGTCCAGATCGGAGCCGATGGCGCCGTAGATGCGCGTTTGCGGGGTCGTGCCGCGGTTGGAGACGCTCATGATCTGTGTGAAGCTCATGGTGGCCGGGTCGGCGATGGTCGTGAAGCGGTAGCCATAGCCGGCGCTGCGCAGCGGGTTGTTGTCGGCCCCGCGCAGGTTGTGCGAGAGCGTCACCATCACCACGTCGCCGGCGGAGAAGCTGCGGTCGGGCGTGAGCGTGACGGTCTGGTTGCCGTTGGAGAGCGCGAATGTGCCGCGAATCGCGCCTGTGCCGTGGCCGAAAACGCGGATATTGTCAAAATTGACCGTGGCGGGGTCGACCGGGCGGTCGAAGGTGACGACGAAGCCGGTGCCGCGCGGCACGTTGCTGGCGCTGGAGGCGGGCGAGTGGCTGACGATGGCCAGGTTGTCGGCCAGGCAGACGAGAGGTGCCAGCAGCACGAAGCAGAGCGACGGGGGCGTCGCGCGCAGAACACGAGCGGTCATGGGTGCGTCTCCTTTCGCGAATGCCAATCAGAGTCTACAGCGCACGGAGCGAGCGGGCGGCATACGCGCACGGTCTCCCCAAAGACATGATACCAGCTCGGCCGCAACGGGCGAGACGAAATCGCCCAGCCGGTGGTAGAATCTGCGCAAGTGAGGAAACGTCATGACGCCGGAAGCACACGGCCGCATCGAAATCGATCCGCGAAAGTGCCACGGTCGCCCCGTCATTCGCGGGACACGCGTGCCGGTCGCGCTGATCACCGGCAGTCTGGCGGGCGGCATGTCCATGGAGACGGTCGCGCGGGAGTACGACGTGACGCTGGACGAGATTCAGGCTGCGCTGGGGTATGTCACGGCGCTGCTTGACCGAGAGGCGCACTACCCGCTGGCCGGCTGACGATGCACTTCCTGCTTGACGCCAACATGCCTCGCAGTGCGGCGGGCGCCGTTCGCGCCGCCGGGCACGAATGCACCCACCTTCGCGACACGCCGCTGGCCGACGCGAGCGACGCGGAAATCGCGGAGCACGCGCGGGCCGGGCGGCTTGCGCTGATGACGCGAGATTTCGACTTCGCGGACGAGCGCGCGTACCCTCCCGAAGAGCATGCGGGGATCGCCGTTTTCTGGCTGCCGGAGACGGCGGGCGCGGACCTGGTCGTTCAACTCGTGGCGGCGTTCATGAGGGAGAATACGTGCATTGCCGCGCTGCCGGGAAGGCTCGCCATCGTCGAGTTCGGGAGAATACGCCTCCGTCCGAAGCCCGCAGAATGGAGCTGATTCATCAGCCCGGGGCCATCGGCCGGGATTCGCGATCGACATCGCAGGGGAGGTGCGTTCGGGCCGCGCTGATTGATTGTGAGTTCTCACTGTTGATCAATTGCGGCCCGAACGCACCATTGTGGCCGGGGGCGATCAGGGCGTTGGCGGCGCGATAACACCTTTCGGCAAACGACGCCGCATCGGCGCGACGCCACCACACTCTACGCTACTGTCCGCTGGTCGCTGAGCGTCACGACGTAGCGCTGGTCGGCCGTCGGCCGCCACGTCGCAGCAGAATCAGCGCCGCGACCAGCAGAAACAGCGTCAGCAGGATCGAACCGGAGACCGTTGTCGCGGGGACCGGCGGCGAACCCGACACGAAGAAGAGGCCTAGCCCGCATATTTCATCAGTTGTCGCTTGGGCTGCCGGTTGCTGTGCGTTCGGGTTGGCGTGGGTTGTTTGTGTGGTTTGAGCGGTTTTGGCGCGCAGCGCCCCCTTACCCCCGGTCGCGATTCGGGCTGTTGGGGGCTACGCCGGGGCGGGTCGCCGGGGCGGGCCGGTGCGTAGGCGGGCGAGGATGCGGGCGAATAGTTCGTGCAGGGGATAGGCGCTCGACAGGTGCAGCACGACTCGCCGAACGCTGGTGACGATCCGCGCGGCGACCTTGAAGAGCCTGAGCCGGATGGTGTCGGTCTGGGCCTGCGCCAGTTCGGTGTCGAGCAGCGCGGTGCGGCGCAGGTGCTCGACCAGCACGTAGGCGGCGCTCGACAGCAGCAGCCGGAATTGATTGGCGATGAACGCGTGGCAGCTGGTTCGGTCGGCGAACAGCATGAGCTGCTGCTCCTTGATGCGATTCTCCATCTCGCCGCGCTGCGTGTAGAGGTCGTCGTAGATCTGCTGCGGACGGCGATCGATGAGGTTGGTGACCACGAAGCGGACGTTCGGGCCTTGCGGCAGATGTTCGGCCTTCACGATCACGCGCCGCGCGCGATCCCAGGTCTGCGCGGCGTACTCGAATTCGTGGAAGTTGCGCACCTTCTGATTCGCGGCCTCGAATTGTGCCTGGGCCGCCGCCATCCACGGTGCGACCTGTTTTTCGAGCGTTTTGTTGCGCGCCAGGCCCAGCACGTACTGCACGTCGTGCCGGTCGCACCAGCGCATCAGCCGCCAGCGGCAGAAGCCCGAATCGCCGCGCACGATGATCCGCACCGCCGGCCAGACCTGCCGCAGCCGCGTCACCAGCAGCTTGAGAATCGCGGCGCTGTGCAGAGCCGCATCGATGTTGCTGGGCCGCAGATAGCTGACCAGCAGCCGATCGCCGCAGAACACGTACAGCGGCAAAAAGCAGTAGCAGTCGTAAAAGCCGTGAAAGAAGCGGCCGTCCTGTTTGCCATGCAGCGGGTCGTGCGTGGCGTCGAAGTCCAGCACCAGTTCCGCCGGGGGCGCGTCATACGACGCGATGAACTGCCCGACCAGCGCCGCCGCCAGACGCCCCAGCGCTTTGCGATCGACGCGATTCTCCAGCCGGCACAGCGTCGGCGCGCTGGCCAGCGGCGCCGCGGCGTCAGGCGTCTGCTCGGCCAGAACCGCAAACAGCGGATCGCTGCGCAGCGTGGCGTGATCGTTCAGATCTTCGTAGCCCAGCGCGATGCCGAAAATCCGCTGCGCCAACATCGTCCGCTGCGCATGCACAATCTTCGCCGGATCACGCGGATCAGTCAGACACCCGGCCAGCGCCTCGACCAGGCCCACACGCCGATCCACTTCCCGCAGCAGCAACCCGCCCGCATCCGTCGTGAGCCGCCCACCCGCAAAATCGCCCACAATCTTCTGCCGCCCCAGACTGGAAAACAGCAACCCCTGGCCGTTACACTCTGTCACACGTGGCCTCCTTGCCTGAACACTGGCGAACCTCTAGCAAGTCCCCAGTTTACAAGGCTTCGAGGCCATGTCTATTTCAACGCAGCAACGAACTGATGAAATATCCGGGCTAGAAAGTCCAGCGCGATGAACTGCCCATCGCTGGCCGCGTATTCGAGCCGCAACTGCACCTGCCCATCGGCGACCGCGTTGCCCAGCGCACCCTCCCGCGGGAAGCGGAATATCTGCACGCCGCCCATGCCCACGTCCTCATCCATGTCGTGCGCGTCGAACGCGCCGCTCACCGGCAGATTGTCGACGAACAGGCGCACGTCAGAAGTCCCCTGCGCATCGCGGATGTTGTACGCCTTGACCAGCAGGAACGGCAGCCCCGAACCGGGCGCGGGCGGACCGGGAGGCGGGAAGTGCATGACGCGGTTCAGGACTTGCCCGGGCAGAACGCGGCTGGCCGGGGCGATCTCGCTGTCGGAGTAGACCGTCGATTCGTACGGAATGCCGAAATTCGTTGGTCGAAAGCCCGTCTTCCCCACCGAAATGGTCCCGGGGTCGAACGTGTCATTCGGGCCCGACGCCTGACCGCTGTACACGCCGGTGGTGGTGGTCGTCCGCGTCGCGGTGGGGAGGTTCCCGTCGCCGTCCTCAGTTTTGCAGGTGCATATGAGGATCGACTTGAAATTGAATGACAGTCCGCTGATCGCGCCGGCGCCTGCAAGCTGCATCGAGTTGACGCCGTCGTTTTCGACCCAGTCCCACCCGGCGCCCATCAGGTCGCGCGTGAAGTCGTTGACGTTGTTACGGTTGCCGGGGTCGTTGGTCTGGCCTTCGGGGTTGAACGTGAAGGTCTGCGTGTTGCCGCCGATGGTCCAGCTCACGGTCGACGCGCCGGGCGAGATGTCGGAATTGCAGCCTGCCGGCGTGCTGACTTTGCGGTGTCCGAGGCGGACGCTGATGAGCGTGCCGCTGGGTGAGTAGCCATACACCGTAAATGTCTCAAAGACGCAATCATCTTCGCACGGGCTCGCGCAGCCCACGCGCGCCTGTCGGCTGGCGCCCGGGTTCGGCTGAGCCGAAGCCGCGGCGCTGACGAGTATGGCGACGCCGACGGCGACGAGACGGGGAAGAGACATGCCTGAGCTCCTTTTTTGAAGAGGTGTGACGAAGCGGCGCACGTGGAGGAGCGGACCCGCAGTGCGCCAGCCAACTGCAACCGGCCAGATTGACGCCAGTCTACGGCTGGCGTGACTGGAATTGCAACGAAAAACTGGCGGCACGCGCGATCGCGTGTAATTGCCGCAAGCGCCGCGCCGTGGAGCCTACGGAGGACGGCGCGCCTTACCACGCGATTGGCCCGGTTTCTGTGCGTTTCACTCGTCGGCAGGCAATTGCGCCTGCGCCGGGCGAATGGCGGCGCCACACTCGGGGCAGCGCGGCTCGCTCAGGCCGGTCAGGTTGTAGCCGCACTTGAGGCACTGCCCGGCGCGCAGCCGCTTTCGACACCGAAGGCGGCGGCGGACTGAGGCGACGAAGGAGAGCGCCGGCCAGAGGAAGAGCAACGCCACTGGCGCCCATATTGGACCAGCGACCACCCACGCCTGCTGGTTGCTGAGCGGCGTCGCGCTGAATGGGCTGTAGGTGCCATACAGGGCGACGAAGCTGACGCGAAAGGGCCCCCACTGATGATGCCGTGACTGACGCGGGCGAAACAGCGAGGTGGGATCGTCGACCGCTTCGGCAAGGTCGTACTGCACGTCGAACGCCGCGCGCTCCGCCGTCGCGTGCAGGCACCACGTGCTCCGGCGCGGCTGGACGTGCAATGACACGTTCGCCCACATGCTCGCCACACCGAGGGCGGCGAGCGCCATCGCCAGGAACAACAGTAGCATGCGCGTCGCGCGAATCAGGATAATACCCTCAACCAGATTAGTGCCGCGGGGAGCGCTGGACGCTGCGGTCCGGGCTAGCCGCGATCACGGGTGTCGTCCGGCAGCATCCGCGCCCCATGAATCACGGCCAGAATCTCGATGACATCACCCTTGATGCGGAAGATCAGCCGGTAGCTGTACACGATTCGCTGTCGCACGGCATCATCGTCCCATTCCGGAACGCGGCGGCATGACAACGGAAACAGGGCGAGTTCCGCCGCGGCGGCGATCATGCGGGATACGACGGCCGCCGCGTGCGTCGGCGAATCGCGTGAAATGTACGCGGCGATCGCGTCCAGATCGTCGATCGCCTCAGACACCCACCTTACTTGACGAGCCATTTGTCGAGCCGCTTTTCCGCCTCCTCGTGCGGCACGGTGTTCCCCGCGTTCGCGGCGTCAAGGCGGCGGCGAAGGGTCTCCGCTACGTACAGGTGATACTGGACATCTTCGATCGTGCAGTCGTCCGGAAGCTGATCGAGTATTTCCCGGGCGCGGTCCTTGGCAGTCGGTGAGGCGCTCACTGGATCGGCTCCTTTCACGCTGATTGTACCAACCGGGCGTAGGCTTCCGGGTGGTTTCGCCGCTACTTCACGGCGAACATGATGTCCACCTCCGCCGTCGCGTTCAGCGGAAGCTCCGCCACGCCCACCGCCGCCCGCGCGTGCCTGCCGTTCTCGCCGAAGATTTCGACCAGCAGGTCGCTGGCCCCGTTGGCGACCTTGCTCTGTTCATTGAACCCCTCGTGCGACGCGACGTAGACCACGACCTTCAGCACGCGCGCCAGGTTGTCGATCCCGCCCGCTGCATCCGCCGCCGCCGCGATCGCGTTCAGGGCGCAGATGCGGGCGGCGTCCTTGGCTTCGTCGAGCGTCCGGTCCAGGCCGGCGTTGCCCTCATACGCCAGCTTCCCGTCGCGAAACGGGATTTGGCCGGAGAGGAAGAGCGTGTCGCCGTGCCGCACGGCGGGCACGTACGCGCCGACGGGCTTGTTCAGTGAAGGAAGCGTGATTCCAAGTTCTTTCAGTCGTTCGCTGGGTTTGCTCATGTGGAACTCCAATCACCATCCAAAAACGTCACCACGGCAAGCCGCTCTCTCCGAGCCGCGACCGTAAGAGAGTGAGAATAAATCCCCCTTGCCGGGGATGGTACATTATTCGACATGGACACGACGATGCTGATTGCCGGAATGGATGCCGTGATGAACGACCCAGTATCGGAATCGACGGGGCGGCGTGCGTTGGCGGAGCCGCCGCGGCTTCGGCGGCCGAATCGCGAGCAGTCGTTGCTGCTGCCGTGCTGTCTGGAGGATCTGCTGCCGGCGGATCACGCGGCGCGGGCGGTTTGGTCGGTCGTGGAGCGGCTCGATCTTTCGGCGTTCAGCGCCCCGCTCAAGGCGCGCGGCGACGAGCCGGGCCGGCCGGCGACGGATCCGCAGTTGCTGACGGCGTTGTGGCTGTACGCGACGATCGAGGGGATTGGCAGTGGGCGCGAGATCGAGCGACGCTGCGGCTGCCAGGACGCTTTTCGCTGGCTGTGCGGCGGCGTGCCGGTGAACTATCACACGTTGAATGACTTCCGCGTCGGTCACAGGGCGGCGCTGGACGAACTGTTTTCGCAGGTGTTGGCGGTGCTGATGCACAAGCGGATCGTGAGCGTGCGTCGGATTGCGCAGGACGGAACCAAGGTGCGGGCCGACGCCGGGCGGCACACCTTCCGCCGCGAGGCGACGCTGCAGCGTCAACTGACGGAAGCCCGCGCCCATGTGGCGGCGGTCAAGGCCCAGTCGGACAACCCTGCCGCGGATGCGCGACGGCGTGCCGCGCAGGAGCGTGCGGCCCGGGAGCGGGTCGAGCGAATCGAAGCGGCGTTGGCCGAGTTGCCGAAGATTGGCGCAGACCAGCAGCAGTCCAAGCGGCCGGACGTGCGTGCCAAAGAGCCGCGGGCCTCGACGATCGACCCGCAAGCGCGCGTCATGAAGATGCCCGACGGCGGCTACCGTCCGGCGTATAACGTACAACTGGCAACCGACGTGGAGAGCCGCGCGATTGTGGGGGTGGACGTCACCCAGGCCCGCAGCGACCACCAGCAAGCAGCGCCGCTGCGCGCCCAGGTGGAGCGGCGCAGCGGCGCGAAGGTGGTAGAGCACCTGCTCGACGGCGGCTACGTGCAGTTGGCCGAGATCGAGCGCGCCGAAGCGGCGGGCACGCGCATCTATGCGCCGCCGCAGAAGACCGGGAACGACACCGCGGGCTTTGCGCCCAAACGCTCTGACGGTCCGGGCGTGGCGGCCTGGCGCGTGCGCATGGGAACGCCGGCGGGCCAGACGATCTATAAGCAGCGAGCCTCGACCGCCGAGCCGGTCAACGCCGACTTGAAACGGTATCGCGGACTGGCGCAATGCGTCGTGCGCGGGCTGGCCAAAGTACGCTGCCAGGCCCTTTGGGCCGCCCTCGCCTACAACGTGATGCACTTCACCGCGCAGCTCGTCACCTGACCAACGGTGAGCGAATGAACCCGCCGGTGCAGCCGAAGTAAACAAGCGAATCACGAGCCGCAGACCATGCGACAAGGAAACCGACGCCGGCCAAAGGAAAAGTTCTCAGTCTCGTAAGGGAGCGGTCTTCAACGTCCGAGCCGCGACCGTAAGGGAGCGGTGTTGGACCGCGTCTTGGCACAACCGCTCCCTCACGGTCGCGGCTCGGAAGGACCTGAAGGGTGCGCATGGCCAACCGTACGCTCCGTGGGCAATGCCCACCTACGCGGTCTGCGCCTCTGCTTCCGCTTCCGGCTCCGCCTCCGCCAGCAGGAACAGGTAAATCTCGCCGAAGACGCGCTCCTGCTCGGCGCGCAGCCGGCGCGTGCGGAGCAGCTCCAACAGCGCCAGGAACCGTCCGACGATCTGCGCCTTCGACTCCGTGCCGTCGAACAGCTCGCGAAACGTCGTCGCCCCGCGGGCGCTGATGAGCGCCATGATGTCGGCCTGGTGCTGCTCCAGTGGCACGTCGTCGTAACGCACCTCGTGCACGCCCGGACCGCGGCCAATCGAGGTCATCACCCGCCCGAACGCAGAGAGCAGGTCCCAGACTTCCACCTCTTCCAGCTCAACGCCCTGCAATTCCGGCGGCAGGTTCGCCGGCGCGCGGACAAACCGCTTGGCGCGCTCATCCGCGGCGGCCCCGAGCGCCCGGGCCGCGTCCTTGAAGCGCTTGTATTCCAGCAGCTTGCGGACCAGGTTGGCCTGCGGATCGTCGGCGTCGTCGGCCGCATCCAGCGGCGGGGTCGGCAAGAGCGCCCGCGATTTCCACTCCGCCAGCGTCGCCGCCATGACGAGAAACTCGCTGGCGGCGTTGGGGTCAAGCTCTTCGAGCAGGTGGACGTAATCGAGGTACTGGTCGGCGAGGCGCGTAAGGGAGATGTCCTGAATATCCAACTCGTCCCGGCGGACGAGGTAGAGCAGGAGGTCCAGGGGACCGGTGAAGACGTCGAGTTGAACGCGGTATTCTTCGGTCAACTTGTATCACCGCCGAAAGCGAAAACAACCACGGAGGCACGGAGGCACGGAGAAGAGAACGAGCGCCAAAGGGATCAACGGATAAAGGGATTAAGGGCGCGAGAGATCGCGGCCGGCGCGCGTCTCTTCCTCGGTCCCTTGGTCCCCCGATCCCTTGGTCCCTCGATCCCTTGATCCCTCGATCCCTCGTCTTCGCATTCTCCGTGCCTCCGTGTCTCCGTGTCTCCGTGGTTCAATTCCTAGCCGTTACCAGCCCGCAGGCGTCGCGGACTTCCGCCATCACCGCCTGCGCCACGGCGCGCGCCTTGCGGCCGCTTTCGCGGAGTATATCCTCGACATCCGCCGGTCGCGCCGCCCAGTCGGCCCGCGCGGCCCGTCGCGGACCGAAGTAACCTTCGTACAGCTCCGCCAGCCGCTTCTTCGCTTCGCCGTAGCCCATGCCCCCGGCGCGGTAGCGGCGGTCCCACTCCGCCGCTTCGTCCTTCGACGCGAGCAGCTTGAGCAACGCGAAGACATTGCACGTGTCCGGGTTTTTCGGCTGATCGACCGGGGTGCTGTCGGTCTGGATGCCCATGATTTTCTTGTTCATCGCCTTGGCGTCGCCAAAGATCTCGATGGCGTTGCCGTAGCTCTTGCTCATCTTCTGGCCGTCGACGCCGGGAACGTAGGGCGTTTCGTTGAAGCGCGGCTCGGGTCGCTTGAGCACGGGGCGGCCGAAGGCCTCGTTGAAATAGGTCGCCATGTCCTGGGCCATTTCGACGTGTTGCTTCTGGTCCTTGCCGACGGGCACCAGGTCGCTGCGGTAAATCAAAACGTCGGCGGCCATCAGCACGGGGTAGGTGTAAAGGCCGACGTTGGGCGTGATGCCGCGTGCGACCTTGTCCTTGTAGGACGTTGCGCGGTCGAGCAGGCCCTTGCCGGTGACGGTCGCGAGGATCCACGCCAGCTCGGTTACTTCCGGGACGTCCGTCTGGCGGAAGAGGCAGGCCCGGGCGGGGTCGAGCCCCATCGCCAGGTAGTCGAGCGCGACGTCGATCGTGAGCTGCCGCAGGCGGGCCGCGTCGTTTAACGTTGTCAGCGTGTGATAATTGGCGATGAAGAAGTAGCACTCGTTCTGCGCCTGCAGCTCGATGTGCTGCTTCATCGCGCCGAAGTAATTGCCCAGGTGAAGCTGGGCGGACGGCTGAGTGCCCGACAAGACGCGCATGCGGAACTCCGAGGGTTTTCGCTTGATCCAGCCTGACAGCGACCGACGCGGCTTGCCCCTGGCGGGGGCGCCCCGCACTGCCGTGCGGGGTTCTGAAACGCCCCGCGCGAGCGATTTCCACGCACTGTTTTTTACTTCGCCGCCAGGTTCGAAATCGTCCCGCCCCAGATCGACGAATTCGGAATCACGACCGTGTGCCCGTCGGCGTTTTTCAAGACGGTCGAGACCAGCGTCATATCCACCACTTCGCCGGTGGCGCCCGCGACCGTCACCTTGTCATGCAGATCGTAGGGACGGTACAGCAGGATCATCACGCCGGCCGCGAAATTGCTGAGCGTGCCCTGCAGAGCAAAGCCGACGATGAACCCGGCCGCGCCCATCGCCGCCAGGAACGGCCCGATGTTCACCTCCAGCATCGACAGCGCCACCACGAACCCCACGAACATGGTCAGCTTCCGCGTCGTGTTGATCGCGAACTCGCGCAGCAGGTTGGACGTGCCCTTGAACGCTCCCATCGCCCGCCGCGTCACTCCGCCCGCCAGGCGCGAAATAACCACGAAGACCACCATCGTCAGCACGAAGAGGATGATGTTCTTCGCGTAGCGGATGCCGCCTTCGGACGATTTCAGCCACGCCGTCGCGGTCGTCCACAGGCCGCTCGCGTCCGTCACCTCCACCGTGATGCCCTGCACGGCGTCGATGTAGGTCAGGTAATCGTCCGGCTTGCCGCCCTTGAGCTTGAACGCGTCCAGCACGTTCTTCATGCGATCGATCAGCACCGTCTGATCCTCGCGCGCCTTCGCCGCCGCTTCGAGCAGCTCCGTCTTCTTGTCGGGCTCGCGCCCGGCGCGAATTTCCAGGTCGCTGACATCGGCCACCTTGGCTTGCAACATCGCCTGCCAGCGGTCCACCTCCGCCTGCATCTGCGTCCGTGTGAGCGGCTTCAGCCGCCGCTCCAGGTCGGCCGCCGACATGCGCCATTCCTCTTTGCTCTCGTCCTTCGCGTCGGCCGTCACCTTGCCTTGCAGCGCGTTCACGTACGTCTCGTAGTCGCCGGCCGCGCCGCCCTTGGCTTTGAGCGCGGTCAGCACGACGTTCAACCGCTCGACCACCGCCTGCCGCTGCTCCCGCGCCGCCGCGATCTTCGCCTGCAGTGCCGCGCGCTCCGCCTCCGCGGCCCGCAACAACGCGATCTCCAGCTCGCTCTGATCGGAAGCCCGGCCCACGACCAGCCCCAGCCATCCGTCCACCTCCACCTGAATCTGGGCCTTGGTCATCGGCTTGAGCCGCATTTCCAGCTCCGCCAGCGCGAGCGCCGGATCGGCGATCGTCTTGGCGGCGATCTTCTCCGCGGCGGCGCCCTGCACCGCGCCGATGTACGTTTCCACTTCCGGCGCCGCACCGCCTTTGACCTTCAGGGCCGCGAGCACCGTGCTCAGCCGGTCGATCAGCATCGTGCGCTCATCCCGGAGCCGCTTCGCGTCGTCGCCCACGCGCGGCTTGTCCTGTTCCTCCGCCCGCGCCAGCCGCACTTCGGCGTCGCTCAGGTCACCCACCTTGGCTTGCAACAGGGCCAGCCAGGCATCCACTTCCGCGATGATCTGGGTCTTCGTGAGCGGTCGCAGTCGCAACTCCAGCTCATTCAGCGGGATTCGGGGGTCGTTTGTGGTGCGGACTGCCGGAGAGTCGGCGCACAGTGCCGCGGTCGCCAGAAGCGCCACGAGCAGCGCAACGGCTCGCATCACCGTCGGAATGGCTCGCGTCAACACAACGGCTGACAACATTGGATGATCCTCTGACTGGGAAGCCGGTTCGCGGTCGGCCCATATCCTACAGGCGCCCGCGATTCTCGGCGACGCGGGGTGCTGCGTGAGAGTTGGTCCGTTTGGGGGCCACGGCGCCCGTGTTGCCGCGGGTCGATTCGTCCGAACCCGCCGCGCGAAGCGGCGGGGTGACGATCGTTAGCGATCGGCGCCCCACGCGGCGCGGACGTCACCCCGCCGCTTGGCGCGACGGGTTCGGAAAGGGGCCTGCATCCCGTCGTGCCGAAATAGAACCTGCGTTACTGGATGATCCGCCGCCGCGGCGAACCGCCCTGCCCAGCGCTCGCCCCTCCCCGCGCAGCACTCGACGAGCTCGTAGCGCCGCGCGGTTTGCCCGCAGCGCCGCGCGGCCCGCTCGGCTGCCCGGCCGGCCTCGGCCGCGCGCCTCCCGTACTTCCGCGCCCGGCGCCGCGCGCCCCCGCCTTCGGCGGACCTCCGCGGCGCCGCCGCTTCTCGTGTCGCTCGCGCTTTGCCGCCGCGTAGCTCTCGTCGATCGCCTCGCGGAGCAGCCGCAGTTCGCCGTCCGAGAGCTGCCGGCACGCCCCCAGCGGCAGCCCCTTCAGCTCCAGCGGCCCCACCTGCAGGCGCTTGAGTGCCTTCACCGGATGCCCCACGTTCGCCAGCATCCGCGGCAACAGCCGCTCGCGCCCCTCGCGCACGGTCACCATCAACACCGAGCGGTCCGCCCCGGCATGCGACAACTCCACCTCCGACAGCCGCGCTTTGCCCTCGGATGTGTATACGCCGCGGCGGAGTCGCTCGACGGTCTCCGCTGTGACCTTCCCGCGAACTTCCACGCGGTAGACCTTGGCCAGGCCGTAGCGCGGATGGGTCAGGCGCTCAGTCAGTTCGCCGTCATTGGTCAGTAGAAGCAGGCCCGTCCCGTCCGCGTCGAGCCGCCCGACCGGAAAGAGCCGCTGCGGCAGGTCCGGCGGCAGCAGGTCGATCGCCCGCAGCCGCCCAGACGGGTCCTTGTTGGTGCAGACGACCTTCTTCGGCTTATGCATGATGAAGTACGCGAGCGGCTGCACGCGGACGACGCCGCCGTCGACGATCACGCGGTCCACTTTCGGATCGACGAACGCCGGCAGCGTTTCGACGATGCGGTTATTCACCAGCACGCGGCCTTCGAGGATTAACTCCTCGGCGTGCCGCCGCGAAGCGACGCCGGCGTCGGATAGAAATCGCTGCAAGCGAATACTTGGCACAGGCATGGTCCTTTGTGCGGGGAGCATCGGCGTCCCGCCGGTGCGCACCGGCGAGACGCCGATGCTCCCCGAAAACGAGATCGTGACGAGGTACTACTGCATCGGCGGCATCGGCGCCATCGGCGGCATCGGCGGCGGCTCGCGCAGCGCCAGCGGCGGTCCCAGGATTTCGGACAGGATCAGGGCGTTGCGCTGGCTGCGCCGCGTGCGAAGCGACTCGGCCACCTCCCGCGGCAGTCTCGGGCGCGGAGGACCCACCGGTCGAGGCGGCGCAACCGCCGTCACGGCGACCGGGACGGCGGCCGTCTGCACGTACGTCTGCCGGACCACCACGGCCGGAACGGCGGACGCGGGTTGTGGCCGGGGCCGCACCGACTCTCGTGGCGCCTCTCGCGGCGGCGCTTGGCGCGTGGGCCGGGCTGTCGCGCGCGCCGGCACCGGCGCCGGTGGCAGGGGGGTTGGCCGCGCCGGAGCAGGCGGCGGCGCCGGCGTACGTGGGGCGGGCGCCGGCGGCGGCGCGCCGCCCTTCTCGCGCTTCTTGCGAATCGCGTCGCCCGCCTGCGCCAGCGCGATGAGGATCGCAATGGCGATACCGGCCAGCGATTTCCAGTTTTCAAGCCAGTCGACGGCCAGAGTCATCATGGCGCCTTTCGATCCCGGTCCGGGCCGCCTTCACCCTCGGCGATGCGCGTGCGCATGGCGGTGTCCGACTGCATATTGCGCATGCGCATGTAATCCATGATGCCCAGGTTCCCGCTGCGGAACGCGTCGGCCATGGCCTTGGGCACCTCGGACTCGGCCAGCACGACCAGCGCCCGGTTCTCCTCGATCTTGGCGCGGTTTTCCTGTTCGAGCGCGACGGCCATGGCGCGGCGGCCCTCGGCCTCGGCGCGTTTCAGGTCGGCGGCGGCCTGGTCGGACTGGAGCTTGGCGCCGATGTTGTCGCCCACGTCCACGTCGGCGATGTCGATCGAGCGGATTTCAAACGCCGTCCCGCCGTCCAGCCCCTTGGCCAGCACCGCTTTTGATATCTTGTCGGGATTCGCGAGCACTTCCTTGTGCGAATTGGCCGAGCCGATGGCCGAGACGATGCCTTCGCCGACGCGGGCGATGATGGTCTCCTCGGTGGCGCCGCCGACCAGCCCGGCGATGTTGGTGCGCACGGTGACGCGCGCCTTGACCTTGAGCTGAATGCCGTCCCTGGCGACCGCATCGATCGTGAGCCGGCCCACGGCAGGGTTCGGACAATCGATCACTTTCGGATTCACGCTGGTGTTGACCGCGTCGACGATGTCGCGCCCGGCCAGGTCGATGGCGCAGGCCGTGCGGAAATCGAGGGGGATGCGGGCGCGGTGGGCGGCGATGAGCGCGCGGATGATGTTGGGCACGCGCCCGCGGGCCAGGTAGTGCGTTTCAAGGTCTTCGGTGGTGATGTCCGTGAATCCGGCCTTCCACGCCTGGATCTTTGAGTCGACGATGATGCTCGAGTTCACTTTCCGCAGCCACATGCCGATCAGCTCGCGAAACGTGATGTGCGTCCTGGCGGCCCAGGCGCGGACATACATCGAGCCGAAATTCATGAAGACGACGGCGGCGAAGAAAACCAGCAAGAGCGCGAACAGCCCGAGCGCGTACGCCAGATAGGTCGAATACTGCCCCATGTGAACCGCCTTTCTATTTCGCGTTGCGCCGGCGGGCGCCGCGAGTCAGAACGCGAAGCGCTGGCGAGCGCGACCGGGGAACGAGGTCTGTCAGGTCTGATCGCCGCGGCGCTCGCTCGCACTTGGCGCTGCGACCGCGGCCGCGCCGCGGCGCACGAACTCACCAACTCTCATGCCTCATCTGTCAACGGACGAACGATGATCGATCCGCCGTCGCGTTTGATGACCTGTACACGTTTGCCGGCCTCAACGTACTTGCCCTGACTCTGCACGTCCACCACTTCGTTGCCGAACCGCGCCTGTCCGCCGGGCCGCAGGTCGGAAATCACCAGTCCCACGTCGCCCACCAATCCGACGCTCGCGAACGGATCCTGCGGGGCGAGCGCCTCGGCGGACGGGTTGCTCAGGATCAGCTTGTCCACGACCGGAAGCTGTGGAAGAAAGCGCAGCACCAGCACGATTCCGACCATGGCCATCACCAGGCCGCCGGACATGGCGAAGATGCCGATCTTGAGCGCGTCCCACGTGCCCTGCAAATTCGGCAGCGAGAACATGGGCGCACCCGGCTCGCGCGGGATGAACGTGCCGAGAAACGCGCCGAGCACCATCAGGCCGCCCAGGATTCCCGCGACGCCGAAGCCCGGCAGCAGAAAAATCTCCACCGCCAGCAGCGCCAGCCCGACGCCGAGTAGAACAAACGTCCAGATGTCCGCCAGCCCCGCGGCGTAGGGCGCGCCGAGGAATATCGCCAGCGCGACCAGCGCCGTGATTCCCGGCAGCATCAGCCCCGGGTGGGAGAACTCAATGTATCCGCCGACGACCACGATCATGAACAGGAAACCGCGCACCCACGGACTGTTGAGCCACATCGCGAACGTTTCCCAGCCGGACGTTTCCAGGTAGAGCGGCGCGCCGCTCTGCCCCAGCTTGCCGACCAGATCATCGAGATCGCCGACAATCCCCGATGCAAAGCCGAACGCCACCGCCTCGCTCTGCGAGAGTGTCAGCAGCGTGTCCGGCCGGTCGACCGGCTGCACCAGCGGCTGCTCGCGCCCGGATTTGGGATCGGCCAGCGACTCGACCGTCTTCCACTTTCGCTCCGCTTCCGCCACGTCATCGATGAGCTTCTTTTTGTCGGCCGCCGAGACGAAGCGTCGCTCGTCGCCGGTGGTGCTCTGAATCCACCACACTTCCTCGCCGACGGTGACCATGGCGCGGCACAGCATCGGGTCGTAGCCGTTGGAAGCCGCCGAGTCGCGAAACTCCTGAAGGACGGGGCTTTCGGCCTTGGCCCGCTCGGTCGCGGGCAGCTCTTCGAGTCCGCCGGTGGGGCTGACCATGATCGGGGCGCAGTCGCCGATGGCCGACGAGGGGCTCATGTAGATTTTCTTGCAAGCGACGGAGATCATCGCCCCGGCGCTGTACGCTTCGTGATTCACCCACGCGACACTGGTCACATCGGCCGGCAGATTCTTGATCAGCCGGCAAATATCCAGCGCACTGGTCACCAGCCCGCCCGGCGTGTGCAATTCAAAGACGATCACCTTCGCGCCGGCCGCGCGCGCATCTTCGAGCCGGCGCTCGACGCTGCGGCGCAGAACGTCGGTGATCTCGTCCTTGATCGGAATGACCGCGAGCGACGCGCTGCGCGCCGCGTCGGGCGCCGTCGACGGTCCGGCCGCCAGCGCGGCAAGGCCCAGCAGCAGGAAAATGCGCGTCCCTCTCCCCAGCCCCGCCGCGGACCGTGTTAATGGTTTCTGTCGTCGCATTTCCAGCACCTCCTTGGACGTGCTGCGATTCTCGTCCGTCCTGCGGCGCCCCGCCACTATAAGTCTAGCGCAAGAGTATATCCGCAACCGCGGCGCTCGCGCGGGGCAGGGCGTCGGCGATGCGCGCGTAGTCCAGCGGCTGGGGCTCATCGCGGATGCCCAGCTCCGCCCGCAGGGCCGGCCGCAGCGGGACATTGCGCGAGTCGCTTCCGGCCAGCGCCCGCTCCGTCGCGGCGCCGGCGAGGTGATCCACCAGCCGCCGGCCCGTCTGGCCGTGCGGGCCGCCGCGAACCAGCGCCACCGTGCAGGGAATCCACACCGCCGGCAGCCCGGCGTCCAGCGCCGGGTAGGCCAGGTCGACGAGATGCCCGCGCCGCTGGGCCACCCAGACGTCATCCGTGTCGGTGAGGCACACATCGGCGGCGCCGCTCACGACCAGCCGCACGGCGTGCGAGTTGCCGTCGGCAAGTTGAGATTGTGCGTCGCGCAGGTTCCGCAGGAACGCTTGCGCCGGCTGCTCCCCCCAATACGCGAACATCGCCGCGACGTGTCCGCGCGTCGTCCCGAACCCCGGATTGGCCAGCGCCAGCCGCCGGCACCACGCCGGTGTCGCCAGCTCGCGCCACGTCGCGGGCAGTTCGTCGCGCCGCACGCGCCCGGTGTGGAACGCCAGCACGCGCGCCCGCGCGGCCACGGCCGTCCAGCGGTGCTCCGCGTCGCGCCACGCGTGCGGAATGTCGGCGGCGCTGGGCGGATCGTAGGCCTCCAGCACGCCGCCACGGGCCAGCTCGATCGTCCCCAGAATCTCGCTGGACCACCAGACGTCGCAGCGCGGCGCGGCCGCCTCGCGCCCCAGCCGCCGCACCAGGCCGGTGGTCTTGCCTGCCTCCGTGTCGAAGAGCGGCTCGACGCGAACGCCGCTGGCTTTCTCAAAATCAGCGAAGATCTGCCGGGCGAATTCCTCGTCGACCGAGGTGTAGACGACGACGGTGGGCGTCTCCGGCGTCCGGTCGCAGGCGCAGAGATGGGCGGCGGCGAGGAGCAGCCCCATCGCTGCGAGGCGGCCTGCCCGGTCAAGCGGTCGCGACGTGCGTTTGTCCACAAACGAAGTGCGACTGGCACGACCGCTTAACCGTGCCACCCGACTGCGTCGCAACGCCTCCCCGGTTTCCTTCGCTCTGCTTGAATTCGACTCCAAGTTTTTCTCGATGTTGCGCATGATTTATTCAACCCCGCGGGAACCGCGCCCGATAGAGAAACAAGTTTCAGGTATTTTGCGAAGCCCAGGGACTGTCCCGGGCGAAGGCAAAGCATACGGAGAAAATGATGCCGACGACACGTTCCTGGACCAATCGCTACAACCGCAGCAGCTCGAGCCGCACGACGAACTCGAGCGGCGCCTGGGGCCGCAGCAACTTCAGCGGCTCGCACCAGGTCAGCAGCGCCACCTGGCCGTGCAACTCGCCGAAGTTCAGCTCGGTCCGCGATGAGTGCCAGACGAAGATCAGCTCGTTCCGCACGATCTACGCCCAGTGCTCGGGCGCGGGCAAGACCTGCTTCTCGCCCAGCACCGCCAACAAGTGGACCAAGTTCGTCAACAACGGCGCTTGCGTCTACCAGTTCTCGGGTGTGCAGTTCAGCAAGACCTTCGGCCGCCAGTTCAACTACGCCACGCCGACCACCGCGTTTCGCATGATGAAGCGCAAATACGGCGCGGGCATCAAGGCCGTGACGCAGGGCCGCAACAACACGTGGCTGGTCTGCGCCAGCAGCAACGTGACGGCGCGCCCGTTCAGCAACTATAGCTGGAAGTAAGTTGCGGCTCTTCCTGCGGGGCGCCACGACGTGGCCGCCTCCGGGGAGCATCGGCGTCTCGCCGGTGGGCACGCACCTACGGCAGCAATCCCCGCCGGCCGGCGACGAATCTCGTTCGCCGGCCGGCGTCTTTCGTGGGTGGGACGGGCGTCTCGCCCGTCCCCGCATTCGGGTGGGATGGGCGTCTCGCCCGTCCCCGCGGTTTCAAGAACGGGCAAGATGCCTGTTCCACCCGAAGAAGTTCACAGGCTTCGAGGCCCGCACTCCGCCCCCGCACTCCCGCGTCGCCTTTGCGTCTACGTTGACCCGCTCGTAAGCGAGCCGGAGGCCGACCGGGGCAGCGCGAACCGGTTGTACAGCAGGAACACCACGGCGGTCATGAACATGATCCCGCCAAAGGCCGCCCACATCAGGTCCGGCCGCTGCATGTCGCGCGCCAGCTTGCCGTAAAGCTGCCCGGAAAGGATTCCGCCGAACAGATTCCCGAGCGCGACGGCGATGAAGTAATACCCCATATAGACCGCGACCCGCTCCCTGGGCGCAATCCGGCCGACGTATTCCTGGCTGGTCGGGCTGGCCATCATCTCGCCAATCGCAAAAATCACCAGGCCGGCGATCACCACCAGCAGCGACCCGCCCAGCGGTCCGATCATCGTGCCGCCGGCAACCGCCGAGAGACCGATGCCCACCGCCGCGATCACCATGCCGACGATCATCGTCGTGAATTGGTGGAACCGGCCCATCACGAACGAGACCAGCACCTGGAGCAGCACGATCGCCAGGGCGTCGATATTGACCAGGTGTTCGGGGTTCACCTGCCGCCCCGCCTCAAATCGCTTCCATACGAACGGACGGTAGGCCGCGTCGCGCATTCCCAGTGCCAGCACCGGCGGATCGATCTTCGCGTCATCACCGGATAGCGCCTGGCAGACCGCGGAAACGGCTTCCGGCGTCGGAGTCGGGCCGGACTTCGTGATCAGCTCGCCGATCGCCGCCCCCAGCGCGACACCGCGCTGCCCGCCGAAGGTGGGCCTTCCGCGAGCCTCGAGCCGCTTGTTGATCGTCTCGACCGCGCTCTTCAGCGCTTCAGGCTGAACCGAGGCGATTGTCGGCGGAATGGACTTGACCAGCTCGCCCAGTTCCGTGGCCTGAATGCGGACCTTGTACGCCAGCGCGCGCCGGGCGCCGTCGACCAGGTCGAGCGGCTCCAGCGTCGCGGCGCCGCGCGGGCCGCCGATCTGACGCGCGAGCTCGTCCAGCTTTTTCAGATCGTCGGGCGTGAGCGACGGATCGCTCGCCAGACGCCCGCGCATTCTCAGTCGTTCCTGCTCGGCCTCGATCCGTGCGGCCTCCGCGCTGGCCTTCGCCGCCGCGGCTTTGACCGGGTCCGGCTCGACGAGCGGCTTGCTCTCGTCGGCGGCGACAATCTCACCGACGCCGCGCGACTTGCGCACGAGCCGGTCGAACTCCGTCAGAATCTCGGTGTCCTCGATGGCCGCCAGCCCGTCAATCCAGCCGGGCCTGCCGATCGCGCCGAAGATTTTCTCGCCCGCCTGAACCATGGGCCTGGTTTCGGTGTAGTCGCGGATGTACTCGGGCATGGTCAAAAAAATCTGGTTAAAGCTGGTCCAGAAGCCCGACATGATCAGCAGGAACAGCGCGAAGCGCCAGTTGCTGCAGTGCATCCGCTTGGCAAAAAAGAGCCGTCCTTGCGCCGCCGGATGGCTCGGATTGCCGCTCCCCTTCGGAAGCGCCAGGTCCCAGAGCAGGTTCAGCACGATCCACGCCGGCACGAAGAGAATGCAGTTCCACCAGGTAAACCACGGCCGCCCCTGGTTGGCCAGCATCAGCGCGATCAGCACGATAAACACGCAGATGAAGAAGCGCAGGTTGCCCAGCACCTCGACCGCGTTGTCCAGCACCTGCTTGAATGACCTTCCGCGGCCCGACTTCGCCTCGGTCGTCGGGTCTTTGTAGAACACCAGCACGATGATGAGGTTCAGGCTGGCCCACACGGAGCAGGCGATGAACACGTACTTCCACGACCAACCGCGCACCACGCCCGCCACCAGCGGCCCCACGAACCCGCCGACGTTCACCATCATGTAGAAGATGCCGAAACCCATCGCCGAGTTGCCTTCGTTCGTGACTCGCGCCACGGTGCCGACGACGACGGGTTTGAAGATGGCCGCCGAAACCGCCACCATCATGAACGCCCCCAGAAACGTGGGGAACGTCTTGAACTGTCCCAGCGCGTAATAGAAGAGCACCATCCCGATATACGCGATGATGAACATCCGCTTGTAGCCGTAGCGGTCCGCCAGCGCCCCCGTCAGCACCGGCATCAGGTACAGAAAGAAGGGCACGATCGCTTGAATCTGCCCGCGCTGCTCCGACGTGAACCCGAGCCCGCCCGTCTCCTTCGGCCCGGTGATGTAGAGCGACGCCACGGCGTAAAAGCCGTACCAGGCCATCCGCTCGAATATCTCCATCGTGTTCGCGACCCAGAACGCCGCCGGAAAGCTGCGGACCTGGTCGAGAAATCCCGGCTTGGCCTGCGACATGACATGCTCCTGAACGAATGGGACCGACGCCGCGGCGTACTTTGCGGCGGCGGCGACGCAGACGCAAGGCGGGCGGGAAGCGGGTGGCGGGCAGCAAGCGCGGACGGGCAGGAGGCATCGGGCGCAGCGTGGCGCGATAACGCGCTCTTTCCGAACCCGCCGCACCAAGCGGCGGGGTGACGTCGGCGCGCGGGAACTCGGTTCACGAACGCAACTCAACCCGCCGCTTGGCGCGGCGGGTTCGGTAAGACTGCGAGCCGCAATCACTCCACGATCGCGGCTCGGACAGCGTGCGACGCCATGCGCCGCCCGCCTCTCAGCGGCACGGTTGGTTCATGCAATTCGTCCCGGCGCCTTGGAACGCCCCGCCCATCGCCGCGCATTGCGGCTGCGAGGTCATCACGCACATCACGCCGCCATTCGGTGAATTCACGCAGCACGCGCCGACCGCCGTGTTATTGCAGGGGTTGCTCGCGCAGCTCGTGCCGACGCCGCGGAAGACGCCGCCGAGCGCCGCGCACTGGGCCTCGGTCCGCATCAGGCACTGAATCAGGCCGCCGCCGACTACGCAACAAGCCCCCAGCCCGGTCGGAACGCACGTCGCGTCGTTGCACGCCGTGTTGTCTCCCTGATACGCCCCGCCCTCCGACGCACACTGCGCCGGCGTCAAGAGCACGCAAAAAGGCGGCGCTCCCGGGTTGCTGATGCAACAGGCCCCGCGCGGCGGCTGCGGGCACGGCTGGCTGGTGCAGCTCGTGCCGTCGCCGTGGTACTGCCCGCCCATTGCCTGGCACTGGGCAGCGGTGCGCATCAGGCACTGCACGCCGTCGGCGCTCGCGACGCAGCAGGCGCCCAGCGCCGGCGGCGGGCAGGGATTGGTCGCGCAATTCGTGCCATTGCCCTGGTAATGGCCGCCGATCGCAGCGCACTGGGCTTCCGTGCGGATCAGGCATTGAATCGCACCGCCGTCAAGGATGCAGCAGGCGCCCGTCGCCGGCGGCGTGCAGATCGTGTTCGAGCATAGCGTCCCGTTGCCCTGGAAGTGGCCGCCCAGCGCCGCGCACTGCGCTTCCGTCCGCATCAGGCACTGAATTCCGGCGGCCGATGTGACGCAGCAAGCGCCCAGCGCCGGCTGCGGGCAGGGATTCGACGTGCAGTTCGTGCCATTACCCTGGAACGTGCCGCCCTGCGCCGCACACTGAGCCTCCGTGCGCATCACGCAGGTGATGCCGCCGCTGGACGTGTGCACGCAGCAGGCCCCCAGCGCCGGCTGCGGACACGGGTTGCTCATGCAGTTCGTGCCGTTCCCCTGGTATGTGCCGTTGGCCGCGGCGCATTGCGCCGGCGTGCCGACGAAGCACAACAACCCGTTCGGATTATTGACGCAGCACGCGCCGCGATCCGGCGTGGGGCAGGGATTGCTCATGCAGTTGGTGCCGTCGCCGGCGTAGACGCCGCCCGCCGCCGCGCACGCGGCTTCCGTGGCGACGCCGCAGTGCGGCGGCTCATCGGGCCGGGTGATGCAGCACGCACCGACGGCCGGCAGCGGGCACGGGTGATTCTGGCAGTTGGTCCCGTCGCCCTGGTAGACGCCGTTGTGTGTGTCGCAGTTCGCCTGGGTCGTCACGACGCAGATAGCCGTGGCGCCGGGGCGCGCCACGCAGCATGCGCCGGTTTCTGGGGGCGTCTGGTCGCAGGCGGGGTTGGGGCAGGTGCTTCCGTCGCCCTGGTACTGGCCGTTGTGCATCTCGCACTGCGCCTGCGTCACGACCACGCAGAAGCCGCCAGTGTTGCCGACCACGCAGCACGCGCCGAGCTCCGGCGTGTTCTGACAGGGATGGGACTGGCAGTTGGTGCCGTCGCCCTGGTAGTGGCCGCTATGGGATTCGCAAAAGGCCTGCGTCGTCACGACGCAGAACACGGCGCCGCTGGCCGACGTGATGCAGCACGCGCCGCGCAGCGGCTGCGGAGCGTTGCACGGGTTCGTTTCACAGCTTGTTCCGGCGCCCTGGTACGTGCCACCTGCGCGCATGCAGCGCCGCTCGGTGGTGACGAAGCAGTGCGGCACGCCGTCCGCGGTCACGACGCAGCAGGCGCCGACCTGCGGCGTCGGCAGGTCGCAGGGATTGTCCATGCAGGTCGTTCCGTCGCCCTGGTATTCGCCGTTGTGCGCCGCGCAGAACGCCTCGGGCACGACCACGCACAAACGAAGTCCGCTGGGAGAGGTCAGGCAGCAGGCACCGCGCGGCCCGTCCGGCGGGCCGAACCCCGGCTCGCCTTCGCCGGTGGTCGGGACGCCGCTCCAGTCGAAGGGAACGATGATGAGGTCGGGCTGAAACGCGCCGAGCTGGGAGGGCTCAATCCCGGTCGCGTCGGTCGCGTCGCTGATTCTGGAGGTTGCCGCTGTTCGAGTTGCCGCCGTCGCCCCCGCCATCTGCCCCGCGATCGCCAGCGCGCTACAGCACAGCCCGACGATCCCCGCCATCCACTTGGTAAAGCGCATTGCCGTTCCTCCTGAAATGAGTGTTGACCTGCGAGTCTATCAAACCGCCCAGCGCGGGCAGCCGCTTGATGCTGAACGCCGCCGCGGGCCGCACCTTGCCCAACCAGCGCGAATATCGGCGCACGGTTCGCGTCTGCCCGCCGCGCGGTGGCGCCTCGGGAGCGGTTCTTGTGCAGCCGATTCACACCGAGAGTCCGGTCCCCCATCACGCGGTTCACTGGACCCCTCCAGCGTACCGATGCGATTTCCGCGGGTCAACGAACTTCTTCGTCCGATCGCTGCCGATCGTCAACCCGCCGCTTGGCGCGGCGGGTTCTGAAAGACAGCCCGGCCGCCGATCTGTCCGAACCCGCCGCGGGCTCAGCCGTCCGAACCCGCCGCGCCAAGCGGCGGGTCGACGTCCCCGGCAGATGTGGCGCCGATCGCTCACGGTTGTGCGGAACAGGAATTCGCGAGTCACTCTCCCACGCACAATCGACGCAAAATCGCAGCCGTCAGGTCGCCCGTCGCCGCGACCTGAACATTCGCGCGCCCCACGCGCTCCACCGGACCGACGCCCGCGACCTTCATCCCTGCCGCCAGTCCCGCCGCGACGCCGCTTTCGGCGTCCTCGACCACGACGCAGCACACGGGCGCCACGCAGACCTGTTCCGCCGCGACCAGGAAAACCTGCGGGTCCGGCTTGGAGCGCGGCGCCAGGTTCGCATCGACCACCGCGTCCAGCAGCGGCGCAATCCCCAGCCGCTCAATCACGGCCGCGGCATTTCGGCTCGACGACGCCACCGCGACGGCCGCGCCCGCCGCGCGCAGCTCGCGCAGCAGCCGCTCGACGCCGGGAAACAGGTCGCGCGGCGTGAGCCCGGCGACCTTCTGCACGTAGGAGTCATTCTTGTGTTCCGTCAGCGCCTGTCGCTGCGCCGGCGTGAAGGCCTCCCAGTGCGAATCGAGCACGATGCGCAGGCTCTCCATCCGGCTGATGCCGCGCAGGGCCTCGTTTCGCGCGCGGTCAAAGGGAATGCCCAGCGTGTCCGCCAGCTCCTGCCAGCTTTGGTAATGCAGTTCCGACGTATCCGTAAGAACGCCGTCGAGATCGAAAATGACCGCCCAGGTCGCGCGGCGGGCGCGGCCGGCGGTGGATGCGGCGGACAGTTCTGGCCGTGGGCTGCTCATTGGCGGCCGGATGATAACCGACAGGTCAGCGCGGCAGCGCCGCGCGAATCTCCGTCACCCGGCGGGCCGCGTCTTCGGCCGCCGCCGGCCGCCCGGCATTTCGCAGCGCCAGCGACCAGCGCTCAAAGACACGAAGGTAGACGCCGGCGAGGGTCATCTCGCTCTCGTTCCGCGCGGGGCGCGCCGCGCCCAGCTCTGCGACCAGCCGCGGCGCGAAGTGCAGCGAACTCCGCAGGATCTCGGCCGATCGAGCCCACTCACCGCGCTCCGCCGCTTCCTGCTCGCGCGGCCCCCAGAAATACTGGTAAGGCGTGATGTAGTCGAACGGGTAGATGAGCTGCTCGCCCGGCTGAAGCGGCCGGCCGGTCCACGCCGCGGCCGCCGCCACGGCCGCACCGATCGCCAGCGCCGCGGCGAACCGCCGCTCCGCAAGCCAGCGCGCGAGGCTCGCGACTGTCAGCGCCGCCAGCGGAATGCACACGGCGACCAGCGGCGCCCGGTAGCGGGCAAGCACGCTGAAGAGCAAAAGCGGCGCCAGGCTCGCCAGGAGCGCCATCACGGTCGCGCCGCTCAGCCGCCTTCGCCACGCCGCAAGCAGCAGCCCGACCAGCGCAGGCGGCGCGATGAACGCGAAGGACGCGAGCGTGACGCGCAGCACGCCGGCGTGAAGCTGTGCGTAGTACAGATTGACGTTGTTCGGCCCTTCGTACCAGTGCCAGACGTTGCCCAGCTTGCCGCCGATCAGTCCCAGGTAGCTCGCCAATCCCGAGTGCGTGCGCAACGTCTCCACCAGGACGCCGCCCATGCGCCCGTCAGTCCTGCCCATGATTTCGGCGACCTTCTGCATATCCAGCGTGAAGACCGGGATCGCGGACGCACCGCCGGTGTTGGCACACGCAAACGACGCGGCCCCGACGCTCGACAGCGACAGCAGGGGGGCGCCAACGATCGCGTTCCGCGCGACCAGCGGCGCCAGCGCCGCCGCCGTTCCGCCGACGAAGGCAATCGCCGCCGGCCAACGCGCTCGAATCTCGCGCCGCTGTCGCCAGGCGCTCAACGCGGCCACGCCCATCCCCAGCAGCACAAACTTCATTTCGAGCAGCACCAGCAGGCCGCTTGCCAGGCCGACCGCCAGCCAGCGCCGCCATTCGCCGCGCTGCAACGCCGCATCTCCCAGCTCGATCAGCACCAGCGTTGCAAAGACGGCCGCCGTCGTGCGAAGCAGCGTCAGGTCGTAGAGCACGAGCGGGCCGCACAGAACCGCCAGCAGGCCGGCGGCGACCCCCGCGCTTTCCCCGAACAAGCGCCGCGACAGTCGCACGATCAGCAAAACGTTGCAGACGCCCAGGATCGCCTGCCACGCGAAGACCCAGCGAACATCCGCTCCGAACATGGCGTAGGTCGCGCCCACGAGATAGGCATAGAGCGGTTCCTGGTGAAATCGTTTCTCACCCCACCATCGATCCCAGATCGCCCGTGCAGCGGGGCTGGAGCCGTCCGGCCCCGGCTCGGTCGATTGTCCGCCGGCAGCCTCGGGGTGTCGCCGAAGCCATGCCTGCGCGACCTGCTCATGCCAGTAATGGTGCGGATGAAGGCTGCGATCGGTGAGCCAGTCGCCGGCCGCGATCGAGCCTGCCCAGGCGTGAAAGAAGTTCATGTCCGTGTCGTGCGCCAGATGCTGGTGCAGCAGCGGCCCATCGCTGATTTGGACGTAGTAAGTGACGCGCACCGCAACCGCCGCGACGAGCAGCCCCCCCAGAAACCATCGCCGGTGTGCGGCGAGAAAATCGTCGAATCCGAGCTGCGACCGTAAGGGGGAGGTGGCCACTCGATCGCTGAAAACCGCTCCCTTACGGTCGCGGCTCGGAAGGTGTGCCATCAGTGTGAAACTTGGTCAATTGGTCCGCGTGCCGACGATCCGGAAGATCGCGTCTTCGCACGCCACGTAGAGCGCTCCGGCCGGCGTAAACGCGACATCCGTGATGTTGCTCGGGAAATTGCCCAGGAACACGCTGGTGCGCTCGGCGATGCGCCGCGCGTTGAACTCCAGCATGACGACCGTGCGGCGGCTCGCGTCGCCGAAGAAGTAGTTGAAACGCGGCCCGGGGCCGTAGCGCGTGCTGGGGTTGAACGAACCGCCGGCGATGTCGACCCGCTCGCCGGAGAAGAAGACCGGATCGGTAAACCCGGCCCTCCCGGCGCTGCCGACGACTTCCGGCCAGCCGTAGTTGCTGCTGGAGCGGATGCGATTCACTTCGTGCGCCGTGCCGTCGTTTTGTTCCGTGGCGTAGATGTCGCCGTTGGTCGGGTCAAACGCAATACCGCGCGGAAAACGCAGCCCCCGGGCGTAGACCGGCGAACCGGTGCCGGGGTTGTTGCCGGGAATTGAGCCGTCATCGTTATAACGGAGGATCTTGCCGTTGAGCGCCGTGGCGGACTGGGCCGAGGCGTCGTCGGTCAGGTCGCCCAGGCCGACCAGGAGCGTGCCGTCGGGCGCGAACGTGATCCGCCCACCCACGCGCGTCTCGCCGATGTCGGCCGGCATCGACGCGACGAACACCTCGCCGCCCGACGCGACGTTGTCGACCACCTCGAAATACACGACGCGGTTGTCGACCACCGCCTGCGCGTCGCTGCTCGCCCCGCTGTCGGAGCGCGAATAGAACACGTAGACGCGGCCGTTGTCCTCAAAACGCGGATGCACCGCGACGCCCAGCAGTCCGCGGTCGCCCGCGAAATTGACCGGAACTTCCGCCACCGCCGCTTCCAGGAGGACGTCATCGGCGATCACCCGCAGGCGCCCGGTCTCCTTCTCCGTGTAGAACACCCGCCCGTCAGGAGCGAACGCCAGCGCCGACGGCTTCGCCGCCCCCGCCACGACGTACTCCGCCTTCAACTGCTCGCCGGCGTCGATCGGCGGCGGCAGTTCGCCGGGCGCCAGTTCACACGTCGCCCCCAGCAACCCCGCCATGACGGCGGCGCAGCCGACCAATCCTGCCCGGATGCCAAACCGAGACACCATAGTTCCAACTCCGAGACCGCATGTTACTTATCGGCAGTAGCCGGGGGAAGGGCGAAACGCCGCAAAGAGCCTCTGCGAGTGGGGCTAGAGTTTTCGGCAGACGCCGCGGACCGGGCCATTACTTTGAAACCGCCGCCGGCGTGTTTTTCCGATCCCGCCGCCGGCGTGTTTTTCCGATCCCGCCGCCGGCTTGTTTGTCCGAACCCGCCGCGCCAAGCGGCGGGTTGACGTCCCCGGCCTATGCGCCGCCGCTCGCCTGCGATGGTCACCCCGCCGCTTGGCGCGGCGGGTTCGGAAGAACGGCCCAGTCCTCGGCGACCGACGAGAACTTTTTTCCAGACGCTCCTCTTCGCAGCGGCTTGATTGCATGCCGTCCAGCCCGCGGCCATAACACGCCGTGTGACCATCACTCAGACCGACATCGCACCGGCCCGCGTCCCCGCCGCTCAGAAGGTCGGCTGCGGCTTTCTGCTCATCGTGGCCGTCTGGGTCGCCGGCTCCCCCGGGCTGTCCTCGCCCTGGATTGCCGGCGACGAGATGATCTTCATCGCAAACAACAGCGACGTGACCGGCGCGGGCCGCGCCGAGCCGTTCGTCACGCGGCTGCTCGGCGTTTTCACGCACGTCCACGAGGATCTGTACCAGCCGATCCCGATCGTCACCTACGCCCTGGAGTGGACCCTCTGGGGGGAACGTCGAATCGAGGGCATTCGCCGAACGGACGTCCTACTCCACTCCCTTAACGCTCTGCTGGTCTGGAACGTGCTCTCCGTGCTCCTCTGTCGCTGGCAGCCGGACGCCGACGCTCGCCTGCGCGACGGCCTGGCCGCGGCGCTGGCGCTGGCGTGGGCCCTGCACCCCACGCTTGTGCTCGCGTACGCCGCCGACATGGGTCGCACGCACCTGCTGTCGGCGACGTTCGGGCTGTTGGCCCTGCGACTGCATATCGCTGCACTCGCTTCCGGCCAGGCCGCCGGGCAGGTCGGTTGGTTCCTGGGTTCGGTGACCTGCCTCGCCGCCGCCAACCTGTGCAAGGTTCTGGCCGGCTGGCCGCTGGTGGTTCTGGTTCTGGAAGCGGCTTGGCTGGGCTGGCGAGCGGCTCTTCAAATGCCACGCGTTTACCTCGTCACGGTCGTCAGCGGCGCTTTCGCCGCCCTGACCTACGAGACCACCCGCGAGAGCGGCATCCTCGCCGACGCCGAGCTTGCCCTGTTTGGGGACCGGTTCTCCCGGAGCCTTCTGGGCGCCTGGCTCTATGTTCGAAACATCGTTGCGACGGCGCTCGTCTCACCCTGGCACCTGCCCGATCCACAAACCAGCTACACCTACTGGCCGGTCCTGGCGGGCGCCGCGTGCTTGGCGTTCACTACGGCCGCGGCATCATGGGCCGGACGGAGGCGATGGGGTGGAGCAATTGCGATCGGCGTCGCCCTATTCTGGGCGCAGCTTTTGCCTGTTATCGGGCTGATCGGCGCCCGCGTCGCCGCGGCACAGGATCGATATCTCTACGTCCCGTTGATCGGCGCGGCGCTCGCACTGGGGGCGGTCTTCATTCGCCGTCCGGCGGCCGCGGCGCCGGCGGGCATCGTCATCGCGCTGCTCGGCGGCAGTTGCCTGCCGTTCGACCGCCATCTCGCCTCGACAGCGCGCAGCACGCTTCAGCGGGCGGAACGCGTCGTCCAAAGAAACCCCGGCGACCCGCGGGCCATGGAGATGCTCGCCGCCGCGTACGGTTTCCTGGTTGCCCGGCCGGGCAATGACATCGTAAACCTCGCGCCCGCGATCGCTCAGGAGCGCTTTCGCGCGACAATCCTCGAAGCCTCGACACTCGCGCGGGCCGACGGCGGGCGCTATTTCAGGGATACCCCTGACCGGGCAGCCTTTCATCGGCGCTTGTCCTTCCAGCTCTGGGCTGGCGGCTACTTTCCCGACTCGCTCGCGCAAGCGGAGCTCGCACGCCAGATTCAACCCGACGCGCCGATGACCTGGGTACGGCTGGCTTTCGCTTATCGGTCGATGCGACAGTACGAACAGGCGGCGGCGGCATACGCACGGCTCGAGTCGCTCATGTCTGACCAGACACCGGATCGCGCGCTTCGACTCATGGAGTATGGCGAGCTGCTTCTGAACTCGCTCGGCGACGCGCCGGCGGCGGCGACGCGCTTCAAGGCGGCCCGCGACGCACCGGACGCGCCGACGGCCGTCGTCAATCGGGCGACGGTCGGGCTGGCGCTGTGCGAGATTCGTGCCGGCGGCGGCGACCGCGGCCGGGCACTGGCCGAGTCCGTGCTGGCGCGCGATCCTGGCAGCGTGGATGCAGCCCTCGCCATTGGCGAGTACCACCTCCGCAGCCATCACTGGGATGACGCCGCCAAGGTGTATTCCGCGATTCTCCTGCAGGATCCGACGCATTATTCGGCCCTTCGCGGCTTTCAGGCCGTGTGCGAACAGACCGGCGCCTATCGGCAGGCGGCGCTCGCCTGGACAGACGCCTCCCGGCAGCGGCCCGACGATCGGGCGCTCGCGTCCTTTCGGGTTTGGGCGACGGCGGTCGCGGCCGATGAGCGGGCTGAGGAGCTGGCGCAGAAGCTCCTCGGTTCGGAATCCGACAATTCGCTGGCGAACCTGGCAAAGCTGCTGCTCACCACTCGGGCGAACCGACTGGACGAGGCGGTCGAGCTTGCACATACGGTCGCGCGCGGTACGCCGGTGCCGGACGCTTCCGAGCTGGAGCGTGGCGAGAAGTTCATCCGCCTGGCGCTTTCGCGCGGCGAACTGCCGAGCGAGGCGATGCTGGTTGCCGTCGCGCTGCGGCTGCAGCGTGGTGATCGACCCGGCGCGCGGGAGTTGCTCGGCGCTTATCAGACTCAAAACGCGGGCGGACGATGGGCGGCGCTGGCAGAGACACTTACAGCGCGCTGCTCGAAGCCGGACTAGCGATGTGAAGACGACGTAAATTGTGAAATTGCGAGAATTTCTCGCCGAATGTTGTTGAAACGTTTTGCGCTACTGATATACTGTAAACAGTGATAGAAGTGACGGCTCGCGAAGTTTGAAGCGCTTGTCGTAACTGCCTGTCACAAAAAAACTTGCTTCCACTCGCTGCGGCACCCTCAGACCGCGCCAATACCCACGGGGTGCCGCACGCCTTTTTTTTATAATCCCTTGACTTTCAGATGTATTGCGTTACACACCGCGCGTGCTCCGCGATGCCTGCGGTCGCGCATTCATCATTCAGCATTCGACATTCGCCATTCGACGTTCGGCCTCCCGCGCCCGCTATACTCCACGCCGTGCATCCTGACGCGGAACAACTGCACTCGGCGCGTCCGCGGCACGGCTGGCTCTATGCCCTCCCCGGCGGCGCGATGCCGGCCTCCGTCGCCTGTAATGGCGAGCTTTTCCAGCATGTCGAGACTTTCAAGCACGACTTCTTCGCCGCCACCGGCCTCTACCGCGGACCCGCCGGACTGGCGGTCCTGAAGATCAATCGCGTCACCTGGCTCGGGCTCATTCCGATGAGATGGACCGGGCGACTGCTCTGCGGGCGCGAAGTGCGCGCCTACGCGGCGTTGCAGAACCTGGCGGGCGTGCCGCGGCTCATCGGGCGCGTCGGCGCCACCGGATTTCTGCACGCCTACGTTCCGGGTCACCCGCTGGGGCGAAGCGAGAAAGTCAGCGACACCTTCTTTGACGAGCTGGACGCCGTGCTGCGCGCCGTCCACGCGCAGCACATGGCTTACGTCGATCTCAACAAGCGCCAGAACATCCTGATGGGCGACGACGGCAAGCCCTATCTCATCGACTTTCAGATTTCGCTGATGCTGCCGCCGCGCGGCTGGCGGCGTCTGTGGCCGCTGCCGTGGCTGCTGGCTCGCTTTCAGCAGGCGGATCGATATCATTTTCTCAAGCACAAGCGCCGCCTGCGGCCGGACCTGATGACGCCGGAGGAATGGCGGCGCGTGAATCGCCTGAGCGTCTGGATTCGACTGCACCGTGCCGTCGCCGGCCCATTGACTTGGCTGCGCCGCCGCATCCTGCGGTGGTTGCACAAGTCGGAGACCGCCGCGGTTGCGGGGTCGAGGGCGAAGTAGCGGGCAGCCAAGCGTGATTTGACTGACACCGGAGCATCAGATGCCGTTGAGCACTCTCGATCGCCAGTTGATTGCGCGGTTTCGCGACAAGCTGAAGGCGCGCTATGCCGGGGATGCGCGGTTCAGCAGCGTGTCCGTGGACGACCGTCGCGATGAGTCGTCCTTTGCGACACGCTTCGCCGCCGCCCCGCACGTGTGGGTGGACGTCGTGCTTCGGCCGCACATTCCGCAGCTTCGCGCCGGAATCGTCAGCGACGACCGCTGGCTGAACGCCGACTTCGAGGACGCCATCGAGGCCAGCGGCGACACGATGGGCGAGTTTGTGGAGCTTGGATTCGAAGAGGCGGGGCTGACCTGGCGCAGCCCGATCGTCGAGCACTATCGTGAGATCAGCGAAGATTCCGCGTCCGGCTCGGGCCAGCCGGCGACCTTTTTCTATTTTGCGACGGCTTTCGAACTCGCGAACCTGAATGCACTCAGCGACGCCGCCGTCTTCGACAAGGTGTGCCGCATGCTCGAGGGATACTACGAGGCCTTCCGGCCCACGATCGAGAAGATCGTCGCCGCCGCCGCCGCAGAATAGAGGAATGCCCAATCAGAGCCGCGCGCGTAAGCAAGCGGTTTCTGGGCGTCCGCTCCCTCACGGTCGCGGCTCGGATAAAGCCGGGCAGCGCCGCGGCGAGCGCTACGCGGCCGCGGGCCGTGCGGCGACCGCGGTGACTGGCGTGACGCGCAGCCCCCGGCGGGCGCGGCGCATGGAGCGAGCGGCAATCAGGGCGACCATGACCTGCACGATCAGCCCGACCGCAACCGGCGATTGCCAGAACATCGTCATCGCAACGCTGCCGGCCGGGGACATCGTCGTCAGGTAGCCCGCCGCGCTGGATTCTCCGCCGCCCAGGACCGCCTCGGCGATGACGATCGCCAGATCAACGCCCGGCGGCAGCGCCTTGAGCACGACCGCCAGGCCGACGACGGTGAGGAACACGCGGCCGCCGCGAACCAGCGCGCAATAGATCCAGCACGAATCCGCGACGAACGAGAGAAAGAACGCGAACAGAATGAACGCCGGCGCGTAGGCCGCCTCGATCAGCCGCTGCATCGTGCGCGGCGCGCCCGCCTGGTCCGACATGCCGAGGTAGGCCGCCGCCACCACGACGCACAGCGCGACACGCATGAACGCGGCGCCAAAGCGCCGACCGGCCGGCGCGACGGCGCCGAACGCCGCCGCGCGGTCCATCTGGTAACGCTCCACCGCGGCGGCGACCAGCGCGAATTGCGAGATGACCAGCAGCGTCAGCAGCGACGCCGCAATCTGAACCGGACGGGCGTTCTCGGGCGTCGTCAGCCAGGGATTCTGCGTGCCGATGCGCAGACCGACGATCAGCAGAATCGCCCAGAGCATCGCCAGCCCCAGAGCCAGCGGCATGCTGAACATGGCCCGTTCCGGCGCTCGAATCTTGCGGGCTGACGCTGTCAGCAAAGTCGCCGAGAACGCCGCCTGAAACAGGATGGTGATCGCAAACGTCGATGCGTCGCTCGTCGGACCGATGGACGGAGACAGCAGCCCGACCAGCACACCGCCGCTGTACACGCCCAGCAGCAGCGACAGCCCCGGAATGTAGGGCAGGGCGAACGTCCCGCCGAAGACGCCGAACAGGATCATGATGCCGATCAGGTTCGTCTTCCCCGACGATGCCAGCGCGACCAGCAACACCAGCGACATCAGCAGCAGCGTCACCGACAGCAGCGAGGCCTGCATCGCGTACCAGGCGAACAGCACATTCTGCGCGCCGACACCCAGACCCGCCGCGTAGTGCACCGCGAACGCCGTGCCAAACAGCAGGCTGAGCAGGTACAGCATGTACGCCTGCGCCGGCGGACCGCTCAGATAGCCCAGCACGATCTTGTAGCCGCTCATCGGCGCGATGCGATGGGACTCGATCATGTTGGTCGTGAAGTCGCGCAACACCGCCTTGCGCACGGCGCCCGTCGCGACCATCAGCAGGAAGATGCCCTGCACGATCGACATCGCCGTCAGGAAGCCGAACGAAACACCGTAGCTTTGTCCCGGGCCGGCCTGCGAATAGAACGACGCCGCAAACCCGACCACGAGCGCCGAGAATATTCCGCCGACCAGGGCGTAACTGCGCCAGGTGCCGATCAGCCGGGCGTTGACGGTGAAGAGCGGGTTGAAGGCCATGCGTCAATCCACTTGGGCCACGCCGCTGCGCAGGTAAACCTGCTCCAGGTCCGCCTGCATCGGCCGAAACTCCGCCACCGGCAGTCCCGCCGCCATCAGCATGCTCAGCAGCCGTGCGGCGTCGGTCCGCTCGCGGCCGTATTCAACGATGAGCTGGTCGCCGTCTCCCTGAATGACGCGCAGGCCGTCGACGCCGGCCAGGCGCGTCGCGATGTCTCCGATTCGCTGCACCAGCACGATGCGATAGGTGCAGGCCGCCGTGTCGCCGCTGCCGGTCACCTGCGCCACCGTGCCGAAGCGCAGGAATCGGCCGTGCTCCATAATGGCGATGTGCGTGCAGTATTCCGCCAGGTCCGCCAGGATGTGCGACGAAACGATGATCGCCTTGCCCTGGTCGCGCAGGCTCGCCAGAAGCTGTCGAAACTGCACGCGGCCGGCGGGGTCCAGCCCGGCGGCCGGCTCGTCCATCAGGATCACGTGCGGATCAGGCAGCAGCGTGCGGGCCACGCCCAGCCGCTGCCGCATGCCCTTGGACAGCGAACCGATCTTCGCGTCGCGCTTGTCGATCAGCCAGAGCTGCTCCAGCCAGTAGTCGATCCGCTCCCGCCGCAGCGGTCTGGGCAGGTTGTAACAGTCGCCGACAAACTCCAAAAACTGCCGCGTCGTCAGCGCCTCATACACCGCGGGCGTGTCGGGCGTGAAACCGAGGTGATAGCCGGCGGCCGTTGAGTGCCGCGAGACGTCGTTGCCCATGATGTGGATGCTGCCGGTGCTGATGGCCTGCAGCCCCGCGGCCGCCCGCAGTGTAGTGGTTTTCCCGGCGCCGTTCGGACCGATCATGCCCAGCAGGTCGCCGCCGCGCAGGTCCAGCGACAGGTCGTCAACCGCCAGGAAGCGACCGTACTGCACACGGACATTCTTCAGACTCAGCAGCGACTCGCTCAATGAAACTCCCAGGAAGCGCCCTCGACGGGAGCGCGTATGATGGCGACGTTGCGGACTGCAAACAAGGCGCCCCGCCCATGCTCGACGAATCCCGACATGTCGTCCCGGAAGGCGACGCGACGGAAATCCCGGCGGAAGTCTACGACGTCGGTTTCGGCTGGGATCCGCTGCCGGAGGTGCACCGGTTGCTGTTCGCGGCGCGCCAGGCGGGCGTCGAGCCGGCCAGCGCGCTGGAGCTGGGTTGCGGCAGCGGGCGTATCCTGCGCGCCCTCGCCGGACACATCGCCGATCGAGCCGGCCTCGATCTCAGCCCGACGATGGTCGACTACGCCGCCGCGCATGCCGACGGCGCCGCGGTTCACTGTCTCGACATGTCGGCGTTCGAGCTCGGCCGGCGATTCGACCTGATCTACGCCAGCGCTAATTCGCTCCGCTGCGTCACGGACGCCGCGGCGGTCTTGCGTCTGTGGCGGCGCATCGCCGCGCATCTGGCGCCCGGCGGCGTGTTCGTCGCCGATCTCGAGCTCGGCCTGGCCGACGAAGGCGCGAAGCTGAACAAGCCGGCCACGTGGGCGGTCTCGCGCAGCGACGTGGAGGTGCGCGTCTCGTGGACGGTCACAACCGCGCCGGATGCAAGCACGCGCTGCTGCCGGATTACATGGCGCTTCGAACGCCGCGAGGCCGACGGGCCGCCGCACGCCTGGAGCGAGACGTTTTCCTTGCGGACCTACGACGCCGCCGAGCTGGCCGCGTGGATGGCCGCGGGCGGACTGGCGGTTCGCGCGTTTTACGAGATACGTGATCCGTACCTGCTGGAGCGTCCGGTCGAGCGCGCGGTTGGTCGCATGCTGGTCGTCGCGCAGTCCGCCTGATCACACCCGTGGGTGGAACGGGCAACTTGCCCGTTCCTGAGACAGCGGGGACGGGCGAGACGCCCGTCCCACCCACGAAGATTCACAAACTCTCTGGCCGGCTAACTGCACTGGGGCTTCCACGCCGCCGCCCGGCGGGCGCACTCCTCCGGGGAAACCTCCTCGATTCGCGTCGCGATGCCCCACTGGTGTCCCGATGGATCCTTCACCTTTGCGTACCGATCTCCCCAGAACATGTCGGCCGGGGGCATCACGACCGTGCAACCGGCATCGACGGCGCGCTGAAACGCCTTGTCGGCGTCGGCGACGTAGATGTGCAGTCCGCCCGAGCAGTGGCCCGGCAGCGGCGCCTTCATGCCGTGGTCAGGCCACTCACCGCCGAGCATGATGGTCGAATCGCCGATCTTGATTTCGGCGTGCATCACGCCGCCGTTGGGCGAGCGCAAGACCATGATCTCCTCGGCGCCGAACGCCTTCTTGTAGAGGGCGATGGCCGCGTCGGCGTCCTTGACGACCAGCGAAGGAGTGACTGTGTGAGAAGCGGGGGGAATTGGCGGCAGCTTGCTCATGGCAGAGTCCTCTTTGTCGGAGTAATCTTCGGCCTACACGCGCTACCTTACAGAAACCAAACACAAGTGTCAACGGGTGCTGGTCCGTTTTTTCGGCCGGTGTCATAGCCGCAGATTCCTTGACCATGCGCGGCGCGTTAGCTAGGCTGTCTTAGCATTCGCGCAGCCCGCCAACTCGCGCCGGCGACACTGACGCCCGCGGCGAAAAGCGCACGGCGGCGAAGCGCGCGTGGCGCCCGTAGCTCAGGTGGACAGAGCATCGGATTTCTAATCCGACGGTCGGGGGTTCGAATCCCTCCGGGCGCGTTGCGATCGCGGTCGCAGTCGCCAGCCGGCCAAGCTGTGTGGGGCTGCGTGGGTTTTCACTCCTATTGGGGCATTTGACGCACCCGCTTACACGGCCGGGCCTTCTGGCTCCGCGAACGTCTCCGATAAGTATTTGAATCTAAAGCAGTTGCAGCGAATCGATGCAGGCCCGCAAGTTGGCACGGGAATTGTCTATCTGTCTTGCGGAACGCGAAAGCTGGGCCAGGGTGTTCGATGGCCATGTGGCCAGTGCCTGCTTCCGCTTCGCCGCAGTCAAGGAGAAACGCGTGTCATACAAGATCGAGATCATTCGCGACCAGTGCATCGGCGACCAGCAGTGCTGCAACGTGGCCAACAAGACGTTTGAGATGGACGCCGACAATATCGCGATCGTGTGTCAGTGCCCCGGCGATACGCCCGAAGATGTTCTCGAGGCGGCGAAGACCTGCCCCACCGACGCGATCATCCTGAAAGATGACGCGGGCAAGCAGATCTGGCCGGAAGCGTAAACGAACTTCAGCCTCCTTCGAACGCAAACGCGACAAGCCGGGACCGAAAAACATGAGCTGCGGCGAGCAGCTCGGTTGTTCGGTCCCGGCGGCTTTTTTGCCTACGCTCGGCATGTCGCGCTGAGCGCGCCGCTGGCAAGCCCCAGGGCGTCGAGGATTCCGCGGCCCTTGGCCAGCGTTTCCTCGTATTCCGCGGCTGGATCAGATTCGGCGACAATTCCCCCGCCGACGTGCAGCACGCCGCGATCGCCGTGCATCTGCAGCGTTCGGATGGCGACGTTCATCGTCAGTTGTCCGTCCAGCGTCAAGAGGCCGAGCGCGCCGGTGTAGACGCCGCGGCCGAGCGGTTCCAGCTCGTCGATAATCTGCATCGCGCGGATCTTCGGCACGCCGGTCACGGACCCGGCCGGGAAGCACGCCATCAGGAGTTCGAGCGGCGTGCGATTCGGAGCGAGACGACCGGCCACGTCGGCGACGGTGTGGAAGACGGTCGGATGGACTTCGAGCCGCCTGGCGCTGGCGACGCGTACGCTTCCGAACTCGCACACGCGCCCCAGGTCGTTGCGGTGCAGATCGACGATCATCGCCAGTTCGGCTGCGTCTTTTCCGCACGCGAGCAACTCGGCCTGTCGGGCGGCGTCGAGGGCTTCGTCGCCGGTGCGCGGGCGAGTTCCCTTGATCGGGCGCGTCAGGACGTCGCAGCCGCGCAGCCGCAGGAACAGCTCCGGCGAAACCGACGCGATTGCTTCCGCGCCGCTGCGGATGAAGGCGCCATAGCCGGCCGGATTGCGGCCGCGCAGCGCGGCGAAAACGTCCATCGCCGGCGGGAGGCCGTCGAGCCGGACGCAGCGCGCGAGGTTCACCTGATAGATGTCGCCGGCCGCGATGTAGTCAAGGGCGCAGCGGATCATGCGCTCGTAGTCGTTGCGGGCCATCGTCTCCGACAGGCGCAACTCGGCGGCGAATCGCGTTTCGCTCCTGACTGGCGCAGCTTGCGCGTCGCGGCAGGCGTCTTCCCAACGTTGAATCCAGTCGTGATTCGCGGATTCGCGATCGAGCGCGGCGTGGGTTTCGCCCGCCAGCGCCGCGGTTGCGCCCGGCGCCGCGATTGCGATCGCCCGGCGGCTGCGATGTTCCAGCAGAATGCCGCGATCGAAGAAACCGATTCGCGCCGACGGCAGGCCCAGCGGCGCGGGGTGGGATTGGGGCAGGTGTTCCAACTGCCCGGCCAGCTCGAACGCCAGCCAGCCGCCCCAGCCGGGCGCGAGCGGCCACAGCAGCGCCGGCCAGCGCGGCAGGCGCTCCGCGGATCGGCGCCAGAGTCGCCAAAAATCGGCGTCGGAGTCGAGCGCACGGTTGTCGAGCGTCAGTAGCGCGGGCGCGCCGCTGCGCTGGGCGATGGTCGCCCGCGAACGCGCGGCGATGAAGCTGAAACGCGCATCTTGCGGCGCGACCTGGACATCGCTGCTGTCAAGCCACAGGCAGTCGTCGCCGCCGATATAGGCGCGCGCCGCCGCCGCGACATCGGCCGGCCAGATTGTCGAGCGCGTTTGCCAGGTGGGAATCACGAGCGTCGATGATAACCGGCTCCGTGCCGGCTCGTGACAGTTTGGCGGGGCTGCAATCGGAGCCCCAAGCGCGAGCGCGCGGGTGTTTCTGCGAGGTCCCCCAACGCCGGGAATGCCCACGCGCTTGCGTTTGGGGCTCGGTTCCAAGTGTGCCTCCGCCAAACTGTCACGCACTCTGAGGGGCGCCGGTCGCGTGACCGCGTTTGGCAGATCGACGCCGCCGCGCGATACTCCGCTTCATGGCAGACCGCGATCTCCTCTGGAGCCGCCGCGTTCTCGCGTCCATCATGCGCAGGGTTCCGACGCGGATGCGCAAGCTCGACTGGTGGTGCGAAAAGCTCTACCGGCGGCTGGGCGGCGGCGGGTACAGCGAGGACGCCGCGACCGACGCGCGCTGGCCGGCCGGACTTCAGCCGCCGGTTCGCGCGCGAGACGGCTTCCGGATGCGGTTGGATCTGAGCGACTGGTCGGATCGACGGGCGTACTTTTCCGGCGAGTACTACCAGCGTGACCTGAGCGAGCTGCTGCGGCGAATTGTGCGGCCGGGAGACCGATTCATCGACATCGGGGCGAACATCGGGCTGGTGACGCTGCTGGCGGCGCGGGGCGTGGGCCGGGCCGGGCGGGTCCTGGCGTTTGAGCCGAACCCTGGGCCGCTGGCGCGGCTGCGCGAGCATGTCGCGATCAACGGGTTACAGCAGGTCGAGGTTCATGACGTGGCGCTCGCGGAAGCCGCGGGGAGCGCGGAGTTGTTCGTCGCGAGCGAGCACACGGGCAAGGGCACCTTGACGGTCGACGGCGGGGCGGGAGGACGGGTTTCGGTGCGGCTGGTGCGCGGCGATGACCTGGTGCGGCCGGCAGATTCGGCGACGATCATCAAGCTGGACGTCGAAGGCTACGAGCTGAAGGTCCTTCGCGGTCTAGAGCAGTTGCTGCGCGCGCAGGATGCGATCGTGATCGTCGAGGTGACGGATTTCATGCTGAAGCGCGTCGGCGAGAGCGCGGCGGCGCTGTGTGAGTTTCTGGAAGGACTGGGATACGAGAGCTACTCGTTTGAGCTTCTGCAAAGGCGCTGGAACCGGGGAATCGCCCTGCGGCGGGCGCCCGGCGTGCAGACCGGTGAGCAGTATGATGCGCTGTTCGCGCGCGATGGGCGGATGAAGCGCGAGCGGCTGGCCGCCCTGATTCGAGAGTGAAACCGTAGCGTCGGCCGTCCGCGGTCATGGCAGCGGTGCGAGCAGCGCCTCCAATTCCGCGTCACTCAGACGATACACCATCAGCGACCATCCGATGCGCTCCTGCGGGAGCACGCGCCGCAGCCGGAACAGCAGCCAGCGATAGCTGAAGTCCTTCCACTCTTTCGTCGCGTCCTGTCTCATCGATCGGGCGTCCGGCGTCTCATCCGCCGGCGGCGGCTCGTGCGCGATGCGGTAGAGCTCTGAATACGCGAATCGCTCCTTCGGCCCCCAGAACGCGTCGCGGGCGGCGACCTCGTACACGCCGGAGCGCTGCGTCACGCTCAGAACGTACGTTCCGGCCGTCAGCTCCGCGCGCCGGCCGAAATCGAAGAAACTGACGAGCGACTCGACCGGGAAGCCGTACGCGGTCGGGTCGGCGGAGCCGAAGTAGGCCAGCTTGATTGTCTCGCCCGGGTGTTTTTTTGAATATTCGGCGAGGCGCTTGAGATCCTGCCCCCAGTCGATATTGCTGTCTACCACGAACAGATGCCCGTCCGCCGGCCCGCCGATCAGCTCGTTGAAATAACTGAGGTAGTGCGGATAGATGCCGGCGTTCGCGACCGCGAGCCACGTCATGCAGCCGCCGACCAGCAGCATTCCCGCGCGCGACGTCAGCCACGCCGCCGCCGCCCCCGCGAAGATGAACAGGATCGGATACAGCGGCAGCAGGTGACGATGACCGATGTTGAGCCGCGCGTTGACGGACGTGTAGCCGTAGAGCAGCGCGAACGCCGCGAGGCCGATCATCAGCAGATTGTCCCGCCAGCAGATGCGCCGCCCGGCGATCGCGGCGAGACCGGCGATAACGAGCAGGATCGTCGCGATCGGCGTCTTGATCAGAAAGACAATCGGGAAATAGCTGCGCCAGCCGCTACTGGATGTTTCGCCAAGAAGATATGCGTCGCGCTGATGCGCCGAGTAGAGCGTGAACGTGAAGCCGAAGAGGTACGCTTCGGGCAGCACGCGGTTGGCTCGCGCCCAGCGGACAAGGGGGGCGGCCTTTGCGGCGGGCGAGCCGGGCGCCGGGTCGGTCAGGAGCCGCTCCCACTCCGCCGCCATGCTGCCGCGCGGCGAGATCGGCGAGACATCCTGCAGCAGGGCGGCGGCTTCGCTGGGCGTGTTGGCCGCGGCCTCGTTGGCGAACATCGAGTAGCGCCAGAGGTAGCAGGTCCAGATTGCACCCCAGACCGTCACTCCCAGGAGAAAGCACGCGACGACGCGCGCCAGTGCGTGCCCCATTCGGCTGGGGCAGGGTGGGACGGGCGTCTCTTGATAGGGTGGGACGGGCGTCTCGCCCGTCAGCCGCCGTGATGAGCGCGTACCGCCGGGTGTACTCTCCTTGGCCGGTGGTCCGTGTTGCCCGGAATTTTCGCCAGAGATTGGTACCAGGGTGACGGGCGAGACGCCCGTCCCACCCAAAGAAGAGACGCTCGTTACACCGCCGCCTGGGCGCGGCCGCCGCAGAATGCCGGCGATGAACACGACACCCATCGCCGCGGCGAAGAGCACCCACGAAAATTTCACCAGCGCCAGTGCGGACAGCGAAGCTGCGCACGCCGACCAGCGGGCCGGCGTGATGCGCTCCGTCAGGCGCGAGAATGTGAACAGTGACAGCAGCCCGCAAAGCGTGACTGGTATGTCCGTCGTCACCAGCCGCCCATGCGCCAGCATCGTCGGCGACAGCGTCACCAATCCCAGCGTCACGAGCGCCGCAGCCGGTCCGAAAAGCCGGCGCGCCAGCGCCCATGTCGCGACAATCGTGGCCAGCAGCAATCCGACCATCATCAGCCGCCCGACAAGCATCATCCGCTCGCCGTCGTTGCCGCAGTGAAACAACCACGCCCGCCCAGCGCCGTAGGGATCGCGCCGCAGCCACTCGGGCAGTTCGCCCGCCGGCCAGTTCGATCCGGACAAGAGCAGCGGCCAGGCGCACCAGAGCTTTGCCAGCGGCGGGTGATCCGGGGCGAGACGGAAATCGCCGGTGAGCAGATTGCTCATGCCGGCGGAGAGGTGGCTGGTTTCGTCAAACGTGATGCTGTCGCCAACGAGCGATGAGACGGCAAGGGCGGCGGCGACCAGGAGCGCGACGGGGACAAGGATGCGCTCGAGCTTATGGACCATGTTGAGTACTGGGGCGCGAGGCTGCAAGCTGAATCACGGCGTCCGCTCACCCCCGGATCTGGCGCTGAAACGCGGCCGGATCGTCGGTCAACCGAAGAACGCCGGAAAACTCGGAAAGGTCAGTGGGAAGCGCGCTGGAATCCTGCAATCCCAGCAGCCGTTCGATTTCGAGCCAGTCTTCGTAGCCAATCTGGATGGCAATCGGCTGCATGGCCTCGTCGGTGACGATTTGCTTTCGCACAGGTCGCATCTTGCTCTCCGCGGCGGCGCCCGACAGTATAACCCGCACGTGTGGCCGATGGCGACGCAGCCGCGATGAGCTTGAATCTGCCAGACGACGCTCAGTGTCTGCGATGCGGCTACACGTTGCACGGGCTGCAAGTCAGTCGATGCCCGGAATGCGGCCGGCCGTTCGACCCCGCCGATTTGCGAAGCTACCGCCTCGGCCCGGAGAGAAAGTGGATCGACTTCCACACCCCGCCGGGACGCTGGCATTACGCAGCCTTGCTCTGGCTGGTGATGCTCGACCCGATGAGCCAGCCGGCGGGGGGCATGAACGTCCCTTTCGGATGTTTTGTCCTGCCGATTCTGCCGCTCGTCGGGCTGTTCGTCACGATCGACTACCTCGTTCGCATCGCCATCCGGCTCACCGATTCGTCGCGCCGCGCGTCGTCGCCTGAAAAACCGGCTCGCGGCCGACACCGTTGGGTGATTTTGCCGCTCTGCGCCATCTTGCTCATCAGTGCCGGTTTGACGGAATGGCCGCTCCGGCTGCGCTTCCGGCTCAGCCGCGGCGCGCTTGAACGCGCGGCGAAAGCCGCCCTCGCCGGCCGGCCGCCGCATTGTCCGCGTCTGATCGGCGCGTACTATGTTGAGCGAGTCATGGTTTCTGGGACGGTGGTCGAAATCGTCACAGGTCAGTCGATCATTGACCCCACCGGGTTCGAATACAACGACGCCGTGACCACCGGCGACGCCGCGCTAGCGCCGAAATGGCGCGCCGTCGAGTGGTAGCATCCCACCTGACCCCGTGCGCGGTAGAATTCCGGTCCATGAACTTCGCCCACCCGCACGGAGGCTGAACGCATGGCGACGATGCCCGAAGACGGCGGAACGCAACCCACCGGCGAAACGCCCGCCCCGAGCGCGGCACCCGATCACGCCGCACCGGCGGCGCCGCCGGCTGCAGCGCCGGCCAAGCCTCGAAAGGAATTCCACGAAGTCAATTTCGTGACCTATCCGAAGCTGCTCTTCACCTGGCCGCTGATCCTGATGGGCTTCCTGCTCTGGCCGCTCTCATCGCCCGACGTGACCCCGCCGGCCGAGACGCCGGCGGTCGCGTCGCCGACGACCGCCGCGGCGCCGGCGGAGTCTCCGGCCGCCGCCCGCCCCGCGCCCGTCCACTCAGACCGGCAGGAAGTGTTGGCGTGGATCTACGTCTGGACGGCAATCATCGTGCTGATGACGCTTGGCGTGGACCTGGACCGCAACGCCTTCGTTTTCTGGCTGATCCTGGTCGCGCTGATCGGCGTCGGCGGGCTCTGGCTGCGCGAGCGGCACGGCTTCACGCTGCTGGGCGACATCTACAAGTGGTTCGCGCATCTCGACCTGCAATACAGCCGCAAGTTCGGCCTGACGATCAGCATCCAGCTTTCGGTGCCCTTCGCCATCATGAGCGCCTGGGCGCACTTCAACGACAAATGGCGCATCACGCATAACGAGTTCGAGCATTATTCGTTCGGCCGCTCGGACGACACGCTCGGCCGCGGGGCCAAGAGCATCCGCACGAGCTTCCCGGATGTTCTGGAGTTTCTGCTCGGCCTGGCCGGGACGCTGGTCGTCTCCAATGCCAGCGGCACGCGCGAGCTGCGCCGCATTCCGCACGTGATGTTCCTGCCGATGGTCCGCAAGCGGCTTAATTCGATCCTCGAGCGCACGGCGGTCACCACAACCAGCGAGGACGACGAGGAAGAGGAAGAGACGGCGTAGCAGGTGGGTGGGCGGGCCGGCGCCGCAGCAGCGATACAATCCGTGCACATGGCCGCCGATGCCGATGATCGAATCCTGCGCCTGCGCGAGCGCATCGCGCACTTTCCGAAGACGCCCGGCGTCTACCTGATGAAGGACGTCGAAGGGCGCGTGCTCTACATCGGCAAGGCCCGCGACCTGCGGGCGCGCGTCTCCTCCTACTTCCAGGACTCCGCCGACCTGCTCGCCTCGCGCGGCCCCGAAATCGCCCACATGGCCGCGCTGGTGCAGGACATCGACTTCCTCGACTGCGAAACCGAAGTCGACGCGCTGCTCAAGGAAAACCGCCTCATTAAGGACACGCAGCCGCCCTTCAACGAGCGCTTGCGCGACGACAAGAGCTTCCCCTACATCGAAATCCGCAGCGGCGACGACTTCCCCGGCGTCTTCGTGACCCGCGCCCCGCGGCAAAAAGGCGTCAAGCTCTACGGCCCCTTCACCAGCGTCGGTCCGCTCCGGGACGCCGTCAATGCGCTGCAGAAGGTGTTCAAGTTCCGCACGTGCGAGCTGGAGATTCTCGAAAGCGACGAGCGCCGCCGCTTTTTTCGCCCCTGCCTGCTGCACGCCATCAAACAATGCACCGCTCCGTGCGCCGATCTCGTCAGCCGCGAGGATTACCTGAAGGACATCAAGCGGCTGCGGAGCTTCCTGGCGTCCAAACGCAGCGCCGTGCTGCGCGAAATGACGCGCGAAATGCAGCAGCACGCCGCCGCCCGCCGCTTCGAGGACGCCGCCGCGGTGCGCGACCGGCTCAAGGCCATCGCGTCGCTATCGCTCTCCGGGGACGTTCGTGAAGACGTGCAGCCCGAGGTTTTCTTCGTGGATCCGCGCGAGGGACTGCAGAAACTCCAGACGCTGCTCGACCTGCCCGAGGCGCCGCGAATCATCGAGGGCATCGACATCGCCACGCTGCAGGGCGAGGAGTCCGTCGGCTCGCTCGTCTGTTTCATCGACGGGCGTCCCCTTAAGGGCGGTTACCGGCGCTACAAGATACGGTCGGTCGAGGGCATGGATGACTACGCCATGATCCGCGAGGTGGTCGCCCGCCGCTACCGGCACGCCGCCGTCGCCGAGGAGCTTTTTCCCGACGTGATCCTGATCGACGGCGGGCTGGGTCAGTTGCACGCGGCGCTGGAGGCCTTCGAGCGCATGCACCACGCGGTCGAGGCCGAAGGCGGCAGGGCGGTCAAGCCGGCGATGGTCGTCTCGCTCGCCAAGCGCGAAGAGATCGTCTACGTACAGGCCCGCTCGCAGCCGCTCAAGCTGGCCCGCAACAACGCCGCCCTGCGACTCCTGCAGCAGATTCGTGACGAGGCTCACCGCTTCGGACAGCACTATCATCACATCCTCCGCCGCAAACGCACCTTCGAGGAGGACATCAGCGCCGGCCGCCGCCCGCCGCGCACACGCCGCAAGCACTCAGCCGGCGACACGTCGAAGGACGGCTCGACATAGTCGAGTGTGCATCCGGTTTCAGGTTGCGATCCGTCCGAACCCGCCGCGCCAAGCGGCGGGGTGACGCCCGCGGCGTGTGGGGCGCCGATCGAAGGCGATCGTCAACCCGCTGCTTGGCGCGGCGGGTTCGGACAGACGTCGTCGATCGCATCCTCTACTCGGAATGCGCCCACGTTTCAGTCGTTTCGGTCGATTCGGTTGTTTCGTCGCGTCGGTCGCTTCGGTTCGCTTCGGCGCGTCCATTGCCGCCCGGCTGATTTCTCGCTAGCATCCCGCCCGCTATGAATACTAGGCCCCTCGCGATTACAGCGACCGTTGTCCGCCCCGTCTCGCTCCTTTGGATCCGAGCGCTGTCCATTTGCAGCGCCGCGCTCCTGACGGCCCTCGCGGCGCAGATCGTCATCCCGCTTCCGAACACCCCTGTGCCGATGACGCTTCAAACGCTCATGGTACTTCTGACCGGAGCGCTGCTGGGGCCGGCTCTCGGCGCCGCGGGAATGGGCGTTTACCTGCTCGTCGGCGCGCTGGGCCTTCCGGTCTTCAGCATGGGTCGCGGCGGAGTCGAGATGATCATGGCCGGCGCGACCGGCGGGTATCTCGTCGGTTTCCTCGTCGCCCAACCGCTGCTGGGGTGGATGAGCAGGCCGGGTTCGCGATACTCCCTTCGGCTGGCGGCGAGTTTCGTGGCGGCACACGCGGTGATTTTCGGCTGCGGCCTGACCTGGCTGGCGCTGCACCAGCAGCTCACCCCGGCCGACACCCTCGCGAAGGGTCTTTTCCCGTTCCTCGGAGACCTGCTCGCCAAGTGCGTGCTGGCGCTGGGCGTCGCGCGCTGCGCCGCGCCGGCCGTCCGGCGAATCGTTCGAGCCTGATTCCCTCCCATTCGCACGCGCCTACCGGGCGCGTGTCACCAATTGATGCGCCAGGCGCGTCGGCTCCGGCTGCCGATAGCGGGGCGCCAGCGCGAGTATCAGTTCCACCGACGATTCGATATCCGACAGGTGCCCGGGGCTGATGAACAGCGGCTTCGTGCCGTCGCGCGTACGCAACACGGCGCCGACCGTCTCGCCGTCGATCGTCAGCGCCCGCCGCGAGCCGCGCCGCTGCGGTGGCTCGTCATAGTCACCGCACAGGTGCGACTTGGCGCAGCCGACGGTGGGGCGATTCAGCCACAGGCCAAAGTGCGACGCCAGCCCGATTCGCCGCGGATGGGCGCGCCCCTGGCCGTCGCAGATGAACACATCCGGCGCCGTCGTCAGCTTGCGGACCGCGGCCAGCATCGCCGGAATCTCTCGAAAGCTGAGCAGGCCGGGAACGTACGGAAACCGCAGCGGAGCCGACGCCGCGACCGATTGGACCGCTCGCGCCGTCAGCCGATCCCACACGACGACTCCGGCAATCACGCGCCGTCCGTCGCGACTGAACGCGACGTCGACGCCGGCGACCAATCTCGCATCCGCGGGCAACTCACACATCACCACGCGCTCGCGCAGACGCTGCTGCAGCGCGATCGCCGCTCGCGGCGACGTCGTCCACGAGTGCAGCCGAGAAAACTGCAAGGAGTTTCTCCGCGTGTCGGTTTGGTGGTGCGGGTGTCTCACTCGACCGGTGGTGACGCCGGGGGGGCTGAGGCTTTGAACTTTTTCGGGTGGAACGGGCATCTTGCCCGTTCTTTCAGACCGCGGGGACGGGCGAGACGCCCGTCCCACCCAAACGTTCATGGCCTCTCTCGCCCGCCCAGTGGTGGTGCTGGCGGCTCGCTGGTCCTCGCCTCACGGGTCAACCGATTGCCTCCACTGTATCCGTCGTGCGTCTCAGAACCGGAATGGCCCCTCGCGCGCGAACTCCTCCACTTTCTTGCGTCCGGTCGGCGTCTCGCGCTCCGCCAGTTCCTTTGGCAGGCGCTGCGGATCGCCTGGATGACCGACCGCGATCATCGCCAGCACCGCGTAATCGTCTGGAATTTCCAGGTCGCTGCGCGCCTTGTCCGCGTTGAAGCCCGCCATCCCGTGCACCACCAGTCCCATGTGACTGCCTTGCAGCGCGAGATTCTGCCAGGCGCTGCCGGCGTCAATCGCGTAGACCGGGTTCGGCTTGCCATTCAGCGTGAACGTCTTCTTCGCCGTCAGCACCATCAGCACGCCCGCGTCCTTGCACCAGACCTGGTTGGCCGGCAGCAGCAGCTCGAAAAACGCCGCCCAGTGCGCTCCGCCGCGATGCGCATACAGGAATCGCCACTCCTGCTCGTTGTAGGTCGATGGCGCCCAGCGGGCCGCCTCAAAGAGTCGCTTCAGGTCGGCCTCGCTCACGGCCTGCCCGCTCATCGCGCGTGGCGACCAGCGCCGCCAGAAAATCGCATCGATATCGTGCTCGGGTTTTCGGTAGTCCGCGACATTCGGGAGCATGCTCATTGCGTCTCCTTTGACCTTCGAACGTGTCGGCGTCCGGTTCCGCGCAGGGGCGGCACGCTGACCGCAGAATTCATGGCATCATCCCCTCGACCACAAAGCGCCCCGAGCGCGTCGAAGGCTCGTAAACGTATACATCGAGCGACTTGCCGTCGCCCTCGATTTTCGACGCCAGCAGCACGATCCGGTCCGGCAGAAACAAGTGCTGCCGCACCGAATAGCCGTCCGGCGAGACGGTGCTGAGTTCGTCGCTCGCCATGTCGTAAAGGTAAACAAAGACCGCGTCGGCGCTGTCGATATAGCCGTCGCCGGTCGTGTCCATCGTCCGCGCCGGGAAGACCAGGGAGTTTGCGAGAAGCGGCGATCTCGAGACATCGAACCACTGGCGGGGGCCCAGCGCGACTTGTCGATCGAACAGCCGCCGCCGTGAATTTTTCTGCAGGTCGATGACGTCGAGATTTAGCCAGAATCCCCCGCTGGACATTACTTCTCCCGACCAGGCGGAGCGGTTGAGGTACGATCCCGAAACCGGCCAGAGGGAGCCGCTCTCAGAAAGCGGGATCCCCGTCGGGATGAGGACAAACCGATCGGCGATGATCTGTCGGCTTCCAACGCGGAACTCGGCTTCGATCGGTTCGGGCGTATCCACGGCGATGCGCGGCTCGTGACGCGGGGCGACGCATCCGAGCGGCGGCAGCATCATGACGACCCAACAGCACGCGCAGGTGCGCCGGCACATCGCGTTTTCCCTCGGCTGGCGACGCACCGGCGAGACGCCGATGCTCCCCATGCCTTTATCGTGGACGCTGCGCCAGCAATCGCACCACGTGCGCTTTGCCTTTCTCCGGCCAGTCCGCGTCGAACTCGCCGTCCTGATACTCCAGAATCGTCCAGTCGGAAAATAACGCCAGCAGCTCATTGGCGCCGTACTTCGACTCGTCCGGCGGGCCGCCTTGCTTGCGGACGCCGAAACCCTCGATCAGCACGAAACCGCCCGGTTTCACGCCGTTCTTGATGTTCGCGACGATGGGCTTGGCGGGGTTGAAGTAGATGATGCTGATCACGTCCCACTTCTTGTCGCCGTAGTCGTACGCGAACACGTCCGCCGCCTGCGTCGTGAGCTTGACCTCGGCCTTCTTCGCATTCTCGGCGGCGAGCTGGAGCGCTACGTCGCTGATGTCCATGCCGGTCGTTTCGAGCCCGTGCATCGCCAGCGGAATCGCGTTTCGTCCCTGCCCGCAGGCCACGTCCAACGCCGCACCGCTCTTCGGCAGCCGGTCAAGACAATGCAGCAGGAAACCATTCGGCTGCGTGTTGAACTTCAGCGTCGGTTCGCCGAAGAACTTGTTCCACCGCTCGCGCGCCGCCTCCCCGGCGGACTGCGCCGTCGAAGGAATCGCCGCCGGCTGCGTCGCCGGCGGATCGGCGGCCCGCGCAGCCGCGCCCGCCAGCGCGACAGCCAACAACATCTGCATTCCCATTCGAATCATGCAACATTCCTTTGCGTCGCCGCGGCCGCCGTTTCGATCCGAGCCGCGCGCGTAAGCAAGCGGTTTTCACTCCGAGCCGCGCGCGTAAGCAAGCGGTTTTCAAGTCTCCGCTCCCTCACGGTCGCGGCTCGGAAAGAGCACGGGGATCGCGTCTACTGCTTCGGACCGATCACCGGTCCGTCGCCCACGAGCACGAAGCCCGGCGGTGGCGCGTGCATCAGGTTGAAGTACGCGTGCGCCGTGTGCGCCTGCACCATGACGCACCGCAAGGCGTGCGGTGAGCGGCTGTGCGGGACGACCACCGTGCAGGCCGTCATCGCCGTATTGCCGGACGAATCAGTGGCCTGAACGACGATCAGGTAGACGCGCCCGTCGGAGTCGCCGCGCCGCTCACGCCGCAGCCGCAGCGTGCCGGGCGCAATGTTGCGGGCGTCTGGCGAGTGCAGGCCGTCGCCGGTCGGCTCCTCGTCATCCTCGTCGGAGTACACCGTCACCAGCGGCGGGATCCCGCTCTCGCACGCGTCGCAGACGTGGACGCACAGCCCGACCGGCGTCAGGTCGTGGTTCGGCGGCCAGAGCATGGTCGTCGCCAGCCAGCACTTGATCACCGGCGCCTGCTCATCCTCGACCGTGACGGTCTGGGTGCAGGTCGTGCTGTTGCCGCACGCGTCCGTCGCCGTCCAGAGCACATACGTCACGCCGACCGGAAACACGGCCGGCGCATTGCTGGTCACCGACGGCTCGCTGCACAGGTCGGTCGCCGTCGCAAAGCCCAGGTCGAGCGTTGCTTCGCACTCACCCGGCTCGACCACGACGGTGACATCCGGCGGACACTGAATCTCCGGCGCCACCGTGTCGATCAGTGAAATGCGCTGCGAGCCGGAGCTGGTGTTGCCGCAGGCGTCGGCCGCGGTCCAGGTGCGGACGATCACCGACGCGATCGGACAGACGCCCGGCTCGGTATTGTCGAGGAACGACACGATGGGAGCCGGATCGCACACGTCGGACGCGGTCGCCGCGCCCGTCAGAGACGTATCGGCCGAGTCACCGCAGACGATCGTCACATCCGGCGGCACGCTCAAGGTCGGCGCGATGCGGTCCAGAACGGTGATCGTCTGGTTCTGCGTGATGGCGTTGCCGCAGGCGTCGCTGGCCGACCAGGCGCGCGTGATGATGCGGCTGCCCGCGCACGCGCCAGGCGCCTCGCTGTCGATATGGCCGAGCGTCGCGATCGGGCTGCACCCGTCCGAAACCGTCGCTTCGCCCGTCGCCGAGGGTTCGGTCGAATCGCCGCACTCGACGATGACATCCGCCGGCACGCTGATGATCGGGGCGGCGGTGTCGCTGACGAAGATGAACTGTACGGTCGAGGCGCTGTTGCCGCAGGCGTCGGTCGCGATCCACGAACGGATGATCGAGTAGGACGCGTCGCACGCCCCCGGCAGGATCACATCCTGATAGCTGACCGTGGCCTCGCCGCAGTCGTCGCTCGCCGTCGCAAAGCCCGTGGCCGCCGGATCGCTCGGCTCGTCGCAGCCGACATCCGCGTTTGTCGGCGGTGTGATCGTCGGGGCCGCCTCATCGACCACGTGGATCGTCTGCATCGCCGAGGTCGTATTGCCGCAGCCATCCGTCACCGTCCACGTGCGCGTGATCACACTCTCGGCGGTGCACGAACCGGCGACGGTCGAATCCGAATAAGTTATGGTCGGATTCGGATCGCAGGGCGTCGTCGCGGTCGCCGCGCCGGTGGCGCTCGGGTCGGTGGACGCGAGGCAACCGACGCTCACGTCCGCCGGCACGGTCAGCACCGGCGTGGCGTCGTTGCCGACCGCGATGACCTGGGTCGCGCTGGCGGCGTTTCCGCAATCATCGGTCGCGGTCCAGGTGCGCGTGATGGTCGACTCGCCCGGACAGGAGCCGGGCGTCACCGCATCGGCGTACGTCAGCTCCGGCGCCGCGTCGCACAGGTCTGCGGCGGTTGCGAATCCCGTGTTTGTCGGATCGGGAGACGCATCGCACGCACTGCTCGTATCCGGCGGCAGGGCCAACGCCGGGGCGATGGTGTCCTCGATCGTGATCGTCTGCACGCACGTCACCGGCGTGCCGCCGTTGTCGGCCGACCAGGTGCGCGTGATGACGCCGGTCGAGCCGCAGGCGGGCGTGAACACGTCGCTGAAGCTGACGGCCGCTGCCGCGCCGCTGCACGTATCCACGGCGGTCGCGCTTCCCGCGCCGGCCGGGGACGTGTTGGCGCCGCATTCGACGGTGATGTCGGCGGGACACGTGATCTCGACCTCGCCGCTGCCGCCGACGCCGCTGTAGCTCCAGAGATAGACGCCGAAATCGAAGTTGTCGAACTGGGCTGTGAACGCCACTTGCTCGCGGTTGTTCAGCGAGCGATGCCGCCCGCTGTTGTTGGCATGGCTGATGTGCACGCCGAACTTGGTCGTCTGCACGCCGGAGAAGGTGAACGTGTCGCCCAGCACCGCCAGCGCGTTCGTGCTGTCGGCGATGCGGACATTGGCGGCCAGGGCCGCGTCGAAGTAGTAAAGACCCAGCAGCGGCCCGACGCCGTCCGTTCCCGATCCCGGATAGATGAGGTTGCCGGCGTCATTGATGCCGGCGCCCTCCGCGCCGCTTCCGAACGTCAGGCGCGCCGGCAGCGAAAGGCCCGGAGCCGCGATCTGCGTATCCACCACCCGTGAAATTCCCGCCAGCGGATCGTAGTAGTAATACCCGCGGTTGTTGGGGAACCCGAGCCGGATGAACGAGAAGAACCCCTGGTTCAAGTCCTCGCCGAGCGGCGCGAAGCTGACGGTGTCAAACGCCGCTCCCGCGATCTCGCCGGGGACCACGAAGCTGCCCGGCCGCGTGTCCATCACGCGCACCTGCGGGCCGCCCGCGGCGGTACCGCGGTACATTCCCGAACGCCCGTCGCTCAGCGCTGCAACATACGCCACGTCGCCGCTCTCGTTGATGTCCGGCCCGCCGCCGAACGAGCTGTAGCTGACGCCCGCGGCGCTCGGGGCCGGCTGGAACTGGAACGCAACCGTCTGCACCGTTCCGCTCGCCGCGGGAACACTGAAGACGCCGTCGCGAAAGACCCCGCCGCCGGGGCTGGCGCGCAGCGTGCCGCGAAACGCGACCACGCCGTTGTCGCTGAGCGAAAACTCCGGCCTCGTATCGACCCACTCGCCCGGAGTCGGCAAACCCGTTCCCACCGGGACGAAGGAGCCGCTGGTATTGACCAGTGGAACGATCGCTCCGCCGGCGACGGTCGTCGCGAACAACCCGACGTGCGCGCTCGACGAGTATCGCGCCCAGAACACGACCACGCCCGAATCGGTCAACCCCGCCAGCGTCAGGTCGGTCAGTCCGCCGGCCGAGAACTGGAACGTCGAGTAGCTTCCCAGCGGCGCTGCGACGCCCGTGTCGACCAGTTGCACGATCGCGCCGCCGTTCACGCTCATCGCGAACAAGCCGCTCTGCGACCCCACACCCGGTTCGTTGTACGCCGCCCGAAACACGACATCGCCGGCGTTGTTCAGCACCGGAATCGCAAAATCCAGAAACCGCGAACCGGCCGCCTGCCCGGGTACGACAAAGGTCGGGTTGACGCCGGTCAGCGTGCTGTCCACCAGGCGGATGAGCGGCTGCACCGCGTCGCAGGGACGATACGCGTACAGGCCGAATTCCGCCCCGCTGTTGTCGATCGATGAGGCGCTCCTGGCTCGAAACACGACTTCGCCGCGGTCGTTCAGCACCGGGGCGCGCGTGTTCTGCTCACCGCGGAACACGAAGGGCGCCGGCCGCCCCGGAACCGGGTCGCGCCCGCTGTCGAAGCTGCGCACGATGCGCGTCAGCGTCGGCTGTGCCAGCGCCGTCGCCATCGGCCCGGCAATCATCAAGACCAGAGCGGCCCGGCGCACGCCTGCACGCGTCGCCGTGCGAGATTGAACGTCCGCGACCATCGTCGAACTGCGGTACATCACGATCTCCTGAAGGAAGTGAAGGAAGTGGCGCAGAGGCGCGCTATGAAGTCCCCCGATGACGCACAGCGGGATCGTCCGCCAAACCACACGTCAACACCTTTGCGTGGTCGACCAAGCGAACGGACGTACACATGGCGAAAGAGCCCGGCCAGACAGGAGCGATGCCGGGGCTCGACCGAACGGGCACAGGATAGTCCCCGCGCGGCGTCAAGGCAATAACCCGGACGGCGCCGCGGGTTGGCCGCCGGCACCTTCGCGCGTTAATCTGCTGTGCATGAGCGCATCACGTTCCCGACGCAACCCGCGTGTCGACGCGTACATCGCGACAGCGGCCGGCTTTGCCCGTCCCGTTCTTGAATACCTGCGCGAGTTGGTGCACGAGGGTTGCCCCGATATTGAGGAAAACGTCAAGTGGGGCATGCCCTCGTTTGAGTACAAGGGCCTGCTCTGCGGCATGGCCGCCTTCAAGCAGCACTGCACGTTCGGCTTCTGGAAGCACGCGCTCGTCGTCGGCCCGGAGCCGAAAAAGCCGGTCAGTGCAGACGCCCGGGACGCCATGGGCGAATTCGGCCGCATCACCTGCATCGCCGATCTTCCGGGGCGCCGCGCGTTGCTCGCGTACGTGCGGAAGGCCGTGAAGCTGAACGACGAGGGCATCAAGCAACCGCGCCCGCCGCGTAAGCCGAAAGTCGTCCTCGTCGTCCCGCCCGACCTCGCCGCCCAGTTGAAAAAGAGCAAATCCGCCGCGGCGTACTTCACGGAGTTCAGCTACTCCAAGCAGAAGGACTACATCGAGTGGCTCACCGGGGCCAAGACCGAAGCCACCCGCGCCCGCCGGCTGGCGACCGCGATCGAGTGGATTGCCGAGGGCAAGTCGCGAAACTGGAAGTACGAGCGCTGTTGACGCGCGGAAACCGCGGTCGGCCACAAGGGCCGACGCGACAGCCTGCGCAAGCATCACGTTAAGCACGCCTTCTTTTTCTTAATACTCACAACACGCAAGCATCGCCGCATCCTAGCGCTGCGATAACAAGCCCGACTTAGCCTCATGGCCGGAGCGCGGCGCAGCGCGCCGCCGGTCGATGTCGGCGACACGGAGGATCGTCGCGTCGTGGGTTGCATTTCGAAAGCTGGCGCAGGCGGCGCGGCCCAGGAGACCCGGAGTCGCGCCTTCAGCAAATCTTCTTCATCGGGTCACGTTGCACTGACATTGCCTCTGGACAATGCCGTCCGTGGTTTGGCGGCGAGTGGAGAATCAGATGAGAGTGGAAGCGTTCAACGGTCGCGAGTCATCCGCTCTGCGGCGCGGGTTTACGCTGATCGAGTTGCTCGTGGTTGTGGCGATCATCGCGCTACTGATCTCGGTCCTGCTGCCCGCGCTCAACGGCGCTCGCTCGCAGGCCAAGGCCGTCAAGTGCGCGGCGAACATGCAGCAGGTGGGCCGCGCGGTGCACGCCTTCCTGGCCGAGTCGCGCTGGTTTCCGCCTTCCTACGTCTATCCCAAGAGCTGGGGCAACGGATTCGAGGTCACGCCCGACAACATGCGCAACGAGCAGGATCCGACCCGTGAGTTCGGCTACCTGCACTGGTCGTTCTTTCTTTACAACGACGGCAAGACCGACGACGGCGCGTTCACCTGTCCGGCCGTCATCGGCAACGGCTGCCCGCGCACCAACCCCGGGCCCGACGCCAAGGACTGGGAGCGGCCCGAAATCAAGGACGACTCGTGCCAGGACGTCCAGCCCGACTCCAGGAAGGATCGTCAGGCGCGCCGCATGGCGTTCACCGGAAACGCCGCCATCCTGATCCGCAACAAGTCGAACGGCGACCTGAACGGCGGACAGGAGCGGCTCAACAAGCTGGTGACCGACGGCGACATCAAGGAGGCCGGCCGCACCATCCTGGTCACCGAGTTCAATCGCAATTTCCTGGCCATCACCAAGAGCGAGGGCTGCCTCAAGTCCGTCAGCCATCGCCCGGTCAACCCGTTCTATCACGTCGGCGACGGCCTGAATGAATACGCCAGCACGAACCCGGGCTTCCGCTACGGCCCGCCGAACGACCGCACCTACGGCCTGCTGCCCTTTCGCCAGATCGACGCCGCGACGGCGAGCCTGATTGACGTCGGCGTCAGCGAGATGAACGCGGTCGGCCGCCATCATCCGGGCGCCGATGACTTCGGCGGTAAGACGAATTTCATGTACGTCGACGGCAGCGTTCAGCGCAAATTCCTGGTGAACACGCTCAAGGATCGCGAGTGGGGAGATAAGTACTACGGCGTAACCGGACGCAACGAGGTTCTCGACCGCTACGGCACGCTGCCCTGAGGCTGAAAATGCCGCTCACGCCGCGAGGCGTGGGCGTTCGGCATTGCTACTCACCTGAGAGTCTTGTCCGGAACCGGGGAGCGTCCACGGGCGCTCGCCGGCCCGGTCTCGGTGTCTTGTCGCTTTCGGACCGCCGATGCGGCCCGGGGTGCCGCTCACTGTTTGGGCGCATCGCGTCCGTCGGCGTCACGACACCCCGTTTCGGTGCGTACGCACGAGCACTTGATCCCAATGCTCGCCCGCGCGGGCGCGCTTCTCGTGCGACGCTTTTTGGGTCTCTTCTTGGAGGGCGAACGAACAATGTCCATGTTCCGCAGCAAGATGCTGCGGCTGGTCGTGACCACGACGGTCATGACCGCCGCAGCCGTTCCGCCGGTGTCCGCGCAGAATGCGCACAGCGGCGTGCCCACGCTCCAAAACCAGGTGAATGGCGCCGGCGCGACGCTGTTCGTCGATGTGTTTGACAACAACCCCGCGCTGACGAACGACTGGATCGACGTCGATGGCGACGGCCGGTTCGGCTTCTACGACTCGGACAACAACGGCTCGCCGGACGCGGTGGACCAGCTTGCACCGAACACCGCTCCGACCATTCCCACGGCCTACTGGATCATTCAGTACCGCTCGGTCGGCTCGGTTGAGGGCTACCTCGAGTTCGTCACCTACCAGCTTTGCGGCGATCTGAACGAGGCGATTCCCTCGGAGCGCGGCCTGATCAACAACCTGCGCTGGTCGAACAACGTCCCGCCCAACCAGTGCATCGGCGACGCCGCGGCATTCGGCGGCGGCTGCACCGACGACACGATGCACGACAACGACGGCAACCTGCCGGCATGCACGCCGCGCTGCCCCAGCTCCGTCGATTTCGCCAATCTCGACGTGCCGGCGCTCTACGGCACGCAGGGCCCGGCGGGAACGCCTCAGTTCGACCGCAATCCGGGCGAGGCGGGCTACGGTCTGAATGACGTGCTCGGCAATCAGGGCACGGCCGCACAGGGTGGCCAGGATCACCGCATGGTTGACCTGTCGCCCGACTGCGCCGCCGGCGGGTCGCTGAACCTGAACACGGGCAGCCCGGACGCGAACACGCTGTACGACACGCAGGTCGCCTGGAGTCCCGTCGTTCCGATCGCCAACCGCGGCACGAATCTCTCGCTGACGGACTCCAGCGGTTTTGAGGACGGCGCTATTACGTGGAACGACCTGCGCTACGGCCAGATTTCCGGCCGGCGTTCGAACGGCGAGAACCTGGTTTTCGCCACGCGCGACGCTGGTTCCGGCACGCGGAACGCCTGGGCCAACTCGCTCGGAGTCGACCCGAGCCAGGCGGTCGGCGACAACATCGGCGTTCGCGCCTTGTCGAACGTCAATAACACGCCCGGCCCCAACTACCAGAGTACCAACAACGCCGGCTCCGGCGACCAGGAAAACACCGTTCAGAGCAACCGCCTGGCGGTTGGTTACACCGGCTTCTTCGGCGGCAGCCGCGCGGTCATCGATGCGCGGGGCGGCGCCTACGAGCTCCTCGGCTACAAGCGCGGCGCCGAAGTCGTCCGTCCGACGCTCGAAGCCATCATCAACAACAGCGACATCAACACCGGCTTCCAGATCGGCGGCGTGCAGAGCTTCGTGACCCGCGGCAACCCGCGGGCGCACGATTTCGGCGTTCGCGCACCCGCGACCGAGTCCGGCCCGCTGCTGAGCAACATCGAGTGCGCCCAGTTCATGCGGAACGTCGAAGAGAGCCTGATCGCCTTCAACGCCTCTCCGTGCCCGCCCGGAACGCTGCCGGCCGAGTCGCTGAACATGCCCGGCGAGACGCTGGCCCGCCGCGTCGCGCCGACGCGTGCCCCGGACAGCCTTCCAACGCTCAGCGACCCGGATGTGTTCACGACGAACCTGTCTCAGGTTGCTGATACGAAGTGCTACGTCCTCAACAACAACGCCTTCCGCGCCGGCGGCCCCACGCCGCCGCTGCCTTACGGCGACCTCGACGCCAGCGGCGTCATTTCGACCGCCGGCCGCGTCGCGACGCGCCGCGCGCCGCTCGCCGGGATTCAAGAGCCGTGGTTCGGCGGCAATGGCATCGCCAACACGGCGGCGATGGGCGACGACGTGCAGTTGGTTTCGGTCGGCAATCCGGTGGCGCGCGGTCAGCGCATCGTGGGCGTCGGCGCGAACGGCACGCTTGACACCGCTCCGACCGCCGACGACATCACCGCGGTTTATCGCGACGGCGGCACCACGTCGTACCGCTACGTCAACGGCGGCGGCAGCACCGTCACCATCGCCGGCGGCAGCAACCGACTCTCGCAGCGTAACCGCGTCCAAGGCGACGCCAATAACGACGGCGCTCGCAACATCAACGACATCAACCGCCTGGTTGACGCCGAGAACCTCTTCTCGACCGCGGCCAGCGAAAGTGCGGCCCTGGGCGGCTTCGAAGCGATCCAGGGTGGCCACATCGGCAGCATGGCCGTCGACCGCCTGATCGCGCACGTCAACTTCGACCTCAATAGCGACGGCGAGTTCGACCGTGAGGACATCCGCTACTTCTGCGACGGACTGGCCCTGACGACCGGCGTGGCCACCGGTGGCCTCGGCACGCTCGACCGCCGCGAGGCGTTCACCCGCGCGGATGCACGCTGGCTGACGCTCACCGGTAGCGACAACAACCTGCTCAACACCGGCCTGAAGACCTGCAAGGTCTATGCCGCCGGCGACAGCCGCGGCGACGTGGCCGGCAGCGTCGTCGGCCCGGCCAAAGGTTCGACGCCGACCGGCTGGGACGGCGTGGTGAATGAGGACGACATCGACTACGTTCGGGCCAACTTCGGCACGTGGTCGAACATCAACGACGCGGCCAGGATCGACCTGAGCTGCGACATGAACGGCGACATGATCGTGGACAACGCAGACGTGGTCGAGTTGGTCACGGTCATCCTCGGCACGAACATGGGCGACGTCGATCTCGACGGCGACGTGGATCAGGCCGACGCCGACATCATCGTGAACACGCCCGGCGCCGGCTGGCGCGGCGGCGACCTGAACGGCGACGGCGTGGTTGACAACTCGGACCTCGCAATCTGCGCAGCCAACCAGGGCTTCCGCTCGCCTTTCTGCCCCTGCGCTCCGCCGACCGTCTGCGGCGACTCGAACTGCGACGGCAACGTGAACATTCTGGACATCAACTACTTCGTCGCGGCCGTCCAGAGCCGGACGATGTGGGATGCGCTCGCGGACACCGACTGCGACTTCTGGTGCGCCAACGACATCAACGGCGACGGCTTTGTGAACATTCTGGACATTAACGGCTTCGTCTCGGCGGTCGGCGCGGGCGCCTGCCCGTAATCCGATTCGTCGGCTGGTCTGACGCATCGTGCGATGATGAGTCGCCGCCGGCGACGGGCAATCCCCGTCGCCGGCGTTTTTTTGGCTTGCTGCGGATGTCTCACGTCGATGGCTGTCGAGCGTCTGCCCGCGCGTCAGTTTGCGGCGGGCCGCCCGAACCTGAGATAGAGAACCGGCACCAGCAGCAGGTTCAGAGCGGTCGATGTGAAGAGACCGCCCAGGATCACCAGCGCCAGCGGGTGCTCGATTTCGTGTCCGGGCCGGTTTCCCGCAATCGCCAGAGGCAGCAGTCCCAGCCCGGCGCACAGCGCCGTCATCAGAATCGGCGACAGCCGCTCCTCTGCTCCGCGCAGCACGAGCGCCGCGCCGAACGGCTCGCCCTCCTCGGTCTCCAGGTAACGGAAGTGACTGACCAGCATGATGCCGTTTCGGGCCGCGATGCCCAGCACCGTCACGAATCCGACCAGCGAACCCAGCGAGAGCACGCCGCCGCCGAGCAGTGCGCCGATCACCCCCCCGATCAGCGCAAAGGGCAGCGTGAGAAACACGAGCAGGGCCGGCCGCCACGACTTGAAGTCGGCTTGCAGCAGAAGCAGGATGCCGAGCAGACAGACGGCCGCCAGCGCGAACAGCCGGTTGCGCGATTCCCGCCGCGCCGCGTATTCGCCCAGAAACTCCGGGTGATATCCACGGTCAAATGAAAGCGACTTCACCCGCTGCTCGATCTCGCGCGCGATGCCGCCCAGGTCGGCGCCGGCTTTGACGTTGCACGTGACATCCAGACGGCGCGACGTCGACTCGCGCTTGATTTCGTTGGGCGACGGCGCCACGTAGACGTCCGCCACATCACCCAGCGGAACCCGCCCGCCCCCCGGCGCGTCGATCAGAATGCGCTGCAGCGCGTGCACGTCCCGACGCGTGGATTCCTCCCCCCAGACGACCACGTCGAAAACCGTCTGTGCGTCATAGAGCTCGCCGACTTTAGCGCTCTTGACCAGCGTCACCGTCGCCCGCCGCACGTCGGCCGCGGTCAGGCCGAATTCCGCCGCCGCCCCCGCCTTCAGGCGCACCTGAATCTGCGGCACCAGAACCTGCGGCTCGATCTTCAGATCGGCCACGCCCGAAATGCCGCCGATTGCGGCGCTGATTTCCTTCGCCTTGTCGCGGAGGATTTCCAGGTCTTCGCCATATACTCGAACCACGATGCTGGCGCTGGCGCCGGTCAGAACCTCCTTGATCCGCTCCTTCAAGTAAGTCAGCACGTCGCGATACAAACCCGGGTAGCCGTCCACCACCTGCTGGATTCTTCGGACCGTCGCGGCGTACGGGGCATCCGGATTGATGCTGATCCAAAGCTCCGTGAAATTCGGCCCGACCACCTCATCGGCCACCTCCGCCCGGCCGATGTGCGCGCCGAAGTTGCGCACGCCCGGGATCGACCGCAGTTCGCGGCTGGCCTGGATCGTGATCCGCGTCATCGCCTCGAGCGACGTTCCGGGTTTCTCCACCCAGTGCATCAGGAAATCCGTCTCCTGAAAATTCGGGAGGAACTCCTCACCCAGCATCGGCACGACCGCCCCCGTCGCCGCAAAGGCCAGAAGCAGGCCCGCAACCGCCGCCCGCGATCGCGTCAGCAGCGGCGCCAGCGCACGGCGGTACGCGAGCTTCAGCAGTCCGACGAGCGGTGCGTCCTGCCGGCGCTGCGATCCGCCGCGAAGCAGCACGAGTGACAGGGCCGGCGTCACCGTCAGAGCAACCACGAGGGAGGCGAGAATCGCCAGCATGTATGAAAGCGCCAGCGGCCGAAAAAACGACCCCGCCAGTCCTTCGAGGAAGAACACCGGAACGAAGACGAGAATGACAATCAGGCTGGCATAGACGATGGCGCTGCGGACCTCCAGCGACGCATCCAGCACGACCTGCAGCGGGCTCTTCGGATTTCCCGAGGCTCGATTCAGCCGCAGCCGGCGAGCGATGTTCTCGACATCGATGATCGCATCGTCCACGACCACGCCCACGGCGATCACCAGTCCGGCGATCGACATGACGTTGAGCGTTCCGCCGCGCCAATACAGCACGATCGCCGCCGCCAGGAGCGACAGGGGAATCGCCACGATGCTGATCAACGCGGTGCGCCAGTCGAACAGGAACAGCACCAGCACGATCGCGACCAGGACACAGCCCAGCAGCAGCGCGCGAGAGAGATTGTCCAAAGAGCGTTCGATGAACGTGGCGGGCCGGAAGATGGTCGAGTCGACCTCCACGCCTTTCAACCCCGGCCGCAGCGCGTCCAGCGCCGTCTCAACGGTGCGCGTGACATCCAGCGTGTTGCCCCACGGTTGCTTCTCGACGATCAACAGCAGACCGGGGCCGTCGTTGATCACGCCGTCGCCGATCGGCGCCGGATGGCCCTCAACCACCCGGCACACGTCGCCCAGCCGCAGCGCGACACCCCCGCGGAACGCCAGCAGGCTGGCCGCCAGGTCGTCCGGCGTTTCGATGGGCGAGAGATGTCGCACCGGCAGGCGCTGGTTGGGCGTGTCGACGAAGCCGCCGGCGCCGACGACCACCGCGTCGCCCGCGGCTCGCACCACCTCGTCCAGCGTCACGTCGTGCAGCCGCAATTGCTCGGGATCGACCAGCACCTGGAATTGCCGGTCGCGCTGACCCCAGATGGCGACGTTGGCGACGCCCGGCACGGCCATCAGTCGCGGACGGATCGTCCAACGCGCCAGCATCGTCAGGTCCATCTGGTCCAGCGATTTCGAGGAGAGCCCGATCTTCAGCACCCGGCTGGTCGACGACAACGGCGACAGCATCACCGGCCGATTCGCCACCACCGGCAGCCGCGACGCCTCAATCGCCAGCCGCTCCTGAACGAGTTGCCGCGCCCTCATCAGGTCCGTCCCCTCGCGGAAGATCAGCACGACCGACGACAGCCCCAGCACTGATTTGGAGCGGATCGTCTTCAGCCACGGCGTGCCGTTGAGAGCGTTCTCCAGCGGCACCGTGACGAGGCTCTCGACTTCGTCTGTGGAGAGGCCGGGCGCCTCGGTCTGAACCTCGACCAGCGGAGGCGCAAATTCAGGGAAGACATCCAGCGGCGTGATGCGCGCCGTCTGCACGCCGGCAATCAGCAGCACGCCGGCCAGTGCGGCCACCAGCACGCGCAGATGAAGCGAAGTCTCGACGATCGCCTTCAGCATGATGATTCGAGTAGCGAGTAGCGAGTGAAGCGAATGCTGGAAACCGCGAGAATCAACTCGCTTCTCTGAACTCGCTACTCTGAACGCACTCGCTACTTGCTCCTTCCTACTTGCCCGCTCCGAATTCTGTTCCGAACAGCTCCGCCGCGCCGGCCGTCACCACCGTCGCGCCTGGCTGAAGTCCGCGCCCGATGGCCGCCCATTCGCCGACCACGTCGCGCACCGTGACGCGCTTGCGCGTGTACGTCAGCGGACCGACGTTCTCATACACCCACGCCCCGCCGTAAATGTCGAAGAGGATCGCCGCGAACGGAACAACCAGACTCTCGCCGACGGCCGCCGTCGGCAGCTCGACCAGCAGGCGCTGGCCGGGGCGCAGTTCCGCGGACGGGTTGGCCAGCTCAAAGAACAGATCGACCGTCGCGGCGCGCGCGTCGGCCGACCCGGGCGCCGAGACCCGCTTCGCTTCGCGGGCCGGCGATTCAGGGCCGTCGGGCAGTCCGCGAACGCGGGCGCTGCCGCCCGTTTCGATTGCGGACAGATCGCCGACATACACCGGCACGCGAATCCAGACCGGATCAAACGCCACGATCTCCAGCAGCGGTGCGCCGCTCGAAACCACCTGGCCCGTCGCCGCGTGGACGGCCCGGACGCAGCCATCGAGAGGCGCCTCAATCGCCACCGCGGCCTGCTCGCCGGACTCCAGTGACGCCAGCACCCGCGCCAACGTCTCGACCCGCGCCTGAGATGCGGTTCGCTGCGTACCGGCCAGATCGAGCTCGGTCCGGACCTCGTCGTACGCCCGCTGCGCGCCGGCCCCCTCCTGGCGAAGCTGGTCGGCGCGTTTGAGCCTGACTTCGGCGGCTTCCACCCGGACGCGCGCTTGCTCAAGCTGCCCCTCCGCCTCGCTTCGTGCAGCGGTCAGGTCGGCCCGGGCTCGCGCCAGACTGATCCGATCCGCCGGCGCGAACGCCTTGCCCTCCCGAGACTCGCCCGGCTGGAGCCGGAACAACGCAGTGCCGCGCTGCACTCGCTGACCGGGCGACACCGACCCTGACGCATTCGAAATCAGCCCTGCAACCGGCGCCGATACCACGATCGTGCCGCCCGGCGGTATCAGAACTTCACCCGGCAGCCGCCGCGGTCGGCCGATCGCCCTCCGCTCGGCGGCCGCGACCTCGATGCCCAGCCGGCGCTCCGCATCCGCGGTCAGCCGGATCGTCGTCAGGTCCGATTCCTTCACGCGGTTTTCGACGGTCGCGGGACCGGTCGCCGGCTTGCCGGCGTCGTCGGCGACGGCGTCGCTTGCCCACAGCAGGCAGAGGCCCGTGGCCAGCGCGATCGACCTCAGGGTTTGCATCACACAGCTCCTCGCCGCCGGGCTAGCGTAGCTGGCTAGAAAGCGGTGCATCATGGGGGGGACGGGCGTCTCGCCCGTCCCGGGCGCATCAGGTGCGGGCAAGATGCCCGTTCCACCCGAAACACTAGAGCAGAAACGCGGCCAGCCATTGCCTTAGAAAGTCTGCCGAAAACGTCACTAACGGGTTGGCGGCGCCGGGGTCAGCGGCGGCGCAGCCGACAGCGCTGGTGCTCAGCGCCGCCAACAGGGTCGAAACGGCCACACGAAACACGGGTCGCATTCAACGCTCCTCAGCCGGTTGAGTGGCGGGCGACTCCCGGCGAGCCAGCAACGCGTGTCCGCCGACGGCGCCTTCCAATTGGGCCAGCGCCACCGCGTAATCGCGCAAGGTGTTTGCGTACGCGCGGCGGCGCCTGACCAGCGAATCCTGCGCTTCGATCAGGACCAGCACGCCTTCCTCGCCGGCCTCGTAGCGCCGCTCCGCGCCGTCCACCGTGGCCTGCGCCTGCGTCAACCCGCGGGTCTGCTGGAATTCGAGCATCTCGGCCGCCGTGCGGGCGCCGGCGGCGGCCCGCTGGATGTCCGCCGCGACTGTTTCGACGCGCGCCTCGTACTCCTTGCGCGCTTGAAGGACGCGCACGCGCGCCTTGGCGATCCGGGCCTGGTTCTGATCGAAAATCGGAAGCGCGAGCGCCAGCGTCGGGCCGAGCTTGGCCTCAATAATCTGAGATCGTTCGATGTCGCGCTGCCCGCGCGACTGGATCGTCGGCGCCGCCAGTTGGCCGGCGGCGATCGAGGCGCGGGCCGTGTCCGCGAGAATCTTGCGTTCGGGCAGGGCGCGCTGCTCGCCGCGCTCGAACGCGAAACCCAGTTGAACGTCCGGCAGAAATTTCCGGCACTCCAGCCGCAGCGCCGCTTCCGCCCGCTGCACCGCGAACCACGCCACACGGACGTCAAAACGTTCATCAAGCGCGAGATCGAGCAGCACGTCCGTCCCCGGCCAGGATTGGACCGCCGCCGGCAGCGAGTCGGCCAGGCGGACCGCGTCGATCCGTGCGCTCAGACCGAGCGCCTGGGCCAGGTCGACCCGCGCCGCCTCCAGCAATCCACGCGTGGCGATCAACTCCTCCTGCACATCCAGGGCGCCGGTGCGCGCCAGATTCACATCGAATGCGCTCACCTCGCCCGCCTGAAACTGCGCGTCGGACAGGGCCACCGCGCGCTGCACGAGACGGAGATTCTCTTGCGTGTAGGTCAACGCCGCCTCGAGCGCCAGCACGCGGTAGCAGCGGGCGCGAACCTCCGCGACGAGCTCGACCGCCCGCTGGCCGACGGCGTAGATCGTGCGCTCGAGATCGGCCTCGGCGAGCTGCCTGCGAATCGGAATCTGCCAAAGATCCGCGAGTTGCGCCGCGAATCCGACGGTCAGATCGGTCAGTCCACCGCCCTCCGGGAATTGCAGTCTGAGCGACAGCGTCGGGTTCGTGAGCAGGGCGGATTGCGCGACGTCCGCCCGCGACGCGCCAATTTCGGCAACCAGCGACTGAAATCCCCGGTTGTTGAGCAGCGCAACCTGAGCCGCCTCGCCGACCGTCAGCCCGCCTTGCAGCAGCTCGGCGACTCTCTGCTCGGTGCGCTCGGACGCGTCCGGAGTGAAAACCTCGGCCGCCCCCGTGCGCTGGGCAATCAGGTCGGCGCTGCGCTGGTAATCAGGCTGCGGATCCCCGCCCGCGCAGCCGCCGAGCACGCTGAGCAAGAGTGTGCAGACTCGCCGACGGCACTGAATCCCGAACCGGGCACTACTCATGTGCTACCGAATGCCGATCACAGGCTGCCGCCGAACGGCCGGGCGGGAAGCGATGCGGCCCGCCCTTATTCCCACTCGATCGCGTACAGCAGCTTTGCCGCGAAATTGTCGGTGTCGTCGTTATCGTCAAGGCCGACGTCCGCCGCCAGCTTCAGCGTCTGGCCGTGCACGATCTCACGCGCCAGCCCGAACTCCAGGATGTTCTGGTTGCCGACCTTATGGTGCTCACTTCGGTCGTTCCAGTGGGGCGTCGGTCCCGGCGTCGACTACCGGATCAACAAGGCGAGCAGGGCGGCGCTCCGGTCCGGTAGAGCTGATGCGCGTTCGGCGCGCGGAGCGCTTCCGCCGCGCGCCGCCGATCGATCGTCGAGCAGCGAATCCATGGCAAACGCCCGGCTCGCGAGGCCGACGGCAAGCAGCAACCCGAATGGCCGGCGATACCCGGTCGACAGAGTCATGATGCGCCTTCCCTTTGGTTGCAATGCGGCTGGGCTCAGGCAGTGTCGGCGCGACCGCCGCGCACGCTGCGCGACCGCCGGAGCACTGCCGCGGCGCCGCGCAGTGTAGACCGACGGTGCGCCACCGCAAGGGCCGCCGCGCTTAACATCAGATTTGACGTTAGTCCAAGACCGCCGGTTCGATCCGAGCCGCGCGCGTAAGCAAGCGGTTCTTGAGCCACCGCTCCCTCACGGTCGCGGCTCGGAAAGAGCTCTACGAGCTGCCGCCAAGAAAATGCGAGCCCGCGGAAGACCTCGGATCGGTGCGGCGCCTCTCCGGGTCTCCGCGAGCCCGCCTATTCCCCCCAGGCACAGCGTGCTATTGTCCCTGCGTCAGGCACGCGACGAACGGGTTGATGTCCAGGATGTTCACCACGCCGTCGCCGTTGATGTCGTTAGCGCAGAAGTAGTCGCAATCGTAGGCCGCCTCCCAGGCCGCCTGGCTGTTGATCGCCAGGATGAACGGGTTGATGTCCAGGATGTTCACGTTGCCGTCGCAGTTCGAGTCGCACTTGCGCCAGACCGTCAGCACCGCGGCATTGCTCGTGGCCGAGCCGCTCGCGTTCGTCACGACGCAGTCATAGCTTCCCGCGTGCCCCGTGCCGACCGGGTTGATCGTGTACGAGCTCGCGGTCGCGCCGCTGATGTCCGAACCGTCCAGTCGCCACTGGTAGGTCAACGTCGGCGCACCGCACGCAATCACCGTGAACGTCACCGAGTCGCCTTCGCACGCCGTGACATCCGCCGGATGCTGCATCACCAGCGGCGGAACCGTGGCACAGGTCGTGCCCGGTCCGCGCGGCGTGCCGTTGTGCGTGAGGACGCACGTCAGCGGCATCACGTCGATGCATGTCCCGTCCGCCAGGCAACACGCCTGCGGCCCGGGCGCGACATTTGTCAGCAGCTCAAACGCCATGTTCACCGGCGGTGGCGGCGTCGGACACAGCCACGGCTGCTTGATCCACTGGCCGTAGTCCCAGCACGCAGGTGGGTACGGCGTGAAGTCAACGATCATGCCGGTGCAGGCTTCATCGAGCCAGGTCGGCATGGTTGTCGCCCGGCTGGTGTGCCAGCCCCAGAAGTGCCCGTCCGCCGTCTGGTCGGACGGCAGGTGGCCGGTCGGCCGCATCACGCAATCCGGCGGCAGCCACTCGACGCCGGTCACCGCCTGGATGTCGAGCCAGTAGCGGTAGCCGCTGACTTCGAAGAAGGCGTCGGACGTCGCGGGAATGGCGCCGTTTCGCGGATCGACCTCGGCGCACAGCAGGCAGCACTGGGACAGGTTGATCTCGTAGCGATACACCTGCCGGTTGAAACAATCGAACGTGCTGGTCGGCGTGATCACCACCGCCGAAGCGGGCGCGAAGTAGACGCCCAGCACGGTCGGCGACGGATCGGCCGGCACGCCCGGCGGACAATTCGGAAGTCCCGCCGGCTCGACCCGGCCTTCGTGGAAGCTGACCAGCCAGCCGTCCACGACATGCAACGGATCAATCACCGGCCCCGGTGCATAGCGGTCGTCGAAGTAGCTGCCCCAGTAGCGCAGCCCGCGAATCGGCCGCCCATCGGAGATGAAGTCGTCTGCGACAACCTTGTTCACCTCATGCAGCACCGGCGTCGACGTGACCGCAAAAGCCAGGTCGGTATAGGTCGGCGGGATCGTCGTCCAGCCGATCGATGTCCACGGGCCCGTGCCCGTCCGCTTGGCCGCCGGGCAAAGCCGCGGAATCGGCGCCCGCGAATGCTCCTGCCAGCGCCACATCGCCGGGTTGGCGGTGTTGTTGGAATTGGCCGTGATATCGACCCAGTAGATCGATCCAGCCGTCTGCGCGAACGGCGTCGGCAGCACGTAGCTGTAGAAGTAAATCATGCTGCCTTCGTTGTTCGTCGTGCCGGTCGCGGTCTCATCGACGACGGCAAACGGCGCGTTGAACGACCACAGCTCGGCGCCCGGCAGGCACCACGGCGCGCCGGGGATGTTGGCGTGGATGCTCAGGTGGAACGTCTGGACGCCTGACCCGCGCAACTCTGCGCCCGTGTCGTCGAGCTCGTAGTTGCCCCACCAGTGCAGGTCGGTCACCACGCCGCCTTCGCATTGCCACTGGTCGGCCAGCGTGGTCGGCGGAGTGAGCGACGCGTCGTGCGCGTGCAAACCCGGAAGCTGCGGATTCGGAGTCTGAATCCACTTCAACTCAACCGGCCCGCCGCCGGTCCAGTACAGATCGGACGCGGCGTCGAAGCCCTGCTGCGTCTCGTGCGGAAGCTGCGTCCACTTCGGATACACCTCCGGCGGAATCTCGTGCGTCGTCAGCGTGAAGCACAGATCCCACGAATCAAACGGCTCCGGCCAGAAGAGCGGCTCGCCGAGGACATACGGCTCGCCGATCACCGGCACGGTCGGACTGAAGATGCGCACTGCGTCATCCGGCGACTGCGAATCCACCCGCGGGCGCGTCTTCATGCCGAACGGGTAGGTCACCAGCGACCCATCCGGATACACCGCCGCAATGCTGATCCAGTAAACATGCTGGCCCGGTCCCTGATAGAACCAGGCGCTTTGCGGCAGAACGAAGTCGAACTTGAAGCACGCTTCGGGCGGCGTGCCCGGGTTGCGCGGATCAAAGTCGTGACCCACGAACGTCATCGTCGGGTTCGTGCACAGCGTCTCCCAAAGCACCACGCCCGGATGGCTGAACGGCTCGTTCGGCCCGCTCGGCACGTCGGTCCAGATGGCGATGTGGTATTGCGTCGCCGCGTCGGACGGCGGCTCGCGGTCCGTCCACCCGAGGAACGAGCCCCACCAGTGAATGTCGGTCACCGGCTGGTCGGTGTTGCACACCCAGTCGTCCGCGGCGATCTGCGGGCCGTTGTAGCGCGACGGCTCGTTCCAGCCGCGCAGGGCGTCGATCGGCGTGATGCCGACCGGCGGCTGCGACCATTTCAGATACGGATCGCCGGTCGCCTCGGTCGTCAGCCGAAAGGCCATGTCCCAGGATTCGCCGAGATTGAAGAGCGGCTCGCCGAACTCGTAGAACATGCCGGGAACCGGCGCGGGCGGCGCGAGGATGCGCACCGCGTCGTCATTGAAGAAGTGCTCGCGCGTCTTCCAGCCCCACGGCCACATCGACGGCGGACCCTGCACGTACCAGGCTGCAATGCTGACCCAGTACACCGTCGGATGCGGCATGGGCGGCTGCTGCCACCACTCGCCCGGCGGAATGATGAAGTCGTACTGGAAACACGCATCCGGGAACGGCATGGTGATGAAGTAGTCGCAGCCGACGATGCGCTCGTTCAGCGCGCCGCGCGGCACGATCCACTCCCGGATCATCTGCCCCGGATGACTGAACGGGTTGCCCGGCCCGACCGGCACGTCGGTCCAGATACCGATGCGGAACATGTCTGGTGCGAACGGCGGCGGGATCGGTTCCTGCCAGTCACGGTAGGAACCCCACCAGTGGATGTCCGTAATCGGTCGCGCATCAGAGCAGAGATAGTCGTCCGCCATGATCTGGCAGCACGCGTAGTGCGACAGCTCGTCCCAGCCCCAGAAGCAGTTCGGATAAGGCGACTGCGGGCTGAACATCGGCGGCTGGTCCCACTTGATCCCCTGTCCGCTGGATCGTGAGCTCAGCTCAAACGCCATGTCCCAGGACTCATCCGGCGTCGGCCAGTAGATCGGGAAGCCCTGGTCGTACAGCATTCCGATGTGCGGATCGAGCGGCCAGACGATGATCACGGCGTCGTCCGGCGCCAGCGAAGTCGCGTCGCGCGGCCGGGTCTTCCAGCCGAACGGATTCGGCGGCATCCCGAGGTCATATTGCGCCGCGACGCCGAGCCAGAGAATCTGGTCCGGTCCGGTTTGATAGAAGTACTGGTCGGGAGTGAGCTGCTGCTCGAAGAGGAAGCAGGCTTCGTACATCCCGCTGCGCGGATCGAGGTCCCAGCCGACGAATTGCGTCGTGAAGTTCGCACAATCCGTCTCCCAGACAACCTGTCCGGGATGACTGAAATCCGTCTGCGAGCCGGCCGGCACGTCCGTCCAGATGGTCAGCCGGAATCGCGCCGGGGCCATCACCGGCGGCGTGCTCTGCGTCCAACCCAGGAACGAGCCCCACCAGCGAATCGCAATGATCGGATCCTGGTTCTGACATACCCAGTCATCCGCCACAATGTGCGAGCCGTTGATGACGCTGTATTCGTTCCAGCCGTAGAAAACATTGCCCGGATCGCCGGGCTGCGGTGGCTGCTCCCATTTCGGCAGCGGGGGCTGCAGCGCGGCGGCGCCGCCGATGTGCACTTCGTCGCCGTAGTTGCTGGGGCCGATGCCCTTGTCGTCCACTTGAATCGTGTGGGCGGCCACGGCCAGGTTTTTGACGATGATCAGCGCCGTATCGGGCGGCAGGGCGTTCCCCATGTCGAGCCGCGCGACGAGCGTGTTGTCCACCAGGATTTCGGCGATTCCGTCGTTGTCGTCGCCGTCCATCGTGATTGCGACGGTCGCGGTCGGCAGATTGGTGCTGGTCCAGGCCGAGTGGCCGTTCGAACGGAGCCAGATTTCGGACGCATTTCCGTCGATCGCGCCCGGGTGAGACACGGTCCAGTCCTCGTAGGACGGGCCGGGGCCGTAGTCCGCATCGCGCCATTCGACCACTCGATACCCGCCGAGCGTCTCGGCCCCGCTCAACGGATCCTCGAACTCGATCGTCCCGAAGGGCAAGTTGAGCGTGATGTCCGTGTTGGGGGCCTGCCACAGGATGGTGATCGCATGCGCCGGCGCGCTGTACCACAGCAGCGCCGCCGCCACAACTAGGAACAAAAAAGCGGTCCACAAGAACCCCGCGGCGCCGTCAGCACGCGCCGCGCGACGGCGGGTGACACGTGAGTGCATGAGTTGACCTCCGCGCTGCGCCCAAAAAGACATGTTCTCCGCCGCGGCGGGCGACACGGAGCGCGCACCCCCCAATCGCCCACCCCCGACGGAGCGCCGCGCGCAACCCGCCCGCGCCGGTTTGAAGCGGCAGCGCCGACAAACTCGGCGCACAAGCCTACGCGACCGCCACGGGCCGACGCGCGATCACCACGATGTTGCTGTTAGGACTCCGCGACCTGCAGCACGAACCAGCCGGCCTGCGGCGCCCGCGCCGAAGCCGCGGAGTCCGAGTCTATTGGAAGTATGTACCATCTTGGCGCGAAAGCAAGCCGGATTGTCGCCGTCTGTCCGAACCTGCCGCGCCTAAGCGGCGGGTTGACGTGAGGCTATCCCAGAACCGGCGATTCAATCCGAGCCGCGCGCGTTAGCAAGCGGTTCTTCTGTTTGTCGTGATGAACCGCTCCCTCACGGTCGCGGCTCGGAAGATTGCGACGCCGCCTGTCAGCGTGTCGTCTCGCGCCCCGCCAGCCTGACGCGGAGAATCCGCATTCCGCGAACTTCCGCCGCAAGCTCATAATTCGCCGCGAGCCACGATGCGAATTCAGCCGTCGCCCCGCACCGCAGTTGCTCGTGGTCCGCCGCCGACATCGCCACCACCGCCGGCCGGCGCGCGCGGATATCGCCCACGGCCGCCGACAGGATGAACCCCCCGCGCGGCGCAATCTGCGAGACCTTCTCCAGCGTCGCGTGTCGCGAACAGCAGCGCCGCAGCGTGAATCGATACAGCCCTGGATCCCATCCCCAGACATAGATCGTGTCGCTCGCCGTCGTCATGGACCGGATCACCTCCGCCTGCTCAACAAACTCCGGCGGCTGAGCCCAGCCCGGGGAATACCAGTGCGTTTTCGTGCTCCACGCCTTGCGGGCAAAGCTGAGGCTGTCCGAATACACGTTGATGCAAATCCCCGCCAGGAGCGCCACGACAATCGCCGCCGACGGGCGTCGGACAATCGCCCGCGCCAAACTGCCCCCACCCGCCAGCCGCCCCACGGCCGACAGCGCCAGCAGCGCGAGCGGCGGCAGCAGCGGCGCCAGGTGATACGCCAGGACGCCGCCGCTCACCAGAATCAGGTACACGGACAGGACCAGCCAGAGCGGCACGACGATGAAGTCCTTCGGACGGCCGCCACCCGATTGGCTCGAATCAGCGTGGTCTGAGCAGGCACGAACCCGCAGAACGTGCAGCACTGCCCCCGCGAGCGCCAGCAGGCCGACCCCGGCCAGCGGCGTCAGCGGCTGCTCAAAAAACCGCCACATACGCAGCGAGGGCATCCACGCCGCATCGCGAACTTCGAAATAGAGCCGGTTGAATTCGACGACCGCGTACCACCACTCGCCGAGAACGCCCTGGCACGTTAGCACCCCAACCGCGCACAAACTCGGCAGCCCGGCCGCCGCCGCGAAGATGCCCGCGTCGCGCCAGCGCGCCTGCCCGCGGACGCTCAGCCAGAGCAGGTGCATGCCGCACGCCGCCGCCGCCGCCACTCCGCTTTGCTTGAACCAGGGTCCGCCCCCGGCCGCCAACCCGGCCAGGACCAGCCAGGCCGTCCCATTCCCACGTCGCCAGCGCAGATACGCCGCGACCAGCGCGCACTCGCACGCCGTCACGAACGTCTCCGTGCGAAACGCACCGCATTCATAACGCAGATGCGTCAGCAGGGCCGCGCCGATCAGCACTGCCGGAAGCGTGACCGCCCGCCCGTACAGGCTCCGCGCGATCGCTACCAGCGCCGCCAGCGTCACGGTGAGTGCCGCCGCACTGACGGCGATTTCGCCGAATCGACTTTCGCCCGTGAGCGCCATCGCCCCCGCCGCCAGCCACCAGATACCCGGCGGCTTGTTGTCCCAGACGTCGGCGTACGGCCGGGCGCCATGGAGGATTTGCCAGCCGCTATATCCAAACAGATAACTGTCGGACGGATTCTCGCCCCAATGCACGGCCGACTGACTGACCGCGACTGCCGCGAGCATCAGGGCGAACACCGCGCTTCTGGCCAGCAGCCGCATGCGACGCGCCTTGGGTGGGACGGGCGTCTCGCCCGTCCGTCGTCTCTGGGTGGGATGGGCGTCTGAGCCCGAGAGATTTTCGGGTGGAACGGGCATCTTGCCCGTTCGTGATGCACCCGGAACGGGCGAGCTGGAAACGGGCAAGATGCCCGTTCCACCCAGGAGACCGAGTATATCGCGCCGCTTGGCAACCCTGTGACGCGGGGATAGCTTGCGACCATGACACCCGCGCCGCGATCGATCGGTTTCATCGGATTGGGAATCATGGGCGCGCCGATGGCCGGACACTTGCTTCGGGCCGGGCATCGCCTTGCCGTGCACTCGCGCACGCGTGCCCGGGCCGAGCCGCTGCTCCGCGCCGGCGCCGCCTGGTGCGAGTCGCCCGCCGAAACCGCGGCGGGCTGCGACGTGCTTTGCATCTGCGTCACCGACACGCCGGACGTCGAGCAGGTGCTCTTCGCCCATGACGCGCACCGCCGCGCCGCGGCCGACGCGCTGCGGCCCGGCGCGATCGTCATCGATTTCAGCACCATCAGCCCCGAAGCGACGCGCCGCTTCGCAAGCCGGCTTGGCGACCGCGGCATTCAGCTCCTGGACGCACCGGTTACCGGCGGCGACGTCGGCGCGCGAAACGCCACCCTCACCATCATGGTCGGCGGCGACGCCGCGGCCTTCGAGCGCGTGCGGCCGATCCTCGATTGCCTCGGCCGCAAGCTCGTCCGCGTCGGCGACAGCGGCAGCGGCCAGACGCTGAAGGCCTGCAACCAGGTTCTGTGCGGCGTGAACATGATCGCCGTTTGCGAGGCGCTGACGCTGGCGCAGCGCAGCGGACTCGAACTGACAGCGGCGATTGATGTACTGTCGAGCGGGGCCGGCGGGTCCTGGGCGCTGGCGAACCTCGGCCCCAGGATCGTCGCCGACGACCTGAAGCCCGCGTTCACGATCAAGCTCATTCAGAAGGACTTGCGAATCGTACAGGAGGCGGCGGCGAAACTCGGAATCAACCTGCCCGGCGTGGCTCTGGCGCAGGAGCGGTTCGGGCGCGTTGAACAATTGCCCGGTGGTGGGGAGCTGGGCACGCAAGGGATGATCCGCGCGTACCGCTGAGCCAAGACCGTGTGAGAGCGATGCGCCACGGGAGCTCTCGCAGCCACGAATCGGAACGCGAAGCGCAAGCGAGCGCGTGCCGCGGCGGGCGCTCGCTGGCGCTTCGCGTTCTGATTCTGATCGTCACCCAAAATCAACGGAGCCGACGCTGCTGTTCCAGGACAGCGTCGGCTCTCGCGTTGATGCTTTTGAAGCGTTCGAGCGTCACTTCCTGCCTTGCGGTCCATTACCCGCAGGGCCGGTGGGGGGAAAGAGGGAGGAGTCCGTTTCAGCCGCGGCGATCGTAAATCTCGCCGTCACGGCCGTTTATGTTCTGCTTGCCAGCGTTGGCGAGCATCATTTCAACGCACTCGGGCTACGTCCGTCGCGCCTGCCCGACACTTACTTCTAGGAACGCACCTAGTCTGAGGTCAACTTCCCGCCGAAAAAAAATCGCTAATTCGGGGAGCATCTGCGTCCCGCCGGTGCTCGGTACGCACCGGCGAGACGCCGATGCTCCCCGAAAAGAGGACCGTGACGAGGTACTAGCGTCCCTGCCGGCTGCCCGCGTCGGCTACGCTACGCAGTTGTGACCCTGATCCTCGGCATCGAAACGTCCTGCGACGAAACCTCCGCCGCCGTCGTCGTCGATGGGCGCGAGGTCCTTTCGAACGTCGTCAGCTCGCAGGCCAGCTTGCACGCCCGCTACGCCGGCATCGTGCCAGAAATCGCCGCCCGCGCCCACGTTGAGCAGATTCGCCCGATCATCGAGGAGGCGATTCGAATTGCCGCGGTTCGCTTCGTCGATCTCGACGCGGTGGCGGTCACCATCGGCCCCGGCCTCGTCGGCTCACTGCTCATTGGGCTGACCGCCGCGAAAACCATCTGCCTGACGCAAGCGCTGCCGCTCGTCGCCGTCGATCACATTCACGCCCACGCCGTCAGCGCCGCGCTCGCCGCCGATCCGCCTCCCTGGCCGGCGGTCGTTCTGGTGGTCAGCGGCGGCCATACGTCGCTGTACCTCGTGCGCGACTTTCTCGACGTCGAGCTGCTCGGCCAGACGCACGACGACGCCGCCGGCGAGGCGTTCGACAAAGTTGCGGCGATCCTCGAACTGGGCTACCCCGGCGGGCCACTGATCGACAAGCTAGCCGCCAGCGGCAACCCGCGCGCCATCCGCTTCCCGCGCACCTGGATCAACGAACCGCACCTCGACTTCTCATTCAGCGGGCTGAAGACCGCGGTGCTGTACCATGTCTACGGCAGCGGCCGGAAGTACGGCTCGGTCGCGCACCTGTCGCGGCAGCAACTGGCGGATATCGCCGCCAGCTTTCAGCAGGCATTGGTGGAGACCCTGACGGCAAAGACGATCGCCGCAGCCGAGCAAACCGGCGTGCGGAATGTCGCCGTCGGCGGAGGCGTCGCGGCAAACTCGGCCCTGCGGCGCGAGCTGTCGGCGGCGTGCGCCGCCGGCAACATCACGCTGCACCTCACTCCCATGGAATTCTGCACCGACAACGCCGCCATGATCGCCGCACTTGGCTACCGGCAGTTGCAGGCGAGAGACGTCGCCGACCTCTCGATCGAAGTCCGCGCCGGCCTGCGGCGCCAAGAAAGAAGCTAACGCCTGGTCGCGCGCTCCGTTTCGGGGAGCATCGGCGCCTCGCCGGTGCGCACCGGCGGGACGCCGATGCTCCCCACGGAAAACCACCGCGTGACGGAACACGAACTCCTAAAGCCCCAGCAGGGCGACAAACGCCGAGATGTCCAGAATGTCGACTGTCCCGTCGCCATTCATGTCGCTGTTCGCCAAACCGCAGCCGGGGTAGGTCAGTTCATACGTGAGCGGATCGGCTATCGCCAGCGTGAAGGCGTTGATGTCCAGAATGTCGACCACCCCGTCGCAGTTCGAATCGCCCAGCAACACCGGGTCGAACTCCGCCACGTCGCCGGTGATCACCAGCGCGTAACCCTGCGTCCCCTGGTTGACGGCGGTGGCTTTGACCCGCACGATCCAGTCGCCCGCCGCCGGCGTATTGAGCAGCACCTGCTCGACGTTGTTCCGCAGATCGCCCGTTCCGCCGGTCGTTGACTGCCCGCTGGCAAAGACGTTGCCGCGGTAGAGCGTCGCACCGGGCGCGACCACTTCGAGATCGAGATTGTTGATCGCGGCACTGCCCGCGCCCGCAGCGGCCGGCGGCTCGGTCCAGACCAGCGTCACCTTGAGCGACATCACCGCGGCGCCCACGGTCACGGGCACTTCCGTCATCTGACCCGTCGTGAACCCGCTCGCGTTGAATACGTCGCGCACGATCAGCTTCCGCGCGTCGCCGACGAAGTACGCCGCGTTGTCGCACAGCACCCGGCCCCAGCCTTCCTGGTTGCTCGGGAAACCCGCGATGCCCGTCATGTCCGTGGCGGAGTTCAGCAGCGTCGCTTTCACGAGCGCCGCCGACGGCGTGAAGCGATCTTCGGCGACCGCCGCGCCGCTCGGGTAATAGCCGTCCGTGTAGTACTGCCGCACCAGAAGCCCCGCGCCGGTGACGGCAGGGCAGGCCATCGACGTGCCGGTCATCGAGCGCGTGCTGCACGCGGTCCCCGACGACGCCGAAATCGTGCTGCAACCCGGCGCGTAAATCTCCGGCTTGCGCCGCTGGTCGGATGTCGGACCGCTGCCGCCGGAGCAGAAATTGGCCTGGTTCGGCGTATCCTGCGACGCGCCGACCGCCAGCAGATTCTTCGCGTTCTCGGGGTTTTTGAGGGTCGAGGTGTTCGTCACCGCGAAAAGCACCAGGCTGGTTTCGTTGTTGTAGCTGAACAGGTCGATCCCGCGGCACAAACCGTCGTACGCGGTCGTGCCGTCGTTGCCCCAACTGTTGCTGTGCAGCCGGCCGCCCTGGTTGTGGTGCAGAATCAATGCATTGTTCATCGCCACTTCGGTGAACGACGGGATCGTCGCGAAGACCAGCTTTCCCTCGTACGCCACGCCGCGCAGGTCGTTGTTCGTCCCGCTGTCGCCGATGCCCGTGCCGGCCGTGTGCGTTCCGTGCGAATCGGCCCCGGCGGTGGCGTTGTAGGCCAGAATCTTGCGATGCAGCGGACCGATCGGGTTTGCCGAGTCCAGGAAAGAGCAGTGATTGCGGTCGACACGGCCGTCCATCAGCCCCATCACCTGCCCCAGCCCGCGAATCCCGTTCGTGTAGAAAGGCGTCACGCCGTTGATGTTGCTCTGCACGATCCAGCGATTCGTGCTGTTGCGGAGCGTGATTTCGGGCGATTCCTCGATGAACTGCACCGCCGGCTCATGTGACAGCGCAGGCAGCAACAGCGAATTGCCGACGATCGTCATCACGCCTTGCGTGCCGACGTAGTCGCCGTCCAGCACCGTCGCGCCCAGCGTCTCAACCCGCCCCATCGCCGCCGCGAGGTCTTCATCCTCGAACAGCGTCACCGCAAGCTGCACCAGCCCCTTGCCCGCCAGCGCCATCCGCTCCGGCGTCTGGAACGGAACATCGCGATTTCCGATTGCCGGGCTGATCTTCCACGCATCCTGGTACTCACCCACCCACTGCACCGAGCCGATCGCGCTCATCGCGGCCGGCGTCGTTTGGTCCAGCGTCGCGAGATACGCGTTCGTCGGCAGGTAATCGCCCAGCCGAACGCCCGCCGCCTCCAGCTCCGCCCGCCGCTGCGGCGTCATCGGCCCATCGAGCTGAACGACGAACCGCTTGCCGGCATCAAACGCCGCCCGATCCAGCCGAGCGTCCGCCACGGCCTGCGTATCGACCGTGGCAGCCTGCAAGTAAAGGTGCGTCTTGGAATCGGCATCCGGGCCGATGCCAACCGTCTGTGCCGCCGCGACGCCCGCCGTGCCCAGTCCCGCGAGCAGTGCGCGCAAAATCCGTGTCGTGCCTCTCATGATCGCTCCCAGCGTCCTGAAAAAGAGGTGTCCAAACAGCATCCCAGCATCCGTCCGCCTCTGGACGGGCGATCTGTGAATTCTACCCTTTATGGGCGTGGTTTGCGCTCCCGAAATTCGGCTCACGGCCGGGTCGGCGGTCCGTCCGAACCCGCCGCGCCAAGCGGCGGGTTGACAGGCAGTGCCGCATTGACGCGCCCTGTGCCGCGACGATACGCTTATCTAGGACGTCAGGCAGAACCTGACGCAACACGCAGGGGATCAGAATGACCGGCACTTCCGTCAACGCGCGGTTCCTCTCTCTCTCTCTCTCTCTCTCTCTCTCGATATCGAGGCTGATCGTGCTCGCCGTGGCCGCGGCCAGTGCGCGCGTTAGCAGCGCCGACTGGTGTGGCGAGGTGTGGGGGCCGGCCTCTCCCATCGAGGGCGTGAAGTACGCCGTCGTGGCCGATCCGATCGTGGCCGGCTCGATGCTGCTGGGGTACATCGATGGCCCGGGCCGTTTCGAAGAGCAGTTCTCGGCGTTCGTGGTCTGTCGCGAAACCGACGGCGGCGTCAGTCTCTGGGCCGCCACCGGCGATCTCTCCGCCGGAGCGCTGGCTCTGGAAAACGAATGGGGCGCCGATCTCGATCCCGCCTACACGCAGGATCCGCCCTTCGCCGACGCCGTGGACGAGTGGTTTCACGACAACGGCATGCCGCCGCCGGGGGCCACGTGGACGCTCGTCTACCACGCGCAGACGGTGGATGACCTGGGCGGGCTGATGCTGGCGGGCGGGGACGCCGGCGGGTTGAATCCCTCCTGGGGCTACACCTGGCGGCTGTTCAAGCTGCTCTACTGCTGCCTGTTCGGCGGCTGCGACGACAGCGACGACGACGGCGTCCCGGATTCGACCGACAATTGCGATTTCATCTCGAACCCCGACCAGACCGACACCGACGGCGACGGGCAGGGCGACGCCTGCGACAATGACGACGATAATGACGGGCTGAACGACGGTGCGGACAATTGCCCCGGAGTTTCGAACCCGTCTCAGAAGGACACCGACCACGACGGGCAGGGCGACGAGTGCGACGGCGACGACGACGGCGATGGCGTGCCCGACGAATCTGACAACTGCCCAATGACGCCCAACTCGAATCAGCGCGACCGCGACGGCGACGGGATCGGCAACGCGTGCGATGAGGATATCGACAATGACGGAATTCCAAACGGGCGCGATCGGGACGTGGACGACGATGGCGTGCTGAACGGCGACGATCCGGACGTCGATGACGACGGGGTTCCCAACGGTGAAGACCCGGATGTTGACGGCGACGGCATCCCCAACGGCGAAGACCCGGACGTGGATGGCGACGGGATTCCGAACGGCCAGGACGGCGACACCGACGGGGACGGCATCGCCAACGGCCAGGACCCTGACGTCGACGGCGACGGCAAGCTGAACGGCGCCGACGACGACATCGACGGCGACGGCCTGACCAACGACCAGGATTCCGATATGGACGGCGACGGAATCGACAACGCCGCCGACCCGGACGACGACGGCGATGGGTTTGACGACGACGTGGACGACGATGACGACGGGGACGGGGAGGATGACGACGGCGAGGACGGAGGCGGCGGAGGGGGAGATTGCACGCTTGTGATCGAGCTGCTGGGCGTCGAATTCGAAAGCGGCCCAATCGCCGAGTGGTCCAGCGGTGAGACACTTTCGCCGCCGCCGGACGGATTGCACTGGTCCCTCGCGGACGGCTCGCTTGCCCCCGTCGTCAGCGGGTTCGGTGATGCTCCGACGATCACGGCTTGGATACGGGTCGCGGGCATGGCGAACACGTGCATCATGCAGGAGGGCACGCTCAACGCGTACATGGGACCGGTCAACATCGCGCGCGGCACGTTCTGGGTCGTTCCGGAGGACACTCCCTACGACGCGATCGTCCTGCTAGACCCGCTGCGAGCGCTGCCTTACGCCAATGCCGTCCGAACGCTGGCCGGACAGGTGCAGTTCGAGTGGTGCGTCAACCAGGCCGGGACGAATTGCGAATTCTTCTGCGAGGCGTCGCCGACGCGCTGGTACGTCATGCCGAGCCGGGACGGGCTGGTTGCGTCAAGCGAACGCTACGACTTCGGGCTTGAGAAGGTGCTTCAATACGCAACCGGGGCGGTGGCGGAGGAGAGCATTGGGCGGCGAGCGTGCGTGGGAATTGCGGAGGAAATCACGTACGACGCCGGAACGCCGGGTATTGTACCGGGTGACCAGCATATTCTCTACGCCTTCGTGCAGCGCAAGGCGCTATGCAAGTTCAATGCCCTACTCCTCGAATACTTGCAGCACGTGGCCGGGTGCGGTGCCGGGGTGCGGTTCCTTTGGGGCGGATCGTCCGAAACACGGAGCGACTATTATTCAGGCGGGGGGTACGTGGCGAGCTTCCGGACCCCTGCTCCACAGAATGACAATGTGTGGGCGAATCCGCACTTCAAGTATCACGCTCTAACGACTAGTGGGGGACTGTACTGTGATCCCTCGTATGGCACTTTTGGCCTGACTGTGTTCGACGAGTTTGCCCCGGTCTACTCGGAATCCGCAAGCGGCCAGGGGCACTACCCGCCTTTCCCCGGCGAGTCAATTCGCACTCCAATCCAGCAGACGGGACCGATATGGCCGCCGCCTGAAGAGTGGGTCATCCCGTGGACGTGCCCACATTAGCACGCGCGTGAAACGCGACGGAGAACAAGATGATATTGCACTACAATCGAATCGGACCATGGGCTTGCGCCATCATATGCGCCGCAATCTCTCAAACCGCGTCCGCTGATGAGCTCTACACGGCCTTGCGCCACGAAGTTCTTTGCGCGCAACTTCAGCTTCAGGTCGAGCGGGTCTCGTTTGGAGGCGCCGATGGCTGCGCATCGGTCGGTTACGTGCTTCCCGGTGAGGGTGGCGATAGGTTTGGCTTGGCTGCATACACATCGGTCGCGGGTGCCCAGCGATCGCTCCGTCGCGTTCGAGATCTTGTCGCGGTCGGCCTTCCGCCGCCGCCAGACGACCCGATCGGCGAAGAAATGGTCTGGGGGTCTGACGACGGGAGTCAGTCGGGCTCACCATGCGCGTCGTTCACGTGGCGCCGCAAGAATGTCGTTATTGACCTGTGGAAGCGAGGCGATCCCGCCCAAGTCGTCGCCCTAGCCCGGCAGATCGACGCCCTGCTACGGGACAATCGGCAGTTCGCCCCGCTCGGCACGTTCGACCCGCCGCCGGAAATAGTCTCGATCTCGGCACCGGAGACCATCACATTTTCGTCGGAGGAGCGCGCCAAGTGGGGCAAGACGTTCAGAGTCACCCCTGAGTTCCGCGGGCTGGGCGACGTTCAGAACCTGCGGATCAAGGTGCGGGGCGAGCAAAACGACCGCGCCAGCAACGGCACTCTCCCCGACGGAAAATCGAACCCGAGGATTCTCGTTCCCGGCGGCGACTTCAGCGGCCGCGGCCTGGGCGCGCGACAACGAACCCCCGAGGAAGATGGCCGCTTCGAAATCAGCCTGGTGCGGAACGTCAAGCCCGGACCGCTCAAGCTGACGATGATCGTCGCCACGCCGGACAACGTCGTCGTCACGAAGGAGTTCACGATCACCGTCGGACAGTAGACGCCGTACATCAACCGCTGCGCTACAATCCGTGTATGGCACTTACCTGCAACATCGATCGCCGCGGCCGCGTGGCGCGCGGCGTGACCGGGGCCGTTTTCGCCGCCGGCGGAGTCGGGCTGATCGTGCGGGTGGTCCTGTTCGGCGGCGGCTGGACGTGGTACGCCGGCGGCGCGCTGCTGGTATGTCTCGGCGCATTCATGTTGTTTGAAGCCCGCCGCGGCTGGTGCGTCGCACGGGCCATGGGGCTGAAAACGCCGATGTAGCGTTGCCGGCGCGAGTGTTCGCTTGCGCTTCGCGTTCTGAAAACCGGATACTCACCGCCCCGCGGCACTGGCGGGCAAGCCGCCAGTGACAACCAGCGCGGGTCTGCGGCACCCGGCGCCGTCAGTCGTTCAGAACCGGCTCCCAGAACGCCTCCGCCATCGACGGTGGAAATTTCCCCCGCCCGGACTGGATCACCGGAATGCGCACCGCCAGCTCCGGATGACGCAGGCATTCTGTGATGAACAGCTCGGTCTCCGCGAGCATGCGGGCACGCAGCTCGTCCCACTCTTCCTGTGAGCGCTTGAAACGGAGGAGGCGCATCGTCGCTCCGGTCAGTTCGCGCGAGACGTGTGTGGCTCCGCCGGCCCGGACGTGGCCCAACCCAGCGCAACCCACCCGACCGACACCAACTCGATCGGCAGCGGGCGCACAGGCCCCCAGGCCGGCAGCATATTCAGGTGATTATAGCCGGCCGGAATCATCAGATCGGGCTTGATCGCCGCCGCCGCCACCCCGATCACGCCGACCAGAATCGGCGTCAGCCAGAATCCGGCCGCGTCGTGGAGGTGCATGGTCTTCCGCACCGCCAGCGCCCCCAACCCGACCGCCACAAACGTCGCAAAGTACACCTGCCCGCGCAGCGTCCGAGCGGCAATCGGCCCGGTCAGGATCAGCAGCAACCCGAGCGCCAACACAACCGCCAGCAACACCGCCGCTGCGTGGTTCGGCGGCTTTCGCGTCCGATCAACGATCGCCGTCGCGTCGCGCCGCCGCGGCAGCGCCGCACGCCCGAGAATCGCGGCGCCGATCGCGGCCAGCAGCACGTAATCGCCCAGAAGCGCCAAGTACGCGCTGCCGCGTTGTCCGACCGGCTTCTCATTCTGCCCGATCAGCCAGTCGTCGATCGTCCCGCCCGATGCCGCCCACAATCCCAGCGCCGCGCCGGCCACCGCCAGACTCGTCCCCGGCCCGCCCGTCGCACCAGCCACGCTCAGCACGCGCACCCCAACCACCACCAGCACGCCGGCTAGAAGCAGCGCCAACGGCGACGCCGCGAGAGTCGGCGGCGTGATCGCGGATCGTGAAAACAGCCCATCGACGGCGTAGTGCAGCGCCGCCCAGAGCAGGGCGACCGACGCCAGCGGCATCATCCGCCGCCGCCACGCCGAGCCGGGGTTCGATTCTCCTGCAACCGCGTCCACGCTGATAGGCTAAGGCAGCCGCGCGCCGCCCGCAATCGGCGCAGGCCGCTGCGTCGCGCGTCCGATTGGAGGACCGGCCACTGGCCGGTCTCTGCCACTTCGGCGAGTACGAGACCGGCCAGAGGCCGGTCCCCCAAACTGCCGCTTGCTCACCGACGCCGGCGTTTTTTTTGCTTGACGCGGGCGGCGGCGGGACGACAATTCTATTGGCACACTTGACGCGCCACCGTCTGGCGCGGGGAGGTAGACATGTCCTCGGCGTCGCTCACGCGCGGCCCCGTCCGCCGCGGTCTGACTATCATCGATCTGATCACCTGGCTCATCGTGCTCGCGATCCTGATCTCGATCCTCTTGCCCTCGTTCTCGCGCGCCCGCGAGCTGGCGAAGCGCGCGGTCTGCGCCTCCAACCTGCAAGGCATCGGCCAGGCCCTCGCGATCTATGCCAACGACAATCACGAGCGCTTTCCGCAGCATTATTATGAAGCGCTCGCCGGCGCCGGCGTCCCCGGCGACCACGGCGTAACGTGGGTCGGGACGATGGGCTCGAGCTCCACGCTGTCGATCACCGATGCAACGTCCCCCTCCCGCAGCCCGCGCGCCGGCCATCCCAGCCGGTCCCTCTTCCTGCTGGTCACCGCAGGCATGGCCACGCCGCAGATGTTCGTTTGCCCCCGCTCAGGCGATCTCGAAGACAACCTGCGGAACGATTCGACCGGCGGCAGCGTCGGCTGCCAGCCCGGCGTGACGCGCTTCGATTTCAAGGGCTACAACTCGCTGAGCTACGGTTACCAGATGCCCTTCGGCCCCGCCGCGAAACCGACCACGAAGCTGGACGTTCGCATGGTGATCGCCGCCGACAAGGGCCCGTATTACACGTCCGGCGGCGACGGACTCGACGGCACGCGAACCACGCGCGACGCGCGCAGCCCCTCTCAGCCGCCCGCCGACTGGACCTCGCGCCCGCTGAATGACCTGCTGGCTCTCAACCCCGGCGAGTGGCGCCGCTACAACAGCCGCAATCACGACACCGAAGGGCAGAACATCCTGTTCGTCGACGCTCACGTCGATTTCGCCAAGAAACCCATCTACGGCGTGAACAACGACAACATCTACACGCTTCAGGATTCGGCCGACGACCTTCGCCGAGCGCTGATCGGCATGGTTCCCACGGCGACTCAAACGCTTGGTCCGGGCGTTGAGACGGATTCGTTCATCGTGCCGTAGCCGACGCAAGTGAACCTCGAATTGAAGTGCGGCGCGGACGCCGCCCGCGGGGGCGGTTTTTCCGAACCGCCGCACCACGCGGCAGGTTGTCGCTCGCAAGGTAGCGGCGCCTCAAAGGCCGGGGACGTCAACCCGCCGCTTGGCGCGGCGGGTTCGGACAGACATGTCCGCCGAGCCCGCCAACATCTCAGGTCACACGCGGTTACACCCCGGTGCGGTTGGCAGGTTCTGGCCAATCCCCGTCGATGGTACTATCCTACGACGCGCAAAACGCCGCGCCGGAGCTGTCTGTTGGGGGGACCGGCCTCCGGCCGGTCTTTCGGATCGCGTCCTGTTTCATCGAGACCGGCCAGAAGCCGGTCCCCCAGTCGAGTCGCACGATTGAGCACGTCTTCACTGCCGTTGTCCGCACAATCCCCGCGGCCTCCTCGCGTCGCGACGCCTGACAACGCCGCCGGCCCGGTTGCGCACGACGGTTTGACCTGGACCGCCCGCAACGGGTTCGCCGAAGTCCTCGCCCTCGTCCCTGCCTCCGTCTGGGCCGAGCCGGAACGCCAGCCGGGCTGGAAACGAGTCAAGAAGAACGGCCGCCGCGAAGTATGGCGGGTGCTGATCGCCGGGCGCGCGTATTTCGTGAAGTACTACTCCGATGAGGGGTTTCGGACGCGCGTCAAGCGGCTCTTCCGCCCGCCACCCTGCATCGCGGAGTGGAACGGCGGACTGTTCGCGCTGCGATGCGGAATACCTGCGGTGGTTCCGGCGGGCCACGCAGCGCTGCAGCGCAACGGGCTGCGCTGGTCGCTTCTGGTTACCGAAGCGGTGGAGCCCGCCGGCACGCTCAGCGAGTTTTGGCGCCAGCTTCAGTCGGACGAAGACGTGCGCCGCCGACGGCGCGACGTGATGCAGCTCGCGCGGCAAGTGGCTGAGATGATCGCCCGCGCCCACCAGGCCGGCTTCGAACATCTGGACATGCACGCCGCCAACCTGCTGGTCGCACCGACGGCGCCAGGCCGGTATCGCACGCTTTTCGTCGATCTGCAAAGCGCCCGTCTCAACCGTCCGATCAGCGACGCCGCCGTTGTCCGCAACCTGGCGCAGCTCAACCAGTGGTTCCGCAAGAACAGCTCCATCAAGGACCGTCTGCGCTTTCTCCGCCTTTACCTCCGCTGGCGCGACGAGTTCGAGCACGCGTTCCCGCACGGTCGGCCGCTGCGGCTCTCGTTCCGCGCGCTGGTCGCCGCACTGGACGTCGCGGCCCAGCGACACGCGCAGCGCCTCTGGGCGCAGCGCGACCGCCGCGCCGGACGCCGCGGAAGCTACTTCGACCGGATTCGCCTCGGCGGCGGCTGGATCGCCCAAGTCGCGACCAGCGTCAAGCATCGCAGCGAGGACTCGCGCACCTCCGGCCTGGCGCTCAACGCGGAATGGTGGCGCGAGGTGCTTTCAGCACCGCTGCGCTGGTTCGAGCCGACCCCCAACCAACGCGCCGCCGCCGCTGAGCACGCCGTCAAAATCGGCCACTCCGGCGTCACGCGGCGGGCATTGCTGGCGCATGACGACGGACCGATCCCCGTGTACATCAAGCGCTGCCTGGCCCGAAGCGCCTGGCGCAGGCTGTCGCAGCTTCTGCCGCCGTCGCGCGGCATGCGCGGCTGGCGAATGGGGCACGCGCTGCTTCACCGCGACCTCCCCACGCCGCGCCCGCTGGCGCTGCTGGAGCGGCGGGTTGGCCCGCTGATCCGCGAAAGCCTGCTGATGACCGAAGCGCTGCCCGGCGCGCTCGACCTTGAAGCACACCTGCGGCGCGAGCTGCCCGCGGCCGGCGGGCGCGCCACATATCGCCTGAAATCGGCGCTGGGCGCCGCGCTGGTGCGCGAGCTGCGGCGGCTGGAAGAGCGCCACTTCGCCCACCGCGACTGCAAGGCGTCCAACATCCTGGTCCTGCCGCATCCGGCGCTGCGGCTATTCTGGATTGACATGGACGGGCTGCGTCTCCTGCGCCGTCCGCTGCGCGAATCGGAGCGGCTGCGCCCGCTCATTCGCCTGCACGTGAGTCTGCTCGACATCGCCGGAGTGACTCGGACGGACCGTGTCCGTTTTTTGACGCGCTATCTGAGCGGATTCGGCCGCACGAGCGACGCGTGGCGCAGGCTATGGCCGCAGTTGGTCGGCGCCGCGGCGCGAAAGTCCGCCGCCAAGCTGGCCCGCCGCGAGTGGAAGCTGAAAAACTACGGCCGCGAATAAGACGTAGGGTCCGCTGTGCGGACCACCGGCCGCCCCGACACACCCAATGGTCCGCACAGCGGACCCTACGCGCTTGGTCCGCACAGCGGACCCTACGCCTGTTCCGCACACCACATCACCGCCGGCGGAAATGCCGCGCCACCGCGTTTCGGAGATTCTCGGCACAATGTGCCAGCGCCTCGCGCCTTTCCCTCGTCGCCGGGCTGATGACCTCGACCCCTTGCAGCCCCAGAGATTTGGCGATCGCCGCGACGTCGCTCCGCGAATCAACGCTTCCCACGAACGCCACCGCCGGCCGATCGGCGGCGACCGCCATTCGCGCCACGCCCGCGACCACCTTGCCGCGCGCCGTCTGTGCATCCAGCCGCCCTTCGCCGGTGAGGCACACGTCGCACCGGCGAAGCTTCGCAGCCAGATCGACGCGCGCCGCAAGCTCGTCAAAGCCCGACTCCACCCGTGCGCCGCACCCCGCCGCCAGCGCCGCCGGCAACCCGCCCGCCGCCCCGCCGCGCTGCATGGCGTGCACAACAACGCCGCTGGCCTCCGCCAGCCGGGCTGCCCAATGACGCAAGTTGCCCTCCAGCAGCCTGACCTGCGCCGGCGTCGCACCCTTCTGCGGACCGAACGCGCTGGCCGCCCCGTCGCGCCCCAGCAGTGCATTATCCACGTCCGTCAGCACGACGATTTCAGCCGGCGGACTCCACGCCGGCCGCCGCACCCGCATCACCGCCTGTAGCGACCCGCCAGCGAGCGGCGTCAGAATCTGGTCGCCGTGTTCGTCGAACATGCGCCAGCCCAGCGCCTGCAGGCAGCCCGCGCCGCCGTCCACCGTCGCCGATCCGCCGGCGCACACGAAGACGCGCGTAGCCCCGGCGTCCAGCGCGGCGTGAATCAGCTCGCCGCAGCCGAAGGAGGTCGTCTGCGTCGGGTCGCGCTGGCTCTCGTCGAGCAGATGAAGGCCGGACGCCTGCGCCATCTCCACAATTGCGACGCCATCATCATGCACGAACCACCAGCTCGCGTCGCGCGTCCGGCCCAGCGGGTCGAGCACACGGCAGCGGCGCGTCTCCGCCCCGGCAAGCTGCGCAAGCAGGCGCCCCGTCCCCTCGCCCCCGTCTCCCAGGGGGCAACTCTCAATCTCCGCCGACGGAAGCGCGTCGTGCACGCCGGCGGCCATCGCCTCGGCCGCGGCGGGCGCGTCCAGCGCATCCTTGAATTTGTCGGGCGCGATGAGGACCTTCACACGTCAGCGCCGTCGCCGCTGTCGCCAACGCGCCGGCCGGCGTGGCGGTACCCGCCGATGCCGCGCTTGCTCGGCTCCGCCAGAAACGCGGCCAGCCGCTTGCCCGGCGCGAACCTGACGAACTCGGCCACGCGCGCGACCGCCTCGCGAAAGTGCAGTCCGCTGCGGTACAAGAGGTGGTGGCACTTCCGCAATTCCAGCCGCTCCTCGCCGGTCAGCCCCGCCCGCCGCAGACCGATCACGTTCGGCCCCGTTACGCCGTGCGGCCCCCAAATCATGAACGGGGGAATGTCCATGACCACGCGCGTGCCGCCGGACAGCATCACCAGCTCGCCGATACGGACGAACTGATGCACGCCGCTGAGTCCGGAGATGAACGTCTTGTCGCCCACGCTCACGTAGCCCGAAAGCAGCCCGCCGTTGGCGATCTTGACATCGTCGCCCAGGACGCAGTTGTGCCCCACGTGGCTGCACGCCATCAGAAAGCAGCGCTTGCCGACGACGGTGGTCGTGTCGGCCAGCGTGCCGCGATGAACCGTGGCGCACTCGCGGATGATCGTCTCGTCGCCGATCTGCGTGTAGCTGGGCGAGCCCTTCCAGGCGAAGTCCTGCGGATGATGGCCGACCACCGCGTGCGGATGCACCTGCACCCGGCAGCCGATGGTCGTGCCGGCCGAGATGTACGCATGCGGCCAGATGCGCGTCTCGGGGCCGATCTTCACCCCGGTTTCAATGATGGCGTAAGCGCCGACCTCGGCGGACGGGTCGATTTCCGCGCGCCGATCGACCACGGCTGTCACGTGAATGGCCATACCTTGGATTGTATCGATGGGCTGGGTGCTTACGCTAACTGGGTGGGACGGGCGTCTCGCCCGTCGCGCGGGACGGGCGAGACGCCCGTCCCACCCGGGATGCGGCTACCCGGGGCGGACGCCACGATCGCAGAGCGCCTGCGCGATCTGGGCCGTGACGCTCTGCGCCTCGAGCACGCTGTTTTCAATCGCGGGCAGAGCCCAATTGTCCTGGTTCGAGAAGAACACCCGGTCCCAGAGAGGCCGGCGCAGGTGCTCGATCGTGCCGTCGGCGATCAGGTTGGAAAACGCGATCGGCATCGCGTGCCCCCAGCGCGAGACGCGCACCTGCTGCACGGCCGACTCGGGAACGTCCAGCAGCGCGAGGATCCGTCGAAGTTGCGGAAGCAACCGCTGCGTGTAGTTGTCAAACGCCCCCGGCGTGACGAGCGTGAAGCGGGCCGTCGGAAAGGGCAGAGGCCAGTAGAGCGAAAGCACGCTTCGCGGCGGGTTGCCAGGGCGGGCGAAATGCCCGTTGAGAACGTCGGTCACGATCGGATTGGCCTCGAACAGCGGCAGATCGATGGGGAAGTTCTCGTCGTGGACGAGGAAGATGTCGTAGAAATCGCGCTGGATGCGGCGGTTGATGAGCACGTTGACGACCAGGTAGGCGTTGGTGCGGATGTTTGTCATCGCCAGGTACTTCTGCTCGTCAATCTGCTCCAGGTTGGGAATCATGTACTTGCAGATCTGCTTGGCGCCCGCCAGCACGACATACTTCGCCCGCAGCGAGCGAACCTGGCCCTGCGGGTCAATGTACGTCAGCAGCACGCCGTCGCCGGCTGGGCGCACGTCGAAAACCTGGTGATTCGCGCGGAGCAGGGGCCGCTGGGGCGCGTGCTGTTCGACTCGCTGCAGCCGCCGGTAGAGCTGCTCGGCCATGTAGGCATTGCCGCCGGGCAGCACCCAGCGGCCGAACTCCTCGGCCGCGACGAAGTTCCAGCCGCTGGCAGCCGACACTTCATCCCACGAAGCGTTGAAGGACGAGTAGAAATAGCCCTGAATGGCCGCGGCCAGCAAAGGCGGGATCGGCACGTCGCCCATCCGCTCCAGCAGGTCCTGCTTGAACGTCTTGCGGTCAAGCTCGCGGATGTACTCGCGCGATTTCTCGTCGGCGGGCCAGGGGATGTCGGGATATCCCTCGTCGGCCATGTACGTCACGACTTCGGCGTATCGCTGGAACGCGAGCTGGTGCTCGGGCGGGCTGCCCTGGCCGCCGTAGAAGTCGTCGAGAATCTGGTCCATCACCTCGACCGGGTCCGGCGGCTCCGAGACGCGCGCGACACGGTCCAGCCCCAGCTCCTGGTAGAACTGCTCGAGGAAGTCGCCCTTGTCCGGCGTGATGAAATAGGCGCTGCCAAGCGAGTATTTCGTGTGCTCCCAGATCTCGCCCATCGCGTTGCCGCCGAAGCGGGGCCGCAACTCGAAGAGCACCGGACGGAACTGTCGCAGGAAGTAGGCGCAGGTGAGTCCGGAGATTCCACCGCCGACGACCGCGACGTCGACGCACTCGCTTGGCGGCGGCGGTTGACCGCCGGGCAGGGAAGGCGTCGAGTGAAACGGGATCACCTCGCGGAAGTCGTCGGCGGTGAACCAGGATTCGAACGGCAGGCCGTCGATGGTGATTGATGGCGGGCGTCGCGGGATGTTGAGAAACGGTCCGGCGCCGCTGGACGGGAAGTGCGGTTGCCCCGGAGCCAGCAGGGCGCTCCAGCCGGTTCGGGCGGAAAGTCCGTAGGCGACCGCGGCCAGGCCGCCTTTGAGAAACTGTCGACGAGTTGCCATCGCTTGAGACCCTCGGGTTACGCGCAGTTCCCCCATGGCTAGCATAGCAGACGGCGTTAACGTGTGTAGACGAGTTTCACGCGTTGGGCCGAAGAGGGGGGATGCGGTTCGTGGCGAGTTGTCGGATAAATTTTTAATTTGTCGTTTTTTGTCGCGCTCGGACAGCGGGGATCAGTTATAATATGGGCGGAAGGAATCGGACGGCTGAATGATCAATTGTCCTTCATAGTTGTCATAGGTAGATCAATACCGCATCGTCCCGCCTGATCGACTTCCTTCCAGCACGTTTGGCCTGCGCGACTGCGGACTGCCGACACGGCACTCCCCAGTACCCGGTTGTATCTCGCGCACCTCCAGGCGGCCTACTCCGGCATCATAAATACCTCAGATGGAAGGAGTTAGAAGGTATGTCCTCGCACATGTTTGGGCTGCGAAGGCCCGCTCTGAAGTCCCTCGTCGGTCCGGCGCTGACCCCCGAGGAGATGACCGGAAACCTCAGCGTCCTGGAGAAGAACCTCAATCGGCACATGAAGTGCCCGGCCGGGCGGAACCAGGTGTATATCCGCTCGCTGATCGTGCTGGGCGGAACCACCAAGCCCCGAATCGTCCTTAAGTGCCACCTGCGCAAGGACATCGGTCAGCAGGGCGAGGTCTTCTATGAGCACATTCGCGACGTGTGCTGCTGCGATCCCGAGCAATGCGAAGCGTGGAGGCAATTGAAGGAGCGCTTCGTCGAGACGTAACACTGAGCTGTAACCGCTGGTCCCCGTGACAAGGAACGGCGTGCGGGGGCCGGCGAATCCTGCCCGACGCGGCGCGGTCGTGTGGACCGCGCCGCGTCACTTTCTTTCTTTGGGGTGGAACGGGCATCTTGCCCGACCACGTCATTGCAGGGGCGGGCGAGACGCCCCTCCCACCCACGTGTTCACAAGCTCAGGCGCCCGTCCCACCCATCGATCATGGATCGCCGTCAGGCGTTCGCATCGCGCGTGACAAGGCAGACGTCTTGTGCCGCCGCTCCCAGCATGCGGGCGATCGAAATATCGGTTCCGCGGCGTTCGGGCTGATCGGCGTGCAGCACCATCAGCCGGTCGCGGGCGGTGCTCAGCGCCACGATGGCGTCATCGCACGCCCACGCGCGGCGGACCGGCCACGCCGCGGTCGCAAGCCGCGTGACAAGGTCCTCGCCGGCGAACACGCCAACGACGCCCTGTTCCCCAGCGGGTACAGCCAGCTCGATCAGGTCGCTCCAGCGGCGAAGCGTGATGGACTCAACCGGCTGGTGCCCGCGGTAGAGAACTTCCCACGCCTCCAGCGGCGCTGCCAGCGATTCGCGCAGCAGCAGGCCCTTTTCGGTGCCGACGAAAACGTCGTCGCCGCTGGCGACTGCGGCATGAATGGGACTGCCGGCCAGATCGAAGCGCCGCAGCAGGCGGCCGTCGGTGGCGCACATGTGCAGGGCGTCGTCGACGCTGAAGAGGATGCGATTGTCGTCGATGACGCGGACGCTGCGCACCGCGCGAACATCGCGCGACGGGACGTAAATCGGGTGCGGCTCGTCAGACGGGTCTGACAAGGGGTCGCGGCCGGCCCCCGTGCCGGCCGCAGGCTGCGCATCTCCCAACATCCAGCGCCAACAGCCGAATTGCGAGTGGGTCGCGAAGACCGCATCGCCGACCGCGACCGCCGAGTTCACGCCGGTCGCCGCGGTCGCCGATACCGGAATCCGGAGCGCTGCGAGCGCTTCACCCGTGATAGCACTGACAATCCAGACTCCGGCGGCGGCGCCGATCAACAGCGCCTCGCGCCGCTCGTCAAAGCTCAGCGACCGCAGGCCGCCGAGTTGTCGGGGAAGCTCCAGTTTTCGCAGAATCTCCTGAGGCCGGCGCGGATCGAGCCAGGCGCATTCGGAAGGCGTGACGACCGCGACGGCGGAGCAGACGCGGCGATCGGGCGTGATGCGCCACAGGCTTTCCAGCAGCCGCCCGCGCTCGGCGGGCGCCAACGCCGGCAGCAATTCGCGCCATTGCCCGCCGCTGTTTTGATCCGCCGCCGCCCGCAGCTTGGTGAGCAGGCCGCCCATGTCTTCGAGGCGGCGCTGGGCGGCGGCGATGGCGGCTTGCTCGACCATCTGGCGGGCGCGAATGTGCTCGACGCGCTGCGACGTCTGCTGTGCGAGCTGCTGGCGCTGCGCGACGCTCTCGCTACTGAACGACAGCACGTTGACTGAGTCGAGCGTCAGGCCGCTTTCGAAGAGGAACCGCCGCGATTCTTCCTGCACCGTTGTCAGCAGGGCCGCGCGGTGATCGTCGCGCAGCAGCGCATCGGCCGGACGTTCGCGAACGAAGCGCCGCACGGCATTCGCGAGGCCGCGCTCGCCGGCGAGCCGAGCCAGGCGATCGAGCGTGAGCGTGTCGGAATCCAGCAGCGTGTGCCGCAGGTCGGCCAGGTCCTGCTCGCGCGCGTTCCAGCGCGCCAGCAGCTCGCCGCGAACATCGACGACGTCTCTTGAAGCCGACGGCAGACGCAGTGGCGGCAGGGGAATCGTCAGCAGGCGGTTTCGAACCAGCGTGAGCGTGTCGCCACGTTGGCCGCGCGGCAGGTCGCCGGCGGGGACGAAGCGGCGCGTGCCGTCAAGGCGCTCAAGCAGGGCCATCCAGGCGTCGGGGATCGGGGTCTCGGCCAGGAGCGTCCGCGGCCATTCGTCGGCGGCGACGCGGAAGGCGACGATCGTCGGGTCGGCCAGCAGCTTGGGGACGTTGGCGCTCATACACGTATCGTAGCGTCGGACCTCTGCGTCCGACGCCGAGGACAGCGCTTGGAGCTCACCCCGCCGCTCGGCGCGGCGGGTTCGGACAGAATGCACCGTCGGACACAGAGGTCCGACGCTACGACCGTCGGACACAGAGGTTCGACGCTACGACCGTCGGACGCGGAGGTCCGACGCTACGTGCGACGGCGCCAGGGATTGAGCCACGCGCCAAAGGCGATCAGCGGCAGCACGAGCCAGATGCCGTTCGTCAATCCCTGCAACCGAAAGAGCACGACCGAGCCGATCATGAGCGCGGCCATGACGACTACGAAACCGCCCAGCCGCCACGCAAACTCGGCAATCTCGTCTCCCTCAGGCGTGTGCGGCGGCCAATCGGGCGCTGGGACGGCGGCGCCGGCCGCCGGGAGCGGCCGGCCACAGCGGGCGCAGAATCGGGCGGCGGCCGGGTTCACATGGTCGCAGCCGTCGTTGGGGCACAGGCGTCGATCTTCGGCCATCCGTTCACCGCCTCGTCGCACCGGCGGGACGCCGATGCTCCCCGCGCCCCGCGTCATTCGCTCTGACCAGGCGCCCGGCTCTCAATTCTGCGCCGCCCACTCGTCGTACTTCTTCAACTCTCCGGGTGAGACCGACGGCGGCGTGTCGGCGATCACCGCCAGGAAATCGTGCATCATGATATTACGCGGCGCAGCCCCGCCGACCGATTCCAAAAACGGCCGGCTTGCGGAACGCTGGGCGATGGACTTGATGTCCGCCCCGCTGTAGCCGGCGGCCTTCTCCACCAGCGCCGCAAAATCCACGTCGTCGTGCAGCGGACGCCCCGCCGTGTAGATCTCGAACAGCTTGAAGCGCGCCGCGGGGTCCGGGAGCGGCACGTACACCTTGGCGTCCAGCCGGCCGGGCCGCATCATGGCGGCGTCGAGGCTCCAGGGCTCGTTGGTGGCGCCCAGGAACATCAGCGCCCGCCCGGCCGTGCGGTCGAACCCTTCCAGCTCCTGCAGAATCTGCGGCACGACGCGCTGCATGACCGTCGAATCGCTGCTGCGCCGCTTGGGCACGAGCGATTCGACTTCGTCAATGAAAATCACCGCCCGTGGCTCTGCCTTGGCCGATTCGAAGAGCTTCCGCACGTTCTGCTCGGCCTCGCCCACCCACTTGCTCATGATCTGCGCCGGCGTCAGGACGTACATCGTCGCGTCCAGCTCATGCGCCACGGCCTTGGCGAACATCGTCTTGCCCGTCCCCGGCGGACCGTACAGCAGCATCCCGCCGCCGACGTCGATGCCGTAGCGCTGCGCCAGCTCCGGATGCTGAAACGGGTAGATCATCTTGAGGTAGATTTCTTCCTTCACTTCATCCAAGCCGGCGATGTCGTCGAAGCCGATAGTGGGCTTCTCGCGCACGATCCAGTCCGCCGCGTCCGCACCTTTCTCATCATCGTCTCGCGCTCGCTCGCCCCGCCCGCCGCCGGCCCCGCCCCCGCGGCCGCCTCTTCCCGCCTTTTTCTCGCAATCCCTGGCCAGTTCGATCAGCTCGCGCGCGTACGTTTCCTGCTCGGCTCGCTCGGCGGCGTTCTTGTTGGCTTCGGCGATTTCGATCATGCACTCGGCGGCCTGGATGAGATAGGGCCGGGCGGAGACATAGTCGCCGGCCCGAAGCGCCGCGACGCCCTTATCTTTGAGCCGCTGGAAGGTGGGGAAGGTGGAGGGCATGGAGTTCAGAATAGCGAGTAGCGAGTAGCGAGTGAATACCGGGGTTCCGCGGCGCCCCGCGGCGCGAGTCCGCGTGCGCCGTAGCGGCCGACCTCCGAGTCGGCCGTCGCCTGTGGCGGCCGTGGCCGAGCCGTAGCGTCAGCCGTCTGTGGCCGACGGAAGCGGTAGGGCAGGTCGCGATCGGCCGCTCTGCGGGCGCTGCTGCCGTCGAGCGCGTTTCCCGCGGCCGCTTGCGACCCGCCTTTCCCCCCGCGTGCCGACGTGGGTCTGGCCGTCTTCTCTTGCCGAGCGCGAAACGGGGGGTCTCCGCCCGGATGGCGCGCGACCGTCGCCAGGGACTTCAGTCCCTGGTCGCTAGACCTCTCGTCCAGATCCCGCCCGGAGTCGCCATGCCGCCATGCGGCACACTGGGTGATGAAAATGGGGTCGAAGGGTACGCTTTCGAGGCGCGGATTGGGAACGGGTTGAAGTCGTCGCCCAGTGAGCTTTGAGCTCGCCCCGGAGTCTGACTCGGACGCCGTGTTACGCACACTGATTTGTCGCCCCCGTGTTTGCGGGTGAGGACGCAGGACAGGTTGTTGAATGGATTGGCGTCTCCCGTTTCCAGTGCCGGCGGAGCGGAGGTCATGTCATGGAGATTCTGTTTGGCTGCTGCGGCGCGTTGGACATTCATCTGAAGTCGATTCAGGCCCATGTGCGGCGACGGAACGCGAACGGAGTGGTCTCGTCGTTCGCGCAACGTTTCGGCACGACCACGGCCCAGATTCTGGCGCTGGGCGATTGGCTGGCTGAGCACCAGGTCGAGAAGGTCGCGATGGAGGCGACCGGCGTGTACTGGAAGCCGATCTGGAATCTGCTCGAGGATCGCTTCTCGTTGATGCTGGTCAATGCCCAGCACTTCCACAACGTGCCCGGACGCAAGACCGACGTCAACGACGCAGCCTGGCTGGCGCAGTTGTTGCAGTGCGGCCTGCTGCGCGACAGCTTCGTGCCGCCGCGGCCGCAGCGCGAGCTGCGCGATCTGGCCCGTCAACGGACCGCGCTGGTTGAGGACAAGAGCCGTGTGGTGAATCGAATCCAGAAGACGTTGGAAGACGCCAACATCAAGCTCTCCTCGGTCGCCAGCGACGTGGTCGGCGTCTCGGGTCGGGCCATGATCCGGGCCATGATCGCCGGCCAGCAGGACCCCGCCGCACTGGCCGATCTGGCACGCCAGCGGCTGCGGACCAAGATTCCCGAGCTGCGCGAGGCGCTGCGCGGCGGCGTGCGCGCGCACCATCGCTTCATGCTGAAGCAACTGATGGATCAGTTGCAGATGTTGGAAGGACAGATCGAGGCCTTCGAAGCGCGGCTCGACGAGCTGCTCTCCAACAACCGGGAGCCGATCGAACGCTTGCGCGAAATTCCCGGCATCGACACGACCGCCGCGCGTCTGATTCTGTCCGAGATCGGCACGGACATGAGCCGCTTCCCCTCCGCCGCACACCTGTGCGCCTGGGCGGGAGTTTGTCCCGGCAACAACGAAAGCGCCGGCAAATGCAAGAGCGGCCGAACCCGCGACGGCAACCGCTGGCTGCGGCGCGTGCTGGTGCAAGTGGCCTGGGCCGCGAGCCAGAAGAAGGACTCCTACTTCTACGCCCAGCACCGCCGCATCGCCTTCCGCCGCGGCATGAAGCGAGCCACGATGGCCGTCGCGCGCAGCATCCTGACCACGCTTTACCACATGCTGAAAACGGGCTCAGACTTCATCGACCTCGGCGTTCAGTTCTTCGACAAGCTCAAACCGATGCGGGCCGTCAACTCGCTTGTGCGTCGATTGGAGGCGATCGGATACCAAGTGCAACTCCGCCCCAAGGTAGCCTAGCCACGCCTCCGGAGGCGTATTTTCAGGACAGGGCGGACGAAACTGCCGAGTTTCGGCCGCCCGCCGGGCGGAATTGCAGTAGCGGCGCCTGGTCACCAGGGGCTTGAAGCCCCTGGCAACGGTCGTGCGCCCTCCGGGCGAAGCGCGGTTGCCAAAATCGGTGGCCACACCCGCCGTCATCGCCAAGAAGAAATCCCCACCCAGCGGCTACCTGTCCTTGATACATTGTGATCTTCCGTTCAGTTTCGCCCGCGCGGCCGGTTTCGGCCTCCTGGGCGAGAGCGGCCGACGACCACACAGCGCCTCACGCCGAGGAGCACGACGATGAAAAACAGGCTTCTCACCGCGCTGGGAACCGCCGCACTCACCGCGGCCCCGCTCCACGCCGGCCTGTTTCTCGATCAGAACGGCCCCTATCCCTACCAGGTCCACATCGACATGGCGGCGGAATTCCCCTTCGTCGGAGTCGTGCGATTCTACGAAAGCGACGGTCTGCTTCACCATTGCTCCGGCGTGTTGCGCGCTCCGAACAAGGTTCTCACGGCGGCGCATTGCATGTTCGAGGGGGACATCGGTCAGCCGGTGACTGACGTGCAGTTCCTGATCGGCGCGGACATCCTGAATAACCCTGAAGAGGTGGTCGACGTCCCGAGCTGGATCGTCCATCCGGCATGGGCCGAGGTCGGCGGGCCTGGTGACCTCGCGATCCTCACGCTGGCTCAGCCGGTCGTCAGCGTGCAACTGGCGTCTTTGTTCACCGGTACCTTTCAGTTCTGCAACTTCAACGCAGGCGGCGGCATGCCGGTCACGATGGTGGGCTATGGCCGGCCGGGCACGTCAGGTTCAGGATACGGCGAGTTCGACGGAAACCGGCGGGCGGGAATATTGCACTCGGACAGATTCTGGTTCAACCGCCCCAACTACTACCTGGGTCATTTCGACGATCCGTACTTTCCCTGCGGCGATCCGTTCACCGTTATGGGAACCCCGGGAGACAGCGGCGGCGGCTGGTTCGTGAACGACAATGGAACGTGGAAACTCCTGGGCATCAGCGCCATCGTCAACGGCTGCTACGCCGTCCGCTGCGGCGCGACCGGCGCCATGCGCCTTGACGACTTCAACGGCTACCGCGCCTGGGTGTTTTCCCACCTCGAAATCCGCGGCGACCTGAACTGCGACGGCGCCGCCAACGTGCTCGACATCAACCCCTTCGTCCTCGCGCTGATCGACCCGACCGGATACGAGCAGCAATTCCCCGGCTGCCCGATCAGCAACGGCGACATCGACGGCGACGGCTCGACAAACGTGCTGGACATCAACCCCTTCATCGATCTGCTCGTCGGTAATTGAGCTCAGTGGAGTTTGTTCGGGTCGACGGGCGCGGCGAAGCCGGCAGACGCGGAACCGTTGGGCAGCAAGTTCGGTGGCGATGGCTGGGCTTCGAGTACTCAGCCCAGCCTACGAAGTTTCTACTACGAAGTTTCTACGAAGTTTCACGGCTCACTCCGCCCGCGAAACCCGATCTGGCCCCTCTTCGCCGCCGCCGGCGGGTTCATTGTCGCACCGCCACTGCTGTTTAACAAATGCCGCGACTGGCGCGGCGACAGAGGGCGTGCCCGCGCGGTGCTCCGCGCATTCATGCGCGCCTCGGGTACTCACTGGCGAGACGCCGCCGCTCCCCCAATAGCCCGACGCCGCGCGGTTGCGTTACACTGTGACGGATGTCCCAGAGATTGGAGGATTTTCTGGATCCGGACGTCGTGCGCTGGTCGAAGCTGACCATCGACGAACGCATCCGCAACAGCCAGGAACTCCTGGAACTGTACCTGCAACTGGGAGGCTCGCTTGAACCCGAGCCCGATGCAGATAGTCCTTTCTACGTTCCGCCGCCAGCGCGTGCGCGCCCTGCTCATGGGCGGACAGGCGTGCGTGTTGTACGGAGCGGCGGAGTTCACGCGCGACAGCGACTTTCTGGCGAGCGCAGACGCGGCTAATGTCAACCGCCTGCACCGCGCGCTGCGGGAACTGAACGCGCGGCGGGTCTACGATCCAGACCTTTCGCTCGATGCGCTGCTGCGCGGCCACGCATGCCACTTTGAAGTGCCCGTCCAGAGCGGCCGACCGTGGCGGGTGGACGTCATGTCAAAGCTGCGTGGGACGGCCTCATTCGCGCAGCTCTGGAAGCGGCGAACCGTGCTTGATTCGGCTGCGCTCGGACGAATCTGCGTGTTGGACATCCGCGACCTCGTGATCGCCAAGAAAACTCAGCGCGACAAGGACTGGCCGATGATCGCACGGCTGGTCGAGGCGGACTTCGCGTCCCACGGGCACCGCCCGACGCCGCGCGAAGTGCGCTTCTGGCTGCTGGAAGCGCGTTCCGCCGATCTACTGGGCCGGCTCGTTCGGCGCTTCGGCCCCGCGGCGCGGCGGCTGGCGTCGCGCCGGGCGGCGCTTCAAGCGGCGCTTGGCGGCGACTCGCGTGCGGTCGAGTCCGCGCTTTCGGCCGAGCAATCGCGCGAGCGCGAACTGGACCGTGCCTACTGGCAGCCGCTGCGCGAGGAGCTGGCGCGCCTGCGGCGGCGGCGTGATGCCGACTCCAGTTAGGCGCAAGAATGCAGAAAGGGGGTTTGACGGATTGCGTTCCATACAGTGGCGGGATCGAGACTTCGCAAATCCGCCGCCGTCGTGGAGGCAAGCCATGGAACCGATCGCGCTGCGGCGCGCAAGCCGTCGAATCGCGTCTCATCTGGGTTTGGGCATTTTCACGATCATGCTGGGCGGCTGTCCGCCAGACGCGTTTCAAGCCGCGCGGCCGGGAGGCGCGTCCGGCAGCGGCGTCGCAAGCAGCTCATCCGACACGACCCCGATTCCGACGCGCACGGTCGAGGGCCCGCGCGGCTCGAGCCTCGTGCCCGGCGCCGTGAAGATCCCTGAGCTGGGCTACGACGGCGGTCGCGACACGCTGGTCGACGTATTCAATCACCCGGTTGATTTCGTGCCGATTCCGCCGCGCCGCACGCCGTCGGCGCCGGACTACCCGGATTTTCCCGGCGACTGGCCGGGCGACGGCCCCGACGACGGGGATGATGGCGACGACGGGGATGACGGCGACGACGGAGATGACGGCGGCGGCAATCCGCCCGATGAACCGAGTTGCTGGGACGGCCGCCGGCCGGTCCCAGACCCCCAGACGGATGACGAGGGCGGCATATACACTGATGACGACAGCATCACCGACCTGAACGTCTCGGAAGAAGAGACCGTCTTTCTGAAGCTGATGGTCGAGGGCGTGCGGCGAGCACAGATCATCGCCTTGATTCAATCGACCTTCTGCGCCAGCTTCGTCATCACCGCGACAAAGCAGAATTCCGGCGTGCTGACGACTTACGGAACCTTTAACCTGCAGGAGGGGTATTACTCCTTCTCGCCGCGCGACCGGCTGATCGCCATCGACGCCCAGGGCAATCAGCTGGAATACGTGATTACAGCGTTCGACGGCGACATGACCTGCGCGGCGAATTTCCTGATCGATCATCGCGCATTTACGTATACCGGCAAGGTGTATCTCGCCTCGAACCCGAGCGTCCCCGTGTGGTTTGTCGTTTCAAATGACAGCCTCGCCGGCGGCGACGGCGCCCGCCGGCACATCTGGGGCTGGGCCAGGATGGGAGAGGCGGCTGCCAGCCCGCTGTATGACTTCGAGCTGACGCAGGGAAGCGGCATCTACTACGCGCCCGAGGCGCCGCGCCTGAGCGGGGCCGAGAGTTTCGTCGGCGCGCTGGCCGGACGGGAGGGCGTCGACGGCGGCGTGGAAGTCATCGAGGCCTACGATGAGCAATTCTTCACGAACGCCCACCGCGTCCGCATCGCGAAGACCTCCACCGGAGCGCGCGGCGAGTCCCAGTACCGGCTTCACGATGTACGCTTCACGACGCGGATCAACCGCGTCGGCCGCGTCATGACGCCTGAGTACTGGCGCGATCAGGGACACGTTGAGCGCGACGGCGCCCGAATCGGGACGTTCGAGTTCGACGGCCCGGTGCACAGCGGCGGCGCGCCGCCCAAGCGCGTGCTGCGGTTGCCGAACGGCTGGACGTTCACGGTACCCTAAGGCGGTCTGGTTTTTCTGCGGCGTCGGACCTCCGCGTCCGGCGTTGAAATCGCCGTCGGACACAGAGGTCCGACGCTACAGGCGAGCGCGTCGCGGCGGGCGCTGGCTCGCCCGCGCGATCGGAAACGGGGCAGTCGGATAAAAGCGATGACTGCGCGTTCCCAATTCAGGGGAAAGGCCGCGCGGCCGTCGTGGCGGAGCGATCCACGATTCCGCGTTGACTCGCCCGCAGCAATCCCATAGACTGAATGAAAACGCTTTCAGCGCAACCCTTACAGGCGTAGTGGGTTGCGCGCTGAATGGTCTGAATGAAAGGGCAATCAATGACCGCCCTTGTCACGCCGGATATTGCAGTCGTACCCGGGCACGCGGGCGCCGGGGTTCACGAATACGGCCGCTTCGAAGCCGAGGGGCGCGAGTTCGTCGTTACCGATTGGCGCACGCCGCGGCCGTGGACAAACATCATGGCCAACCGGCGCTTCGGGCTGGCCGTCAGCCAGACCGGGGCCGGATTCACGTGGATCGACAATTCGCAGCTCGCGGTCATCACGCGCTGGCAGCAGGACCTGGCCCAGGACAGCACGGGCAAGTTCCTTTACCTGCGCGACGCCGAGAGCGGGCAGACCTGGTCGCTCAGCCCGGCGCCGGTCTGGCCCGATTTCGAACACTACGAGTGTCGGCACGGGATCGGGTATTCGACGTTCGTCACGCAGTTCGCCGGCATCCGCGCGGAGTGGACGCTCTTCGCCCACGCGCGCGACACGGCCGAAATCTGGCGCGTCGAGCTGCGGAACACCACCGAGCGATTGCGGCGGCTTGAAATCTGCGGCTACCTCGAATGGAACTGCGGCGTCAGCCCGTCGCCGCGGCGTGAGTTTCACAAGCTTTTCATCGAGACGGAATTCGACGCGGCCCGCCGCTCGATCATCGCCCGCAATCACATGTGGGACGTCCCGGCCCGCCAGTTCGGACACTGGAACGCGGATTTTCCGTACGTCAGCGTTTTTTCGACGACCGAGCCGGTGCTATCGGCGCAGGGGGACCAGGCGGCGTTTCTGGGGCGCTATGGAAATCTCCGCACGCCGGCCGCGCTGGAGCAGGATGTCTGGAAACCGCGTTTCGGCAGATTCGAAGACGCCATCGCCGCCATGCGCAGCACGATCGAGCTGAAGCCCGGCCAGAGCCGGACGGTCGGCTATGTGCTGGCCGTCGGCGAATCGCGCGAGGCGGCCGGAAAGCTGGCCGGCTCGCTGCTGCGCGCGGATGTGATGGAGACGGCGCTGCACGACGCCAAAGCGGCGTGGGCCGAGCTGCTTGCGGCGCAGCGGATCGACACGCCCGAGCCGACGCTGAACTACCTGGCCAATGACTGGATTCGCTACCAGGCGATTTCAGGCCGCATCTGGGGCCGCGCCGGCTATTACCAGCAGAGCGGCGCGTTCGGTTTCCGCGACCAGCTTCAGGACTCGCAGGTCTGGCTGACGATCGACCCGGCCCGCTGCCGCGAGCAGCTAAACCTGCACGCGCTGCATCAATTCGCCGACGGCTCGGTCTATCACTGGTGGCACCCGCTGACCGAGCAGGGGCACATCACGACGATGACGGACGACCTGCTCTGGCTCGGCTTCGTCGCCGCCAACTACATTCGCGAGACCGGCGACCTGACGGTGCTGGCGGACGCGACGCCGTTCTTGAACGAGGCGACGCCGACGGCGCTGATCGAGCACATCATGCGCGCCTTTCGTCGCGTGTTTGGCCGAACGAGTCCGCGCGGGATTCCATACATCGGGGCCGGCGACTGGAACGACGGCCTGAGCGCCTGCGGGTTGCAGGAGCGCGGCGAGTCGATCTGGCTGGGGCATTTCCTGGTGGGGCTGCTGGCCGACTGGTCGCAGATTTTCCGCCGCGCCGCCGCCGGCGGGTTCCGGGTGCATTGTCCGGGATTCACGGGCGACTGGCTGACGCTGGCGGGCGAGTTCGAACAGCGTCGCGAGCAGCTCATTGCGGCGATCAATGCGCATGGCTGGGACGGCGAATGGTACTGGCGCGCGACGCTCGACAGCGGCGAGAAGATCGGCAGCAAGAGCTGCCGCGTCGGGCGGATTTTTCTCAACGCACAGACGTGGGCGATTCTGAATGACGTCGCGCCGCCCGATCGCGCCCGGCAGTGCTGGGACGCGGTCAAGACCCACCTGATCCGCGACGTCGGCGCGCTGCTGCTGGCCCCGGCGTACGACCAGCCGGTGAAGGAAATCGGCTACATCACGCGCTACGCCCCCGGCCTGCGCGAGAACGGCGGCGTCTACACGCACGCTGCGACGTGGGCGATCGCCGCCGCGTGCAAGATGCGCGATCACGAGACGGTCGGAAAGTTGCTCACGGCGATCAATCCGGCGCTCAAGGATTCGGAGCGCTACTGGGCGGAGCCGTTCGTATTGCCCGGAAACGTGGACGGCCCGGAATCCCCCTATTTCGGCCGCGGCGGGTGGACGTGGTACACCGGCTCGGCGCAGTGGCTGCATCGCATCGTGACGCAGTGGGTGCTGGGAGTGCGGCCGGAGTGGGACGGCCTGTGCGTCGATCCGGTCCTGCCGCCGGCGTGGAAGCAAGCATCCATGACTCGCCCGTGGCGCGGCGTGATGCACGAGATCGAGATCACGCGCGATGCGGCCCGCTCGGCCGGCGCGAGCGTTGAATTGACGCTGGACGGCAAAAAGCAGCCCGACGCGCGGATCGGCGTTCCGGCGAGTTCATCCGCGCTACGCCGCGTCGTCGCGTGCATTCGGTAGCTTTCGTAGGCTGGGCTGAGCTTTCGTAGGCTGGGCTGAGTACTCGAAGCCCAGCGACTGCTTGGGCTGGGCTTCGAGTACTCAGCCCAGCCTACAGCTGGTCCGCACAGCGGACCCTACAGTGTTACGGGGCTGAACAGGCGATCCACGCCGTGCCGAATTGGCGCGGCACGCGCGGAGTGGCCGTCGCGGCGGTGAGTCGCGCGACGTCCTCGAGCCACAGGACGACGGCGTAACGGCATCGTCGTCGCTGGCGCCAGTACTGCGCCGGAGCGCACACCCTCGCGCCGTAGGTTCGCTGCAAGGTCGCAACGCGCGCCGGCGAAAGCGCGTGGTACTCGCGCACGCGGGCGACGCGGGCGCTGGCCACCAGCGGCCCACCGCTCAGCTTGAACAGCACGCGATCTCCGGCGCGGATGCAACCCAGCGGGGCGCGGCGCGTGCGTGAGAGGCGCGACTCGATCTGCTTACGGCCGGCGAGCAGGGCTGTGACGAATGCACGTTGGAGGATTGCGACGTGGGTACGCTGCGAGCATAGGTCGCCCAACAAGACCCGTCGCGGAAGTGGCGGGCGGGCAGGCCCCGCACTTCCGTGCGGGGTTCTGAAAGAAGTTCTCAATGAGGTCCGCGGCACGGGGATTCTCCGGGGCGACTTTGCGAAGGGGCGCCGGGGTCATGTGTATTGCATGAATCGGCGCGATCGCCATCCGGTGATTGCCTGGTCGTCAGCGGGCGCTGCCTTCTGCAGCTCGTTCCAACCGTTCGTTGAGAAATGCGGACGGCTTCCGCGATGCGCCGCGCGTGTACGGGCAAATTACCGGCCGAGGGCGGCCGGGCCACACTCGCGCGGCAGCCGGCACGCAGTCCCGGCTTGTTCAACCCCACCGGTACCAAGAAACCGCACCGGGCGCACGGCTACGAACCGTGTCATCCCGGTGCGGCTGCGGTTTGGATTGCCTCTGGGTGGGACGGGCGTCTCGCCCGTCCCGACCGCGTCAGGAACGGGCAAGATGCCCATTCCACCCGAAGAATTCTCAGGCTCGGGGTCCAGCGCCGCCATCCGATCGGCGCTACTCGATCACATGGATGTTTTTCTTCTGGCACATTTCCTTGAGCACTTTAGGCCAGACGCTCACGCTCACCTCGCCCAGGTGCGCCTTGCGCAAAAGCGTCATGAACGTGCGTGACTGGCCGATGCCGCCGCCGATGCTGAGCGGCAGCTCGTTTCTCAGAATCGCCTGGTGATAGGGCAGCTTCATGAAATCGAGCTGGCTCGTCAGCTCGAGCTGCTTTTTGAGCGTCTGGGCGTTCACGCGGACGCCCATGGAGGACAGCTCATGCCGCCGGTGCGTCACGGGGTTCCACACCAGGATGTCGCCGTTGAGCCCGTGCATCGGGCGGCCGTCGGCGGAGCGCGTCTCGGTGACCCAGTCGTCGTAGTCGGCGGCGCGCATCTCGTGCGGATAGCCGTCTTTCAGGGTCCAGCCGATGCCGTAAATGAAAGCGGCCGGGTGGTCCTGCAGGATGGCGGTCTCGCGCTGCTTTCGCGGCAGGTCGGGGTACTTGTCGAGGATGTCCTCGGCGTGGATGAAGGTCAGGTTCTTGGGCAAATTCGGGTAGCGGTCGTCGGCGAGCTGCGGGAAGTGCTTCTGGAGGAACTTCTCCGCGCCGGTGATGACCTTCCAGATTGACTTGACGATGTCGGTCAGGAACTTGAGGTTGCGCTCGTCCGGCGTCATGACCCGTTCCCAATCCCACTGATCGACATAGCAACTGTGGTCGTGGTCCAGGAAGTAGTCCTTGCGCACGGCGCGCATGTCGGTCACAAGGCCCTCGCCCGGGTTCATGCCGAACTGCTTGAGCGCGACCCTCTTCCACTTGGTCGCGGCCTGCACCACCTGGGCCTCGATCGGGTGTTTGTTGTAGTCGTTGTTGATGTGGAACTGGATCGGCGTGCGCGAGCCGTCGCGGTCGAGGTAGTCGTTGACGCCGCTCTCGACGTCAACGATCAGCGGCACCGTGACGCGAATCAGGTTCAGTTCCTTGCACAGGTGTTCTTCGATGTAGTCCTTGGCGGCGAAGAGCGCTTCCTGCGTCTGCCGCGGTGTGAGCAGCGAGCGGTAATCACTGGGGAGGATGCGCTCGAGCTCGCCGTAGTCGCCGATGCCTGGTCCGGCGAGGTCGGCCACTTTGGTGGACATGTCTGTCTCCGGTGTACAGATTTGATGAGCGATCGGACGGTCGCGCGCTCCAGCGTGCGCGTCCCTGCACGATGGAGGGCTAGCAAACCGCGTGCCGCGCGCGGGTTCTGGAGCGCGAGCGCGCAAGAAGCACCTTTTTCGGGGGTTACGGCGGAGGAGCGCCGCGGTGGTGGGGGCGGGACAGCCGCGAAGTGTGTCATTTCGCGCAGCGGATGGGGCGGCGGTTGCCCTTGCCGAAGTCGACATATAATCTGGCGTTCGTCGGCTCCGGGAGGCCCGTGACGCGCGGGCCGGGTCGAGCGGCTTCGGGTATGCGTCCATGAACAGCGGAGATCGATGTGGCGCTCATCCGGCGCATCCTGCTGCCGACCGATCTCGGAGCGCTGTCGCGCCATGCCGCGCCGCTGGCGCGGCGGCTGGCGGAGTTGTGCGGGGCTGAGCTTCACGTCTTATACGTTGCGGAACCGGCGCCGCTGTCGTCCCTGGGGCAGGATGACGGCAGCTACTGTCTTTCGATCAATCCGACCGACGCTGAGCTGACGCTCGTGCTGGGGCAGTTCGTTGAATCCACTCTCCCGGGGGCGGCCGTGCAACCTCACGTCGCGCGCGGCCTGCCGGCGGCACAGATCGTCGACTTCGTCAGGGCGCAGGCGATTGACCTGGTGGTGATGGGCACGCACGCGCGCGGCGTCGTCAAGCGGCTGTTTCTCGGCTCGGTCAGTAAGACGGTGCTGGAGAACGCGGGTTGCGCCGTGCTGATGGTGCCGGCGACGGCGGACGTGGGCGAAGAGGACCGCAATGTCGAATGTCGGACGAGGAACGCCACGAACGATGCCTGACTAACCGCGGCGCGCGGTGCGCGCGTGAGACTGGGAGCCGCTCATGAGACTGCTGATCGTCTCCAATCGACTGCCCATCTCGATCGAGCGCGATGAGCAGGGCGCGTGCAGCGTGCGGCACAGCAGCGGGGGCCTGGTGACGGCGCTGGGCGCGGTGCTGCGGCGGAGCGGCGGCGTCTGGGTCGGGTGGCCGGGGGCGCGCGAGGAGACCGCGCCGGACGTGACGGCGGCTCTGCGCGAACAGGCATTTTCCCTGGGGTACCCGCTACGTCCCGTGTCGCTGTCGCGGGTGGAGTACGAGGGCTTCTACCAGGGCTACGCCAACGAGATCATCTGGCCGCTGTTTCACGACCTGCAGTCGCGCTGCAATTTCGTCCCCGATTACTGGCAGCATTACCTGACGGTCAAGGCCAAGTACGCCGACGCCGTGCTCGACGCGCACGCTCCGGGCGATTTTGTCTGGGTGCACGACTACCAACTGATGGGGCTGGGGCGCGAGTTGCGCGAGCGCGGCTGCGAAAGCCGCATCGGCTTCTTTCTACACATCCCGTTCCCGCCGCCGGATATTTTTGCGAAGCTGCCGTGGCGGGTCGATGTTCTGCGCGAGCTGCTCAGCTACGACATCATCGGTCTGCAGACGCCGCGCGACCGTGAGAACTTCTTGGATTGCGTGCGGCGGTTGCTGCCGGCGGCGCGTATTTTCGGGCGCACCAAGCTGGCGCGGATTGAATTCGCGGGGCACGCGGCGCACCTGGGCGTGTTTCCCATTGGGATTGACTTCGGCGAATTCGCGCGGCACGCGGCCAGCGGGCCGGTGACGCAGCGCGTTCAGGAGCTCCGCTCGCAATTTTCGAGCGCGCAGATCGTGCTGGGCATTGACCGGCTGGACTACACGAAGGGAATTCCAGACCGGATTCGCGCGTTTGAGCTGGCGCTGAAGCGCTACCCCGAGCTGCACCGGGCCGTGACGCTGGTGCAGGTGGTCGTGCCCAGCCGCGAGCACGTGCCCGAGTACCAGGACCTGAAGGCGCGCATCGAGCGCGGCGTGGCTCAGGTCAACGGCGCCTACTCGCAGCCCGGGTGGGTGCCGATTCACTACGTCTTTCGCAGTGTGGAGCGGGCCGAGCTGCTGGCGTATTACCGTGCCGCTGACGTGGCGCTCATCACGCCGCTCAAGGACGGGATGAACCTGGTGGCCAAGGAGTATTGTGCGTCACAGTCGGAAAACAACGGCGTGCTGATTCTGAGCGAATTCGCGGGGGCGGCGTTTCAGCTCGCCGTGGGCGCGACGCTGGTCAATCCGCATGATCACGAGAGCGTGGCGGCCGCCATCCGCCGGGCGGTGACGATGTCACGTTTGCAGCGCCATCCGGCGATGCGCCGGCTGCGGCGCAATATCAAGCAGCAAGACGTCTTCTGGTGGGTGCGGCAGTTTTTCGAGGCGGCCGGAGTGGACATTGACCTGGAGGTTTCGGCGCCGTGCTAGATTCCGCGCGCGACGATGGAGGCGGCGCTGCACCGCCAGCGCCATCCGAGGACGCACTGCTCTCCCGACTGGATGACCTGGCGCGCTGCCCGGTCCTGCTGGTCGCGACCGATTTTGACGGCACGCTCGCGCCGATCGTGAACGATCCGGCGCGGGCCGAGGCCAACCGTGAATCGCTCGTGGCGCTGAAGGCGCTGTCGGGCATGCCGCAGACGCACATCGCGGTCATCTCCGGGCGCGCCCTGCGCGACCTGGCGTCGCGCACCGCGGGCGTCGACGAGGCGCACCTGGTCGGAAGCCACGGGAGCGAGTTTGAGGCGGACTCTGTTGCGCCGTTGTCCGCGGCCCAGCAGGACCTCCTGACGCGGCTGGCGGTCGCGCTGCGCGAGCTGGCCGGCGGCGGCGACGGATTCCAGATTGAGGTCAAGCCGGCGTCGCTCGCTTTTCATTATCGCAACGCCGAACCGTCCGCGGCCGAGGGCGCCGTCGCGGCGATCGAGCGTGGACTGGGGCGGTGGCCCGGCGTCTACCTGCGGCAGGGGAAGATGGTCGTGGAACTGAGCGTCGTTCGCACGCACAAGGGCGAGGCGCTTCAGCGGCTGCGGCAGCGGCTGGGGGCGTCCGGCGTGCTGTTTCTGGGAGACGACAGCACCGACGAGGACGCCTTTGCGACGTTGCAGGGACCTGACGTGGGCGTGAAGGTCGGCCCCGGAAGCAGCGCGGCGCGACACCGTGCCGCAGATACGCAGGCCGTGGCGCGCGTGCTGGCGCGCGTCACGGAGCGCCGCGCCGAGTGGATCGCCGGCGCGGCGGCGACGCCGATCGAGCAGCACTCCGTGCTTTCGGATCAACGGACGGTGGCGCTGCTGGATCCGCGTGGACGGTTGGTCTGGATGTGTGCACCGCGGATTGACTCCGCGGCCCTTTTCGCCGAGCTGCTGGGCGGTCCGCTGGCCGGGTTCTTCGAGATTCGCCCGGTCGATGGCCGAGGGCGGGCCCGGCAGGCGTATCTGCGTGACTCGCTGGTGCTCGTCACCGACTGGGGCGGAGTCCGCATCTGTGACTACCTGGATTGCGGCGGCGGGCGGGCGTTCCAGCGGGCCGGGAGGACTGATCTGCTGCGCGTGGTGGAGGGCTGCGGCGACGTTGGCGTGATCTTCGCGCCGCGGCTGGATTTCGGGCGCATCGAGACGCGGCTGAGCGTTGCGGAAGACGGAATCGTCATCGAAGGCGCCGTTGATCCGGTCGTGCTGCGCGCGCCAGGCGTGCGCTGGTCGATCGTCGACGAGGGTCGCCATCAAACCGCTACCGCCACGGTTCACGTGGATTCTCAGCCGCTCGTTCTTGAGCTGCGCTACGGAACGGCCAATCTTGCGGCCGACCGCCTCACGGAGGCGGTGCGACGGGAGCGCGTACGGCAGTTCTGGGCCGGCTGGGCGGCGACGCTGACTCTGCCGTCGGCATATCGTGAAGCGTGCGCGCGAAGCGCCCTGGTGATCAAAGGGCTGTGTTACGGACCGACCGGCGCGATCGCCGCCGCCGCGACCACCAGTCTGCCCGAGCACGCCGGCGGCGTGCGTAACTGGGACTATCGCTTCTGCTGGCCGCGTGATGCGGCGATGGCAGCCGAGGCGCTGGCGCGGCTCGGGGCGACCGGGCCGGCGCTAAAACTGCTTGATTGGATTCTCGGAATTCTGGACGAATGCGAGCCGGGCGCGTTGCTTTCTCCTGTGTACAGCGTGACGGGCGGACATCTCGGCCCGGAGGGAGAGATCGGCGAGCTTGCGGGCTATCGCGGCAGCCGCCCGGTGCGCGTCGGGAACGCGGCGGCGCGCCAGGTGCAACTGGACGTGTTCGGCCCGATCGCGTCGCTGGTTGCTTTGCTGGCGGAACGCGGTGCGGCCTTGTCCTCTGAGCATTGGCGGATGCTCGATCACATGGTGACCACAGTCGCGGCTCGTTGGCGCGAAGCGGACCACGGGATATGGGAGGCTCGCCGCGCGCGGCGCAATCACGTTCACTCGAAGGTCATGTGCTGGCAGACGGTGGATCGGGCCCTGCAGGTCGCTCGCTACCTCGGGCGACGCCGGCCCGATTGGGAGGAACTGCGCGCCGCCATCGCCGAGGACGTCGTCGCGGGTGGTTGGCGAGCGGGACGCGGCGCATTCGCGGCGACGTATGAGGAAGACGACGTCGACGCGGCCGTGCTATGGGTCGGGCTGAGCGGGATGCTGCCGCCCACCGACCCGCGCGTGATCGGTACGATCGCAGACGTCGAGCGACAGCTCCGCGAAGGTCCGGCGGTCTATCGCTATCGTTATGACGACGGTCTGTCGGGGCTGGAAGGAGCGTTCAATCTCTGCACGACCTGGCTCATTGAGGCATTGTCGATGGCTGGACGGCGCGAAGAGGCGGAGAGTCTTCTTGGCGATTACCTTGACCAGCAGGGCCCGACCGGCCTGATGAGTGAGGAGTACGACCCGAAGCGCGGACAGGCGCTGGGGAATTTCCCGCAAGCGTATTCGCACCTCGGCCTGATCAACGCCGCGACGCGAGTCGCGACGTAGCCGGCTCGACGGGTTCGGAGAACAGAATTCCATCGATCTGGCACGCGGCTTGCTAACCAGACGGGCATGAGGGCCGAGTATTTACAGTCAGCGATTCGCCTGTACGATGAAGCGGCACTGATGGTCTCTGCGTTGTTACATCGCAATCCGCGCGTCGCGCAAACGCTCCGCCGCTCGATCTGGGCGGTGATTCTCGTTTTGCACATGCCCGCCTGGATGGGGACCGTCGGCAGGATTGGCGGCGAGGCGGCTGAGATTGACCCGCTGCGCCTGCTGGCGATGACGCTGGTACAGGCGTTCTTTGTCTTCAAGGTGCTTGACGTTCGCTGGTTGCGGTTGCCGCGCAAGCCGCGTTCCTGGCTGGCTTTCGGGTTGGTCGTCGTGCTGATGCACGGAGACGTGGCGCGGCGGGCGATCGCCGGCGACGGCAGGGGGGAGGCGCCAAACAGCGCCTGGGCGGCTGCGGTCATCACGGCGGGCGGGCTGGCCGAGATGAGCCGGCGTCTCACGCGCCGCGTGTCGCGGCTGGAGTGCTCGGCGACGCGGACGCTTCGTGAGACCGTCCGGGCCGCGATCCGATCCGCAATCAACCCCGTCCATGATGCACATTTCCAACCTGCCTACCTGCTTTTGGCGCGCGATGCCCTCCTGAATCGCGCTCCACCGACGGCCTAATTCTCGGCTGCGGCCTGCGCGAATTCGCGCAATTGTGCGCGAGATTCCGCAGTCCGAACACGCGATGCGGATCGTGTCCAACGATGGCGCGATTTCGTTCGCACCAGATTTCTGAATTACGGTTAGAGCGGTTCTGATTCTTCCGTACGGTCGGACCTCCGGGTCCGACGCTGAAATTGTCGTCGGACAGAGAAGTCCGACGCTACAGGAGGCTTCTGCAATGAGTGCTCTTCGATACACGTCTGCCGCGATCGCCCTGTTTTCAGTCGCTGCCAGCGTCAGCGCCGAGCGCTATTTCCTGCTCACCGGCGCCGATGCGCGGCTGTATCCCGGTACAGCCCGGAATGTCGCCCCGGTTCCGGGCCCGGGCTTCCCGGGACAGTTTTCCGATGGCGACCGCCTCGCCGGCACGGCCGACCGAGGCGCAACCGTCAACTACCTCGGCAATCCGCCGCAACCGCTGATTCAGCCGAACGCCTACGGCTCGCTGAGCATGCTCTATCGTCGCGGCAGCATTCCGGCGGGCGGCCCAAACCTGGTGCCGCTCGAGGGAATCGAGTTTCTCGGCGGTCCGCTGCTCGATCTGGACGGTGATGCCGCAAACGGCGTCCGCAGCCTGGTTCCGGTGAGCGGTCAGACGCCGATTCTCATCGGCGGCAGCGACAGCTACGTCGAGCTGACGTTCAATCTGGACGCGCTCGCCGCCGCGCTGCTCGACTTCGACGCGACCGGCACGAACGAGGGCGCGCCGGGCTTTGGGCCGGCGCTGGCGACGATCATCGTCAATCTTTCGGGCACCGGCACGCAAAATGAGCCTCCGGCCGCGGCGATCAACCCGACCGCGGACACGCGCGTCGGCACGCTTGCTCCGCATGCCGGAGTTGGCGGTGCGCTGTCGGGCGTCTATCGCATTCAGGACCTCGGCTACGAGCTTTGGGAGGACACGATTCTCGATTCTCCCTCGACCGGGCCGTTTCTGGGCACTCTTCAGTACATGGGCGCCTGGCGCGGCTGGATGATCGAGCGCGGCGCCGGCGGGTCGTTCCCGGTCCTCTCGGGGCAGGGGCTGGGCTCGACGCTCTGGCCGCTCATCAACACGTCGCAAGTCGGCAACACGTTCAACACCGCCTACCCGATCGCCGGGACGACGGCCACGATCGCGACGGGCATCAATGGTGATCAGTACACAGCCGCAGGGAACGGGGGGCTGGCGCTGGCGGATTTCGGCGGCGACCTGGGCGCCTACATCGACAACGTCGTCGTTCCGCTGACCCCCGGCAGCGCCGACCGAATCGTGTATCTGGAGGCGGGCGGCTGGGGCATCAACAACAGCTTCGACCCGCTGTTTGCTGACACGATCTGCTATGACTCGGTGATTATCGCGGCCGGCGACAGTTGCGAAGGATATGTCCGCTGCGACGCCAATTGCGACGGCGCCGTGAACATCCTCGATATCAATCCGCTTGTTCTGGCGATCAGCGACGCCGCCGCGTATCAGGCGATGTTCCCGGCGTGCAGCCTGCGGTGCAACACGGACATCAACGGCGACGGGGCGACCAACGTGCTCGACATCAACCCGTTCGTCGACTGCATTCTGTTGCCGTGAGAGACTCTGGGTGGGACGGGCGTCTCGCCCGTCCCGATCCAATCTCCCAATTGACGCCAGGGACAAGCGACACGCCTGTCCCAGCCAACGCGCCCGGGACGGGCGAGACGCCCGTCCCACCCGAGTGAGGCGACTCATGAACCACACACGACGAGTGCGAGCGTTCACCCTGATTGAGCTTCTGGTGGTGACGGCCATCATCGCCGTACTGATCGGGATCCTGCTGCCGGCCCTGCATCAGGCCCGCGGGCAGGCCCGCAAGGTGGTGTGCGCGTCGAATCTCCGGCAGATCGGCGTGGGTATATACAACTACTGGACCGAGCAGGATGGGCGCGTGCCGAACGTCGAGACGCCCATGACCAACGGCGGTTTCGGCATGGCTTCGCGACCGGATGCGGAGGTCAACCCCTTCGACCGCACGCGCTGGCCCAGCACGCTGCCCAACATCCTGATGCCGGTGCACATGGCCGAAATGCCGAAGGCGTTCGTCTGCCCGTCTGCGGTAAACGGCTGGCCGCGCAGCGGCGGGCCGTATCAGTTCACGTATCGCGACGCCGGCCGCAATCAGCCGAGCGGCGTCGACAGCGCTCCGAATTCGTACGACCGCGAGGCGTTCGGTTTCCTGGACGGACGGATGCTGAAGAAATTCCGCATGGAGCTGCGGCCGGGCGCCACGAACTACGTGGACATCATCGCCAACGAGCAGGAAGTGGCCAAATCGCGCGGAAACTACCTGCGCGACCTGGTTCGCATGCGGCGGCCGGGTGTGGATCCGATCTTCGGGCCGCACAACGGCGGTGTGCTGCTGCTCAATCGCGACCTTCAGGTCGAGTTTCGCCGCCGCGAAGTCGCCAGCCAGGACCTGGCGCCCAACGGTCAGGGTGTGCAGTTCTAAGCGTCCGGTGCGGCGTGTCTCGCGTTCCCGCCGCCGCCGTTGCCGCCGGCCGACCGGCGTTTCAGAACCCGCCGCGCCAAGCGGCGGGTTGACGATCGCAAGCGAGCGGCGCCTCACAGGCCGGAGACGACACCCCGCCGCTTGACGCGGCGGGTTCGGACGGATTTGCCCGCGGAACCTGACGAGGTTTTTTGGTCACACCCGGAGGTGGTCTGAGGTAAGTGACTGGTCAAGTTTGCGGGGAGCATCGGCGTCCCGCCGGTGCAATTCTGCACTCGCACCGGCGGGACGCCGATGCTCCCCGCGCCGGGAGTGGAAACCAGACCAGTACCAAACCTGGCCAGCACCTCCGGCCCTCTGCCGTCTGACTTGCCGCCTGCTCTATAATTCGACCGGTCCAGCCGACGTCCGGCAGCGCTGCGTGGCGCGCCGCAGAATCGGCTGCGAGGAATACAAATCGTGAGCAGACTCCCCCGCGTCATGATGCTGAGCCTCTCGCTGCTGATCCCGGCCGGCTGTCCGCCGCAGGAGCCCAATTCGCCTGTTAATGACGGTCCGGTGACGGCCCGGATCGCGATCGACGTCACCAGCGGCGAGCCGCCGCTGACGGTCATCGTTTCCGCCGCGTCCTCGACTTCCGCCAACGGCGGATCGCTGACGTTCGCGTGGGATTTTGACGACGGGACGACGTCTACGGACGCCAGCGTCACGCATGTCTACAGCGAGCCGGGTTTGTACGAAATCTCGCTGGCGGCGACCGACGCGACCGGGGCCGTCGGCCGCGCGGCGACCGATGTGCGCGTGCGCGGGGCCGATCCGACCGCGGTGATCAAGACAAACGTGAGCAGCGGGCGCGCCCCGCTCACCATTCAGTTCGACGGCACGGCCAGCACCGTCCCCGACGACCGCATCCGCGACTTTTTCTGGAATTTTGGCGATGGGGAAAGCTCGGCCGAGCCGGAGCCGATTCACGTTTTCGGCCCGGGCACGTTCACCGTGACGCTGAGGGTCGTGACGCGCGGCGGCGCGGAGAACACGGCGGCCACGATGATCGACGTGGGCGGCGTCGCGTCCTCGCTGCAATTCAACGGCACACAACTGGCCGTTCTGCCGATCGATCTCGACGCGTCGCTGCCTGCGATGACGTTCGAGGCGTGGTTCCGTTCCGATCCGATCGGCGGGCGCATCGCGGAGTTCGCCGGCTCCGACCTGGCGATCGACATCTTCCCGGCGCAGAGCCAGGTTGCCGTCACCAGCGGCGACGCGACGATCAGCGGCACGGTCGCCAATCTCAGCGGCTCGTGGCGGCACCTGGCGGTGGCATTCGACAGTGCCGGGACGACCGTCATTTACGTTGACGGCGCTGCAGCCGGACGAGGCGGCGGCGGCGACCCGGTCAACGCCGGCTCGATCACGCTCGGCAACACGTACGGCGGGAAGATCACGGAAGTCCGGCTGTGGACGAGCGCCCGCAGCGCGGCGGACATCCAGGCGACGCGGATTCGGCGACTGACAGGGTCGGAGGCCGGCCTGGCCGGATATTGGCCGATCAGCGCCGGGTCAGGGCAACTGCTTGAGGAGTTGAGTTTGAAGAACTCGTTCGGCTCGCGCGGCATGACGGCGTCGGACGAGGAGATTGACCCGCCGTGGGCGAGCGACGCGCCGCCGATTTGAGAATGCAGTTTTGCTTTCCGAGCCGCGACCGTGAGGGAGCGGAAGCTTAGGAACCGCTTGCTTACGCGCGCGGCTGGGATGGAACGACGGCTTGTCCTACCCCTTCAACTTCTGGCGCAGGCGGGCGTCGATGAAGGGCTGAATCCCGCCGTCGAGCACTTTCTGCGTATCGCCGATGGCCAGGTTCGTGCGGTGGTCCTTGACGTGAATGGTCGAGCCGTGCAGGACGTAGCTGCGAATCTGGTTGCCCCAGGCGATGTCGCCTTTGTCGCTGTAGAGCTTGGCCAGCTCGGCGTCGCGCTTGGCCTGCTTGATCTGCTCCAGCTTGGATTGCAGGATCGACAGTGCCATGCGCTTGTTCTGCTGCTGGCTGCGCTCGTTGACGCACTCCACCACGATGCCGGAAGGCAGGTGCTTCACGCGCACGGCGGTCGCCACCTTGTTCACGTTTTGCCCGCCGGCGCCGCTGGCGCGGCGGAAGTAGACGAACTCGACGTCCGTCTCGGCGATCTCGATCTTGCTGTCCTCAAACTCGGGGAGCACGTCGACGCCGACAAATGACGTCTGCCGCTTGCCCTGCGCGTTGAACGGGCCGATGCGCACCAGCCGGTGCACGCCGGCCTCGCACGAGAGGTAGCCGTAGGCGTAGCCGCCCTCGACATGCAGCGTGGCGGACTGAATGCCGGCCTCGGGGGCTTCCTGCCGATCGACCTCCGATGCGCGGAAGCCGGCCCGCTCGAGGTACATGATGTACATCCGCAACAGCATCTCTGCGAAGTCGCACGAATCGACGCCGCCGGCGCCGGCCTGGATCGAGAGGAAGCAACTGCTGCGGTCGTTCGGACCGGAAAGCAGCGTCATCAACTCCACGCGGTCGGTCTTGTCGACCAGCGTCTCCAGCTCACGCTGCAACTCCAGGGCCGCATCCGCCCCGCCGGCTTCCTTTGACAGATCGACCAGGACATGCGCGTCGTCGCTGCGGCGGAGCAGGTCCTGCACCGGCTCGACCTGGGCGCGAAGCGTCTTCAGCTCTTGCAGGATTTTCTGAGCGGTTTCCTGAATCTCCCAGAAGCCGGGCCGCTCCATTTGCGAGCTCAACTCGGCGACGCGGGCTTTCTTGGAAGGCAAGTCAAAGAGAGTCCCGGATGGCGTGGATGCGCGACGTGAGCAGTTCGAGCGTGGCGACCGGATCTTCAAACGGCATTCGTGGGTTCTCCTTGCGTCAGATGATATACGCGAAGGCCCGCGGCGGCAGCGCGCCGTCGCGCCGTTTGCCGCCGCTCGGTGGGTCGCGGATAATCCCGCCGCATGAGCACGAAAAACAGACTGACGCGGGCGACGGGCGGCCACGCTGCCGTGGTCGCCCGGCCGGAACTTTCGACTGCACTGCCGCCGGCCGCCGGACCGGCGGACCCGCTTGGCGCGCTCCTGGCCGAATACGCCGCCCGCGAAGCGCAGATTCGCCAGGGCGGCGGAAAGAAGGGCATCGAGCGGCAACACCGTCACGGTCGGCTCACGGCGCGGGAGCGGATTGAGCTGCTGTGTGATCGAGAAGGGATCAAGGGATCGAGGGATCAAGGGATTAAGGGCGCACGGAGTGAAGTTTCCCTTGATCCCTTGATCCCTCGGTCCCTCGATCCCTGCTTCCTCGAGCTCGGCCTTTGGGCTGCCGATGGCATGTACCCCGATGTGGGCGGCGTGCCTGCGGCCGGCGTCATCACCGGCATCGGCCGGGTCATGGGCCGGCTGTGCGTGATCGTCGCGAATGACGCGACGGTGAAAGCCGGCGCGTTCTTTCCGGCGACGTGCAAGAAAGTCCTGCGCGCCCAGCGTTTCTGCATGGACAACAAGCTCCCGATTCTCTACCTGGTCGATTCCGCCGGCGTGTATCTGCCGATGCAGGACGAGATTTTTCCCGACGAGGATGATTTCGGCCGGATTTTCCGGCACAACGCGGTGATCTCGGCCATGGGCGTGCCGCAGTTCGCGGCGATCATGGGCAACTGCGTGGCGGGCGGCGGGTATCTGCCGGTGATGTGTGACACGCTGCTGATGACCGAGGGCTCCGGGTTGTACCTGGCCGGGCCGGCGCTGGTGAAGGCTGCGATCGGCCAGGTCGCCACGGGCGAGGAGATCGGTGGGGCGCTGATGCACGCGAGCATTTCGGGCACGATTGACTATCGTGAGCCGAATGATGAGCTCTGCATCGAGCGGCTGCGGCGTGTGGTGGGTAAGCTCGGCGCAGGGCCGGGTTGCCCCTTCGATCGTCAACTGCCCAAACCGCCGAAGCGCCCGGCCGAAGCGGTCATGGACCCGATTCTCCGAGCGTGTAGCCCGGCCGCCCTCGGCCGGGCCGGAGCGCCGGCCGCCACCGGTATAAACGGCGAACCGGCCGAGGGCGGCCGGGCTACAGGACCGGCCGAGGGCGGCCGGGCTACAGGACCGGCCGGGGGCGGCCGGGCTACAGGTGGCGCGGGTGCCTCGCCCGCGGCAGCACCGAACTTCGCCGCCGCTCAGTATGACGTCCGCGAGTTGCTCGATCACCTGCTCGACGAAGGCACTTTCGACGAATACAAGGCCGAATACGGCCAATCCATTGTGTGCGGCCTGGCGCGGCTCGATGGTTGGGCGGTGGGCGTCATCGCCAATCAAAAGAAGCAGGTCAAGCCTGCGAAGGGACCGCTGCAATTCGGCTCGGTGATCTACGTGGACTCGGCCGACAAGGCCGCCCGTTTCATTCTCGACTGCAACCAGATGAGAGTGCCGCTGATCTTCCTGCAGGACGTGAACGGCTTCATGGTGGGGCGCGACAGCGAGCAGGAGGGCATCATCCGCAGCGGGGCCAAGCTCGTGAACGCCGTCAGCAACAGCGTCGTGCCGAAGATTACGCTCATTACCGGCGGCTCCTTTGGCGCCGGCAACTACGCCATGTGCGGGAAGGCGTATGACCCGCGGTTCATTTTCGCGTGGCCGACGGCCAAGTACGCCGTCATGGGCGCCGCCTCGGCGGCCAAGACGATTCTGCACGTCGAAGTTGAGTCGCTGAAACGCAAAGGGCACGAGCCGGACCTGGCGGAGCTGAAACTGCTCGAGCGAAAGATCACGGAGCACTACGAGACCAGCATGGACATCCGCTACGCCGCGGCGCGCGGCTGGGTGGATGCGATCATCGCGCCGTCGCAGACGCGGCGGGTGCTGGGGCTGGCGCTGGAGGCGGTGTCGCGATGCGGGGAGCTGGCGGAGTTCAAGACGGGGGTGTGGCAGGTGTAGGAGCGCGCGATGGCGGAGCGGGCGATGCGGGTGTATCTGGACATGTGCTGTCTGAAGTGGCCGTATGACCAAATCGGCAACATTCGCATTTCGCTGGAAAAGCAGGCAATCGAGTCCGTGCTTCAGGAAATTGCGGAAGGCCGGATCGAAGCGGTCTGTTCGACGATGCACGATTTTGAGAATGAGTTGAATCCGAATCCCGAGCGGGCTGCGAAAGTTCGCCTCTGGCTCGCAGGCCGCATACGGCACGAGCATTCGCCTGAGCCCGTCACCGTCCGCGGCGAAGAGCTGGCGGCCCAGGGATTGGGCGAGTACGACGCTTCACACATTGCGTGGGCTGAATACCTGGGTGCGGATGTGCTGCTGACAACAGATGACGATTTCCTGAAACGTGCAGCCCGGCTCGCGAGTATGATCAAGGTACGGGTGCAGAATCCGACGGATTTTGTGCGAGAGGTGTCGTGATGGCTACGCTGCCCAATCCGGTGGAATTGCGGTACCGCGGATTTCAGGCGCTTGTTCGAGAGCTCGGTTATGTCGATGCGCTACGCTTTCTTCGAGACTGCGGATACGGCGCCGGCGACTATACCGAGGAACGCAGAACGGTATTGCCGAAATTGAGCGTTCGCGAGATCGCGAAAGGTATCGACGAGTTGGTTGACAGGCGCGGTTTGGAAGGCGACAGCGGCGTGAAACCAGAGTGACGGTCATGGGGCTGTTGGAATTCGTAACCCAGCTTGGTCAACTCGAATGACTGCCAATCCTGCAGAGCTTCGTCGCCGCGGCCTTCTGCTGCTGGTTCGAGAACTTGGTTTTGAGGACGCAATGCGCTTCCTGCACCAATTCGGGTTCGGCGCCGGCGACTACACCCAGGAACGCCGGGCGTTTCTGCCCGACCTGACCATCGAGGAGTGGCTGACGGCGGGGCGACGGGCGGAGAAAGCAGCCGTGCAGCGGGTGGCAAAGCAACCGCGCGGCGAGCGAAGGCCGCTCGGGCGAGATAGCGCGCGAACGGCGTGGTCAAACATGCAGGGACCATTGGCCTAGGAAGGGTCCTACCGCCAACGTGGAAGGGGCAATGCTATGAACCGAATGGAACAGATGTCGGGGCACCTCATTGAGACAATTGAGGCCATCGTCGCTTCGAAAGAGGTCAAGAAGTTCGTGGTTGGCATCACAAGGAACCCAAGGTCCCGTCAAGGTAACTACCGTTACGTAGACATCCCGTACTTTGCGGCTCTGGCGTTCAACCTCGAATTACCGAAAGCTCGTGAACTTGAGCGGCTGGTTCGAAAGGGCATATCGGATCATCCGAAAAACAAGCACAGGCGCCAATTCGATTATCAACCAGGCGGCGGCCGGTCGGGAGATCAATGCTTGTACGTGGCGTGGTGGTAACCACATGGGATAACGGAGTCGTTCCCCGGCCGATCTGCGGCGACAAGTAGCGGCCTGTAAGAAGCGGCCGTACAAAAGCCGCCCGCGGCAGAGCGTGGGGGCAGACGCGGCGGCACATTCTGGAGATAATGTCCTTGGCGCAGTTCTGCTCAAACGGGTCTGCTCGATCTGGGGACCGACGTGGCCGAGTGTCTGCTCTTCGGGATCGTGCTGGGTGCGATCGCCCTTGTGGCGATCGTCGTTGACCTGCGATCCAACGTCGCGCGGCTGCGACGAATGCTCGCCGAGCTCTCCGATCGGGTGGACAAGCTGAGTTCGAGCCATGTCCGGAGCGACGCGCCGCCGGCCGCGGTGACGGATGAGCGGCGAGACTCGCCGGTTGCGGCGGGCGACGCGGCCGCCGCGCCGCCGCTCTCGCCGCGGGCGGAAGCGCTGCGGCGCATTCTTGAACCTCAGTCGTCGGCGAGTCTGCCGCCGGCCAGCCTGGAGAACGCGGTGAGCGCGGCGCGCGGCGAGCGCGACGCAACTGTGGCGCGGCCCGACGCAGGCGCCGCCGTACAGAGCGGGAGCCTGCAATCGGCGGAGCCGCGGATCGATGGCGCGCCCGCATCGCCGTGGTCACCAGCATCGTCGGCCTCGTTGCCCACGCCACTGTCGGCCTCGCTCCGTCCGCCGCCGCCTCCCTTGCCGAGCGCCGCCGAGAACCTCCGCAGCATCGAAGAGCAGATCGGCGTCCGCTGGCCGGTGTGGCTATTCTCCAACTGGGGCTGCTGGCGGTCTCGCGCTATCGCCGCTGGTGGGTGCTTTCGGCGCTGACGACGCTGGGCGGGCTGATCTGGGTCGCGCTGTGGCTGGCCGCGAATTACAGGCCCGAGCACAGCGTCTGGCTGGGCGCGTTCCTGCTGCTGAGCTGTGCGGCGTCGATCGCGGCGACGATTCCGCGGCCTGACATGCCGGCCGGCACGCAGCAGGCGGTGCGGCTGATCGCCGTGCTTGGCTCGGTGCTCTCGACCGGGATGCTGGCCGCGCTGGTCGGCGTCGGCGGCTTTTCGACGCTCGACTGGTGCTTCCTCGGATTGCTGAGCGCCGGCGTGCTGGTGCTCAGCCGCATCAGCCCGCGCTACGAGGCGCTGCCCTGGTTTGCGCTGCTGGCGGTGCTGGCGATGCTGGCGATGTGGACGGCTGATGTGAAGCGCTTTGACAGCGTGCGGTTCGGCTGGACGCTCACGCTGTTCGGCATCGGCTTCGTGCTGGGCGGGTACGCGTGCCTGTTCGGGTCGCCGCGGCCGGTGAATCACGCCAGTTTTACGCTGCTGGCGGGCGTGGCGGCGCTGCTGGTGGGCTACTGGGGATTTGACTACCAGCCGGCGCTGCTGGCGTGGGGCTGGATCTGCCTGATTTGCGCCGGGGGCTACGCGCTGATGGCTGCGCCGCCGGCAGTTCGACGCACGCATGACGAGGACGCGCTGCCGCTGGCGCTGCTTCTGACCGGCATGACGGCGCTGGTGAGCCTGGCGATGCCGATCGAACTGGAGCGGCGCTGGATCGGCGTGGCGTGGGCTCTCGAAGTGCCGGCGCTGGCGTGGATCATCGCCTGGCTGCGCGTGCCGCAGCTTCGACCGGTCGCCGCCGCGCTGTCGATTCTCGCGGGCGTGTCGCTCCTGCCGCCGGCGGCTTTTGCGTTTCCGATCGGGGCGGGGCTGGTGCTGAACTGGCTGACGTACGGCTATGGGCTGACCGCGATGGCCTTCGGCGTTGCGGCCTGGCGATTTGAACAGCACGGCGACCGGCCGTTGATGCTGGGGCACCAGATCGGCTGCGTTGTGATGGTCGTGCTGCTTGTCGTTTTCAACCTGCAGCATGGGTTTCATCCGGGCGAGCGGCTCGTTGGGGGAGAGGTTCGGCTGATTGAGGCGGCGACGTACGTCGTGGCCGAGCTGCTGCTTGCGATCGCCGCGCTGCTGATCATGCGCGGGGCTTGGACGCAGACGCTGCGTTACACGGCGGCGGTGTTGGGTGTGCTGGCCCTGGCTTGGGCGGGGGGCTGGCTGGTACTCTGGCTGAATCCGATCATGAACCGCGAGCGGGTCGGCGAGCGGCTGATTCTCAACTGGCTGCTGTACGCCTACGGCGGGCCGGCGCTGCTTTTCGGCGTCGCGGCGACGTGCTGCCAGAAGCGCAACGATCCGCCACTCATGCTGGCTCACCAGATCGGCTGCGTCGTCATGGGCGTGGTGCTCGTGCTCTTGACGATCCGGCACGGGTTCCAGCCGGACCGGATGGAGCTTGCCGAGCCGACGCTGCGAGAAGCCGCGACGTACATAATTGCCACACTCGGGCTGGCGCTGGCAGCGCTGCCGCTGATGCGCGGGGCGTGGGTGCAGACGCTGCGATTCGCATCGGCGGCGCTCGGCTCGCTGAGCGCAATCGCCGCAATCATCTTCTTAGGCTTCGGCCTGAATCCGCTTTGGAGCAACGAGCCGGTGGGCGAGCGGGTGATTCTCAACTGGCTGCTCTACGCCTACGCCGCGCCGGCGCTGCTGCTGGGGGCGCTGTGCGTGCTGCGCGGCAGCCGCGAGCCGCCGCAGTACGGCGGCGTGCTCGGCGTCGTCGCGATCGTCGTGGTGTTCGTGCTGGTGAGCCTGGAAGTGCGCCAGTGGTTTCACGGGTCGCAACTGGCCGGGGGCGGACTGAGCGCGGCGGAGCGCTACTCGTACAGTGCGGCGTGGGTGGCGCTGGGCATCGCGCTGCTGTCGAGCGGCATTCTCACGGGCAGCCTGATGCTGCGCTGGGCGTCGCTGGCGGTGATGCTGCTGTCGGTGTGCAAGGTGTTTCTGTACGACACGGCGGCGCTGCGCGATCTGTATCGCGTGTTTTCGCTGCTGGGATTGGGGTTGAGCCTGATGTTGCTGGGGTTCCTGTATCAGCGGGTTGTATTCCGCGCGCGGCCGGCGTGAGCGGAGCCGCGCGCGTAAGCAAGCGGTTCTTGAGCGACCGCGAAAGCGGTAGGCGTGGGGAACCGCTCCCTCACGGTCGCGGCTCGGAAAGAGCTGTGGGGCGCCTTCGCGCTTGCCGCATGGCGCTTGGTCCAAGAACAGAGCAACTCCGGCGGAACTCGCAAGCACCGTGCCAACTCCGCAATTATCCACCGCGGTTAACGTCAGATATTCTCCAGCAGGAGCCGCCTTCGACGACCACGGCGTCCGTCGCATGACCATCGTATTTGGCATTGTTTCACCGCCACCGATTGGTTAGATTGTTGTTTGGGGCACGTCAGGATGCGTGGGTGTGTCGGGCCTGAACAGGAAGGCTCAGAGGCATCTACCCGAGGGGTTTTGTTCCGTGTGTGCGAGTTGCAACCTGCTGCGCGCCTGCGCGCGGCCCGTGGCAATCGCCGCATCAACTCTGGAGGAAGAACATGTCTTGCAGGCGTTTAATTCTCAGTCGGTTGTGCTACACAGCCGTTGCCGTCCGGGAACGGCGATTCCGGACAACACGCCGACGGGCGTCAGCACGACGATCACGGTGCCCGATTCGTACGCGATCGGCGACCTGAATGTCGAGCTGAACGTCAACCACACCTGGCAAGGCGACGTGAAGATGACGCTGACGGGCCCCGGTGGCTCGCCGACCATCATCCTGGTCGATCGCCCCGGCGTTCCGCAGACGACGACCGGCTTCTCGAACGACAATTACGGCAACGCGACCACGATGGTGCCGTTCGTTCTCGACGACGGCGCTGCGACCACGTATGACGCGCCGCAGGTCGCGTCGCCGGGCACCGCCAACGTCACCGGAAGCTGGCGGCCCGATCCGGGTCCGCTCTCCGCGTTTAATGGCATGAATGCCAACGGAACGTGGACGCTGACCGTTTCGGACCATGCCGGTGGCGACACGGGCACGATCGTCCGCTGGGCGCTGGTCGCGACCAACGCCGCGAACCTTGCCTGCCCAACGATTCTGCAGCATCCGCAAACGCAGGACGCCTGCGACGGCGATACGGTCGTCTTCTCCGTTGCCGCCGGCGGCGCCTCGCCGTCCTACGACTGGCGCAAAGGCGGTATTTCGCTGGGCGCGCCGAACCTGCCCACGCTGACGCTCACCGGCGTCACCGCGGCGGACAACGGCTCGTACGACTGCGTCGTGACCTACGGCAACTGCTCGCGCACCTCCAACGCGGCCACGCTGACCGTCAATCCGAACCCGGATTGCACGATCACGGCGCCCGCGATGGTCTGCGGCGATTCGTCGGGCTACAGCGCCTCCGTGCCGGATGCCGGCGGCGGCGCCACATATGCCTGGACCATCAGCAACGGAACCATCACCGCCGGCGACGGAACGCCGTCGATCACGTTCTCGTCCGGCTCCTCGGGCACGGTTGATCTGGGCGTCACGGTCACAGCCCTCGGCTGCTCGAGCCTGTGCACGCTGATGATCCCGATCGACCCCGACTGCATCGACATCCCGCCGGGAGACGATATCTTCACGACTCCCTGCGGCGGTGCGAGCTTCGAGGATTTCTCCAATACGCCGATTCCGGCTGACTTCTTCGGCCCCGGGTCGGACCCGTTCGACGGCATCGTCGTCTTCGGCGGCGTGCCGCTGAACACCAGCGGTCCGAGCATCGGCCCGACGGACACGATCGTCCGCCGCACAGGTCTCGCGCATCTGCCGATGCCGGGTTCGTCAGCCAACGTGCCGATCGAGATCGTGGCGCTCAATCTGGTGAGCTGCCAGCCGATCACGGTCACCTACAACTCCGGTCCGCCGGAGCTGTGGGACGTGCGCGTCTGCCTGCCGCCGATGGTCCCGCAGACGCCCGGTCACATGACGGTCAACCGCGACCTGTGCCTGCCGAGCGGCGGCACGTTCACGTCGATCCTGCCGGTTCAGCCGCGCCTGACGTTCACGCGCGTGAATCCACCCGCCGGACCGACGATCATCTTCGACCTGCCGCAGCCCCTGCCATTCCAGACGGTGAACGGGCACTGGCTGAAGGACGACCCGCCGGGATACGGCCTGATTCGCCCGACCCCGGCAACTTCGGTTGACAACGACTGCGACGGCTCGCCGACGCTTCCGCTGCTGGGCTCGGGCAACTTCGCCCCCGGCATGCGGGCCGGGCGTTGCGATCCGCTCGATTGCATGGAGACGCCGCGCATCCTGAAGCGCATGACGCATGAGGACGCGCTGCTCGCACAGCACGGCATCCTGCCGACGCAGACCTGCCTGGCCGGCGACGCCGACATGGACGGCATCTGCGACGACGCGGACAACTGCCTCGGCGTGGCCAACCCCACGCAGGCTGACTCCGATGACGACGGTCGCGGCGACGCCTGCGACGGACCGGGACCGGCCACCGCGGCCAACGACGGTCCGGCGTGCGAAGGCGACGTGCTGAACCTGATCGGCGGACCGGACATGCAGGCCGGCTACTCCTGGACCGGACCCAACGGGTTCATGTCCAACCTGCAGAGCCCGTCGCTCGGCGCTGCGACGCTGGCGATGGCGGGCCTCTACACGCTCACCGTCACCGACGCCGATGGCTGCGTGACCAGCGCCGATACGACCGTGGTCGTCAACGCCAATCCGGAGTGCACGATCACGGCGGACGCCGCCGTCTGTGCGGATACGTCGGGCCACAGCGCCTGCGTCGCTGACGCCGGCATGGGCGCGACCTACGCCTGGATGGTGACGGGCGGAACACTCGACAGCGGCCAGGGCACGAACTGCATCAGCTACACCGCCGGCGGCGGCCCGACCGTCACGATCGACGTGACCGTCACCGATGCCAACGGCTGCACCTGCACCGGACAGTACGTCGTCACGGTCCTGCCGCAGCCGGTCGCTCCGGATTCGGCTTCGTCCGACCGCGACGACCTTTGCATGGACGACGACGGCCAGATCGAGCTGACGGCCGTCGGCGGCTCGGGCACGACGATCGAGTGGTTCACGGATTCCTGCGGCGGAACGCTTGTGGGCGCCGGAAACCCGCTCATCATCGACTCGCCGACGCTGACGACCACGTACTACGTCCGCTGGACGAATTCCTGCGGCTCGTCGTCGTGCGTCAGCGTGACGGTGACTGTGCTGAACAAGGTTCAGCCGACCATCGACACGCAGCCCAGCGCTCCGCCGATCCCGCCGTGCGAGGACGGCTCGGTGACGATGACGGTGGTCGCGTCGGGCGGGTCGCTGTCGTACCAGTGGCGCAAGAACGGGATGGATATCAGCGGCGCCACGTCGAGCAGCTACACGATCGACCCGGTTCTGCCGGGCGACGCGGGCACGTACACCGTGGTCGTGTCCAACGTGTGCGGCTCGATCGAGAGCGATCCGGTGGTGATTGCGGTCGGGTTGAAGTGCGACTCCAACTGCGACGGCTTCATCAACATCCTGGACATCAACCCGTTCATCCAGGCGATCGCCGACCCGGCGCAGTACATCATCGATCATCCGGGTTGTGACCTGATCTGCCACAATGACATCAACCGCGACGGGAACGTTGATATCCTCGACATCAACCCGTTCGTGGCGTGCGTTGCAGGCCCGTAAAGCCTCGCGGGATGGGCGGCGCCGGCCACCGACCGGCGCCGCGCAGAAAGGCTGAATCGGCCTGATGTACGCGGATTGTCACAGGGTCCGCACCGCCGGAATCGCCGGAGGTGCGGGCCCTCTTCCGTTTCGCGCGCATCGGCAGGCCGGCGCTCTTTCCGAGCCGCGACCGTAAGGGAGCGGAGCCTGCAACGCCGCTTGCTCGCGCGCGGCTCAAATCGTGAAAGCGGTTTGGGGGCAGAGCATCTACAGCCCCACGTGATCCCGCGGCAGAAATCGCCCGTAGCCGTTCTTCCCCACGAACTTGTAATCCCGGACGATCTGCGCCCCGCGGCAGAACGTGTGCTCCGCGAATCCCGCCAGTTCCCAACCTTGGAACGGGCTCCAGTCGCAGTTGGTCTGCATCTTCTTGTAATCCACCTTCCGCTTCCTTGTCGGGTGAATGATCGCGATATCCGCATCGCTCCCTACCGCGATCGCTCCCTTCTTCGGATACAGCCCCATGATTTTGGCCGGGTTGGTGCAGCAGCGGTCAACAAAGCGGTTCAGGCTGATGCGATTTTCGAGCACGCCGTGCGTATAAACCAGCGGCATCAGCGTCTCCAGCCCCGGCATGCCCATCGGGATTTTTGTGAAGTCGCCCTCCCACATCGCCTTTTGCTTCCGCGTGAACGTGCACGTGTCGGTTGAGACATTGCACACCTCGCCGCTGCGCAGGCCGGCCCACAGCCGCTGCTGGTCGGCGGGCGTCTTGAGTTGCGGGCAGGTGGCGTAGAGATGTCCATTTTTCTGCTTGAACAGGCTGTCTTCCAGCACGAGATACTGGGCGCAGGTTTCGGCAAGGATATTCACGCCGTCGTGCTGGGCCTGCTTGATCAGGTCCGCTCCCTGGCGCGTGCTCATGTGGACGATGAACGAGCGCCCGCCGGTTTCGCGCGTCCAGCGGATGACGCGCTCGATCGCCTCCGACTCGATGAAGTTCGGCCGCGTCACCGCGTGCAGCCACGCGCCGTGCTTTTTCATTTCGGCCGGGTTGTGATGCCGATCGATCAGCAGGTCCAGCACGCGGCTGGACTCGGCGTGGACGAGCAACAGGCCGCCCAGTTGGCGCAATGTCTCCAGCGCTCCGAAGATCGCCGCATCGTCCGACTGCCAGCCCTGGCTCTCATAGATCATGAACTGCTTGAACGTCGGGTAGCCCTGCTTGAAGACCGACTTGATTTCACGGCTGTGGCGGGCCCACTTGGTGATCGCGACGTGAAACGTGTAGTCGACGCACGCCTTGCCCTCCGCCTTGGCGTGCCAGTTGTCGACCGCTTCCTGGAGCGATTCGTCGCCGTAGGGGATGGCGAAGTCGATCACGGTCGTGACGCCGCCGCAGGCCGCGGCGCGCGTGCCGGAGTCGTAGTCGTCGGCGCTGGTGGTGCCGCAGAAGGGCAGGGCGAGGTGGACGTGGACGTCGAGGCCGGCGGGGATGACGTAGCGGCCGGCGGCGTTGAGGATGGTCGCGCCGGGGTTGGCCTTGGCGAGGTCCCTGCCGATGACGGCGATGCGCTCGCCGCTGATGCCGACGTCGGCTTCGAGGACCTGGCTGTCGGTCGCGATTTTGCCGGCTTGGATGATGGTATCGAGTGCCATGTGCACTCCCTGGAAGAGGATTGCGGATTCGTGCGAACGCTTCGGCCCATTGTCCGACGGCGGCGGAGGGCGTCAAGCAGGTGGGCGGCGCGCGAAGAGGGTGAAGTGTGGCCATTTTTCCGGGTAGGCGGCATTTCTTTCCGAACCCGCCGCGCCAAGCGGCGGGTTGAGGTGCGCAGCGTGCTCGGGGTCCACCTGCCACACGCCGCCGTGGGGGCGCCCGGACGTCACCCCGCCGCTTGGCGCGGCGGGTTCGGACGGAGTGGAGCGTCGCCCCGCCGCTTGGCGCGGCGGGTTCGGACGGACGGGAGGGCGACTCAACCGCTGCCCCGCCGGGTGCTCACTGGCCGGGGGCGCGGTCGATCGGTAGGATGCCGGGTCGGTGTGGCGCTTCGTCTCGCCCGTTCGGGCAGCGCTGGAATCGTCGAACTGTTGTGGATCAGCGCTCGCGCCCGGGGCGCGGCCGCTTCGACACAGGAATCGGATGAGGATCATTGTCCTCCATGACGGCGCCATGGTTTCCGACGTCGTCGTCGGGCGGGAAGCCGTGTACATCGGCTCGCACGACGGCTGCCGCATTCACCTGCCCGATTCGCGCATCGCTCCGCAGCAGATTGTCGCCTATCCCGACGAGGAAGAGACGTGGGCCATCGAGTCGCTGAGCGGCGACGTCGAGGTTCGCATCAACGGGATGAACCTCGTCCGCAAGGAGACGCTGAAGACCGGCGACGAGGTGATGCTGGGGGAATTCGTGCTTCGCCTGTTTCCCGAGCATGAAGAGCAACTGCTCGATCGCTCGCAGATGGCGGCGCAGCGCATCTCCATGGAGCGATTTGCGGCGTTCCAGCTTCCCGCGGGCACGCTGGCCAAGAAGCCGGATGACCCGCTGACGCTGCAATCGCAGCAACTCATGGCGGTGGGCAAGGCGAACCTGGCGGTGTCGCAGTGCACTCAGCCCGAGAGCCTGATGAACATCGCGCTCGACACGCTGCTGACAGCGTTCGGCGGCCAGTTGGCGTGGATCGGTCTGCGGCGGGTGAACTACGGCAGCATGGAATACGTGGAGGGCCGTCTGAACACCGGTCAGACCACCGACCTGCCGGAGATCGGGGAGAACCTCAAGCCGCGCGTGCTCGACCGCGGCCAGTTCGTGCTGATTCCGCGCGTCGGGCGCGACGACCCGATGTCGCTCATGGCCGGTCCATTGGTCGGGCCGGACGGCACGCTGGGCATGGCGCTGGTGGCGCTGGCGGACGGCGCGCGGCGCTTTGAGACGAAGGATCTCGATTTCTTCGTGGCGATGATGAACACGCTGGCCGTGCAGCTCGACGCGATCTTCAAGCAGATCGCCCGCAACCGGCAGGCGGCGATCGACGGCGAGGTCAGCGTCGCGCACGAAATCCAGGCGCGCCTCACGCCGCGCAAGCTGCCGCAATGGGCCGAGCTGCAGTTCGGCGCTTTCCGCGAGCCGGGCCGCGAGCGCAGCGGCGACATTTACGACGTGGTGCGTCTGGCCAGCGGGAAAGCGGCGCTGATGGTGGCGCACACCGAAGCCACCGGCGCCATGCCGCCGATGCTGCTCTCGCAGGCGCAGGCGGCGTTCCGCTTTGCGTGCATGCGCGGCGATGACGCGGGCGTGTTTCTGAAGCTGCTCAACTGGCTGCTGTACGACGGCCAGCAAGACCACCCCCTGGACGCGTTCATGGGGGTGATTGAGCCGGCCACGGGGCAGATGAAATTCGCCGTCGCGGGAAAGATCGGCCTGGGGATCATCAGCACGCGCGGCGACGAGCGTTCGCTGCGCGCGGCGAATCCGGAGCTGTTTCTGGGGGCCGACAAAGCGGCGGCGTTTCCGCTGCGAACCGAGACGATCGAGCCGGAAGAGACGCTGGTCGCCTTTACGCCCGGCGTCGCCACGGCCCGCAACAGCAAGGAGGAGTTTTTCGGCGAAGAGCGATTCGTCAACATCCTCTGCGACGGTTTCGGCCAGCTTGCGAGCGCGATGTTGAAGGAAATGCTCGTCGACCTGAAGAACTTCACCGAAGGCGGTCAGCAGCCGGAGGACATCACGGTGCTGCTGGCCCATCGCGTCTGAGCAAGCAGTCTTCAGATCCGGTCTTTCAGAGCCGCGCGCGTAAGCAAGCGGTCTTTCAGAGCCGCGCGCAAGCAAGCGGTTTTTTGAAAACCGCTCCCTCACGGTCGCGGCTCGGAAAGAGTCGGTCGCGGCTCGGAAAGAGTCGGTCGCGGCTCGGAAAGAGTCGGTCGCGGCTCCGGAACCGCTAGTCCGTGATCGCCTCCCCGGTGTAGACCACCTCGAAGTCGCGCCCCTTGACTTGCCCAAGCTGGCGAAGCTCATCGTCATCCCAGCGCGGATCGGGGACGCCGGATACGTACCAGTTCGATCCGTTGTCAGCCACGATCATGCCGTAGGTCTTCATCGCCTGCAGAATGACCCGCACGTGCGGGGAGAAACCGGAGATGTCGTAATTCGCTTTCAGCCTGACGCGCAAGCCCATCGGCGGGCGATTCGGGTCGGTCGAGCTGCTGGCGAAGTGTGTCGCAGGCAGGATGTACGCGCGGCGCGACTGCGAGACGGTGAAGCGGAGAGCGTGGCGAATCTCGCCGCGCTCGACCACTTCGTCGTAGCGCACCAGCCCGGCGAAAATGGGCAGGCCCGCCGCGTCGGCCGAGGTCCAGCCGAGCGGGCGCAGGTCGTTGGAGGCCAGGTCCCAGATCGCGCCCGAGCCGGCGGTCCAGCCGTTTTCGCCGGGCCATGCGTAGAAAAGCTCGTAGAGCTTCCTGCGGCCGACGTCGAGCATGAGAATGTGCCGGTCGCCGTCAGCCTCCGGGCCGCCTTCGATCAGCGGGTCGGCCGGGATGGGGTAAGGGCCGGCGTCGCTTTCGTCGGCGTAGTCGAACTCGACCGGCGAGCGCGGCGTGCTGTCCGTGACGATGTTGAAGGGAATCCCGATCGGGGCGCCTTCCCAGACCGTACCGAAATCGGGGTGCAGGCCGGTGTCCAGCCCGATCGTCGCCAGGAGGTTGTCCGAATTCGGATGGAGCGGCAGGCTGCTTGCGGGTTGGTTCCACGGATTGTCCGACGGGAACACCTGCAAGCGCGACAGATCGGCCTCGTCGCCCACGCCCGGCGCGCCGTCCGGCGTGTCGTTGGCGTCGTCGTCGCCGGGGGTTGCGTCCCCCTGTTTCCCGTCGGCGGTCGCATCGAGCGTGGCGGTTGAATCGTCGGAACCCTCCGCAGCGGCGTCCGTTGAAGGCGTCGCCGGTGGACAACCGCCGACGACGAGAATCGCGAGGAGTCCGGCGAATGATGAACGGAACAAGCGACAGGGCCGAGCGAGGATCATGCGGTGCTCACAATCGCGATTGACTGCGGCAATGGCGCGACGGCGATGGACGACTGCCTGGCCGCCGAAGGCAGAGATTCCCGAGTACAGGATGCCAAATCAGGTGCATCTTCGGCAAGCCGTCGCTGGATCGGCGACCTAGGCGCTCCAATTCTAGGACGCGCGTCAAGTCGAACGCGCGGCGGCTGGACGCGTGGTTCTTTCAGAGCCGCGCGCGTAAGCGAGCGGATCCTCTGGAACCGCTCCCTGACGGTCGCGGCTCGGAAGTCCAGGCGACGACACGGTCTCCGGTGCGGGCGAAAAGCAGTCATCACCGGTCCTCGCATCGGCTACACTGTGATGTCCGAGAAGGTTTCCCGTTCGCGATTTTCTCCGCACTGGCGTGAGCGCCGCCGCGGCGTTGCGTTCCGTCAGCAGGCAGCCGGCGGGCGTTTCCACCGGCCAGTGGATAGTCCTGGAGGTGTGGCGATGAAACTGCGTTTTCGTCATGTCGTCGTCCCGATGCTGACCGTCTGGCCGCTGCTGGTCGCCAGCAGTTGCCCCGACCCCGAAATTGCGAATCGCAATCCGCGCGTTTCGCTGAACATCGTCAGCACCGCCGCGGTTGACGACGCAGTCGCACTGGACGGCTCGGCCAGCAACGTGTATCGCACCTACCTGTTTCTTTGCCCGGGCGGCGGCGTGTACGTGTTTGTGACGCTGGTCGACGGCGTCTCGGCGCCGGTCGATTCGCAGTATTTCTTCTTCACGACGCTGCCCGGCGAGCAGCTCTTGCTGGAGGCCGGCAGCGGCATCAACGGCGGCGTCTGGTTCGTCGAAACGCCTGACAACTACAACGTGGTGGTGCGGGCGGAGTTCGGAACCGTGAATCCGCCCAATCAGGACTTGCTCGACAACGGGGCGCGCTTCTACATTCACACGGACGGCGCGGGCAACCTGTACGTCAATGGCGTCCGGGCGACCGTCCGCGCCGCAGGCGACACCTGCTTTGCGTCCTGATCGCCGCAGCCGCAAAGGCGCGAAGCACACCGGCTTCGCGCCGCCACGGAATCGAGGACCACTCATGCACGCGCGTCGTTCCTGTTCGCTGCTCCTGGCCGCAATGTTCAGCCTGGCCCTGGGCGGATGCCCCCCGGACGGCGGCGCCGGCGGCAACGACAACAGCGCGTCGAACGACAACACGCCGAACGCAAATGCGAACGCCAACGACAATCTGAGCGCCGACGAACAGCTCCGCTTTCAGCAGCTTCAGAAGATCACGGACATGATCCCGCCCGCGCCGGCGGATGGCGCGCTGCCTTCGGCCGATGACACGCTCGCCGCGATCAAGGACGATCCGATGTTTGAAGCCGCCGGCATCAGCCCGTCAGGCGATGTCTGGGCGCGCTTCACGGACGGGCAGCCGATCCTGATCGTCGCCAGCCGCCCCCCGCCGGGGCCCGAGGAGAACGACCCGGACGCGACCGAGGACGAAGCCGCCGCGAAGCCGCGGCAGCGATCGGCCGTCGCGGTCACGCCGCGAAACGACGTGCGCTACGGCGTGCCGCACGAGGTTCGCTTCCACGCTCTGCGGGCCCTCTCCGGCGACTATCCCACGGTCTCGCGAAGCGTCAGCCAGATGCTCCAGCGGCACGGATATTCGGCTGCAGAAGGCGGCGCCGCGGACGTCGAGACGTTCCGCGCGGTGCAAGGCGACGGCATCTTCTACATCGATGCGCACGGCGGGCTTTTTCAGGATGACGCCGGCAAGTGGCGCTATTCCGTTCAGACGACGGCCGAGCTTTCGCTCGAGAATCAGCAGCGCTATCGCGACGACATTGTCAGCGGACGGCTCACACTGATCTGGGTGCCCAGCAGCCGCATTACGATCGGCGGCAGCCGCGTTGACTTTCCGCACTATGCCATTACCGCGGGATTCGTCCGAAAGCACATGAGCTTCTCGAGCGATTCGCTTGTGTTTCTGAATACCTGCGCCGCCATGATTCCCGAGGTTACGGAGTTTCGCGACGCGTGTTTTGAAAAGGGCGCGTCGGCCGTGATTGGCTGGACCGGCGCGATCGTCAATTACGACGCAAACGCGTCCGCGCTCTACCTCTTCTCGCGGTTGCTCGGCGAGAACCGCCAATCGCGGCACACGGTTGTGCCGCCCGGCGGAGCGCCGATCCCCCTGGTTCGCGCGTCCACGCCGCAACGGCCGTTCCAGATCGGCGACGTGCTGGTCGACATGGCGACGGCTCTGCGCCCCTATCCGGAAATCGCGACGACCGAGCCGCTTGCCTACAACAAGGGAACGAAGCACCCGCCGCTCTGGCCCAGCGGCCCGACGCTTGTCATCGAGCGGCGACAGAAAGACGTGCTCGAATTCGGCATCCCCGTGCCGACGATCGCCAGCGCGTCGGCGTCCGACGACGGCCTGAACGTCATGTTGAACTTCACCGGCGATTTCGGCGACCTGGGCGCCGACCATCGTCCGCAGGTCTTCACCGCCGACTCGCTCGAGGAACTTGATCGCGGCGGCGGAATGGAAATCGAAGTGGTCGACGCGGTTGTGAACGGCGTCGCGACGCTGACGGCGTCGCGGCTGCGCGCCCGGGCGCCGCTGGAGTGGCCGGGCGGGTATGTACAGGCGCGCGTCGGCCCGCGCGGCAGCAACATCGTCGCCGTCTCGGCCTGGGACGTGCCTGTCAGCTTCTCTCGCGTCAACACCACTTCCGATTTCACAGAGACCGCGACGTTTACGATGCACCTGCGGCAGGTGGCGCAGCCCTTCCACGCCAAGCCGGGAGACGCGGCGGCCTACGCGCCAAACGCGCCGGTGCAGGCGACGCTCCTGTCGAGCTGCGTCGTCGGCGCCACGGGCGCGTGCCAACAGGTCGGCCCGCCCGCTGTACCGATCAACCCGCCCTTCACGTTCCGCGTATCGACCGCGTGGGCCAACGGCGTGATCGCCACGCGCGACGACGGCGCGCGCGGAATCGTGCTCGACGCCGTCTGGATCGAGCAGCTCGACGCCCTTGAGTGCCCGTCGGCCGAAGGCGAGACCACCGGCAGCATCTTCTTTTCCATGCCCGTTGAGGGATCGACCCTGAACCCGCCGGACACGCTGGTCCTTCCGCTTGACGCCGCCGGAAATGTTCTGGGCGGCACGTATGACTGGACGGCCGAAGGAACGGTGTTTCAGGCGTCGTGGCCGGGCCGACCGATGCAGTTCGCGCTGCCCGCCGATCGTCCGCGCTAGTGATTGTCGTCACGTTTCGGAAAGGGAAGCGCGAGCGAGCGCGTCGCGGCGCACGCGCTCGCTTGCGCTTCGCGTTCTGATTCGCGTTCTCGTCGCGCAAGCGGATTTCGCTTGGCCGATCAGTACATCGCCCACGACAATTGTTCGGTTTTTTCTTGCGTTTCTTTCCCCCCCCCAGCTACACTACGAACATCGGGCGTTGATCGTCGCGGTCCGCGGCGGCTCAGGCAGAAATGCCAAGTGATCGTTGTTGCGTCGCAGGAGGCCGGCAGTGTCGGGTGTTCCCATGCGGCTTTGTCACCGTTGCAAGTCTGCGCGTTTGGCGATCGGCGTGATCGTGGGGTCGCTGTCCCTGTCGGCGGTCGCGCCGGCGCGGGGGGACTTTGTTCCGGGGCGGCTCTACCTGGGCGGCCAGTACATCTTCGACACGGGGGCGATCAACTATGACATGGTGTGGGAGTTCGATCCCCTGACGGGCACGTCGCGGCGCTTCTGGGAGGCGACCGGCATCCGCGGCCAGCTTGGGGCGGTCGAGTTCACGCCCGACGGCTCGCGGCTGCGGGTGGCGATGTTCGGCTCGTCGCGCATCTACGAGGTGGACGGCGACGGCAACGGCGCGCAGGTGATGAGCTCGGCCGACGGGCTGAACGGCCCGCACGGAATGACCTATGGCCCGAATGGCGACTTCTATGTCGTCAATACGAATGCCTTCCAGATCTTGCGTTATCCCGCGGCGGGCGGGCCGCCCACGGTCTTTGCGGATGCGGCGGACGGGGTGAACGGCGGGGGGACGATTCAGTTTGCACCGTCGGGCGATCTGTACTACGCACAGTACGGACTCGGCAATCGCGAGGTTCACCGCATTACGCAGGCCGGCGTGGGGAGTCTGTTCGCAATGATGCCGTCGTCGTTGGGGTCGTTGACTATTGACACGCTCGGTAACGTGTTCGTGTTTGGTAGTTTTGGCGTGTGGCGCTTTGATTACGAGAATGCGGTGACCGGACGACAGATCGTCCCCGGGCAGCCGAGCGGCTGGGGTGGGCGCATTCACTTGTCGATCGATGAAAACTACATATACCAAGGCGGTAACCGGGTGCTTCGCGTGCCGGTCGAGGGCGGCCAGTGGTCTGACTTGGGGCTGATCGAAATGCCGCCGGGTTACACGCTGTCCTTCGACACTTTTGACATCTATGTTCCCGAGCCCGGTGCGGGTCTGCTATTCTGCGTTGGGTTGTTGACATGCGCTGGAATCGCTCGACGTTCAGGGTAATCCGGACGCGCCTCGACGCGCACGCGCGTGCCGTGGCACGCCTCCTTTGCATTTGGAGAAGCGCCATGTCGAGCCGAAACTGTGGATGCGCCTCGCTCTTGCTTGCGTTCGCGATGGCTGCGCAGGGGCAAACGCTTCCATGCAGCGGACAGGGGCAATGGAGCGCGGCCGTCTCACCCTGCACGCCTGTCCCCAACACAGCGTATTGCAATGTGGATGGGACGAGCCTGAACTTCAGTCATCCCATGCAGATGGTCCATCTCACGATGCTCCACAATGGTCGCATCCTGGCAATCGACCAGCACGTGTGGGTTAACGCTGCGCAGGCAGCCTTCTGGCCCGATGTGATTTTGATCGACCCGTTTGCTAGCCCGCCCACGTTTCAGCTCATTCGCGAGGGATTACTGCCCGATGTGCCCGGCGGAGATATGGACGGTAGGCACTGGGCTTTTTGCTCAGGGCATACGACATTATCGGACGGACGTGTCTATGTCGCGGGCGGCGATCCCTACTGTTGTCGGCTTGGCATTCCGGCGTCGTTCCCCAACCCGTACTTCTCCTCGGTCTACACGCCCAGCCTGAGCGGCGGCCCGGGCACGTTTACCGCCGCAATCACCGAGTGCTGGGACCATGCCGACACAAGCTGGGACGGTAACGACGGAACATGCAGCCCGGCGGTCGGACCAGACCCCTGGAGCGCCTGCGATCCGCCGAGCCGAAGCGTTTCGAGGTACTACCCGACCGTTGTCGAGCGTGGGAATGGTGAATTGGTCGTTCTGGATGGTGCGTGCATCTGCAAGATATGCGAATGCAGCGAGGCGCCGTGCGATCCGAATCCGGGCTGCGCCCGCTGCGACCCGCGCTGGGGCAACGGCAATGTGCCGCTGCGTGTCTTTCCGTCGACAACCGATCCCTGGACGTGGAAGTCCGAGCCCATCAAGACGGCCGAGTATAACAAGCGGTCGGGGGACAACTACTTTGCCATCGGCTTTTACCCGCATGTATTTCAGGTGGCCTCCGGCGACCTGTTCTATGCCGGCGGGTCTTCCGCCGCGTGGGAGTGCTCGAACCCGCCCTGCCCCGATCCGTTCCTCGTGCCCTGCACCTCTGGCTGCACGATCCGCAGTCGCAAGCTGAGCCCGGCGGGAACCTGGTCTGAGTTGCCAAACGGGGCCGTGGCGCTGCAAGGCGGCGCCGCGGCCATCTACTACCGTCGCGATCCCGCGCAGCCGGAATTCACGCTGAGAGAGGAGGTCGTCAAGGCCGGGCGGGCGCAGGAAATCGAAAGCGGCGTCGAATGCCCCAACCGGGATGCGTACAGAATCTCCCTAAGCGACGCCAGCCCGAGCTGGGCCGCCATCGGGCCGATGCCCACGTGGCGAAATCATTTCTACATCATCACATGCCCTGACGGCCGGCTCTACGCGATTGGACAACGCTTCATTGACATCGGCCCGGGGACCTGCACGCCCGGGGATCGCGCGTACCAGGTGAGCGGGAGCATCGTGGACATCTACGACCCGCAGGCCAACCAATGGTGCTACGACGCCACGAACATGACCACCGGCAGGTTCCGCTACGGATACCATTCGGCCGCCCTGTTGACCCCGCGTGCTTCAATCTTCATCGGCGGTCAGCCGCGGCAGCCCTACACCGACTGCTGCGCCCAGTACCAGATTTACGAACCGGCATACTTGCAGGCGTCGGGGCGGCCGCAGATTCTCGGCGGCTCGCTGCCCGAGAACTCGGAGATCTACTATGGGTCTTCGTTCGAGATTGACTACGCCGGCAGCCAGGCGATCACGGCCGCGCGCCTGATCCGGCCCGGTTCGGCGACACACGCGATGGACGTGACCCAGCGCATGGTCGATCTCGATTGGCGCTTTGTGCCATCCACGGGCAAGCTGCGAATCACGCCCCCGAGCAACCCCAATATGGCCCCGCCGGGCTGGTACATGCTGTTCATTTGTAGCGGCACGCACCCTTCCGGTTTAGCCGGTTCGACGCCGTCGGACGGGGTGTTCCTGCGCCTGCGGAATCCGCCGCTGCCGTAGTGCTCCGTCAGGTTTCATGTGTTGGGTTGGCGACGCGTCGGCTTTCAGCCGCTGCGCCCCGGCGAGACGCCGATACTCTCCGCAGGCGAGTCGCAAAGTCAGTGCATCGCCCACGCCGCCGCCGCGGCCACAGCGGCGGTTTCGATTCGAAGCGTGTGCGCGGCTAGTCGCACGTGCTGAAATGCGGCGCAGCCTGTTTCGTCGGCGGTCAATCCACCCTCGGGGCCGATGAGGATCGACGCCGCGAGAGCTTCGCTGTGCTGTTCGCGCAGCCATCGACCCAGGGGCTGTGCGGTGTCGGAAGGGTCCGCACACAGCAGGACGCCGTCGGAAACTGCACTGGTGAGTGCGACGGGAAGGCAGACGCCGGCGAGGATCTGCGGGCGCCAGGGGCGGCGGCTCTGCTTGCAGGCTTCGACGGCTGTGCGGCTGAGCTTCTCGGCGTGCGCCGGGCGGAGGTGGACGACCGAACGCTCGAATTCCGCAAGCGTGATTTTCCAGGCGCCCAGCTCTGTGCATTTCTCGATCATCCACTCCAAACGATCGCCCTTGGGCGCGGCGACGATGAGACTCAGCCGGCGCGGCGGCGGCGGGTGATGGAGGACGTGCGCGACGAGGACCGCGGCGGGGACATCGTGGCGTCGCCCGCGGGCGGCGGCGGCGGTTTCGTGCGCCGGCGGATCGGACAGATGCCCGTACCCGACGTTGCCACGGCCGTCGAACAGCTCGACCGCGTCGCCGGGCTGAAGCCGCAGGCTGCGGCGGGCGTGTCGCGATTCGTCGGGGCAGAGCGCGATGGAGCCGGGGCGGATGTCGTCGCAGAAGAAGCGCGGGGCGTTGGTCACGAGCGGAGCATACCGCGCGACACGGGCGGCGGCGGCGCTCCTCGCCGATGCGCCGTTTGTTGCGTGGGTTGAGTTTGTAGTTTGTAGGGTGGGTTGAGGTTCGTAGGGTGGGTTGAGCGAAGCGAAACCCACCGATTGTGGCCGGCGCCGTCCGCTGATGGTGGGTTTCGCTCCGCTCAACCCACCCTACCCGAGCGCCGCGACCTTCTGGAGGAGCGCCGGCAGCACGTTCAGCGCGTGATCGATTTCTTCGTCCGTCGTCTCATGTGACAGCGAAAACCGGACCTGGCCTTGCGCGATGTGTGGTTCGATGCCCATGGCCTGAAGAACGTGCGAAGGCTCGAGCGAACCGCTGGCGCAGGCGGCGCCGCTCGAGACGCAGATGCTGTTTTCGCTGAGCAGCATCACGAGCGCCTCGGCCGAGACTCCATCGAAGCAGACGCAGAGCGTGTTCGGCACGAGCGGCGATTCGCCCGCCATCACATGCACGGCGTGAAATCGGCTGGTCAGTTCACGCTGCAGGCGATCGCGCAGCGCGGCGATGCGCGGCCAGTGGGATTCCTGCTCCGCCTGCATCAACTCGCATGCCCGGCCCAGGCCGATGATGCCGGCGGCGTTCAGCGTGCCGCCGCGGCGCTGCCGCTCCTGCGGGCCGCCCAGGATGAAGGGACGCCACGGCGCCGTGCGGCGGACGTAGAGCGCGCCGACGCCCTTGGGGCCGTGCAGCTTGTGGGCGGACAGCGAGAGCAGGTCGACGCCGAGCTCATCGACATTCACGCGCATCTTGCCGACGGCGTTGACGGCGTCCGTGTGGACGAGCGCGCCGCGGGACCTGGCGATACGGCTAATCTCCCGCAGCGGGAAGATGGCGCCGGTTTCGTTGTTGGCGAGCATGAACGAAACCAGGGCCGTGTCCGGACGGATCGCGGCTTCAAGCGCGGCGAGATCGGGTCGGCCCTGGCGATCGACGCCGATGCGCGTGACGTCGACGCCGCTGCGGGCCAGCGCGTCGGCCGGCTCCAGGATGGCGTGATGTTCAACGGCCGAAATGACGACATGCCGCTTGTTGGGGCGGGCGGCGAGCACGCCGTGCAGGGCGGTGTTGTTGGATTCGGTTCCGCCGCTGGTGAAAATGATCTCGCTGTCGCGGGCGGCGATGAGGCGGGCGACGGCGGAGCGGGCTTCCTCGATCGCGGCGGCGACGGAGGAGCCGAAATGGTGCAGGCTGGAGGGGTTGCCGAATTGGTCGGTGAGATAGGGCAACATCGCGTCGAGGACGCGTGGGTCGAGGCGCGTGGTGGCGTTGTTGTCGAGATAGATCATCATTGAGAATAGTAGCGAACGAAGTATCGAGTTTGGGAATGAGCACGGGTCGGAGACCCGTGCAAACATACACCGGTTGGAAACCGGTGCCACAGGAAACCGGTGCCACAGGAAACCGGTGCCACAGAATCGTTGCCACAGGGCTAGCGATTCTCCGTCGATGGATCGAGGTCCCAGTCGGTCGCGAGCTGCTCGCGGAGGATCAGGCTGCGGGCGGCGTGGCCGTCGTTATAGGCGTAATTCGCGCCGCCGTAGTGGCGTTCGTCGATGTAGGCTTCGCCCAGCAACCCGGCGATGCGCTCCTTGGGGATGTCCGCGCGGCGCAAATCGTCGGGCTGCGTGACTTGCGGATTGGCGTCGATGATGAGCGGCAGGCGGGCTTTCACGGCGTCGAGCGAGCCTTTGCTCCAGGACAGCTCGTAGACGCGGTAGTGTCCGGTGCTGCCGGTGAGGGGCTGGCCTTCCTTGCACTGCCAGAGGTCGTAGCGTCCGCCCATGTCGCGCAAGACGGGGAAATCGGCGCGCAGGTCGTAGTCCTTGTCCTGGTAGAGGTAGCTATACAGCATCTCGGCCCAGCCGTGCATGGCCGTGTTGCTGGATGATTGCGGCTCGGCGCGGAACTGCGTGGGAGGAAGGGCCTGAAAGTCGTGGTAGTAGGCGGTGGCGGCTTTCATGAACTCGCTCAGGCGGGTGAGGCAGAGCGTGGACTTGGCCTGCTGGCGGGCGCGGGAGAGGGAGGGCGTCAGGATGGAGATCAGGAGCGAGATGATCGAGACGACGACGAGAAGCTCGATGAGCGTGAACGCGCGGTGAGGGAGCTGGGCGAGGGTGCGGGCGGGGTGTCGTCGGAGGGGCATCATCATTCCATTCTACACTTGACGCGCGGGAAGGCGGCGGGATGGCTGAATAACCGTGGGAGAGTCAGGCCGACGTCAGAACGCCAAGCGCGAGCGAGCGCGTGTCGGTGCGGGCGCTCGCTTGCGCTTCGCGTTCTGATCGGTGCGGCTGAGATTGTGAGAATGGTTGAGCGAAGGGCACGAAACGGGCGATGGCATGCTCACGCTGCGTACAGCGAGAGCATGCCACGCGCCGGTGCCACAGCATCACCGGTTGGAAACCGGTGCCACAGGTCTACATTCCCGACAGCAGGGCGACGAAGGGGTTGATGTCGAGCACGTTCAGCTCGCCGTCGCCGTTGATGTCGCCCAGCAGGATGTCGCAGTCGGGGAACTGCGCCTGGTAACCAGCCGGGTTGCCCAGAGCCAGGATGAACGGGTTGATGTCCAGGATGTCCGCGGTGCCGTCGCAGTTCAGGTCGCCAAGGACGGCCGGCGGAGCGTAGTCCTCCAGGCGGACATCGTCGTAGTAGACGACCGACGAGCCGTTGGCGAAGAAGTCCGCCGCCGCCAGTTCGCGCTGCGGCAGGGCGCCGCCGGGATCGCCGGGCAGGTCGTTCATCCACGAGGCTTCCTGGCCGAGTTCCTGGCCGTCGTAGAAGACGCGGAACGCGTCCTCGTCGAAGTTGATCTGCACGACCAGCTCGACCCATCTGCCGCGGACGAGCGGCAACGCGTCAGGCGTCAGGCCGTCGCGGATGAACAGGTTGGTGTTCGAGTCGGCGTGCAACTGCACCGACCAGTTCTTCGGCCCGTTGGCTTCGTAGCGATTCATCAGGATCACGTACGAGCCGCAGTTGCCGAGGCCGTCGCAGGCGGACTGGAAATTGGTCGGGACGTACATCCACGTGGACCACACGCGCTCGGGGTTGAAGCTGCGGGACGCGGACCTGGCGTCGCCTGACTCATGCGCCGGCTGACTGATCGGCACGAGGCGTTCGCCGGTCTCCGTCGCGCCGGGGGCTATGTCCGCAACCCATTCATGTTGGAGGATGATCGCTACAATGTCGGCGTTGTCGCTGATGCTCAGCGAGTTCGCGCCGCTGTGCGCCTGGTCATCGCTGACGATCGCGGGCAGCGTAACGTCATCGCCCCAGCCCGAGTACATGCCCACGCCGTTGATGTCCGTCCCGTCGGGGTACTGGTCAAAGGTATCGACCGACGGGGGCATCGGCCGCCAGATACCGGTGATGGCCAGCGAATCGACGTTTGCGCCGCGGACGCTGACGGCGGTGATGTCGCCGAACGACCGAGACAGGCCGGGGGCGTCATGCGTGTCGATCTGTACCTCGTCGCCGATGACCGTCGGACCGCCGACGATCGTGATCTGCGTCGGCGCGGCGTAGCGCAGCTCGCTTCTCCGGCCGTTGCGGTCGCGCGGGCAGCACTTTCCGACCGCGAGCCAGCCCGGACCGGTGAACGTAAACCCTTCGCCGGTGTCCGTGTCCACTTCCGTGACGACTTGGTCATCGTGCAACACGCGAACGGTGTACGTCTGGCCCGGCTCGTCGAGGGGCGCGAACGCAATGCTGGCGCCTTGCCGAGCCAGGTGAATTGCCGAGATTACCTGATCCGGAACGCCATCCACTTCGCCGAGCGCCTCCACGTCGATAACGGCGTTCGATGAGGTCATGTCGAAGTCGAGCAAGGAGAGTTCCTCGCGTGGCGTCGGGGTCGTGATCCACTCGACGCCGTCCTGGCCCGTGCCGCCGATTCCGCTAATGACCACGTCCGGGATGCCGTCGCCGCTGGCGTCCGTCGTCTGAAGCCGCGCTTCGCCGGTGGCGCGAATGGAGCGGCCGTGCGCGCCGACGGCCTCGCCGGCAATGGTGAACGAGGCAACGCCGCTGGCGGTGATTTCAGTCGCGCTCAGCGCTCCGACAGGCGGCGCATCGGTTGCGACGATCACGATGCTGTCGCCGTTCAGGATCGGTCCGCCGTCGACCAACTGGACGGTGAGGACCGCCTGCTCCGCGGACATGAAGCGCCACCAGGGGAAGTAGATGTCCGGGGCGCAGCCGCACCAGATGTAACCGGCCGGCTGGGTATTGCTGTAGATCGGCAGCCCGCCGCTCGGATGGCACCACTTGCAGGGGCGCATGGCGTACGTGCCGCTGTACCAGCCGCAGCAGCCGATGTTGGGCAGCATCGGATCGACGTCGCCGGGATTGCCGGAGGCGAATCCGGAGAGCTCGCCGGTGACGCGCAGGTCGCCTCCGGGCAGGGCGCCGACGAGCTGTCCGTCGTTGTAGACCTGGTACTGGTATGTAGCGTTGGAGCTATTATCCCAGAGGACCTCGAGAAATGACTCGCCTTCGCCGCGCGTCACGCCGAACGTCGCGATCGGCTGGTCCGGCGTGCCGTCCACTTCGCCGCGCGACGTGATCTCGACCACTCCACCGGCCGGAATCGCTTCGAGCAGTCGGTAGACGATGAAGGAGTCGGCGTCCTCGTGAGTGATGCGCACGCCGTCGTTGCCGGTGGAACCGAGGCAGCACCCCGCGGCCTGAAGGGCGTCACCGACCCGGTGGAGTTCGGCGTTTCCCAGCGCCGCGTGCGGAAGTCCGAAGGCCCAGCCGTCGAACGCCGGCTCGCACGAAACGCTGCCGCAGGTCGTGCCGTCGCCGGCGTACGTGCCGCCGGCGGCGTTGCAGGCGGCGGAGGTCATTTCCGAGCACACTTCCACGATGCAGCAGGCGCCGCTGGCGTCGCCCGATGCGATGCGAAAGACGAAATCTCCCGGATTCAGAATCGGGCTGGCGCACGCGATGCGAACCAGGTACGACTCGCCGGCGCTGGCGGCCAGCGAGACCGACGAGCCGGTGCCGCAGGCATCGTCATTGCAGGCCAGCATTACGCCGCCGCAGCCGCTCCACACCGAGATTGTCGTGTCGAAGGACGCGCCCACGCAGGTGTCGAGCGCCACGACGCCGGTTGCAGACGCGAGGTACAGGTACCAGACATCTGCCGTGTCGGGCTGACCGCACGCGGCGGGGCCGTCGCTGGTGGCGTCCTGCATCGTGCCGTTGTAGACGCCTTCGCCGACGGCGAAGGCGTTCGGACAGTCGTCATTGGCCGGCGGGACGGCGAAAGCGGGCGAGACGCCGGCGAAAGCGGCGAGCAGGGCGGCGGTGGTTCGTCGATTGCGGATGATGCGTTTCATGGCGTTCTCCTTGTTGGCTTCAGCATCGCAGGACCGTTGGCGGCGGCCGGCGGGTCACGCGCCCGCTTCGGCCGCACGCACATGCAGGCCTCACACGCCATGCAAACGAAAGCCTCTGGTCTCACAGTTTTCACCGGTATTTCATGCGTTTGTCGCGATATTGATGAAATTGAAAAATCGGGTGAAGTTCCGCCAGCCGCCGCAGAGCGCCGTGCGTCTTCGCAGGAAGCCGCGCGTTTTCAATCACGCGTTGCGGCCGAGCGGCGCTGGAACTGCGTGCTGTCCGAACCCGCCGCGCCAAGCGGCGGGGTGAGGTCCCGCGTGTGGGCGAGTTACCTGCCCATGAAGGTCACCCCGCCGCTTGGCGCGGCGGGTTCGGAAACAGCGGTCACCCCGCCGCTTGGCGCGGCGGGTTCGGAAACAGCGGTCACCCCGCCGGTTGGCGCGGCGGGTTCGGACAGAGGGCGGAAAGAGGACGTCGGCCCACGGCGCCAAGCTGGATCGGCGGGCGGCGATTCAGTAGCATCAAGGGCGTCCCCTCGCATGTTTGACGACGGCGCTTGCCGCCTGGGTGTTCGACGATGGCGCTTCCGGCGCTGACCACTACGACCAGCGTACTGCTCGACGGCCTGCACGACGCCGGCAACGGCAACGTGTGGCAGGAATTCGACAGCCGGTATCGACCGCTGATCCTGGCGTACGCCCGGCGGCTGGGGCTGGGAGAGCACGAGGCGGCCGACGTGGCGCAGGAGACGCTGCTGCGCTTCGTGCGCGACTATCGCGACGGAAAGTACGAGCGGCAGCGCGGGCGGCTGCGGTCGTGGATCATCGGCATCGTCAAGCACTGCGTCCTGGCCGCGCGAGAGCAGAGCGCCCGCCGGCGGGCCGACGGCAACATCGACACGATCGAGGCCCTGCCGGACGACGCGTGGCTGGAGGCCGAGTGGGAGGCGCAGCGAACGCAGTTGCTGCTGCGCCGCGCGCTGGACGAGCTGCGCCGCAGCTCGCGCACGAGCGACAAGACGATCCAGGCGTTCGAGCGGTTCGTGCTCCACGAACGGTCGGCGGCCGATGTCGCCAGCGAGCTGGGCATGACGCCGCAGGACGTCTACATGGCCAAGAACCGCGTAGCCGAACGGCTGCGCGAGATTCTAATGCAGTTGGAATCGGTGTACGACGACGCCGGCGAGCGCGGAACTGCGTGAGCGACCGATCCTGCCCGACACTCGAAGAGCTTGAGCGCTACTGCGCCACCGGCCGCGCCGCGGCGGACCCGGGCGCCGAGGAGCTGGCGTCGCACCTGGCCGGGTGCGCCGACTGCACTGCGTGGTGCGAGCGCATTTCCGGAAACAACACGCTGCTGGCTCACCTGAAGCGCGGCGCGGAACAGGCCGCGGGGACGGACTCGCCGGCGGATTCGCCCGCCGGCGGCCGGCGCGCTGCGGGCGATCATCGTTTCGCCGATGCGGTGCCGGGATATCGCATCCTCTCGGACATCGGCGCCGGCGGTCAGGGGGTGGTGTACCGGGCGCTGCAACTGGCGACGAAGCGGACGGTGGCGCTCAAGGTGATGATCGGCGGCAGCCCGAACGACGCGCGTCGCCGGGCGCGCTTCGAGCGCGAAGTGGAGCTGGTCGCCAGCCTGAACCATCCGAACATCGTGACGATCTTCGACAGCGGCGTGACGCCCGAGGGGCGGCGCTACTGCGCGATGGAATTCATCGACGGCCGGCCGCTGGACGCGTGGATTGCGGATTGCGGATCGCGGCGTGTGGAGTCGGGCCCGCCACGGCCGGTCCGCCATCCGCAATCGCCGGTGCAGCGCTGCCTCGCCCTGTTCGCCACAGTCTGCGAGGCCGTCGGCGCGGCGCATCTGCGCGGCATCGTGCATCGTGACCTGAAGCCGGCCAACCTCCTGGTGGATGACGCCGGCGTCCCGCACGTTCTCGACTTCGGTTTGGCGAAGGCCCTGTCGGACGATCCGCTGGCGTCCGGTCCGGCCGCCGCGATGACCGTGAGCGGCGAGTTCATGGGCACGTTCGCCTACGCGGCGCCGGAGCAGCTTCGCGGCCGTCCGGAACTGATTGACGTACGGACGGACGTGTATTCGCTCGGAGTGATGCTTTTCGAGCTGCTGTCCGGGCGGCGGCCGTACCCGCTGGGCGAGTCCATCAGCGAGGCCGTCCGCGCCATCAGCGAAGTGCATCCGCCGCGTCCGTCGTCCGTTCAGCGCGGGTTGGACGACGAGCTGGATACGATCGTGCTCAAGGCGCTTTCCAAAGAGCCGGAACGGCGCTACCAGTCGGCCGGCGACCTGGCCCGCGACCTGCGGCGTTACCTGGCCGGCGAGCCGATCGACGCCAAGCGCGACAGCGCCTGGTATGTGCTGCGGAAATCCGCTCAGAAGCACCGCACGGCCGTGATCGCGGCAGCCGCGGCAGGGGCGCTGATTCTGGTTTTCGCCGTTAGCATGGCGCTTCTGGCGCGTCGCGTGGACCTGCAGCGGCAGCGGGCCGACGAGAACGCGCAGCGCCTGGCGCTGACGCTGAGCGACAGCATTATCGAGCGCGGCCGGCTGATGACCGAGACGGGCAACATTCCGCTCGCGGAGAGCCTGCTGTGGCGCGAGTACCTGACGCACGCGGCCGAGACGCCGATCGCCCGGCGGGCGCGCTGGGCGCTGTGGGAGCTGTACTCGCAGCATCCGTGCCTGGCGACGTTGCCGCGCGGCTCCAACCAGCGTGCGGCGGCGGCGTGGTCCGAGGATGAATCGGAAATCGTCCTGGTCACGCGAACCGGCCGCGTCGAGCGCTGGTCCATCGCGACGCTGGCGCGCAGCCGGTCGCTTCAACTGGAAGACCACGGCGACAGGACCGGCGCACCCACGGTCGTGCGCGGTGCGGAATTCGCCTGGGCCGCCACCGAGACGCAATTGCGCGCGTGGAATCTCGCGACAGGGGAGCTGTCGTACCGGGGCGACCTCTCGGACGATCCGTTGCGCCCCGGGTTGCGGCGTTTTGATGTTTCGCCGGATTCGACGCGCGCGGTCGTCGTCATAGGGACGCCGCGGATCGAGATTCATGACAGGCGCGAATCCGGCGCGGCGGCGTCGGTGCCGCTGCCCGACTGGCTCAACGCCCCGTTGCGATACGTGGGCTTCCTGGGCGCCGGCCGGTCGATCCTGGCGGTCGATCAGGCGTATCGAGCCGGGCTGTGGGACCCTCTCGACGGCGTCTGGCGCGAGGTGTCGCCCGCGTTTCCGCAACTCGGCATTGCTCCCGGCAAACCCGCAACATCCAGCGACGGGCGGCTGATCGCCGTCCCGGGCGAACTGATTCCCCGCAAGGCGGGCGGAATTCGACTGATCGACATTGTCGAGCAGCGCGTCGTCTGCGAGTTCGTTCTGCGCGGCGGCGGCCTGCAAGTCAGTGCATTCAGCCTGGACGCCGGTCTGCTGGCGACGTGCACCGGTGACCGAATCATCCGGCTCTACCGAACCGCTGATTGCTCGCCGCTGCGGGAGCTGGCCGGAAACTGGAACTGGGCGGATGCGCTCAGCTTCGACCGCAGCGGCGACCGGCTGATGTCGACCACGCCCAGCGGCGTGGTCAAGCTCTGGGAGGTCAGTCCGGCGGCGACGGTCCGCACAGCCGAGCAGCCGATGAGCCTCATGGCACTGGCGTTCACGCCGGACGGGCGAGAGTTGCTGTGCAGCGGCGCGCCGAACCGCGTTTTCGCGATCGACCCACGCCATGGTGCGCCTGTCCGCTCGTATGCCGGCCATGCCGCCGAAGTGTCGGGCGTGGCTGTGTCGCGGGACGGGCGCTACGTCGCCTCCGCCAGTTACGACGGGAGCGCGCGGGTCTGGGAACGCGAGTCGGTCCGTGACGTGTGCGAGTTGAGGACCGCGGAATCGGGAAAATGCAACGACGTGGCGATCAGTCCGGACGATCAGCGCATCGCCGTCGCGTCGGATGACCGCGCGGTTCGCGTCTGGAATTGGCGGCAGGGACGCTGCACCGCGGAACTGGGCGGCCAGGCCGGCCGCCTCGCCGCGGTGCGCTTCTCGCCGGACGGGCGCTGGCTGGCCTGCGCCGGGCCGTTCGGGGGGACGGTGTGGGATGCGGAGACGCTTGCGCCGCGGCTGACGACCGTTGCGGCCCGCGCCCTGGCTTTTCACCCGGACAGCCGCGAATTCGCTTCCGGCAGTGACGACGGTGCGATCACCCTGACGCGGCTGGACGCCGGGCAGCCGCCGCGCAGGCTGGAGGCTCATCAGCAGAGCGTTTTTGCGCTGGCCTACAGTCCGGATGGCGCGCTGCTGGCCTCCGGCGACCGCGGCGGCGTTGTGATGTTGTGGGACGCGGCGACCGGACGTAACCTGGCCAAAATCTCGCAGCACTCCGAGATGATCCTCTCAGTGGCGATTTCACCGGACAGCCGCTACCTGGCGACGTGCGGCGCGGACCGCACGGTGGCGATTCTCGATTTGTCCTACTTCGAGCGGCACATCGCCGGAAACCTCAAGTATCAGCGCGCCCGCCTGGATGTTCCGCCGGATGCGACGCGCGTGCCCGACGAGCGCCTCGATAGCCGATCAGAGCCGCGACCATAGCAGCTCGTTGAGGTGCGCCGTGCAAAGGCGCGTGTTCTCAGTGGGAGTATAAGCCCACCCGGCAAGGGTTCGCTCCAGCCGGTAGCAATCGGAGCGGCGGTGGAGGTGACGAAGCCGTCGAAGCCTTCGATGGAAAGGGTCGCGTTGGCGACTCCGCGAGTCGGCAGGCCGTAACAGCGCGTGGAGCGAAGTAACGCCACGCACGTGAACGCCGAGCAGGCCCCGAAACAAGCGATGCGGAAGCCGACCGGGCTTCAACACCGGGAAGGCCGCCGCTGCTGGATGCAAGCCTGGCCCAGGCGAGAGCAGGGCATCGAGCGAAGGGTCCAGCGGTTCCGCCGGGGTATGGGTGACGGCATGTCGACAGAGGGAACACGACGCAACACGGGAAGCCTCGCGTCGTGCGGGTTTGGGAACCCGCAACCGGACGCCCGTGAGGGACAGGCCGGGCCACGCGAGGTGGCGGAAACGCCCGTAGTACCGTTGAAGCCGGGTAACGCCGGTAGAGGGAAGGGGCGTTGGTTCAAGACAAGTGCCGAACGCGACGAGGACGTGGAGATTGGCGATGAGCCTGGAGCCTCCAGAGAAGGTCCGGAAGTTGCAAACGGCGCTGCACGCCAAAGCGAAGGCAGCGCCCACGTACCGGTTCTACCTGCTGTACGACAAGCTGTATCGCGAAGATATTCTGGCGCATGCGTATCAGGCGTGCCGCGCGAAGCGCGGCGCGCCGGGCGTGGACGGCCAGAGCTTCGAGGACATCGAGGCGTACGGCGTGGAACGCTGGTTGGGTGAATTGGCGCAGGAACTCAGGAGCAAGACGTATCAGCCGCAGGCGGTACGGCGGGTGTGGATTCCCAAAGCGGATGGCAAACAACGTCCGCTGGGGATTCCCACGATCCGCGACCGCGTGGTTCAGACGGCGGCGGTGATCGTCCTCGAACCGATCTTCGAGGCCGACCTGCAACCGGAGCAGTACGCCTACCGGCCGCAGCGCAGCGCGTTGGACGCGGTTTGCCACGTCCATCGGTTGCTGAACGCGGGGCATACGGAGGTGGTGGACGCGGACCTGAGCGGATACTTCGACAGCATTCCGCACACCGAGCTGATGAAGTCGGTGGCTCGTCGGATCAGCGATCGACACATGCTGCATCTGATCAAGATGTGGCTGGAAATGCCGGTCGAAGAAGAAGACGAGCATGGGCGGAAGGTGCGAACGTGCCGCGCTCGGGACGAGCATCGCGGTACGCCGCAAGGCGCACCGATCTCGCCGCTGCTGGCCAACCTCTATATGCGTCGCTTCGTGCTGGGCTGGAAGGTGTTGGGCCACGAACGGCGTCTGAAGGCGTACATCGTCAATTATGCAGACGATTTTGTGATCTGCTGCCGCGACACGGCCGAGAAAGCGGCCGCGGCCATGCGGAACATGATGACGACGCTGCGTCTGACGGTGAACGAGGCCAAGACGCGGGTTCGCCGCGTACCGGCGGAATCGTTTGACTTCCTGGGTTACACGCTGGGGCGGTGTTGGTCGCCCAAGACGGGGCGGGCCTACATCGGCACGCGCCCGTCGCAGAAGCGGATTCGCCGGCTGTGCGAAGCGATCCGCGAGGCGACCGAACCGCGCTGGACGCTGAAGACGGCCGAGGACCGCGTGGCGAAACTGAACCCGATGCTGACCGGCTGGGCCAACTATTTCTGTCTGGGTCCGGTGGGATCGGCGTATCGGGCGATCGACCGCTACGTGCGTCTTCGGCTGCGCCACTGGTTACGACGCAAGCATCAACAGCCGAACCGGGCCATTACCCGCTGGCCCGATTCCTACCTTAACAAGACGTTGGGACTGGTACGGCTGGTGCCGCTGGCTCGCAGCTTGCCGTGGGCGAAAGCGTGAGGTCTGGTCCGAGAGCCGGATGCGGGAAATCCGCCTGTCCGGTTCGACGAGCGGGGTGTGGAAACGGCGTCGCGTCGCGGCCACCGCGCCACACCTCGACTCCACAGAGTGAACCGTAGCGTCGGCCATCCGTGGCCGACGGCGTCTTCGCGGGGTTCGCGCATCGTCGACCACGGAGCGCCGACGCTACATCGCCGGCCAGTCGGCTGCGGAGTTGGCGCTGCGAAAGGCGGGGGCGAGTTCCGCCGGGACGGACGGCGTGAAGGCCCCCGCCAGCTCGGCGGTTTGCCGCGGGGCAGTGATGCCGCGTGCGGCGAGCGCCTCGATTGCCGCGAAGATTGCGGGCTCGTAGATGGCGAGCAGGGGTTGAAGCTGCCCGTCGGCGTCGCACGGGATGATGACGGTTCGGCCCGGCCCGCGCTGCGCGGTCAGCCAGCCGATCGCGGCGCTTGCGATTCGCGGATGGTCGCACGCGGCGATGAGCCAGGCGGCGTCCGGACTATGCCGAATGGCCGCGAGGATGCCCGCCAGCGGTCCGGTTCTGTCCGGTGCGTCTTCGATGCGCGGTGTGTCGATGCACGTCGCGGGCAGCTCGGCTCGTCCGAGGAGGAAGACCTGCGTCACATGCGGGCGCAGCGCCGCGAGCGCCTGTTCGAGCAGCGTGCGGCCTTGCCACTCCAGGAGATGCTTGGGCCGGCCCATCCGCGTGCTCCTTCCGCCGACGAGCACGCCGGCCAAGAGGGGCGCCGCGGAGTGGTGCAGAGCATGTGATGCGTCCATCGCCAGGAACATACGCCGGCGCGGCAGGCTGCGAAACCGCCGGCGGCCGGCCGCATTTGCGTGGGACGGGCATCTTGCCCGTTCGTGGGACCGCATGGACGGGCGAGACGCCCGTCCCACCGAATGTTCACAGGCTCAGACGCCCGTTCAACGAGGTGTTCGCAAGCTCAATCGTCCACGCCACGCCTGATGCAGCCGCTATACTCCTTTGCCGAATTCCAACGTGGAGGTGTCCGTGCTCGCAGCGATTGATCTCAGTGTCGTGGCTCCGATCCTCATTCGCCTCGTCCATATCCTCGCCGCCATCGCCGCCGGCGGGGCGGTTGTTTTTCAGCTTCTGGCGGTGCATCCGAGCTTGTCGGCGATCCCGGAGACGCAGCGCGGCGAGTTCCGGGCGTGGGTTGTGAATCGCTGGCGACCGATCGTGTATCTACTGATGGCCCTGCTTCTGGTCACTGGGCTGGTCACGTACGTCGTGTATCGCATCCCCGAGTACAAGACGCACGCGAGCAAGGGCGCTTACCACGGCCTGCTGGGCGCGAAGATCCTCCTGGCTTTGGCGTTCTTCCACGCCGCGACCGTGCTCACGCTACCGGGAAGCAAGGGCGACAAGTACCGCGCGGCGGCCGGCTTCTGGCTGCGCTGGATGACGGCGCTGCTACTGGGAATCGTCGCGCTGGGGGCCGTGCTTCGCTACTTCGCTAAGCTGTTTCCCGCCGTATAATTCCACCGCGACGTGGCGCGGGATGGACCTTGCGCCGCCGGGTTTCTGCCGTCGGAGTGCGAGCGTTGAAAATCCTGATTGCGGACAAGTTCGAAGCCCAGGGCGTGGATGAGCTGCGTCGGCTGGCGAGCGAAGTGCACGTGGAGCCGGACAAGAAGGGGCCGGCGCTCCTGGCCCGCGTCGCCGAGCTGGATCCAAACGTTTTGATCGTCCGCTCGACCAAGGTCGGCGGCGACGTCATGTCGGCCGGCAAACACATGCGGATGATCATCCGCGCCGGCTCGGGCTACGACACGATCGACCTGAAGGCCGCCTCGGAGCGCGGCATCTTCGTGACGAATTGCCCGGGGCAAAACGCCGAGGCCGTCGCCGAGTTGACGATGGGCCTGCTCGTCGCGCTCGATCGCCGCATTCCCGACAACGTGATCGACATCCGCAGCGGCAGGTGGAACAAGGCGGCCTACGGCGCCGCGGGCCGCGGGCTGAAGGGCCGCACGCTGGGCATCATCGGCGCAGGCCGGATCGGCACCGAGGTCGCCCGCCGCGCGTCGGCGTTCGAGATGACGGTGCTCTACTCGCACCTGGGCCGCTCGCGGCGGCTGGCGGATTTCGCGAATTGCCGTCGCACGGAGATCAGCGAGCTGTTGCGCGAGTCGGACGCGATCACCATTCACGTACCCGGCGGAGACGATACGAAGAGCCTGATCGACGACAAGGCGCTGCGGATGATGAAACCGACGGCGCTGCTGATTAACACGAGCCGCGCCGGCGTCGTGGACGAGGCGGCGCTGGCAGTCGCGCTGCGCGAGGGGCGGCTGCGCGGGGCGGCGCTGGACGTGTTCGCCGGCGAGCCGGCCGGCGGCAGCGGCGAGGTGACGACGCCGCTGGCGGACGTACCGAATCTGTACGTGACCCATCACATCGGGGCTTCCACCGAGCAGGCGCAGCTCGCGGTTGCTCATGAAGTCGTGAAAATCGTCACCGAGTACAAGAACAGCGGCAAAGTACGGAACTGCGTGAACCTGTCGGCGGCGCCCGCGTCACACCTGCTCGTGGTGCGGCTGGTGAACAAGCCCGGCGGGTTGGCGCACGTGTTCAATCACATCGCGGTGGCCGGGATCAACGTGGAGGAGGTTGACCACGTCATCTACGACGGCGGCAAGGCTGCTTGCGCGCATATCCGCCTCGGCGGGCGGCCCAGCGACGCGGTGATCAACAGCATTCGGACGGGGCATCCGAACGTCATCGGGGTGGAGGTGACAAAGGTCGAGTGAGGAGCAGGGGAAGGGGCGGGAAACCTGACGCCGGACGCGGCCGGGTGGGACGGGCGTCTCGCCCGTTCCGCGGGACGGGCGAGACGCCCGTCCCACCCATGATGACACCATCCTTGAGCTTGGCCTAGCTGCGTCGGCGAGCGGCCAGCAGCAGAGCGCCGACGGCCAGGGCAGACGCTGTGGCAGGCTCGGGGATGTAAACCAACCCGAGCAGGTTTCCGCTGCCCATCGGACCCACGACGCTGGCAACCCCCGTCGCCATGTTGATGGTGTAGAAGTTGTCCGTCGTGTTGTCGACCATGTACAGCTTCTGATCATCCGAGTTGTACGCCATGCCGTTCGGGTTGGTCGAGTTGACCAGCGGCCCGATCAGCGTCACGGCGCCGTTGGCGCGGTTGATCTGGTAGAAGCTGTCCGCCCCGCTGTTGGTGGCGTACATGGTGTCCGTGGCGGAGTTGTAGCCCAGGTTCGTGAAGGACGTCAGCCCGGACGTGCCGATCAGCGTCGCCGCGCCGGTCAGCGTGTTGACGCTGTAGAGGCCGTTGTTGTGCGACGAGGCGGAATACAGCGTGCTGGTGCTGCTGTCCCACTCCAGGCCGTGCATGACGACGGCGGCGTCGCCGTAGGCCCCGACCAGCGTCGCGGTGCCGGTGGTGATGTCCAGCCGGTAGAGCGAGTCGTTGCTGGTGGAGGTGAGGTAGACGGTGTCGCTGAAGGCGTCATAGGCCAGACCGCCGGTGGTGCCGGCGTTGGAGCTGACCGTGGCGATCAGCGTTTTGGCGCCGGTGTTGATGTCCACCTCGTAAAGCGCCCGGCTGCTATCGACCGCAATCATGCGGCCGGCCATGGCGACGGAGGCGGCGGAACCAATAGAAGACAATAACGCGGAAGTAAGGAAACGGCGCATACTCTCTCTCCTCTCCCCCGAATGATACCGGTCTTGCGGCGGCGATAGCCAGACTTTTTTGGCGTTGGGGCGAGAATTTTTGGGACGGGAGGGGGTTTTCAAGGTGCGCAGGGGCGCGGGGTCTGGTTGCGCACCTTCGGCGGGCGGAGCGAGCGCGAGGATATTATGCGACGTTGCGGGTGGTTCTGCGTCGAGATTGAGCATGTTGACCCCCCTGGTGCGCGGACGGTGCGCTCTGGGGGAGGGTAGCTAGAGATAGTAGGAAAGCAAGGGCGGGCTGGTGCGAGATTCCTATCTCGCACCACGGCGGGCGGAGTCCCTTCCAGTGAGACGGGCATTGACCTGGCGGGCCGCGGGAAGGGATTCCCGCGTACGGGGTGCGAGAAGGGATTCTCGCACCAGCTCGCTCTACCTGGCAGTCAGGGAGACATCATCGATCCACACGCCCGCCGCTCCGTCCGGAACTACGCTATCGTCACTGACGAAATCGAACCCGACGATGAGCCCCGTCTGCCCAGCATACTGGTCCAGATTCAGCGTCCTCGTCTGCCAGCCGGAACTACTACCGCAGATGGTCAAAAGATTGGACCATGATCCTGATTGGCTGCGAATATTGACCTGAAAACTGTCAAAGTCGCAGGATGATTCGTTCTCGATATTCATCCAATACTTGAACGTGAGCGTTGCGCTACAGTAACCTGCCAGCGAGACGTTTCGCCGCTGCATGTACGTATTCAAGTTGTGGTCATATGTCGTCCGCAGATTGTCGCCGTTGTCTGCGCAAAAGGCGCTCCAACTGCCTGAATAATCTGCCGCACGGTTGTCGCCCCACTTTGCTACAGTGTTCGAATTGTTGTTTCCGACGCTCCAAGGCCCAGGGAATGCGCCTTCAAAACCCTCTTGGAAGATCACTGATGGACTATCAGATGGGCTGTCAATGTTCAGCCCGATTGTCCCCGTTGCGCCATTGAATCCTGCGACGCGGATGGAATAGGTTGTTCCGGACGTGACGCAAAACTGGACTCGGGACTGGGTCGAGTCTCCCCCATCATCATCACAGGCAACCTGACTTCCGCCACAACCCGCGTAAACGCTCAAGATCGTATCGAAGCTGCTGCCATTCGTATCGATCGTCGCTGTCCCGGACGTTGTGGGCATGTAGCGCCACCAGACATCCAGGCTGCCGCCGCAAGAGGACGAGCCATCCGTCGTGGCTGCGACATTCGTTCCGGAGAAACTCAGATTGCCCGCACCTGCGTTGGTGGCATTCGCGCAATTGTCGTTTGCAGGCGTCACCGTGAAATTAGCCGTCACGCTGCGGTTGCCGCTCATTGTCACAGAGGTGGGGTTGCCCGATCCCGAAGCGTCGCCGCTCCAAGAACTAAACTGATAACCGGATGCCGGATTGGCCGTCAGTTGAACGACCGTGCCGGCCGCATACGTCCCGTTCGTGGGCGCCGGGTCGGCGGTGATCGAACCCCCGTTTGAAGGACTGCGCGGCAGCGTCAATGTGTAACGTTGCGGAGGCGTCACCGTGAAAGTAGCCGTCACGCTGCGGTTGCCGCTCATTGTCACAGAGGTGGGGTTGCCCGACCCCGAAGCGTCGCCGCTCCAAGAACTAAACTGATAACCGGATGCCGGATTGGCCGTCAGTTGAACGACCGTGCCGGCCGCATACGTCCCGTTCGTGGGCGCCGGGTCGGCGGTGATCGAACCCCCGTTTGAAGGACTGCGCGGCAGCGTCAATGTGTAACGTTGCGGAGGCGTCACCGTGAAAGTAGCCGTCACGCTGCGGTTGCCGCTCATTGTCACAGAGGTGGGGTTGCCCGACCCCGAAGCGTCGCCGCTCCAAGAACTAAACTGATAACCGGATGCCGGATTGGCCGTCAGTTGAACGACCGTGCCGGCCGCATACGTCCCGTTCGTGGGCGCCGGGTCGGCGGTGATCGAACCCCCGTTTGAAGGACTGCGCGACAGCGTCAATGTGTAACGCTGCACGGGCGGTTCGTTTCGCCACGTCCGCAGATCCCGGGACACGACGAAGACCTCAAACCTGGGCGATTCAACGACAAAAAGGTCAAGAACGTCCGCCTTGATCTTGGCATACCCAACAGCGCCAACTATCAACGCAGCGTCGTATTGAACGGACGGGTCGCCCAGGCAGCCTCGGAGCGACGCATCCATCCGAGCGTAGGGCTCAATGTCGAACGTAGGCCCAAGTGCGCTGTACAGTTGCACTTCGAAGTGCGGGCGCACGTAGAACCGTAGCGAGGCATTCCCGTCGAAGCAAATGGTCGGCTCGTCATAACCCCATTCGAAATTCTGAGAGCGGATCGGAAACCACCGGCTACTAACGGGCTGGGCCGAATCGTAGCCCGCGCCCACCGCTACAGCGGCGTTCGAGTTGACTCCCGTCGAGAGTGAACCACCAGCATCGAGGTCGCCCTCAATGCCGACAAAGAGCTGCGAGGTTACCTCGACTACGATTGGGACAACGAACGGGGGAACGCCGATTAGGCCAGAATAGTAAGTCCTGATGGGCGCTGTTACTGGCCGTTCACGCGAAATGTCGGCGCCAATCTGCGCCTCGACCGACGCGTCCAAAGTGAGCGTCGCATCGCCGGTAATCGAGGACGAGAACGTCCTCAAGCCGCCGAGGCCCAGATCGAAGGCCAGGTGAAACTCACCGTCTAACTGGAAGGAACCGTTGACGGTTGCGAAAGCACTCCCGTCGTCGGTGAGATCGATCGACTCGGTAAACGAAGTCGAAACATGGAGGATTTGCGGGTTGGCGCTTGCGGAAAGCTCAGTCGCGCTCCCCTTTCGGAGCCGCGCCTGGTTTGGCGGGTCAGTGAATCGGAATTCGCCCGCAACGCCAAACTGAGCCAGACGGCCAGGGGAGGTCGCGACCTGCAAGGATCCGTCAGGCATGTTCTGGACGTTTTCGATCTTGTACACATGCAGGCCACTTCCGGTGATAAGTCCCGATCCGGCTTGCGGCGCGGCTTGCCCGGACGGCAACATTCCGAGCGATAGGATGATGCGCCCATCGGCGTCAGGCGCCGGATTATCTGCGATGACCGTCACCCGTGGCGCCGTGTTCTCGTTATCGTTAGTGTTGTTGTTGTCGTTTTCGCCTCCCCCTGTGTTGTCGTTGGCGTTGCCCCCGCCGGCATTCTCGTTGCCGTTGGCATCGCCGACTCCGTTGTCATTCTCGTCGCGCGGTGGGTTAGGCGTGTCGCCGGTTGTCGTTGTTCTTCCGTCGTTCTGCGTGTCCGTGGGTTGTTCTGTGTCGGGCACGCCGGGAGCCGGGCTTGACGGTGGGCATCCCCCAATTGACAAGACCAGCGCGGCACACGAAATGAGCATCAGGCCGACTGTGGCGACTTGGACGGCGGGCTTCATCGGTAATCTCCCCAACGGTACCCGTCCGTTCAAAGCTGCCGCGGACCCTCGCAGGCCAGCAGGACGGTCGAAGTACCAAACGGAACCATAACGGTTCAGGGACGGCTCGCAATTATAATTCCGCCTTTTTCCATGAAAGGCGGGTAACCGGGTACCGCTTGGTGCGTTCGGGATCGAGTTGTCCGGTCGATGCCCCGACCTACGGATAAAACCTCCCCATCATCCGCGCATACGGAATCGTCTCGCGGCCGGGTGGGCCGGGTGCATCGTCATGTGCGTCATCACGCGGGTGGGTGGTATGGCTGCGGCCTTTGGCAGCCATGCACTCGCCGGACTCAACCTTCTGACCATGCAAGCCGCCATGCTCGCCAAAAGCCGCGAGCATGCCACACCCCGATGACCCGGCCGATGCGGCTGCGCCCGATCTCAATCCGGCGGGTGGCATGGCTGCGGCCTTTGGCAGCCATGCGCTTCGCCGAACTCATCCTTCTGACCGTGCAAACCGACATGCTCGCCGGAGGCTGCGAGCGCGATACACATGCCGATGACCCGATCGACGCGGCTACGCGGCGCTCGTTTCCGGCGGCGTGGGCGGCTTCGTGGCGCGCACCGGCGGGACGCCGATGCTCCCCGACTCAAAGGAGCCAGGGACGGTGGTCAAGCCGACGCTTCGGGAAACAGCTCGCGCAAATCGCGCCGATCCGCTTCGAGGTCTTCAGCCGAGTAGTTGAGCGGCACGCCCCGGCGGGCAAGCCACGCGTCGGCTTCGATGACGCCCATTGCGAGCATTTCGGCCAGGAACCCGATGCTGATTTTCCCGGCGCGATAGCTCTCGATCGCCAGGGCTTCCTTGGCGGCCTGAGACAGGTCGCCCCACTCGGCTCGCAGGATGCTCTCGACGCGTGCGGGAATATCGACCTTGATTGACATCGATTCGTCCAGTTCCGGAGCGTATCGGGCGTCAGAGACGCTCAATCCTCTTCAAACAGATTATTAGCACATTCGGAGCCGTTTACCAAGCTGGTATTCGCGAATCGCGGCGTTGGCGGCAAACCGGCATGCTCGCCAGCGGCCGCGAGCGCGCGACACCGCCGATGATGGGGTGCGAGAAGGGATTCTCGCACCGGAGTGGCGACTTACGGCGAAAGCAAGACGGGCGAGACGCCCGTCCCACCCGGCTATTTCTCGATGATTCGACGCACGCAGATACGTGGTGCAAACCAGAGGCTTGCACTCCCCGGCCCGACGGCGGTCTACGGATAAAACCGCCCCATCATCCGCGCATACGGAATCGTCTCGCGGATGTGCTTCAGCCCGCACAGCCAGGCCAGCGTGCGCTCCACGCCCAGGCCGAAGCCGCCGTGGGGGACGGAGCCGTAGCGGCGGAGGTCGAGGTACCACTCGTAGTCTTCCTGCCGCAGCTTTTCCTCGTGCAGGCGCTCGACGAGGCGCTCGAGGATTTCCTCGCGCTGCGAGCCGCCGATGATTTCGCCGTAGCCTTCGGGGGCGAGCAGGTCGAAGTTGTTGACGACGCGCGGGTCGGCGTCGTTGCGTTTCATGTAGAACGCCTTGCAGTCGCGCGGGTAGTGCGTGACGAAGCAGGGGCGGTCGTGCAGGCGGGCGATGATGGTCTCGTCGGAGCCGCCGAGGTCGCCGCCCCATTCGAAGCCGGCGGCCAGCTCCATGTGCCGCGGGATGTTGCGGACGTCGTCCTCGCGGTCGGAAAGCTCTTCGCGGTGGTCGATGATCTCCTGGGCGAGCTTTTCCTGCTGCCACTTTTTGACGCCCTGGGCGGTGCGCTGAGCTTCCTTCTCGTCGATCAGCTTCTTCAACTCGGCCACGCGGGCGGTGGCTTTCACACGGTCTTCTTCGAGCATCGTGGCGGCGCGCGGGCCGCGGAGGATTTCGGCGGCTTGCGAGTAGGTGAGGCGGTAGAAGGGCTTTTGCACTTTCTCCAGCGCGGTCACGTCGCGGCCGAGGAAGGCGAGGTCGGCGCGGTGGTCGCGCAGGACGCGCTGGGTGATTTCGCAGATGAAGTCTTCGGCGACGGCGATCACGTCGTCGAGGTCGGCGTAGGCGATTTCCGGCTCGACCATCCAGAATTCGGTCAGGTGGCGGCGGGTCTTGCTTTTTTCGGCGCGGAACGTGGGGCCGAAGCAGTAGACCTTGCGCAGGGCGAGGGCGGCGGCTTCGACGTAGAGCTGGCCGGTCTGGGCCAGGTAGACCGGCTCGCCGAAGTAATCGACGGAGAAGAGCGTCTGCGCCCCTTCGCCGGCGGCGGGGGCGAAGATGGGCGTGTCGATCAGCGTGAAGCCGCGGCTGTTGAAGAACTGGCGGATGGCGTCGACCAGCGTGGCGCGGACGCGGAGGATGGTCCACTGGCGGCGCGAGCGGAACCAGAGATGCCGATGGCGCATCAGGAAATCGACGCCGTGCGGCTTGGGGGTGATGGGGTAGCCTTCGGCGGCGTGGACGACGCGGATGGCGGAAGCGGTCAGCTCGTGGCCGCCCTCGGCGCGCTCATCGGCGCGGACGAGGCCGTCGACTTCGAGCGCGGATTCCTGGCCGAGCTTCGCCGCTTGCTCGAACATGGCGAGGTTGGCGTCGGTCTTTTCGAGGACGCACTGACACAGGCCGGTGCCGTCGCGAAGGATCAGGAAGGCGAGCTTGCCGCTGGAGCGGCTGTTGTAGAGCCAGCCGGAGAGGGTGACTTGGCTACCCACGTGGCGGGAGAGTTCCGAGATTGTCGCTGGCGTCGGCATTGCCCATCCTTCCGGGTTCAGCGTGCGAGGATAATGAGAGGGAGTAGTTTACGGCGGTGCGGCGGCGCGGCAAAGTTCGGTGCGAGATGGGAATCTCGCACCAGAGTCGATTTACGGCGGTGCGGCGGCGCGGCAAAGTTCGGTGCGAGATGGGAATCTCGCACCAGAGTCGATGATGTGGGTGCGAGATGGGAATCTCGCACCAGGATGTCGATGGGAATCTCGCACCAGGCTGCCGATGGACGGGCGAGACTCCCGCCCCCCCCCCCGAAACTTCAGAGCGTGCGGCTTACGAGCCGGCCACAAGCGTGATGAACGCGTTGATATCCAGCACGTTCACCTGGCCATCGTCGTTGATGTCCGCGCTGTTGCGGGAGCAGTCCGGGAACGCCGCCGCGTAGCCCGCCGCATCGGCGAGCGCGAGAATGAACGGGTTGATGTCGAGCACGTCCACCACACCGTCGCAGTTCAAGTCTCCGTCCACGCCGATCGCGCCGCCGAAGAAGCGGCCGACGAAGAAATCGACCACGGCGTTTTCCGTCGCGGCGCCGAAACCGCCGTGCCCGGCGCCGACGATCTGGCGATAGGTGCGATAGACGCCGGCGTCGGCGAGGGCGGTCGCCAGTCGGGTGCTCTGGTTCAGCGGCACGAGCGTATCAGCGGTGCCGTGGGCGATGAAGAAGGGCGGATCGTCAGGTGTGACCCAGGTGATGGGATTCACCTGGTTGCAGAGCGTCACGAGCGTCGGATAGGGCGGGTTGGGGTTGCCCAGGTTGTTGCGGATGTCGCCGATGCCCTGTCCCGGATCGTTCCAGCCGACGAGATTTGATTCGGGTGAGTTGGGGGCGTCGTGGTCGATGGTGCTGCCCGGAGGGTCGGTGACATCCGGGTTCATGTTGAGAATGTCGGTCGGGCCGAAGTAATCGACGGTCGCGATGACGCGGCTGCTGAAGCCGAGATTGCCGCCGGTGTTGCCTTCGATCACGGCGACGCTGCCGCTCGTGCCCAGCAGGGCCGACAGGTGTCCGCCGGCCGAGCTGCCCCAGCAGCCGATGCGGTTGGGGTCGATGCCGTAGGTCGCGGCGTTGGCGCGCAGGTAACGCACGGCGCCTTTCACGTCGTGAATTTGCGCCGGGAAAATCGCCTCGCCGCTCAGGCGATACTGAATGCTCGCCAGCGCGATCCCGCGTGCGAGCATCGCGGATGCGGCGGGCGGGGGCGTGTCGTGTGTGCCGCCCGACCAGCCGCCGCCGTGAATCCAGATCACCAGCGGTCGCACGGGCGGGCCGGCGACGGGCGTGTAGATGTCCATGCGAAGCGTCACGACGCCTCCGGCGTCGCGCGGGGCGGTAGCCCAGACGACATCGTTGAATGTCGGCGTGACTTGGGCGGTTGCGGACGCGGCCAGAACCCCAGAGGCGATTGCACAGTACCAGCGCATGGTCGTTCTCCGTTCGACAACGAGGATACACGAAGACCGCAAGATTCCCGCCAAGCTGAACGGCGGCGCGGCCGCGTCATTGCGGTACGGTGCTGTATGTTTATCGGACTTGCACTTGGCCTCTGGGCGTTGGGCCGATTCGGGTGGAACGGGCATTTTGCCCGTTCCTGAGACTGTGGGGACGGGCGAGACGCCCGTCCCACCCATATGTTCACAAGCTCAGACGCCAATCCCACCCACGCAGGATTCCTGTCAGAATCGCGCCGTCCGGTGATACGAGAAGTGACGCGAATGTGAAACAGGCAAAACAACTGGCACAGGAGATCGGCAATGGCGAACTGGATCAAGAACATCAAGACGGTGGCGGCGATGGTGGCTCTGGTGGCGGCGGTGGCCGTCGGCACGGGCTGCGACGACATGGGGCTTGGCGGCGGCTACGGCGGCTATGACCTCGGCGGCTTCGGCGGCTACGACACGGGCGGTTACGGTGCGATCGACTCCACCACCGCGAGCAACGCCAACGCGGCCTGGGACCAGTACATCACCGGCGACTACAACGGCGGCGACAATAACGACCCGAACACGCCGGACATGTGGGCGTCGGGCGCGGAATGGTAATCGCCTCGGAATCCGGCGAAGAAGAAAGCGTGTGAAGCGCGGCCCGGCTCAGGTTGAGCCGGGCCGCCGTGCTTTTTTGGCCCCGGTCCGCGACGCGGCGCCGGCAAAGTCCGCGCTCGACGCGCCGCCGCGAATGTGCCCGGACGTCACCTTCGCCGCGCGGCGCAGCGGGTCCGGACAAGGCAGCGGGCTTGCGCGGATTACTGGGCACACCCGCCGGCGGCACGGTCGGCGGTACTGGTCAAGTTTGAACCCGGCGCGGGAAGCATCGGCGTCCCGCCGGTGCGAGTGCAGAATTGTACCGGCGGGACGCCGATGCTCCCCGCAAACTTGGCCAGTACTCGGTCGGCACGGTGTTTGGCGTCAGCGGCTGCATGTCGCTACGATACCGATAAGTTATTTCGCGTCCGACGCCGAGCTGATTTGCGTCGTTCGCATCAGCGCCCCGCTTGGGCCGAAGGGGCGCTCCTGCGTCGTCGTGAGTCGGGTCGGCCAGGCCGCCTGAATTAAGGAGCGCTCCCGATGAGTTCAGCCACCGCCGGTCCCCCCGTGACCGGCCATCCGCACGACACCCAGGAGTTGGAGTACGCCGCCATCCGGTTTGCCGGCGACTCCGGCGATGGGATGCAGCTTGCCGGCACGCAGTTCACGAACACGTCGGCCGTCTTCGGCAACGACGTCAGCACGCTGCCGGACTTCCCGGCCGAAATCCGCGCCCCCGCGGGCACGGTGGCCGGCGTCAGCGGCTTTCAGATCAACTTCTCGAGCCGCGACATCCACACGCCCGGCGACCGCGTTGACGCCCTGATCAGCATGAACCCCGCGGCGCTGAAGGCCAATCAGCGCGACTTGCTCGACGGCGGCATCCTGATCGTCAACACGGACGAATTCTCGCCGCAGAACCTGACCAAGGCCAAGTACGACCACAACCCGCTCGAGAGCGAGGAGCTGAAGCGTTTCCGCGTTTACAAGGTGCCGATCACGAAGCACACGCTCGAAGCCGTCAAGGAAACTGGGCTGACGGTCAAAGAGGCCGAGCGCTGCAAGAACTTCTACGCGCTGGGGCTGATTTACTGGCTGTACGACCGTCCGCTCGACACCACGCTGGCGTGGATCGACCTGAAGTTCAAGGACAAAGGACCGGTGGCCGACGCCAACCGCCTGGCGCTGCGGGCCGGCTTTAATTTCGGCGAGACGGCCGAGCTTTTCCCGGTGCGATACAAGGTCGCGCGGGCCAAGCTGGCGACCGGAAAATACAAGAACCTGACCGGCAACCAGGCGACGGCGCTGGGCTTTATCACCGCGGCGCAGAAGGCCGGCAAGCCGCTCTTCTACGGCAGCTACCCGATCACGCCGGCCAGCGACATCCTGCACGAGCTCAGCCAGCACAAGAACTTCAACGTGCGCACGTTTCAGGCCGAGGACGAAATCGCCGCCATGTGCGCCGTGGTCGGCGCCGCCTTCACCGGCAACATCGCCGTCACGGGCACGAGCGGCCCGGGCGTGGCCCTGAAGCAGGAAGCGATCGGCCTGGCCGTCATGACCGAGCTGCCGTGCGTGATCGTCAACGTGCAGCGCGGCGGCCCCAGCACCGGCCTGCCCACCAAGACCGAGCAGGCCGACCTGCTCCAGGCGGTGATCGGCCGCAATGGCGAGTGCCCCGTGCCCGTCCTGGCGGCCCAGTCGCCGTCGGACTGCTTCTGGGCGGCGATCGAATCGGTGCGCATCGCGACCAAGTACATGACGCCCGTGATGCTGCTGACTGATGGCTACCTCGGCAACGGCGCCGAGCCGTGGCGCATCCCGGAGGCGTCCGACATTCCGCGGATTGAAATCAAGCACGCCACGGACGCGGCCTCGTTCAAGCCTTACCTGCGCGACGAGCACGGCAGCCGGCCATGGGCCATTCCGGGCACGCTCAACCTGCAGCACCGCATCGGCGGCCTGGAGAAAGAGGACATCACCGGCAACGTCTGCTACGACCCCGACAACCACCAGAAGATGATCAACCTGCGGGCGCAGAAAGTCGCCAACATCGTCAACGACATCGGGCTGCAGGAAGTCTTCGGCGACCACAACGGCGAGCTGCTGCTGGTCTCGTGGGGCGGGACGTTCGGCGCCGTGCGGACGGCCTGCGAACGGCTGCGTGAGAGCGGCCACGCCGTCTCGCACATGCACATGCGCTGGATCCATCCGATGCCGAAAAACGTGCGTGAGGTCCTGAAACGGTATCGTAAGGTCGTGTGCTGCGAGCTGAACCTGGGACAGCTTCAGATGCTGTTGCGATCGCGTTACCTGGTCGACGTTCAGGGCATGCACAAGGTTCAGGGCCGGCCCTTCATTATCAACGAGATCATCGAAAAGGCTGAGGAATATCTTGGAGTGCGCCCATGAGCACGCTGAACCCGCCCAAACTGACGGTCAAGGATTTCAAAAGCGACCAGGAAGTGCGCTGGTGCCCCGGCTGCGGCGACTACTCCATTCTGCTCCAGATGCAGAAAGTCATGGCCGACCTGGCGACCGAGAGGCATCGCACGGTCTTCGTGGCCGGTATCGGCTGCTCCAGCCGGTTTCCGTATTACATGGAAACCTATGGATTTCACGGCATTCACGGCCGTGCGCCGGCGATCGCGACCGGAGTCAAGTGCGCGAATCCGGAGCTGGATGTCTGGGTGATGACCGGCGACGGAGACGGGCTGTCGATCGGCGGAAACCACCTCATCCACACCATCCGCCGGAACATCGGGCTGAAGATCGTGCTCTTCAACAATCGCATCTACGGACTGACCAAGGGCCAGTATTCACCCACCAGCGAGCGCGGCAAGAAGACGCGCTCGACGCCCTGGGGCACGATTGAGAACCCGATCCGGCCGATCACGGTGGCGCTGGGTTGCGAAGTGACGTTCGTCGCCCGCTGCGCCGACGTGGACATCAAGCTGCTGCAGGACGTGTTCCGCAAGGCCGCGGCCCACAAGGGCACGGCGTTCATCGAGGTGTACCAGGACTGCAACGTCTACAACCACGGCGCGTTCGACTACGCCACCGACCGGCAGACCAAGCTCGACGCCACGCTCATCCTCGAACACGGCAAGCCGATGATCTTCGGCAAGGACCGCAACAAGGGCATCCGGCTGAACGGCATGACGCCGGAGATCGTCGAGCTGGGCAGCGGCATCACGGCCGACGACCTGCTGATTCATGATGAAAAGGCGACCGAGCCGACGCTGGCGTTCATGCTCTCGCGGATGACGCACCCGGAGTTCCCCGAGCCGGTGGGCGTGTTCCGCGCCGTTGAAGAGCCGACCTACGAGGGCCAGATGGAGGATCAGATCGCGGCCGTGACGAAGAAGCTCGGCGCGGGAAATCTGGATAAGCTGTTTAACGCAGGGGATACATGGGACGTGGACTAAGTCGTACGTAGTCGGACCGTTTGGCGGGCGGGTCGATCGAGTGTGCGGCGGCTTTCATCGAGAGCGCTCGCCCGCCCGCGACGACTCCTGGGCGTTCGCCCAGCGCGCCCGGACGGCATCCGCCTCAACCGCGTAGCGAGGGTTACTCGGGTCGCCGCGCGTCAGCACCTGAAGATGCTTCACTGCCTTGTCATAGAGGGCCTCTGCTCCGATTGCGTCGTTCCGCGCTGCGCACGCATCGCCGGCCGTCGCCAGCGCCAAGGCCAGTCTCCAGCGACGCTCGTGCTGGCCCGGGTCGCGGTCGAAGAGCGGCTGGATGATGCGCAGCGCGTGGTCGGCGTGTTGCCCGGCGACTTCGGCGCGGCCGATTTCGATCTCGGCGGCCGCCAGTTCCGTCAGCGCACGAACCAGATCGACGGACAGCCGGCCGTCGTCCGGGCTGGCCCGGCACATCTGTTCGAACCGATCCACGATGTTGGCGCGGGTGCTGACAACGTCCTGGGAACGACCCAGTGCGCTCAGCGCATCGCACCTGCCCTCCAGCGCCACCAGCAGGTCACGCTCTGCTCTGCCGCCATCCGGGTCCGCGTCCAGAAGTCTCTGGCGAATCGCGATGGCCGACTCAACTTCGCGCAGCGCCTCGGCCGCCGTTTCCGGCGTTCCGGCGGTTCGGTGAAAGCGGGCCAAGTCCATGTGCCCGACGGAGAGGTCACGCTGCGCCTGCATGTCTTCCGGATCCTGTTCGGCCTGCGCCTGGCGCAGATCGAGCGATTCCTGCAGCTCCTGCGCCGCGCGTGCCCGCGCGGCCGGGTTTCTGGCTTCCAGATCCGCGTGCTGCGCCAAGGCCGAGGCAAGCACACGCCGCTCCGCTGGGCTGGAGCGCGGCGAGTCGCACAAGTCGCGCGCCATTTCGAGCGCCCGCTCGGCGAGCAGGGGCGCATCGCCTGGTTTGCCGGCTCGTGATGCAAGCTGGCTCAGTTGGAGATGCAGATGCGCTCGGGCGAGCTTCACGTCGCGGTCGCCGGGAGCGCGTTGCGCGAGCTGATCCCAGAGCGTGAGCGCCGCGCGGAACAGCCCATCGGCGGCCGCGGAATCGCCCTGGCTGCTGCCGTGCACGCCCCCAACGGCGGCGGCCAGCCGGGTGTAAGTCTGCGCCAACTCGCGCTGCATGTTCGGATCGTCGGCGAGCTCCGTCTGCATGAGTTCCAGACCGGCTCGGCCGGCCTGCAGCAGCGCGGCCCGCACGCTCACCGCGCCTTCGGCGGCGCGCAGCGCCGGTTCGAGCTGATCGCGGAACGTCCGCGCGACTTTCAACGTCTGCTCATAGCGTCGCTCGGCCCGCGCGCGCTCGCGGATGGCGTTGTCGCGCTCCTGTCGAGCGACTTGTGCCTGCCAGGCTGTAACTGCGACGCCCACAATCAACGTCGCGGCGACCGCTCCCGTCGCAACCACGGCTGTGCGATGCCGCCGGACGAACTTGGCGGCGCGATACCCGAGCGTATCCGGGCGGGCGATGACCGGCATTCCGCTTAGGTGGCGGGCGATGTCCTCACCCATCTCCTGTGCCGACGCGTAGCGCCGCCGCGCCAGCTTGTGCATGGCCTTGAGGACGATGTTGTCCACATCGCCGCTGAGCTGCTTGCGCAGCCGCTGCGGGGCCGTGCTGCGCGGCTTGGCGATGTCCAGCGGCGTGATGGTGCGCGAGGCGCCGTCGCTGGCGCGGATTTCGGTTGTCTGGGCGACCACGTCACTGGGCCGCTCCGGCTCGATCTCGGCGATCACGCGGACAAGCTCGTCGTGCAGCCGCGTCGAAAAGCGATAGGGCCGCCGTCCGGTCAGCAGCTCGAAAAGCAACACGCCGAGCGAGTAGATGTCGCTGGGCGTGCTGATCGGCTTGCCCTGCACCTGCTCCGGGCTGGCGTATTCCGGCGTCATCAGCCGCAGCTCAGGACCGGTCGCGACGCTGATCTGGAGCAGTTCCGGATTCAGGATTTTGGCGATGCCGAAGTCGAGCAGTTTCGGCTCGCCGTCGGCGCCGACGAGGATGTTCGATGGCTTGAGGTCGCGGTGGACGATCAGATGCTGGTGCGCGAAGTGCACGGCGTGACAAACCTTGCGGAAGAGCTGCAGGCGTGCGTCGATCGTCAGGCCGGCGTCGTCGCAGTAGCGGTCGATCGGCTGGCCGTCGATGTACTCCATGACGAGGTAGGGCCGGCCATCTGCGGTCTCTCCTGCGTCGAGCATCCGCGCGATGTTCGGGTGGTTTAGTCCGGCCAGAACCTGTCGTTCAACGGCGAATCGCTGGAGGATGTCAGCGGTGTCGACGCCGCGGCGCATGAGCTTGATGGCGACGCGTTTATGGAACTGGTCGCCTTCGCGGATCGCCAGGAGCACGGTCCCCATTCCGCCGCGGCCGAGCGGGTTGAGGACGCGATAGGGACCGATCTCCTTCATCTCGTCGCCGACGAGGACGCGGACGCGTTCGAGTTGGTCGGGAACAAGATCGCCGGGCGTGTTGCCGGCGGCTGGCGCGGTTGGCAGGTCGTCGCCGCGTGGCGGTGATGCGCCGGTCGCAGCGAAAGATCGACTGGCATTTGGATTCTGATCAGCCAACGCGACGTCCCTTCGGAATAGCCGATGGACCGTGGACATTATAGCGGTATCGCCTGCCGCAGAATGCGCTCCGCGGCAGGCGTCCCGGGGCCTTTTCCGAGACTTGACGCGCCCTGCGAGCGGATCGACCCCGTCCTCCGATCCGCGTATTCGCAGGCCGCCTGCCACGCCGCTTGCTCGGTATTACGGAGTTAGCGCCTCAAGCTGGCGGGCGCGCCGCTCGGCCATTTCATCCGCCGTGGGCTGGTCGGCGCCATCGCTTTCGCGGACCCGTGCCGTCGCGAATACGCGCGACGAATCGCAAATGTCGGCCGCGACATCCCACTCCGGGTAGAAATCCGGGCTGTACCAGTCGCATGCGTCGTATCCGTTGGCGATCTCGACTTCATCAAACCAGCCGTCGCAATCCGAGTCACAGTACCCGTAGGAGTCGCAGACTGGCGTGCACCTCGTCTGCGGCCGCGAAGGCGGGGGCGGCGGTTCAGGCGGTTCAGGCCTCGGGTCAGGCCCCCGGTTGACCGGCCCGTTGTCGTCGCCCGTGTCGATGCTGATGGGCGGGATTTCAAAATCGCCGCACCCGACGCAGATTCCAAGCACCAGTCCGATTCCGGCTTTCCACGACCGCTTTGCCATGACTTCACCTCTCACGACGCCATCCCGGGATGTCGGGCCACACACCCGAACATGCTGCGATTGGCGTCGACAACCCGTACAGCCGCGATGTCGGCTTCTTCCGTTGTGCCTCTCCTTTCCGCTAGGATTCGCTCGTTCGGAGCATGTCGGTTCTCCGCATCGACCGGCGGCCGTCGTTCTGGGATCATGGAAACCACGCGCCTCAGTATCCTGGCCCGCGTCAAGAACGTCGCCGACGCCGACGCCTGGCGGCAGTTCGACTCGATCTACCGCCCGATCCTGACCCGCTACGCCCGCGCCCGCGGTCTGGACGCGGCGGACGTGGACGACGTCGTGCAGCACTGCATGGCGGCCCTCGTCACGCACGTGCGCGGCTTCGAATACGACGCCTCGCGCGGCCGCTTTCGGTCATGGCTGCGGACGATCGTCAACAACCACATCCGAAACCTGTGGGCCAAGCGCCGCGAGGGGCAGGCCGACACCGCCGCCTTCGCCGGCGTAGCCGACGACAACGGGCCGGACCAGGAGTTCGAGCGCATCTGGACGCAGGAGCACCTGCGGCACTGCCTGGAGCAGGTCCGCCGCGAGCTGCGGCCGGAGGAGTACGACGCGTTTCACATGCACGTCATCGCCGACGCGTCGGTTGACGACACCTGCGCGAAGTTCGGGCTGGCTCCGAACCAGCTTTACAAGCTGAAGTGGAAGGTGACGCAGCGGCTGAAGGAGGCGATGCGGGAGCAGTTCGGGGAGGGAGAGTGATCGGAGCCAGGGGAGCGCCGCTGCCGCAACCGCGTGTGGTGTGGGCTTCCAACCCGTTGTTCATGAGTTGTGCAATGAACTTCTGAGGCGCCCCGCTCAATGCCGGCAAGAGCCTTCCAACGGCACGTTACTCTTGCCCGTTTTAGAATCCCCCGCTATTGCACCGACGCGCCGGCCGCGGGATTGCGTTTCCCGCGGCCGGCGTCCCCGGGCCGTCGGGGCGTCAGAGAGCGAACAGGTCACTGGCGATCTGCTCGGCGACATGATTGGCCGCGTTCTGAATGACCTGCTCGGGCGAGGGAATCTCGAAGCATCCCGTGCTGGCGACCAGCATCAGCATCAGGCACAGGCTCATCGCGACCAGCTTCACAGGCGTTCCGTTTTTCTTTGACATCGGTCTCTCCTTCGCGTTCGTCGGCTGCGGCGTAGGCCGCTCACGCTGAGCGGCGACGCAAATCCGTACCGGCGAGGGCGGCGGTTCTTCCCCCCATCTTGATTATTCGCTTCGGGTGTTCGTTCTCGGACGTTAGAATAATCGCAGCGTGTCACGCGCGGTTCCTGTTCGTTCCCAGAGTGTTGCCGACGCGACTGTGAGGAGTCTGTGCATGCACTACCGGTCGAAGTTTCCCGCGCTCGAAGCTGGCATGATTGCCGAAACCGCTGTGCGGAGGTCGGTTGTGGCTGCGCTTCATGGTTTCGTCGTCCGGCACTTCGTTGTTTGGGTACGTATCGCCGGCGCACTGACGGCGATGCACGCCGCGCATCCCGCCGCCGCCCAGAACTGCCAACTTGCCTGGTCCTCGCAGTTCGGCCTGAACCAAACGTGGAGTGTGTACGACGCGGTGGAGTTCGATGACGGGTCCGGCCCGAAGCTTTTTGTTGCGGGCCACGCCGATTCGGCTAACGGTGTGGCCAGGTGGGACGGGGACGCCTGGACGCAAGTCGGCAGCACTTTCAGCGCGCGTACGCTGGCGGACTACAACGGCACGCTCTACGCGGGCGGTCAATTCGGTTCGCCCGCGTCGAACATCGTCCGCTGGAACGGCGCCTCGTGGAGCGCGGTCGACTCGGGGACCAACGGATCGGTGCTGAAACTGCTGTCATGGAATGGTTCGCTGTACGCCTGCGGCACTTTCACGACAGCGGGAGGGGTGTCCGCGTCGGTTGCCCGATGGAACGGGACGTCATGGGCCGCCGTAGGAACCAACATCAGCGGCGTCGAGCTGCTGTCGGATCTTTGCGTCCATAACAACGAGCTCCATGTCTGCGGCAAAATGAGGATTAGCGGTGGAACTCAACGATGGCACGTTGCTCGCTGGAATGGCGCTACGTGGAGCGCCGTCGGGGGGTATTTCAGCGGGCCATTGGGCAACGACACGGTGCTCTCGATTCAGTCATTCGGCGACGATTTGTATGCGGGTGGATCATTTATGTCCACGGTTCCGAGTTTCGGCGCGCATGTGCTGGCCCGCTGGAATGGTTCGACGTGGAATCCGACAATAAACTCTCTCACACCGAACTTCGGATTCATTCAGCGGCTCGAGAGCTACGGTGGGAACTTGTACGCGGGCGGATGGTTTTCGGCCGTGAATCTTTTCGGCGGCGACTGGATTACTGGCGAGGCTGTGTTTGCCTGGGACGGTACGACGGCCGTTCCGCTTGATGGAATCCTCGTATCGGAAGGGGGCACAACTGAAGTGTCCACTCTGAAGCCGCTGAGCGGCGGACTTTTGGTCGCGGGGAGCTTCCAATCGGCCGGGAGCCTGGCAGCCATCGGAATCGCCTACTGGACTGGCACAGACTGGTCGCGAATCGGAAATGGCCAGGGATTTGCCGTCGATGGAGCCCACCGGCTTGCCACGGGGCCGAACGGGGTGTACGCCGCCGGCAACTTCCATACAGCGGGCCCAGTGCTGTGCGGGCAGATCGCTCGCTGGGATGGCGCGGCGTGGCACGCGCTCTCTTCGGGCGTGCCAGCCGGTCAGGGCGTCACAATGCTGTCCACCGGCGCCTCGCAAGTGTACTTGGGAGGGACGTTTTCTTCGGTCGGCGGAGTATCCGCAAATCGGATCGCGCAGTGGGATGGGAACGCCTGGTCTGCCTTGGGCCAGGGATTGAACAATGCGCCGAATCATGCCCTCCTCGTTGGGGACGACCTTTTCGTCACAGGTGCCTTCACAACCGCAGGAGGGCAGCCCGCAAACCTGATCGCCCGCTGGGATGGTGCGGCGTGGCAGGCGCTCGGATCGGGACTTGCCGGCGGCGGTGGTTACGTCCTAGCCGAGTACGGTGGCAAACTGCACGTCGGCGGCCAATTCACATCAGCCGGTGGCGGTCCGGCCAACCACATCGCGGCGTGGGACGGAGCCGCATGGTCAGCTTTGGCCTCGGGCGTCGGTGCTCCCACTGAGTATGTGAGTTCATTCGCTGTGTTCGGCGATGGACTTTACGCTGGAGGGCGGTTTTCGACGGCGGGGGGAACTGCCGCCAACAGCATCGCACGCTGGAATGGCGTCTCGTGGTCGCCATTAGGAGCGGGGATTCAGTATCAGGGCACACCCGGTACCGTCTCCGGCATGGCGGTCTACAACGAGTCGCTCTATTGCGTGGGCCCGTTTACGACGGCCGGCGGGCAGCCTGCCGCCAACGTTGCGCGATGGAATGGCGTCGCATGGTCGGCGGTTTCCGGCGGAGCAACTTCGCCCGAGGCCATTGCGGTATTCGGCGGGCGGGCGTATGTCGCCGGTGGCCCGCTCACGTCGGGCGGGGGGATACCGGCATCGGGCATCACAAGCTTCACTGACCCGCTCCGAAGTCTGTGGATTGCGCCCACGGGCGGGCAGTTTGACCTGCCGGGAAACTGGCAGTGCAGCCTTGCACCCACTGCCGTCGACCCGGTGCTCTTCGACAACACGCTCGCCGGCTACCCGAATTCCGTCTTTACAGTCACGCTCGTCAATGACGCAGCGTCGCTGGCCTTGCTTGTGCGCACCGACACAGTGACCGTCAACCTCTCAAATCGCAACTTCACGCTTACAGCGCCTCCGTTGGACGGCTACACCGCGCTTGTCGTCGGCGCGCTGGGCACTCCCGGCATCGACGCTCGATTGAAGGTCGTCAATACACAAGGGTTGCCTCGCTCGCTGGGTTGCGGATCCATGGTGGTTGCAGACGTCGGCGGGTGTACCGGGCGAGTGACCGTACAGGGTCCGACCGCAGAGCTGGCTGCAACGGGCCCTACGCAAATCGGGAAGCGCGGCCAGGGTTTCCTGCTCGCTCAGTCCGGGGCTGATGTCTCACTGTCGCATGACGTCATTCTCGGCGCCATCGCCGGCGCCGCCGGGGATATGACTGCTGACGGCGTCGGCTCTGTGGTGGAATACGGGCGTCCCGGCGGGTTGATGACCATCGGCGACGCCGGCTCCGCAGCGCTTCGCGTTCTGAACGGAGGACAACTCGTATCGGTTGCGTCCATCGAGACGATGCAAATCGCCTCACAGCCGGCGTCCAGCGGCGGCGCGACCCTGTCGGGGCCGGCGACCGTGTGGCTCAATACCGGCTCCAACTTCGTCGTTGGCGGCGGTGGAACGGCAACTCTACGGGTCGAGGCGGGCGCGCAGCTTCTGACGGACACAAGCAACCAACTCCTCGTCGCGCGTGATGCCGGTTCCAGCGGTACGGTCACAGTGACCGGTCCTGGATCGCGCTGGCTGGAGCAGAACCAGTCGCTCATTGTCGGCGGCAGTGGATCCGCGAGTGTCAATGTCAGCAATGGCGGTGTGATTGAACTGCCCAGTCTCGAGCTCGTGGTGCAGAGAACGGGCGTCTTGGAAGGCGACGGCGCCGTCTCCGGCGACGTGACGAACCTCGGAGAGGTTCGACCGCGCGATCCCGAGTCGGCGGCAGGGGTTGGAACCCTCTCCGTAGCGGGGAGCTACCGCCAACTGGGACCGCCGCCCGGTGGCGGTGCAGAGCAGTCTGGAAGACTGATCGCGGCAGTAGCCGGCGCGAACCCGGAGCAAGTAGGAAAACTCGCTGTCACAGGCCCTGCCGAACTCGGCGGCGGGCTCTTCGTCAACCTCATCAACAACTTCGACCCGCCCGCAGGACAGCCGCTGAGTGTGCCCCTCGTGTCCGCCGCGGCGTTCGACCCGGCGCATCCCCGTTTCGACGTCGCCTTCTTCCCGGGCATCACGGGCAGCCGCTTCCTCAAGCTGTCGTACCCATCGGCGCTGGCCGGCGGCGAAGCGCGCGGCGGGGACATTCTGCTTGCCGTCGCCGATCTCGCCGGTCAGATCGACGTCACTCAGCCGCAGTCGGCCGGCGTGCTGGGTGTGCCCAATGCCGTCGCTGTCGGCGATCTAAACAGCGACGGAATGGACGACATTGTGCTGACCGCGCCGGACGCCGCCAATCCGACCAGCGCTCCGGGGTCGGTGTTTGTCCTGTTGACCGCGTTCGACGGCGGCGGCGCGTATGCGCCGACGACCGCTCAATACACTGTCGGTGTCGAGCCGGCCGCGGTCGCGGTAGGCCAGTTGGATGGGTCAGCAGGCATTGACCTCGCCGTCGCGAACGCGGGCGATGACAATGTGACGATTCTCACCAACAATGGCGGCGGCGTCTTTAGCAGCGCGGGTAATGTCGCCGTCGGCAATCAGCCGCGCGGCGTCTGCATCGGTGACTTCGACCAGGCGAACGGAAACGACATCGTCGTCGCGCTGGACGGCGACGACAACATCCTGACGGATGACGGCGTGGCCCTCTTCATGCACAACGCGCCCAATGGGATCATCTTTGTTCCGCTTCCCGGCGGCGTCCGGCCCACCGCTCCCCGGCCGAGGATACCGGATCCGTTTGACCCCGACGGCGACAAGGACCTGGACCTCGGCGTGATCGGCGGCGGCACGCAGGGCGCTGTAAACGTCTATGTCAATAACGGCATGGCCGGCGGCGCGTTCGACTTTCTGCCGGGCCGCGTCGATGCGCCCGTGGGACGCGGGCCGGTCCAGCTCGTGCACGGCGACCTGAACCAGTCCGGCGGCGACGACATTGCGACAATCAACCAGTTCGACGGCACTGTGTCGGTGCTTGTGAATACGAGCAGCGGCTCGAACCAGGTAAGCTTCGCCCCGGCGGTGGACCTTCCGGTGCGGGCCAATCCCACGCCGGGCCAGCCGGACACGGCCGCCGCGGCCCGCTCGATCACGGTTCTTGACCTCGATCAGGACAATGATCTTGACTTGGTTCTGCTGGCCGAGAATGAAGCGAGCGACGCCGTCGCACGGATTCTGCGAAACGACCTGTCCGGCGGCCAGCTTGCGTTCGCGCCTGCGACCGATCTGGACGCCGGCACGGCCCCGCTGCTCCTGGCGGCGGCGGATCTGAATGCCGATACGCGCGACGATCTGGTCGTGATCGACGATCAGACGGCGCTGGCCGCGCTGCGCGGCGGTGCTCCGGGGCGCGTCGACGTCCGCCTGAATGCGCCAGCGCCCGCCGTGGTGCCCGGCGACCTGAACTGCGATGGCGCGGCGAACGTGCTCGACATCAACCCGTTTGTGCTGGCGCTTTCGAATCCAGCCGCGTATCAGCAGCAGTATCCCGGCTGCCCGCTCGCCAACGGCGACGTCAACGTGGACGGCAACGTCGACGTGCTCGACATCAACCCGTTCGTCGCGCTGCTGGCGGGAGGGTGACGGCGGTGCGATCGCGCGCGTGGGCGCGCCGACTGGACGGCGTCGGGGGCCGGGTTGGAAACGCTGCGGGCCGGAGAGGGCGCCTCTCACCGTGGCGCGCGCGTCCCGGCGGACGTTGCCGGGTTGTTCCATCGGCCGTATCCTGCATCCGTGTCGCCGAAACTGTGCCGGTTGGATTCGTAACTTGCGATTCTCCCGCGGAACTGCGGGCTAGCTTAAATCCAGCCGCGCCCCGTTTCCTCCGAATCGGTAGACCGTCTCGCGGCGTCATCTTCTGGAGATTCACCATGCGGATCGCGACGGCGCTTTCGCTTGTCCTGCTCTGGTTGACGGCGTCCACGTCATTCGGCTGGGGCGCGGGCGGCCATCGCATCGTCACGCTGGTGGCGCTTGACGGTCTTCCGCCGGAGGCGCCGGCGTTCCTGCGCGACCCGGTCGTGCGGCAGCGGATCGCGTTTCAATCCAGCGAGCCGGACCGCTGGCGCGGCAACGACAGCTTGATTCTCGCCCACGAGAACAAGCTGGATCATTACCTCGACGTGGAGCTGCTCGACCAGTTCGGCCTGACGCTTGAAACGGTGCCGCACCTGCGCAATGAGTACCTGCGGGCGATGATGATCGCCAAGCATGAGCATCCCGAGAAGATCGAGCCGTACGACGCGTCGAAGGATCCGGATCGGACGAAGGAATGGCCGGGCGCGGCGCTGCATTCGATCGCCGAGCATTACGCCAAGCTGCAATCGGCGTTCAACACGATGCGAATGTTGGAGGAGATCGGCGACTCGTCGCGCGACTTCCAGCTTGTGCAGGCGCGCGAGAACGTCATCTATCACATGGGCATCCTGAGCCATTTCGTCGGCGACTGCGCCCAGCCGCTGCACACGACCAAACACTTCAACGGCTGGGTCGGCGACAATCCCGGCAAGTACACAACCTCGAACAAGTTTCACGCCTACATCGACACCGGCGCGCTGGAGCATCACAAGCTCACCTACGAAATCATCAAGGCGGCGGCGAAGTTCGACGCCAAGGTCAAGGCGGAAGACCCGTGGGACGACGTTTCGGTCTACGTGCGCCGCTCGCTGAGCAAGGTCGAGCCGGTGTACATGCTGGAGCGCGACGGCAAGCTCGACGACGACGAGGGTCGGCAGTTCATCATTGAGCGGCTGAGCGACGGGGCGTCGATGCTGTCGGCGATGTACTGGGCGGCGTATCGCAGCGCGGCGCCGACGAAAGTCCAGATCGCGAATTTTCAGAAGTACGACGAACGCGCGTCGGCGGGAGGCGACAAGGCCCCTGCCGCGCCCGGCGCGTCGGGCGATCCGGCGACTCCCGCGCCGAAGCCGCAGCAGCCGTGAGCGCCGGGCCGCCGACCGTCGCCGCGCCGGACTGTCCGAGCGCGACGACGGGCAGCGCGTGGTGGAGCCGTTGCAACGGCGTCCGTCGTCGCGCGTCATTACCCTACGTCCACTGTGGTTTGCGCCAAGTCGGTGGGCAGGGAATTAAGTATCGAGAACCGGCGCGTTTGGCACGGAAGTGCCGCGGCGCACGGACGGTCACTTGCCGAAGTTCGATCGGAAATCGCCGGGGTGGTGTCGTCTCCGCAACGGAATGCACGGCAGGTGCCGGAGGTCAATAAAAACAAAAAGAAAGAAAAGGGGGCGCGCGAGAGAGAAGGCGCATGGGCCGATGTTCGCCCGACCATCCGTGCGGGGTCTTCGGCACTCCTGGTTAGCGCACGCCGAAAACTCGCGATAGCGGTCCGGCGGCTAGGACAATCAGAATTGCCGCGGTGAATCGCCGGGCGCTCGTCAAGCCACTCGCGGGCAAGTTTGCCGATCTGCCGAAGCGCCGCCACGAAAAACACCGGGCACCGACTTTCAGCTTGCCGACTGTCGCTCGAGACGACTGGCGAGGTGGCACATTGTCGGCAGCCTTCTACCGACAACCACGGACCAGGAGAGTCAGCCACACGGGCGAAATCAGCAGTAGTAACACCAGGAGAATCCCGAGGTTCGACCCACGCTCGTTCGTTGCGACGGACTTCACGAAATGCGGCTCAGTCACGGACACTACACTCCAACGCCTGAGCAGGACGCGGCGGAGATGCTCGGCTTCAAGAAAGCTACCGCGTACGAACGTCTGCGAGCTACCACGATCGTTCGGGTTGCGTGGGTCGGGACGGTAAGAGACTTCTATTTGAAACAAGCGTCGCCTCACTTCGCCGATGCGACTTAGATTCTCCATTCGCGTCTCTATCGCATGTAAACAAAAGGGCGCACAGATTATAGGGTGCGTTGGCGTCGCGCAGATGTGGCGACGGTATACGAGGGTGGTTGCCGCGACGCCAAGGCACCATTCGCCCACCAGACGAGCGTTCGCGAGGCGGAGGTGCGTTCGGGCCGTGTTGGAGCGTGATCGAGATGCGGACGTGTATCCGCGCAGCCCGAACACACCGTACCGGCTACGGGCTTGCCCGGCCGGTAGCGAGATGTGGGGCGGTGCGGATCTGGGTGCGCGCGTGAGCGGGCGGTTGTGCAAGGCTCCGCTTCCTCACGGTCACGGCTCCGTTCAGGCAGATTGTTGAGCGGGTTGGCGTCGCGCGGGCGGGGCGACAGGTTGTGAGGCGGCGCCGCGACGCCGACGCACCATTTGCCGACCGGCCGTGCGTCCCCGGCGGCGGTGTTTGCAATTGCCGCGGACGAACGTCAACGGGCGCGGCCGGAACGCACTCTACGGCTTACGTGCGAGAGCATGGCGCGCGACGGCACGGGTTGGAAACCCGTGGAAACAGCCACCGGTTGGAAACCGGTGCCACACCAATCGGTGCCACAGCGGTTTGCGCGGACTCTCTCTTGGTCGCGGCTCGGATCGCGCAGATTCGGCTACAATTCGTGGATGGAAGCTCGCCATGGCGCGACGATTCGAGTGCTGCGGCGGATGCTGCTGGCGGTGTTGCTGTTCGGGATGGCGGGAGCGGGGAGTGAGCTGGCGCTGATTGGGCATTATGATGATGGCTGGCAGGTGATTCCGCTTGTGCTGCTCGGCGGCGGCGGGGTTGCGGCGGTTTGGGTGGGCGTCTGCCCGGGGGCGGCGGCGGTGGCGGTGCTTCGCGTCGTCATGATCGGGCTGTTGCTCGGCGGCGGCGCGGGGGTCGTGTTGCACTATCGCGCCAGCGCGGAGTTTCACGCGGAAGCGGCGGCGTACAGGACTGAATCAGCGGCGAGGCAGGGCGAGTCGGGCGGTGCGGCGGAGGGATGGGCGGCCGTGCGGGCTGTTCTTTCATCAAAAGTACCGCCGACGCTGGCACCGGGGCTGCTCGTGCAACTCGGGCTGATCGGGTTAACGTACACGTACCGGCATCCGGCGTTGAATCGCCGGGCGGATGTTTCTGCGGAGCACTGAGATGAGTCCATTTCCAAACCGTTGGCACGATCCGAGCCGCGCGCGTGAGCAAGCGGTTCTGCGGCTCCGCTCCCTCACGGTCGCGGCTCGGCCTAAGAACGGCTCCCTCACGGGCGCGGCTCGGCCTAAGAACCGCTCCCTCACGGTCGCGGCTCGGAAAGGGCATTGGGCTGTTGTTGGCGTTGTTGTGTTTGGTCTTGCGGCTGTCGCCGAGGCGCAGGTCGGCAAGTCGCTGGGCCTGCTCGACATCAACACGGCGGCGGAGAAGGACCTCGCCGCCCTGCCGCACATGAACGCCGAGCTGGCCAAGTCGCTCGTCGCCGCGCGGCCGGTTGACGGGCCGGCGGCGCTGAACAAGCATCTGCTGGAGCACAAGCTGACGCAGGAGCAGGCGGCGGAGCTATATGGCAAGGCGTTCGTGCACATCAATCTGAACACGGCGACGAAGGAAGAGATCATGCTCATTCCGGGGGCGGGGAAGAAGATGGCGCGCGAGTTCGCCGAATATCGGCCGTGGAAGACGTGGGCGCAGTTCGACAGGGAGATCGGCAAGTACGTCGGCGAGAAGGAGACCGCCCGCCTGGCGCAATACTGCTTCATTCCGATGAGCGTGAAGACCGCGACGGACGAGCAGCTTGGGACGATTCCTTCGCTGCCGCCGGCGGCGCTGGAGGCGATCCACCAGAGCAAATCCGCCAAGACGGTGGATGAGTTGAAGGCGGCGCTGGCGAAGGCGACCAGCGAGAAGGAGGCGGGGCGGATTGTGCGGTTTCTCGTCGTCGAGTAGACGGTCCGGGCATATCCGAGCCGCGCGTGTAAGCAAGCAGTTCTTCCGAGCCGCGCGTGTAAGCAAGCGGTTCTTCCGAGCCGCGCGTGTAAGCAAGCGGTTCTTCAAGAACCGCTCCCTCACGGTCGCGGCTCGGAAAAGGCGAGAGGCCGCGCGGCTCACCCCAACTGGCCGATCAGGATGCAGTAGCCGTCCGGCTCGGCGACGCGGAATTCGCCGGCGGGCATGTAATCGGGGTGCGTGATCTCGAACGTGACGCGGCGGCCGCCGTTCGGACCTTCCTGGCCGCAATACCGGCCGCCGTCGTGGAGGCCGTTTTCGAGCAGATGCCGCCGCAGGCCGGCGACGTCGCGGCTGTACATGTAGAAGAGGACGGCTTGCACCGTCGGATCGACGGGTCCGCTGGCGCGGGCGAACATGATCTCGGCCTTGTCGCTCCGCAGGCGGGCCCAGAACATGCAGCCGTGCGAGTCTTTCAGCACGCTCTCGGGCGAGAAGCCCAGCAGCGCGTAAAAGGCGACCGATGTCTGCACGTCGACGACGTGGGCGAAGGTGACCAGGCGGTTGACGGCGCAGGCGGAGGCTGCGGCGGGGGCTGCAGCGGCGGCGACGGCCGAAGGTTTTTCGTTGTTCATGAGCGGATGATACGGCGGTGTTTTCTGAACGCGAAGCGCGAGCGAGCGCGGCTTTCCGAGCCGCGACCGTGAGGGAGCGGTTCCGCTGGTGCGGGCGCGTGGCATGGCTGCGGCCGTTGGCAGCCATGCTGCCCCTTGACCCCGCACGTTCTTCCATTTCCGAGACAGCATGCTCGCCAGAGACCGCGAGCATGCCACCCGACGCTCGGGCCGCGGGAAGGGATTCCCGCGGACGGGGTGCGAGAAGGGATTCTCGCACCAGCGGGAGAGGGGATTCTCGCACCAGCGGTTCGCGCACCAACCCGCAAGGTGCGCAAGGTGCGCAAGGTGCGCAGATTTTGTGAGGCCTAATTGCGCACCTTCGGCGAACGGGTGCGGTCGGGGTGTGATTATCGGGCAGCGGGTGCGGATTTCGCGATGCTTTCGCATCTTGGCGGTTCCCCCCGGGGGTCGATTCTGGTTCTCATCGGGGATTGTAGCTGGATTGTGTAGGAATGCAAGTATGCATAGAGCGAGGCGGGTGGGGCGACTATCGCCCTGAGCGATGGCGGAGAGCGTCGGGTGCGTCGCGCTTGCTGGGCTTCGCGGGCCAGCAGCCCGTTGAAAAAGTGTAGCCCGGCCGCCCTCGGCCGGATCTTGGTCGGGGAATTCGCCTACTTCGCGCGGCTTCGTCGCGTTTTTCAACGTGCTGCTAGCGAAGCTCAAGGAACCCAATGGTCGCCCCAATGGTTCGCCGGGTCCGACCGTGCACGAACGTGCCATGTTGCGTGCCACCCGCCCATGCAACCATCATGGACCAACAAGTAGCGCAATGAATGGGTTGATGTCGAGCACGTTGATGCTCCCGTCTCCGTTGGTGTCACTGTTTGCAATATCACAACTCGGGTACTGAGTCAAATACTCTGTCGGGCTACTCAGCGCAAGAATGAACGGGTTGATGTCGAGCACGTCTATCGTGCCGTCACAGTTGGCGTCACCGGAGGGGCAGGCAAGGCGCCACCGCGCAAAGTACGCCGAAACCTCGCCGCCCGCGGTTGCGAAGGATCCAAGCGCGACCACTTCGCCTACATATGCGTGAAGTCCCATAACGGTGCCGTCGGTCCCGGCTTGGAGTGCGTGCCACGCATTACCGTCCCAACCGGCGATGTTGCTTGCGCCAAGCCCGCCAGCCTGAGTGAAGCTTCCGCCCGCGATCAATTCGGTTCCGAATGACGACAAAGCGTTGATTCGGGGAATAGCGCCTCCGCCAATTCCGGTGCCGAGCTGGCTCCAACTATTAATCCGGCCATATAATATTGGACATTCTGTGGCTTTGTGATATACTTCATGCATGAGCCAACTCGATACACGCAGGCTGTCGCCGGAGGCCCAGGAGCAGATTCGCATTCGCGTCGTCACGGCGATCCGCGGCGGCACGAAGAAGTCGGTCGCGGCCCGCACGTTCGGCGTCTCGCGCACCTCGATCGACACCTGGCTGGCCAAGGTCGAGGCCGGCAACATCACCTCGCTGCGCTCCAAGCAGCGCGGCCGGCCGCCGCAGCCGCGTCTGCCGGCGCAGCAGGCCGCGACCATCGTCCGGCAGATCACCGACCGCACGCCCGATCAACTCAAGCTGCCCTTCGCGCTCTGGACGCGCGAGGCGGTCCGCGACCTGATCGCGCAGCGCACCGGCCTGCACGTTTCGGTGCGAACGGCGGGCCGCTACCTGAAGCGCTGGGGCTTCACGCCGCAGAAGCCGCTGCGGCGGGCGTACGAACGCGACCCGGCGGCCGTGCAGCGCTGGAAGGAGCAGGAGTATCCGGCGATCGTGAAGCAGGCCAAGGCCGAAAACGGCGAGATTCACTGGGGCGACCAGCTCGGGGCGCGCAGCGATCATCAGGCCGGCCGCAGCTACGGCCGGCGCGGCGTCACGCCAGTGATTCCCGGCACGGGGCAGCGCTTCCGGGCCAACCTGATGTCCAGCATCACCAACCGCGGCCATTTGTGCTTCCTGGTCTTCGAAGGCTCGTTCAACGCCGAGGTCTTCATCCGCTTCTGCCGCCGCTTGCTGCGCCAACGGCGGCGGCGCGTGTTCCTGATCGTGGACGGTCATCCGGTGCATCGCTCGGCCGCGGCGCGCGATTGGCTGCACGCCCACCGACACCGCATCCGCATCTTCTTCCTGCCGGGCTACAGCCCCGAGCTGAACCCCGACGAGTACCTGAACAACGACGTCAAAACCAACGCCGTCGGCCGCCAGCGGCCCGCCACCAAACCCGAGTTGATCGCCAATCTCCAAGGCTACCTCCGCGACACGCAACGCCGACCCAACATCATCAGGAATTACTTCCAAGCCGAACCCGTGCGCTACGCCGCAGGGTAGAAATGTCCAATGTTTAGTGACCGGGGTAATAAAGCCGTCCCAGCGCGCGATTCGGTTCGCGCTTGCGTTGTCTGCCATTGTGAACAACCCGCCGGCAATTAACAGATTTCCATATTCGGTCAGCACCGACACAGTGGAGTTCATGCCGGCGCCCATCGACTGCCACGACGCCCCGTTCCAACGCCGGACACTCGACGCGAAAGTGCCACCGACGACGAGTTCACCCTGGTAGACACACAACGCGAGCGCTGCTCCAAAGACCCCGGTGCCCAAGGGTTGCCATGAATTCCCGTCCCACTTTCCGACGCCAATGCACTCGGTTTCTCCGGCAGCGGTGAAATAGCCGCCTGCAATGAGATCGCCAAAGTAGCTTGTCAGACATTTCACTTGTGCATCGAATCCCTGGTCGAGAGATTGCCACGCGCCTCCGGCCCAACGTGCGATGAACGATACCGGGGCAGCGCCAGTGTTGTTGAACTCTCCCCCTGCGATCAGCTCGCCGGCATGAACCGCGAGCGCCTCAACCCGGCCGTCGAATCCCTCGCCCAGTGACTCCCACGTCAGGCCGGTGCGGCGCGCGATGTGGTTGACTCTGCTTCCGTCAACGTGCGTAAAATCGCCGCCCACCACAAGGTCGCCTTCAAAAGTAGTCGCAGCACGGACATACCCGTTGAAGCCGCGGCCCACTGGCCGATATTCCGATTCGTTCCAAACCGTGATGTGATTCGCGCGGAAGCCTCCGGCGGAATCAAAATAGCCGGCGAGCGCTATGTTTCCGTCATAGTGCGCGATCGCGTCAACGCTCCCTGCTGTACCGGCGCCAAGGACGCTCCAAGCCGCTCCGTTCCAACGTGCGACGTTACTGGCCGACGCGCCGCCTGCAGTCGAGAAACTGCCGCCAACCGTCAGCAGCCCATTGAGACTCAGCAGGGAAAGAACATTTCCGTTGACGCCTGTCCCGAGTGCCTGCCATGAGACTCCGTTCCATCGCGCGATGTTGTTGGCGGGCTGTTTTCCCACGGATGAGAATTGCCCTCCGATTATCAGTTCGCCATTGAAGACGTCTATCGCATAAACGAGAGATGCCAACCCCTGCAAGCCGGTGCCGAGCGGCCCCCAATTCGTCCCGTCCCAACGGGCGATGCGGCTTGCCGTGACTCCGTCTGCGGTTGCGAAGCTCCCGCCCGCGATCAAGGCTCCCTCATACGTGCCGAGCGCCCGAACTGCGGCGTTCATCCCTCCTCCAATGGGCTGCCATGTGCTGCCGTTCCAACGGGCGATCCGCAGCGCCTCGACGCCGCCGGCAATGCCAAACACGCCTCCCGCGATGAGATCATCGTTGAACAGTACAAGCGCGTGGACCGTCGAATTCACCCCGCCGGCCACGGGCAACCACGCGGCGCCAGCCCAGCGCGCGACATACCGCGGCCCCCCGGGGGGTGACGTGAAATCACCCCCCGCGATCAAGTCGCCGTGATACACGGCGAGGGCGCGCACATCGCCCCCTAAGCCCGAGCCGAGGAACTGCCAATTCTGGCCATCCCAGGCGGCGACATGTTGGGCCGGACCACTATCGGTCGCCGTGAATCTCCCTCCGACAACTAGAAGCTCGGCGTGCGGGCCGTCGCCATCGGGATCCCAGATAGCCTGGCACAAAACCTGCCCATTCAGGCCCGGCACAGCCGTGCCAGGCCGCCAGTCAAGTTCACACTGCGCCTGGATTTCCTGCGCGATCATGAAGCACTCTAACGCTGCGATGGTCCAGCGGTACATCGGACCTGCTCCTCGAGAAACCCACGAACACGAAGTAGGACGCGTCCGCGGCCTGGCTCCCTGAAGTCCGCGAAGAAAACGATTTTGGTAACAGTAACATGTTATCCGCTGTGGGGCATACACGAGTACGCGAAAGCATGCCACGCGACACGGCTGGGTATCGCGATGCGTTCCGTCGCCCCGGCCGGGGCGAAATACGTGAATGAACAGGCTCCACGGGTTGCGCGGCGGGCCGCTGCGCGGGCGCGCCGCTGCACCCGTGGCTACATTCCGGCGCCCCTTCGGGGCGGGAAGAGTTCCGTTTGAGGGGTCGGCGGGAGGAGGGCGGTGCGGAGGGTCAGCGTGAGCACAGGTCGTCGGGGCCCCGTCGGGGCGGGAAGACGTCAAGGCGGCGGGCTGGAAGCCCGGGGAAACAGAGTGAACGGGCTGGAAGCCCATACCACACGCGGGGGTGCGGCATGCTTACGCGAGTACGCGAAAGCATGGTGCCCGGCGCGGGGGACGGTTTCCACGGACGGGGTGCGAGAAGGGATTCTCGCACCAGCCCCAAAGCATGCCACGCGACACGGCTGGGTATCGCGATGCGTTCCGTCGCCCCGGCCGGGGCGAAAGGCGGGAATGAACCGGCTCCACGGGTTGCGCGGCGGGCCGCTGCGCGGCCGCGCCGCTCCACCCGTGGCGACAGGCGGGCGCCCTTCGGCGCGGGGAGACGTGTGTCGCGCGGATGGGCCGCGGGCTGGAAGCCCGGGGAAACACGGTGAACGGGCTGGAAGCCCATACCACAGCAGATTGGAAGCCCATACCACAGCAGATTGGAAGCCCATACCACAGTGAGAAGAAAGGCACCGGCCAGAGGCCGATGCTCCCCGAATGCACCGGTTGGAAACCGGTGCCACAAGGACCGGTGCCACGCAGACCACCGGTTGGAAACCGGTGCCACACGGATCGGTGCCACAGGGCTCACTTGCTACTTGCTACTCGCTACTCCCTACTCGCTACTCGCTACTCGCTACTCGCTCCACCGCCTACAGCTCCGGGCCGCCGTCGTAGGGGCCGTAGACGCGCTTGAGGGTTTCCGCCATCTCGCCGACGGTCGCCAGCGCTTCGGCCGCGTCGATGAGGGCGGGCATGACGTTGGCGCCGGCGCGGGCGTCGGTTTCCAGGCGCTTCAGCGCGGCGGCGTGGCGGGCGGCGTCGCGGCGGCGGCGGAGGTCTTTCAGGCGGGCGACCTGTTCGCGCTCGACGGCGGCGTCGATCGTCAGGATCGGAATCCGCTCGTAGTCGTGCTCGACGTGCTTGTTTACGCCGATCATAACGCGCTCGCCGCGGTCGAATTCCGCGCCGTAGCGGGCTGATGAATCCGCGATGGAGCGGCGGAAGTAGCCGCGATCGACGGCCTTCAGCACGCCGCCGATTTCGTAGATTTCGTCGATGAGCGCCTGGCCGCGGGTCTCCATGTCGTTGGTGAGCGACTCCATGAAGTAGCTGCCGCCGAAGGGATCGACCGTGCGCGTGACGCCGGTTTCTTCGGCGAGGACCTGCTGCGTGCGCAGAGCGACCTTGACGGCCTGCTCGGTCGGCAACGCGAGCGTTTCGTCCATGCTGTTGGTGTGCAGCGATTGCGTGCCGCCCAGCACCGCCGCCATCGCCTGGTACGCGACGCGGACAATGTTCACCATCGGCTGCTGCTCGGTGAGACTGACGCCGGCGGTCTGGGCGTGGCAGCGCAGCAGCCAGCTTCGCTCGCTTTTTGCGCCGAAGCGGTCGCGCATGATGTGTGCCCACATGCGACGGGCGGCGCGCAGCTTGGCGATTTCCTCGAAGAACTCGTTGTGCACATCCCAGAAGAAGCTGAGCCGCTGGGCGAAATCGTCCACCTTCATGCCGCGCTTCAGGCATTCTTCGACGTAGCACATGCCGTCGGCGATGGTGAAGGCGAGTTCCTGCTGGGCGGTCGCTCCGGCTTCGCGGATGTGGTAGCCGCTGATGCTGACCGTGTTCCATTGCGGCATGTGTTGCGTGCAGTATTCGATCGTGTCGACCACGAGCTTCACGCTCGGGCCGGGCGGATAGATGTACTCGTTCTGGGCGTGGAATTCTTTCAGGATGTCGTTCTGAAGCGTGCCGCGCAGGTTCGCCAGCGGTACGCCCTGCGCCCGGGCGACGCCGATGTAGAACGCCAGGACGATCGCCGCCGGGGCGTTGATGGTCATGCTGGTGCTCACGTCGGCGAGGTTGATGCCGTCGAAGAGCACTTTCATGTCGTCGAGCGAGGCGATGGCGACGCCGCACTTGCCGACTTCGCCCAGCGCCAGCGGGTCGTCGCTGTCGCGGCCCATCAGCGTGGGCAGGTCGAACGCGGTGGAGAGGCCGGTCTGGCCTTTTTCGAGCAGGTATTTGAAACGCTCGTTGGTCTGGGCCGCGGAGCCGAAGCCGGCGAACTGCCGCATGGTCCAGACTTTCTGGCGATACATGCTGGCGTGGATGCCGCGCGTGTAGGGGAACTGCCCCGGCTCGGCGATCTGGTTTTCGCGGTCGATCTCGGCGACGTCTTCGGGTCCGTAGCACTGCTTGATGGGGATGCCCGACATGGTGGTCGGGTCCGCCGGCGGCTTGCGGGCCGGCTTGAAGTGAACTTCGGACGGCGTCGTTTTGACGGTGCTGGCACGCATGCCGGGCTCCTTCGCGGTCTCGCCGCAGCCGGTCCGTTGTGACCGACGCGAGCACTGCTGGAATCCTATGATTGTAATCGCGGCGGCGAAGCTGAGGCAAAGGCGGAGCGTCCCGGAGGGCGGCCGTTCTGCGGTCGTTCAGAACGCGAAGCGCAAGCGAGCGCGGCCGTCGGAAGAGCCAAGTCCGCTCATCGCCGCGCTCGCTTGCGCTTCGCGTTCTGACGGGCGGCGCGATGCAAGACAATCATCGCGGCAAGTGCAAGACGGGGGGAGGGGGGCGGCGGGCGGGGCGCGTAACGCGCCCACCGCCGAGTAGCGCCGCAGCCCGCGGCGCCCGCGATTGAATTGCGCAAGTTTCCGCTGGACGGATTACGGTCCGATACGGTTGAGGACGAGCCTGACGGCGAGTAATCTAACGAATTCTCAGAAATCCAATGATAATTCAGGCCCGGCGACTTGACTTGGCTGGCATGCGCGTTACGTTTCATCAGATCGAAGTCTATAACCGGCAGTAGTTGCGTGCCGACAGCAGTTCCAAGCTGGCGGTAGTTTTGAGCCGGCTATCGATGTAACAGCGTGGAGCCGAGAATGTGGTGGGTGGTTCCGGCCGCTATTTTCACGGGGTCGTCGGTTGTCAAGTCGCTCGACGGTGGGTTAGTACGGTATTTGATCGAAAGCGGGATGCTCTCTGCGGAATCGGCGCCGCTCGTCGCCAAGGCCGTGCTGTTTCTTCAGGTGCTCGCCGCGATGCTGCTCGCGACGCCGCAGTGGCGCGGCGCGGGCTGGACTCTTACGGCGACGATCGCAGGCGCATTCGCCTCCGTTCACGTCATTGAACTATCTTCCGGGGGCACGCAAGCGTGCCACTGCTTCCCGATCCAGCTCTCAACGCGCGCATGGGTGGATCACGTCATCGCGTTGATGGTGTGCACGATGCTGCTATTTCTGTCATTGGCGACGCCGCGTGCGGTGGCATCGCCTGGGAGGTTCCGATGGCCCGCGTTTTGGCTTCCGTTCGGGCAGCGTTCTTTCTGATCGTTGCGACCTGGTGCGTGGCCGAGCCAATCTGGATTGATAATTACCGATGCGTATTTCAACAGGCGTGCGGCGCGGTGAGTCAGTCGTGCTGGATGCCGCCGGGCCATCCCTGGGGTTCGAGTACGTGTACGTACTGTACGGACGACAGGATACAAGACCTCTGCGAGAAGTGGGAGACTTCCTCGTGCAACTACATTGGAACTAACCAGAAATGCGGCGCGCGAATGTCCGGAAACTGCCTTCCGGGGACGAGCGGCTCCAACAACATCGGTACTTGTACCGGGGGAAGCCAGACCGGCACGAACTGCACGGTTCCCATGTGCTGATTTCAGCATGCTCACACAGCTCCCATCAAGGAAACTCCGATGATTTCAGTGCTATTGGTGGCCGTCGCCGCCGTGCAGCCGCTCGACGTTGCTTCGATGACGGAGGTTATTCGCGCCCGGTTGGCGCGGCTTGACCGCCTTGTCGTTGATATCGAGTGCCGGGGGATCAAATCGCCGCTCGGCGCCGATCCGCGAGACTTCGGGCTTTGGCGTGAGTTCATACCTGGCTTAGTTTACCCGTTTCGGGTCACGGTGGTTCGACCAAACGCTCTGATGGAGAAGCTCCTGGATGATGAGGAGAATGGCGCCGTGCCCGTCGCATACAGCATCTGGAACGAGACGGTTGTGTCGCGGCATCTTCGCCCCGACCGCAACGGGCGGACGGTCTACAGCGTGGTCGACATGGCCCACCTGGCGACCGGCATTTCGACCTGGCCGGTCCTCCAGGCGCTTGACGTCCAGATACATGACGCATTGATCTCGCAGCTCAATACTCTGCGGTTGTTCAGCGAGTACCCGGTGGAGCTTCGGTGTGCCATTAGCGACGACGGCGCCGGGCGTTACGCAGTCACAGTGTTTACCGCGAATGGCGCCGTCCGGCACGACTACGAGCTCGACCTCGCTCCGGACGGCGCAGCGCTCCGCACGCTTCACACCACGCGATGGGACGCCGGGAACATCCAGCCGATAAGCCAGGAGATGATCGCGCTCGCATTCGCCGAAGTGAACGGCGAGCGACTGCCGTCTGAAGTCATCCACACAGTCGTCAATCCGAACGTCCAGACGGAGCTCAACCTGAGCGAGTACCAGATCTGGCACCTGCAGGCCGTGGGCATCCGCAGCGATCCTGAGCTGACGGAAGCGGACATCAGAATTCTGCCGGAATACCGCAATTCGAACGTCGCGGAATACCACAGCGATGGGACGGCCCATAAGCGCTTCTATGACGACCAGGGACAGGTTGTGTATGACGTGGATTTCTACTCCGGCCGCGGCGTACCGGATGCGCATGCGTCCGCGACTCGGACAACGCCGGCCTGGCGGGCGCTGATTCCGCTCGTGGCCGCCGTGGCAGGCGTGGGAATCGGGTTTTTGCAACGATTTGTGGTCGGCCGCGCGGCGCGAAAGACGCGGTGCAACTGAATCGCCCGTCCGTTTGCCCCGAGCGCCTAGCTAGCGGAACCCGCCAGGGAAGTGGCGGTCGGGCAGACCCCGCACTTCCGTGCGGGGTCCTGATTATGCTCCCACCGCCGAGTATTGCCGCAGCCCGCGCCGCCAGGTGATGCGAAAGACGGCCACGCCGCCGGCCAGCCAGCCAACTTGCGCCAGCAGCCCGAGAGCAATCTCCTCTGCGGCGGCCTTGCCGATCAGCACTTGCGCCGGGAACCACACGACCCACTGGAACGGCAGGCAAGCCGCCAGCCACTTGAGCGGCGTCGGCAGAAGCGCCAGCGGGGCCAGCCGTCCGCCCAGGAGCAGGGATCCGCCGAACCAGAACTCGCCGATCGCGTCGGTCCGGGTGGTCCAGAATGCCAGCAGCGCGATGTTGTAACCCCAGACGTAGGCAATGAGCGCTCCGAGCACCAGGCTCAGCATCCCGAGCAGAAGCTGTCCCGGCGTGGTCGAGAAATGCGGGTGCGTGACCCAGGCCACAGCCAGCCAGAGCGGTATCAGGATCGTCAGAGTCACGGTTTTGTAGGCCAGGTTCTCAGCCAGGCTCGACCACATCGGCAGGATCGGCCGCAGCAGCCGCGGCGAGAGCGCGCCGCTGCGCACGAGGTGGCCGAATTCATACGCATCCCAGGCGGCGCAGACGTGGCCGCAGATCATCGTGACCAGAAAGTAGGCCGCAAAACCGCGCCGGTCGTAGCCGCGGATATCGCCGGCATCGCCGATGGCGGCGGACCACATGGTCAGGGCCACCGCTGGATAGATGATTCCCCACAGCGCCCAGAGCATGACTTCGCCGCGGTACTGGATCATGACCGCGAGCGCCACGCGCCAAATGGCCGCCAGGGCGCGCAGAAAGCGGCTCATGCTCGGGCCTCGGGGGCGGAGCGAAAGGCGCGCTCGATGGTGTCCTCGATGGGCGGGTCCTGGATCGTCAAGTCCAGAATCGGCAGGTCAGCCAGCAACCGCGCCGCCGCCGCCGGAGCGGCGTCCTTGGCCACGCTGAGCGTGACCTTGCGCGGCTCGCGCGAGACGATGGCGCCGGTCTGCTCGAAGGCGTAGCCGTCCACGTCGCGCTCCAGGTCGATCGCGATCACCTTGTAGGGTGAGAGCCGCGCGCTCAGCTCAGCGAGCGGCCCGTCGAAGAGAATCCTGCCCAGGTTGATGACGATGATGCGGCGGCAGAGGGCCGTCACGTCCGCCATGTAGTGCGAAGTCAGAATGACGGTGGCGCCGCGCCGCCGGTTGTAATCCGCGATGAACTGACGGATGCGGCTCTGCATGGTGATGTCGACGCCGATGGTCGGCTCGTCGAGAAACAGGACGCGCGGGCAGAAGAGCAGGGACATGCACAGTTCGCATTTCATCCGCTCGCCCAGCGAGAGCGTGCGAACCTGCTTTTTGAGCAGATCGCCGATTTCGAGGAGATCGACGAGTTGCTTCAGCGTGGCGCGGCCTTCGACCCGGTCCACGCCGTAGATCGCGAGCTGGACGTCGAACGAATCCGCCGCCGGCAGATCCCAGTTGAGCTGGCTGCGCTGGCCCATGAGCAGGCTGATCTGCCGCAGGAAAGCCGCTTCGCGTCGCCACGGCACGAACCCGAGCACGCTGGCCTCGCCGCAATCGGGGTGCAGCAGGCCGGTCAGCATCTTGAGGGTCGTCGTCTTGCCCGCCCCGTTCGGGCCGAGGAACCCGACGATCTCGCCTTCCTGGATCGACAGGCTGATCGCCTCGACGGCCCGGACGGTCTTGTAGCGACGGCGAAACAGGCCGGTGAACGCGGCCCGCAGCCCGGCCTCGCGCTCTGGAACCCGAAAAGTCTTGGTCAGCTTGTTGACCTGAATCTGCACCATGATCGGGGGTCATCCTACCGGATCATGCAGTCCTTGCGCGACGCGCGTCGCCGGCTGCACGAGTAGAGCACGAGTAGGCTGGGCTGAGTACTCGAAGCCCAGCGATCGAGGGGCTGGGCTTCGCAAGCTCAGCCCAGCCTACGCCTACTCGAAGCCCAGCCCGCCCGCTCGCCGTGCTGGGCTTCGAGTACTCAGCCCAGCCTACGCGTGCTCAGCCCAGCCTGCGCCTGCGCGTGCTGCGCCGGACTGGCCGATCCACCCGATAGGTCTGAAAAGACGGGGCGCACGGATGAGAGATGGCTGAAGTACTCGACCAATCCGAAGTTGACGCCCTGTTGTCCGCCGTCGGCGGGGGCGACGCTGAGCAGCCGGCTGTGTCCGGGCGGCCGATTCCGAAGCCGCCTGAGTACAAGGTCTACGACTTTCAGCGGCCGGAGCGGGTCAGCAAGGACCACATCCGCGCCCTCTCGTCGATTCATGACGGCTTCGCGCGCAATTTCGGCGCGACGCTCTCGGGGTTCTTGCGCACCATTATCGACGTGCGCGTGGTCGGCGTGGAGCAGCTCACCTATGGCGAGTTGATCCACTCGCTCCCGAACCCGACCTGCCTCATGGTGCTGCAGGCGCCGCCGCTCGAAGGGCAGATGTGCCTCGAAATAAGTCCGCTCATCGTATATCCCATCCTCGATCGCCTGCTGGGAGGCGCGTCCGGCGCGACCGCCGTCCCGCAGCGTCCGCTCACGACGATCGAATGGCGGCTGGTGGCGCGCATCGTCGAACGGGCCATGCTGCACCTGTCCGAGGCCTGGCGAAACCTGGTGGACACGCAGTTCGCGGTGGTGGAGCAGGAGAGCAATCCGCACCTGGTTCACATTGTCGCACCCGGCGAAGTCGTGGTTTTCATCACGTTTGACATCAAGCTCGGACAGGCCGCCGGGACCATGAGCTTGTGCGTGCCCTTCAACACCATCGAGTCGGTGCTCAGCAAACTCGCGACGCAATCCTGGTTCGGGTACCGGCCGAAGGCCGTCGCCGACCCGCGGCAGGAGCGCATTCACCGGAACCTGATGCGCACGACGGTCGGCATATCGGCGTTCCTGGGGCGCACGCGCATCCGCCTGTGCGATTTGCGGAGCCTTCGGCCCGGCGACCTGATCCAGCTTGATCGCCGCACGGATGCGCCGATGCTGGTTCAGATCGAACAGCGGACGAAGTTCGCCGGGCTGCCCGGTCAGCTTCGCGGGCGGCGCGCCATCCGCCTGGTCCGCCCGGCGGCGATTGACGAGCCGCTGTAGCGGCGATCCCACATCTCTTTCCGAGCCGCGCCCGTGAGGGAGCGGGGGCACAAGAACCGCTTGCTTACGCGCGCGGCTCGGATCAAGACGCTTGCTTACGCGCGCGGCTCGGATCAGGACGCTTGCTTACGCGCGCGGCTCGGATCAGGACGCTTGCTTACGCGCGCGGTTCGGATCGAAACGCCGTGCGGGTGTTCCCGACAATTCCACGCGATTTCCGCGGTTGACGAGTCCGGCTTCGATCTGCGACGATACGCCTGTCGGCATCTCTGGCGCAGCCTCATCGCTGCGAAATTCAGGATCGACGGAGGAGTCCGCGTATGAACATCCGTACCGATATCCGCTCCGTCGCCGTGCTCGGCGCCGGAACGATGGGCGCGGGGATCGCGCAGGTATTCGCACAGTCCGGCCGGTCGGTCGTGATGGTCGACGCCAAGCCCGGCGCAGTGGACGCGGGCGTCATCGGCATCGGCAAGTCGATCGATAAGCTGGTGAACAAGAACAAGCTTACGGCCGATGTGGGGGAAAAGGCGAAGAAATGCCTCAAGCCGGGCGCGCTGGGCGACTGCAAGTCGGTCGACCTGATCGTCGAAGCCATCTTCGAAGACATCAACGTCAAGAAGAACGTGTGGAGCGAGCTGGGCGGGCTGTGCCCGCCGGACGTGGTGTTCGCCAGCAACACGAGCAGCATCTCGGTGAGCGAATTGGGCGTCGCCAGCAAGCGGCCCGACCGGTTCATCGGCATGCACTTCTTCAACCCCGTGCCGCTGATGGCGCTGGTTGAAGTCGTCGTCGGCCGCCAGACCGCCGAACCGGTTGTGGCCTTCGTCACCGATCTTTCGAAGCAGCTCGGCAAGACGCCGCTGCGGGTCCGCGACTATCCCGGTTTCGTGAGCAACCGCGTGCTGATGCCGCTGATCAACGAGGCCGTCTCCTGTTTCAGCGATGGCGTCGCGGACGCGCCCACGATCGACGAGATCATGAAGCTGGGCTGCGCCCACACGATGGGCCCGCTGGCGACGGCCGACCTGATCGGCCTGGACGTTTGCCTGAACATCATGGAAGTGCTTCACCGCGACCTGGGCGAAGACCGCTACCGCCCGCACCCGCTGCTGCGCATGAAGGTCCGCGCGGGCGAACTCGGACGCAAGAACGGAAAGGGTTTTTACGACTATGAGCAACGCTGACAGGCCGATGACCCGCGTCGAATGCAGCCGCGAGGGCGATGTCGCCACCGTCCGTCTCGTCACCGACGGGGGCGTGAACGTGCTCAGCTCGCGCGTGCTGGGCGAGCTGGGGACGGCGGTGGAGAAGATCGCCGCCGACGCGAAGGCTCGTTTCTGCGTGTTCCGCGGCGAAGGGCGCACGTTCGTCGCCGGGGCCGACATCGCCGAGATGTCGAGCTTCGACGAGCCGCGCGGACAGGCGCTCTCGAAGCACGGGCATCATGTGCTGGACGCGGTCGAGGCCATGCCGCAGATCACCATCGCCGCCATCAACGGCCACGCGCTGGGCGGAGGGTGCGAGCTGGCTCTGGCGGCAAGTTTCCGGGTCATGGTCAGCGCGGCGAAAATCGGGCAGCCCGAGTCGCGCCTGGGGCTGATCCCCGGCTGGGGCGGGATCACGCGGCTGCCGCGGCTGATCGGCGTGGCGCGGGCAAAGCGCCTGCTCTTCTCCGGCGAGGCCATCCCGGCGGACGAGGCCTATCGCATCGGCCTGGTGGACGAGGTGGTGGCTGCCGATGCGCTGGATGCGACCCTGGGGCGCTGGATTGAGGCGATGCGTCCCGGCTCGCCCGAGGCGGTCAAGCGCATCAAGCGCGTGCTGGGCGGGAAGAAGGAGACGGAGGAATTCGCGACCTGCTTCAAGTGCTCTGACGCGCGCGAGGGCATGACTGCGTTTCTCGAAAAGCGTCCGCCGTCGTGGATGTCGCCGGAAAAGTTGTAGACGGGACGGGCGGGACGCCCGTCCCACCCGAATGCGGCGGCGCGGGCTCATACCACGGTGATTGGCTTCGTTTTCATCACTTCCGCCGCAAATCCGCAGAACGCGCCGGACAGGTAATTCAACGGGCGGAAACCGAGCTTGTGGCCGATCTCCAGCAGCAATTTGTGAATCTCCTCCGGCAGGTGAACGGTGCGCGTCTTGCGGCTCAGGTAGCTCTCGCTGCGCGGGCTGCATAGTTCCGGCGGGTCAAAGCTGAAGAAATAGCGGCAGGCGATGGGTCGGACGGGGTAGATGCGGCAGCAGCCGGCGGCCCGGTCGAGGAAGCCGCAGGGGCGGTTGCGGCGATTGTATTCGACGTGCGACTCGACCACGCGCGGGTCGCGCCCACCGAAGGAGAATTCGTTTTCGTGCAGCTTGGCCTGCATGATCTCCATGAACATCTCGGCCGAGTCGCGGTGATACTCGAACAGCTTGCGGGCGTCGGGCCAGGGGCGGACGTGATGGTAGATGTTGATGATCTCAGGCGTCGTAATTCCGCGGACGAGGTCGATGCAGCAGTTGGAGCAGCCTTTGCGGCACTGGATGGTCTTGTCGCTTCCGTCGAAGGCCAGAGCGTGGTCGATCAGCTTGTCATAGAGGGCGAGGGCGGCGTTGAGCTCGTCAAAAAACGCCTGCGCGAGGGACTTGGTCTGCATGAACTGGTCGACGCCGGGAAGGTTTTGGACGGTTTCCAGATGCGCGCGAATCGCGGCGACGGTTTGCTGATAGGTCGGGTCGTCGAGCAGCGCCCGCGGCGGCTCGGAGGGGAGGGCGTCGAGGATGGGGAGAGGCTCGGATGCCATGTCGTGCTCCGTGAGTACGGCGGCGATTATAATGGGCTTAGAGCCCCAAACAGAACCCGCCACGGAAGTGGCGGGCGAGGCGTGTGCCCAGATATCCGGGCGAGCCGGCCGGCTTGTCGGAACCCGCCGCGCCAAGCGGCGGGGTGACGCCGGGCGCGTTCGCGGCGGCGCGTAAGAGTGGATTGACGCCGACCGCCGCGCGCAGCTCAACCCGCCGCTTGGCGCGGCGGGTTCGGAAAGAAGAAGCCGCGCGCCCAGGAATTTCCGCGACGTGAAGCTCCCCTGATGGCGGCGGCGAAGCGCTACTCGCGCCGCGTGTCGGGCGGCGGCGGCGCAGGGGCGGGCCGCGCGGGCCGACGGCGCGTCACCACTTGGTCCGCGTGCGCCTGCTCGCGGCGGCGGAAGTACGCGACGAGCGCGTGAATATCGTCGCCGCACTCGTGGGCGAGCTTGGCCGCGTTCGCACGAATCTCGGCTACAACCGGGTCGGTCCATGTCATGGTGCATCCTCCGCGGGGGGCTCCAGCATTAGCTCTTCCGGCGAACAGATGACCGGGACGGTGCAGCCGACGATTGAGAGGCGGCTTCACGGTTCGATTATAGTCGCGGCGGACGGGGCAGAGGCGACAGCCAGCGGCGGCGCTGCGCGTAGCTGTCGAACCACGCCGGCGGCGGTACACTTCTCGGCGGAAGACGAGGGAGTGTCCGGACGCCTGGTGGGTCCCACGGTCTTCAAAACCGCTGAGGCGTTGTACCAACAGCGCCTGGTGGGTTCGATTCCCATCCACTCCCGTATATCGCTTCAAAACAGAACCCGGGCGCCGCAGGTTGCGGACGCCCGGGTTTGCTCTGTACCTCACCTCAGCGCGACCGTCATCCTCCCAACAGCGAGATAAACGGGTTGATGTCGAGGATGTTCTCGTCACCGTCGCCGTTGCAGTCGGCCAGGTTGATGTTGCAATCCGGGTACGCGGCGGCGTAGGCGGCCGGGTCGGTGATCGCCAGGATGAACGCGTTGATGTCGAGGATGTTCACCTCGCCGTCGCAATTCAGGTCGCCCAGGAGCGTGCCACCCGGCAGCACGCCGAGGATGAGAATGTCGTCGATGTTCCAGCCGCAGTACGCGACGGAAACATCGGTCGTTCCCATGCCCCAGCGGAGATAGACCGTCGGCTGGTCGTCGGCGATCGCCGCGAGACTGTAGGACACCATCGTCCAACTGGTCGGGTTGTTGAGCGTCTCGCCGGTATGCGTCCAGACGTTGGTCCAGGCCATCCCGTCGGTGCTGGCGTCGATGGTTGCGTGATCGAACGTGGCGGACTCGATGCCGAGCCAGCGCATGAACTGCAGCGTCACCTGCGAGAGGTTGGTGCAGTCGATGGCGGTCGTGCGCAGGTAACGCACAGGCGCGAGGCTGTTCGGATAGGCGCCGTTGAGGTTGTAGCCCAGCACGTTCACGCCCGTGAATCCGGTTTGCGGATCGCCCGACAGGCCGGCGGGATCGCCGAAGGCCCAGTCCGCGTCCCACGTCCAGCCCGCCGGCTGCGTGTCGTCGACCAGGAATTCGTGGATGGGCTGAGGCGTATTCGGGTCAGCAATGTTCACGGTGACCGTGGCCGTGCCGGAGTCGCCGCCCTCCGGCGGGACGCCGCCGTCGTTGGCCTTGAAGTCGAAGGTGACTGTGCCTGACTGAATTCCCGGGGGTCCGTAGCGCACCGTGTCGCCGCCGGCGATCAGCGTGTAGGGCACGGCGTTGATCGGGCCGCCGTTCGGGTCGGAGAGCACGCCGAATGCGGGAAGCGACAGGATCGTGTACGTCAGGGCCGGCGGCGCCGGCAGGCCGTCGTCACTGGCGATCAGCTCGATCAAGACCGGCGCGCCGGCGGGCGTGCCGACGGTCGAACCCGTTGCCGTGGGCGGGCGCGGGCCGCAGGCGCCGTACAGCGTGAAGTCCGACGGCGTGTAGTCGGCGGGCGTGGTCTGCCCGGCGGAGAGGCCGAACAAACCGTCCGTGATGCCAACGTTCAGGAACGTCACGCGAATGCGCCCGTCGTAGAACATCTCGCACTGGAAGCTGTTCAGCGGCGGGTTGGTGGTGACATCCTCGGCCACGTTGTTGAACGTGACCACGGCGCGGTCGGCGAGCTGCGCCCAACTGACCTGTCCAGCCGTCGCCGGGTTCAGATTGTCAAAGAGCAGCGAAATGTGCGGCTGCTCGAAATGGTCGGTGAGAGACTCGGTGTTGTCGGTGTCGCCCGAGTTGAACGTGATGTAGCCGTTCGAGCCGACATAGAACGTGCTGTAGGGCACGCCGTAGAGAAGCACCTGCTGCCCACCCGTGAGTGTAATCGCGACAAACTGGTCATCCTGCGTGCCGGGGAACACGATCGGCATGTGACCGGACGGATCGGTCGGGAACTGCGTCATGTTCGGCTCACGGCAGGCGGCGTAGCGATCCACGGTTCCATTCGGGACGAAGAGGAACTGCTGGTTGTCGAGATCGTTCGTGCCGAGCGCGGTCGAGAAGAGTTGTGTGAAGTAATCCGGAATCTCGGGAGTTGTGAACGTGAAGCACTGGCCGCCATTGTCGTCCGAGCTCGCATTGCCGGCCGGATCGACGGCGTCGGCGGCGAAGAAGTACGTCGTATTGTCGGTCAGACCTGAGAGGCTGAATGAGTGCGAGACCGTGTTGGCGCTGCCCTGTGATGTTGAAGAGAGGCTGCCGCAGGCGGTTCCGTATCGCACGGTACCCTGGGCAGTTTCATCCGTGTTGAACGTGACCGTGGCGCTGTGCGCCGCGAGGTTGATCACTTGCACGTTGCTGATGATCGGTCCGACGCAATCCACGGTGGCCGTGTCGGTGCGGGCGATGTTGAAGCCGCCCTGGCCGTCGCTGGCGTCGAGGTAGGTGGCCGTGACGGTGTCGGCGTGGGCGATCTGAAGGACGCCGGCCGCGTTGGTGGTTGAGAGGCTGATCGTGCCGACGAAGGTGGCGCCGTCGGGGGCGACCTCGGTCAAGAGGACGGTTTCGCCGGCCGGTTCGCTGGTCGAGTTGATCGTGACGTTGACCGTCTCGATCGCGCCCGCGTCCGTGTTCAGATCACAATCGACGACGCGCAGCGTGGCGCTGGACGAGCAGTTGTACTCGTCGGCATTCAGCGAGATCGAGCCGATCGACGAGCAGTTGACCAGGAACGGGCCGGCGGCGATCGAGAAGGGCTGCGGGCCGCTGGGCACGGCCGTGCCGCGCACCTCGATCTGCCAGCTTCCGACCTGCGGATTGTTCACCAGCACCTGCTCGATGTTGTCCAGGTGATTTTCCTGCGTCTGCACCGCGGCCGCGGCCGGGTTGGCCAGGCCGCCGTGGGTCCAGGGGTAGAAGCGCGTGCCGCCGGGGCTGGTGACGACCAGGTCCAGGTCGTTGACCAGGGCCGGGCTGACGTTGGGCGTTCCGGGCGGATCGTCCCAGGCGATGGTCACTTTCATGAGCGTGTCGCCGGGCTGCACCACGACGACGTAGTTGACCGAATTGCCCGTGCCGGGGACGGAATTCTCGGCGAAGTTGCCGGTGCGCATGAAATCCACCGCCGCCTGGCCGCGGATCGAGCCGTAGCCGAACTGGAAGTCGGGACCGGGCGTGCCCAGATCGACCGCGGTGTGCGCCAGCAGAATCTTCAACGTCGAGTTGCGGAAATCCGGCTCGCCGGGGAACTGGGCGCGGAAGTCCTGCAGGAGCAGGGCGCCGACGCCGCAGGTGGTGGGCGAAGCCATCGACGTGCCGCACAGCGAGGCATACGACGTATCGCTGCTGCTGCTGCACGACGTGACGCGCGGCGTCGGAGCCGCTCTCGCAGCCCGGAGCGCTGATGTCGGGCTTGAGGCGGCCGTCGTCGGCCGGGCCCCAGCTCGAGAAGGTCGTCATCGAATCGTCGTTCGAGTTCAGCGCGCCGACCGCGATGTGGTTCTTGGCGCAGGCCGGCGGAGCGGTCAGGTGATACTGCTGGAAGGGCGGCGGCAGGTTCTGGCAGCGCGTGCTCTGGCGCTCGTTGCCGTTGGCCCAGACGATGCGGAAGGGCGTGCCGCCGCTCAGGCTGCCGCGGACGATCGCGTCGATGACCGTGTCGGTCACGCCGTAATCGCCCTGCCAGGTGCAGGGATAACCGTTGGTGGAGGTGTTGGTGCCGATGGAGTTGTTGGCGATGTGCGCATCGTAGGTGTTGATGCCGACGATGCCGTAGTCGGCCTCGATGTCGCACGGATCGTTGTAGAGGAAGCCCTGGTGCAGGCCGCCGACCTGCTCCAGGCCGTAGGACACGATGCTGACGTTGGGGGCCATGCCCTTGCGCAGGCCGGCGCTGGCCGCGCCGCTGCCGCCGATCGTGCCGGCCACGTGCGTCGAGTGGCTGGACTGGGGCGAGGCGTCGCCGACGCCCAGCGTGACGCGCCCGCCGAAGTCCTGGTGCGTGGCGCGCACCTTGCCGCCGTCATACACCAGCACGCCCACGCCCGTGCCGTCCAGACCGTAGGGCGCGCCCTGCAACTGATTGGCCTGCACCCGGGCGCGGTTGCTGTCGTTCAATTCCTCGAAGCGCGGCAGCGGCGGCTCGATCCACAGCAGCGCGTCTTCGCCGGTCAGCGGCTTGATGGCCGTCGCCGGCAGCTCGAGCACCAGCGCGTGGGCGCCCTGCAGCGACCCCACCACGCTCGCGCCGTAGCGAACCGCCAGCGGAACCGCCTCGGCGTTCAGATCCACGTCTTTGTGAAACATCGCGTAAACCGCGACGATCATGTCGTCGTCAATCGCGTGCAGCTCGTTCACCGCCGGATCGTCCTTCGAGTCCGGCTGCTTGGCGGCCGCCACGATCGACCAGCCGGGAACCTGGTCGGCCATCAGAATCGGGCTGAGTTTCCAGCCCAATTCGACCGGCAGGGCGGTCTTGAGCGTGCTCGCCGCAACCGCGGCGGCGTCGAAACGGGCCGCGTCGACGCGCGCGAAGTAGGCGTTGTTGCTCAGATAGCTGAGCAGCTTCACCCCCGCGACATCCAGCGCCGCCTGCTGCGCCGCCGTCAGCGGCGCATTGAACTGCACCACCACCCGCCGCCCGCCGGCCGCCGCCGAACTCAACGCCCCAGCCGCATCCGCCGCCGCAGCGCCGGTCGTCGTCACGACGCCGCTGCGCCATTTGATTACATCGCTCGAGGTGGACGAAGAATCAGGCACGGCGGGATCGGCGGCATTTGCCGCGGCCGTGGCGAAACTGACGAACAGGAATGCGCCGAGAAACGGCGCCCGGACCGATGAATGCAGATACGAGGAACTCATTGGACTTGCTCCCTGGGCAGCCTGGCGGAGGGCCGAAAATACCGAGGAACTACGCGGATTGCGGACGGCTCGCCAGCGCGCGTCGCCTATGCGCATTGTACGAAAATCGACCCGGTCGATGGAAGGGGCCGAGACTGGTCGAATTCGCACGGAAACGCTCGTCACGGCATGCGATGCAGCGGCGTTTGTCTCGGGCCACGGTGTCCGACGATTCCGGCTGCGGCGATGGCGACGAGGGGCATGAGGGGCACGCGGTAGCGAACGCTGCCGACGTAGACGCAGTGCAGCAGCGTAAAGTAGAGAACCGGCAGCCAGATGAGCACGATCCAGCGGCGATTTCGCCGCTGCATCCAGCTTCCGATCAGGAAGCCCAGCAGCACGGGAGCGGTGTATCCGACGCTGGCGATCGCTGCCGCCCCGCCGCGATACTCCGCCACGTTCGGCAGGGGGTTCCACGTGCGGCGGAACTTGATCCAGGCGAGCTCGAGCACGCGGCGCGGGTCCTTCTTCATCTGGGCGATGGCGAGCTCGCGCAGCTTCTGGTCGCGCTGCACCTCGCTCAGTCCGCGCAGCTCGGGCATGTCGTCGAGAAAACTCTGGTCGCTGTCGCCGCGGGCGAGCGCGTGCTGGCCGTCGAAGAGCGTGACGCCGCCGTTGGCGGAGAGCCAGCAGGGGTCGCCGAGGACCGCGGCGTTTCGCAGTCCCCAGGGGAGCATGATCAGCACAAGGGCGATCACATTCATGCCGAAGCGCAGCCACGCCCGCCAGGAGAACCGGTCCGCGACGCACAGGGCGATCCACAGGAGCGCAATCCAGCCGGCGGCGGACGGGCGTGTCATGATCATCGCCGGGCCTAGCAGCGCGAGCGCGATGGCCGCGGGGGAGAGCGCCTGATTGCGACGGTCCAGCGCGGCCCAAGCGGCGTAGACGAGCGCGACGCCCAGGAGCGCGAAGAGCACTTCACTCAGGAGCATGTTCGCGAAAAAGACCTGGAAGGGATCGAGCGCGATGAGCACCCCGGCCAGCACTCCCGCCCGGCGGCCCAGCGCGCGACGCGCCAGACCATATGCGAGCGCGGCGGTTGCGGCGCCGATCACCGTTTGCGCGAGGCGCGCGGCGAGAATTCCGCCGGGGCCGAGCCAGGCGAAGCCGGCGAGGAACAACGGGTACAGCGGCATGCGCGCGGCGAAGCGCCCGTCGTCGGTGGCGAAGCTGCCATCCGTGACGAGGTTGCTTGCGATCTGCCAGTGAAGGTGCTCGTCGTCGAATTCGAGGTCGCCGCCGCTGCAGCTCCAGCGCCAGCCGACGTATGCGACGCGCAGCGCAAGCGCCCCGATGAAGATCATCATCGGCGTCAGGTTGGCGCTGCGGCGCGCCACGTCAGCTTGCTCCCAGTTTCCGGGCGGCGTAAGAGTGGAGCGTCAGGCAGAGCACGCGCCGCGTTCCGGGCCGAAGCTTGACGCGCTCGTCGATCCGCAGAGGCAGCACCCAGATGGGTCCGAGCTGATCGCAGAGAACGCCGATCCGCGCCCGCATTGAAGGTTCGACCTTCTGCTCGATGAAGAAATCGGCCAGCGTCTTGGCGCCCGGCGCGCCGAGCGGATGAAACCGGTCGCCTTCGCGCCGCGCGCGCAGCACCAGCGGGAAGACGACGCGGTCGTAGTCCAGCCACTCCTCGTACGGATGCGGTTTCTCGCGCACGCGGTCGAGGCCGCCCTCGGCCAGCTCGCGCACGTCCACGACCAGCTCGGCCGCCAACTGCGGCACGCCGGTTCGCCCGGGGCAGGCGATGTGCAGGGTTTCGAGCGGCGGCGGCGGCTCCTCTTCGACCAGGGGACGGAATTCGAGCCGGTCATACTGCTTGCGCGCCACGACCGAGCCGGGCAGGTGAATCTCCTTGCCGCTGGCCGAATCCTCCACGAGCCGCAGGACGGCCTCGATATGCCCGAAACCCAGGTCCTGCTCCGAGGGGGCGAGCATGGCGATGGCGCGGCGGACGACCTCGGCCTGCACGATGTACTGCTTGTTTCGCAGCGCGGACACGTTCAGCACGATCCGGCCGGGCTCTTCGGCCACGAGCAGGGAGTCAAACGTGCGGGCGGCGGCATCTTCGAGATACGTGCCCAGCCGGCGTGCCTGCTCAGCCAGCCGCAGCAGCGCCTCGCTGACGTTCGGGTTCAGTTGTTCGCGCAGCAGCGGCAGAATCGTGGTGCGGATTCGGCCGCGCGTGAAGCTGGGCGACGTGTTGGTCTCGTCAATCTGAAATTCGATGCCGCGCGCGGTGCAGAGCGCCTCGATCTCGGTTCGCTTCATCTGCAGAAGCGGCCGCACCAGGCGCACGCGGCTGCCAGGCTGGATGGCGCGCGTGTCGGCCATGCCGGCCAGGCCGCGCAGACCGGTGCCGCGGCAGATGCGATGAAAAACGGTCTCGGCGTTGTCGTCGGCGTGATGGGCGACCGCAACGCACTCGCTGCCGGTTGTGAGCGCGACGCGCTCGAGAAACTCGTAGCGACGATTGCGAGCGACCTCCTCGGTGGTGCCGCCGCCCTGCGCCACTTCGGAGCGAATGTCGGCTCGTTCGGAGTGAAGCGAGACGCCGAGCCTCTCGGCCAGCGCGGCGACGAAGCGTTCGTCGGCGTCGGCGTCACCGGCGCGCAGGCCGTGATGGAGATGGGCCGCATGAATGGCCCAGCCGAGGCTTTCCCGGGACGACAGGTCGATCAGCGCGTGCAGTAGAAGCGTTGAGTCCGGCCCGCCGGAGGCGCCGACCACCCAGCGCGCGTCGCGCTGCAGGAGCTTTCGCGCGGAAAGCCAGTTGGCGAGCTGTGCAAGAAACGTGTCCCAGTTCACCTGGGCGTCCTTTCGTTCGGCGGCGCGGCCAGTGGGCGGCGACAGTATACCGCGTGGGTGGGGTTGTCTCGGTGAGCATGTCTGTCCGAACCTGCCGCGCCAGACGGCGGTTGGACGATCGTAAGCGATCGACTCCCAGGCAGCCGGGGACGTCAACCCGCCGCTTGGCGCGGCGGGTTCGGAAAAACGGCCTGGCCGGCGGCGCCGGCCGCCGGCCGGCTACAAGCTGCCGCGTGCCCGCTCGCGGTGAATGAGCATGAGGTTGCGGACGTAGATCGCCAGGCCCAACCCCTGTCCCACCATGATGACCGGGTCCTCATCCAGCCAGCCGTAGATCAACAGCATCAGCCCGCCCGCCAGACTCAGATACCAGAATCCGATCGGGACATGGCTGCGGCCGCGGCGCTCGGAGGAGAGCCACTGCACCACAAAGCGGAGCATGAAGACGAACTGGCCGGCGAAGCCGAACAGGACGAGCGGCTGGCCGAGCTTCTGAAAGAAGCTCTCGATGGTGAAAGCGGCCAACGTCAGCAAGGGACGATTCCCTGGAGGCTCTCCCTGGGCTTTTTCGGAGCCGAGGCCGTGGAGTTCTTTCCGAGCCGCGAGCGTGGCGCTCTTTCCGAGCCGCGACCGTCAGGGAGCGGAGGCTTAAGAACCGCTTGCTTACGCGCGCGGCTCGGACGGAAGCGGCGGCTATGGGATATCGGCTACTCCGCTACACGCGGGCCGGCTTGCAGTAGTCAATGACGCGCGCAATCTCGCTGCGCAGGTCGCGGCGATGGACGATGCGGTCGATGAAGCCGTGCTCCTTCATGAATTCCGCCCGCTGAAAGCCCTCCGGAAGCGTGGCCTTGATGGTGTTGGCGATGACGCGCGGACCGGCGAAGCCGATCAGCGCGCCCGGCTCGGCGATTGTCACGTCGCCCAGAAACGCGAAGCTGGCCGCGACGCCCGCCGTAGTCGGGTCGGTCATGATGACGATGTACAGGCCGCCGGCGTCGTCGAGCTTGGCGATGGCGGCGGAGGTCTTGGCCATCTGCACCAGCGAGACCATGCCTTCCATCATGCGCGCCCCGCCGCTGGCCGTGACCATCACGAAGGGCAGGTTTTCCGCAGCGGCTCGCTCGGCGGCGGCGGTGACTTTTTCGCCGACGACCGAGCCCATCGAGCCCATGATGAAAAAGGGGTTCATCACGCCCATGATGACCGGCCGGCCCTTGATGAAGCCCTTGCCGACGACCACCGCCTCGGACTCGTTGCTCTCGGCTTTGACGCCTTCGAGTCGCTCCTTGTAGCTGATGCGGTCGGTGAATTCGAGCGGATCGGTGGATTCGAGGCCCGCCAGGAACTCCTCGAAGGTGCCGGGGTCGTTGAGCTGGTTGATCCGGGTGCGGGCGTCAATCCGGTAGTGATACTGGCACTCCGGACAGACGTGCAGCTCTTCCTCGAGAATTCGTCGGTAGATCATCGCCGTGCATTGCGTGCAGCGGATCCACAGACCCTCAGGGACTTCGACATTACGACGATGCGGCGCCGGGGATTCGGCCATGCTCTGCTCCGTTGGGGGATGATATCGCGCGGGGCAGGGGGGGTGAAATGGGGTGGGTGCGAGAAGGGATTCTCGCACCAGGCGCTTCTCGCACGAGAGACACTCCATCCGAACCCGCCGCGCCAAGCGGCGAGGTGACGTCAGAGGCCTGTAGGGCGCCAATGGCAAACGATAGTCAACCCGCCGCTTGGCGCGGCGGGTTCGGAAAGACGCCGCCGGTCCTGTCTCGCGCCAGGGAGTGAATTCTGCGCGATCGGGCCGCTACTTCGACTTCGCGGCGCTCGCGCCGTCGAAAACCGGGTACTCCGGGAACCACATGCACTTGCGAACCAGCGGCTCGACCAGGTCGTCGCGGATCATCCGGCCGATCTGCATGTCCCGCGCCACGCGGATCACCGCCGCCGCAATGCGACCGCTGACGTTTCGCAGGGCGGACACCGGCGGATAGACCGCGCCGGCGGCGAGGCGTTCGGGGCTGATGCACTGAGCGAGGGTGTCGGCGGCGGCGATGAACATCTGGTCGCTCACTTCGCGGGCCTCGGCCAGAATGCAGCCCAGGCCGACGCCGGGGAAGATGAAGGCGTTGTTGCCCTGGCCGATCTCGTACGTCTTGCCCTTGTAGACCACCGGCTCGAACGGGCTGCCGGTGGCGACGATGGCGCGGCCGTCGGTCCAGCGGAGGGCTTCCTCCGGCGTGCATTCGCACTTGATGGTCGGGTTGCTGAGGGCCAGCACGATCGGCCGGTCGCAGTGCTCGGCCATGGCACGAATGATCGGCTCGGTGAAGAGACCGGGCTCGGCGGTGGTGCCGATCAGGATCGTGGGTCGCACGCGACGGACGGTTTCGAGCAGGTCAAACGGCCCGTCAGCCTTGAAGCCGTAATGCTGCATGGCGTCGCGCGACAGGGCGAACTCCTTCTTGTGCGCGTCGCGAATTTCGCGCGCCTCGTGGATCAGGCCTTCGCTGTCGGTGAACGCCTGGGCGGCGCGAATGGCGCTCAGGTCGGCGCCATCGTTCTTCATCGCCGAGCGGATCAGCCGGCCGATGCCCACGCCCGCGGCGCCGCCGCCGGCGGTGACGATGCGCTGCTGGCTCAGCTTGCCGCCGGTGATGCGCAGCGCGGAGCAGATGCCGGCGAGGACGACGGCGGCGGTTCCCTGGATGTCGTCGTTGAAGCTGGTGATGCGCTTGTGGTAGCGGTCGAGCAGCGTGAAGGCGTTGTTCTTGTGGAAGTCCTCCCATTGCAGAAGCGCCCGCGGGAAGACCTCCAGCACGCCCTCGACAAACGCCTCGATGAAGTTGTCATACGCCGCGTCGCGCAGCCGCCGCTGGCGATAGCCCATGTAGTACGGGTCGCGCAGCAGCTCGGCGTTGTTGGTGCCGACGTCGAGGCTGATGGGCAGGCAGCGGGCGGGGTCGATGCCGGCGCCGGCGCAGTAGATCATCAGCTTGCCGACCGGGATTCCCATGCCGCCGCAGCCCTGGTCGCCCAGGCCCAGGATGCGCTCGTTGTCGGTCACGACGATCATGCGAATGCGCTCGGGATCGTGCACGTTTCGCAGCACCTGCGGGATGCGATCGATGTCGTCGGGCGTGATCCACAGCCCGCGCGGGCGGCGGAAGATGTGGCTGTACTGCTGGCAGGCGTGGCCGACCGTGGGGGTGTAGACGATCGGCATCAGCTCGTTCAGGTTTTCGATGAGCAGGCGGTAGAAAAGCGTTTCGTTGCGGTCCTGCAGCGCGATCAGTCCGATGAATTTCTCGAGGTCGTCGCGCTTGGAGCGGAGGTGCTCGAGTTCGAGAGCGACCTGTTGCTCCATGGACATCACGCCCGGCGGGAGGCGGCCGTGCAGGCCGAGCAGGTCGCGCTCGGGCATGGTGAAGGCGGCGTCCTTGTTCAGGCGCGGGTCGCGCAGCATGGCGGCGCCGCAGAGCGGTGGTTCGGTTCGGGGTTCGGCCATCGGTCGGGCCATCATAGTGGACACGTTCGGACTCCTGTAGGGTCCGCTGTGCGGACCGCTCGTGTCGGGTCCGCTGTGCGGACCCTCGTGTGTTGCTTATTTGCGATTGGTCCGCACAGCGGACCCTGCCGCATCGATCCGCAGAGCGGACCCTACGAGATGGGCCAGCCAGGCGGCCAGCCGGTCAATGCCTGTCCCGCAGCGGGCGCTGGTTTCGAGCAGCGGGGCAGCGGCGTTCACACGCCGCAGGTCCGTCTTCGCCGCGGCCAGGTTGAAATCGACGTGCGGCAGCAGATCGCACTTGCTGATGACAACCAGGTCGGCCCCGCGAAACAGCAGCGGGTACTTGGCGGGCTTGTCGTCGCCTTCGGCCACGCTCAGGAGCGCGACGCGGGCGTGCTCGCCGAGGGCGAAATTCGCCGGACAGATGGGGTTGCCGACGTTTTCGATGATGAGCAGGTCGAGCTCGTCGAGCGTCAGCTCACCCAGCGCTCGCTGCACGTGGGGCGCGGTGAGGTGGCAGCCGCCCTCAGTCGTAAGTTGCACGACCGGCACGCCCAGGGCGGCGATGCGCTCGGCGTCGCGGGTCGTGGCGATATCGCCTTCGAGAACGGCGACGCGGAGGTTGCGCGTCAGGATCGGCAGCACGGCCTCGAGCAGGGCCGTCTTGCCGCTGCCCGCGCCGCCGAGCAGGTCAACGCAGGTCAGGCCGAGGCGGTCGAAGCGCTCGCGATTCTGCGCGGCGGCCGCGTCGTTTTTTTCGAGCACTTTGCGGACGATGGGGACGTTCATGATTCGTGCTCCGCGGCGCCGGGGGTGAGTTCGTTGTCCGCGTCGATGGAGATCAGCTCGAGTTCGTCGCCACCCGGAAGCGGCTCGCCCTCAACTGCGCAATCCGGGCAGCGCCAGTTCCAATCCGCGACCGCAAACACCTGTGCGCAGATCGGGCAGCGGGCGCGGATCGGCACGCATTCGACCACCAGCTCGGCTTCTTCGCATGCCGTGCCGGCGCGGGCGATTTCGAAGGCGCTGCTCATCAGGTCGCTCTCAAGTCGCCGCAGCGCGCCGATGCGGCAGTTCAGCCGCGTGACGCGCCGCGCGCCGGCGCGGCGCGCGTGCTCGCCGGCGAGTTCGACAAGCTGTTGGGCTATCGCGAGCTCATGCATGCGATACGCTCCGCGCGCGTTGCCAGCGAGCCAGATCACGGCCAATGGCGTCGGCAACCTGATCGATCACGGCCTTCAATCCGTCGCTCAGTTCATCGCCATAGCCGAAGTTCACACCGGCGACGGCGTAGACCCAGACGTCGGGCGGGAGCAGGCCGAGCGTCTCACCGAGTTCGAGCGCGTCGGCGACGCCCAGCGCGTGCGGCGCGGCATGCGCCGTAGCGTCGGACATCCGCGTCCGACGGAGCATCGGCGTGCGCTCCGAGAGCGGCGACGGGCTGAGAGGCCCGACGCTGTGGAGCAGGGCCGGGTCGACGGCATCCAGCGAAAATCGCCGCCAGGCTCCGAGGGGCAGCGAGGGCGCAGCCTGAGCGGCGTCGATGACGATGAGCAGCTCCATTCCAGTCAGCTCGGCGAGGAGGTCGGGGCCGGGGGCTTCGGAAGACAGCGTAGTTGTGTTGGGTGGTGCGCTCGCCACGACGTGCTCGGCGACGAGCAGGCCGATTTGATCGTCGCATCGATGGCGCCGGCCGCAACCGATGATCAGCGCCGCCCCGTGCGCCGAACGCCCGGCGCCCAGCACCGTCTGTTCCCGGCCGCCTGTTCCCTGCTCCCTCATTTCACACCCACTCGATATCCAGAAAGTGCGTTGCGCACGAGATGCACGGGTCATAGGCGCGCACCAGCATCTCCAGCCGCTGCTGAATCTGGTCCTTTTCGGCGCCCTGCCCCAGCATCTGCGGCACGATCGCGCGCATGTCGGCCTCGATGTTCGCCAGGTTCTGGCCTGTCGGAATTATCAGGTTCGCCTCCGCCACGCGGCCCTTGTCGTCCAGCGTGTATTCGTGGAACAGGACGCCGCGCGGAACTTCGGCGGCTCCGACGCCGCGGGCGAAGCGGGTCGGCTGGACGCGCGGCTCGGGTCGCGGCGGGTCAGCGAGCAGGGCGTCGATCAGGCTGATCGCCGTTTCCATGCAGTGCACCGTTTCGACGAGCTGCGCGGTGTTGTTGTGGAACGGATTGTCGCAAGGCGCCTTCAGGCCGAGCGCCTCGGCCACGCGCCGCGCCGCCGGGTGGAGCTGCGCGTGGTTGTTGTTGAAGCGCGCCAGCGCGCCGACCGCGAACGTGGGCGAATGCGGCGAGCGGCAGTGCTTGGCGGCGGAGTGCGCGACCACGTCCTCAATGACGCGCCGCCGATAGTCGGCCACGGGCGTCGGCCGCGGGTCGCGCGTCGAAACCAGGTCGCCGTCGTAGAAGGCGTACTCGCCGGAAAATCCAACCACGGAGTCACGGAGACACGGAGAATGAGGGAGCGGCGTGTCTTGCTCTTCGGACTGGCGCTCTTTTCTGCGCGAGCCTCGAACGGGATCGATGTCACCAGGCCCAGTCCCCGCACGTTCGTCTTTCTCCGTGCCTCCGTGTCTCCGTGGTTGTTTTCCGCCTGTGTCAGTGAGCGACAGGTACTCGGTATCTCTATGCAGCTCCGGCACGGCCAGCCTGGAGAAGAGCGCCGCGGTTTCTTCGAGATCGGCGCGGGCTGTTTCCAGCCGCTGCTTCATTTCGCGCAACTCATCAATCTTCGGCCAGTGCGAGAAGCCGCCCACGTGATAAGCGATGGGATGAATGTGGCGTCCGCCGACGATGCGGCACAGGTCGTTGGCGAGCTTTTTCATTCGCAGGGCGCGCTTGACGACGTCCGGGTGAGTTTTCGCAAGCGGGATGACCGACCCGACGCCCAGAAAATCGGGAGCCGCGAGGAAGTACAGGTGCAGCACGTGACTCTGAATTTCCTCGCCCATCAGGATCAGCTTGCGCAGCCGCAGCGTCTGCTCGCTCGGTGCGATGCCGCAGGCCGCCTCGATCGCCTTGGTCGCGGCGGTGGTGTGGCCGACGGAGCAGATGCCGCAGACGCGGCCGGTGATGTGCGGGACTTCGTCGTAGCGCCGGCCGCGCAGAAAGGCCTCGAAGAACCGCGGGCTTTCGATGATCTGCAATTCGAGCTTCGTGATCTCGCCGTCGTCGAGCCGGACGCTGATGCTGCCGTGGCCCTCGACGCGCGTGACCTCGTGCACTTCGATCGTGACCGGGCCGGAGGCGCCGTCGCCCTTCTTCGGCGATGGATCGTCGCGCTTCACGGCAGCTCTCCTTTCTGACTCGCGCCGAAGAGCCGCAGGCTGGCGACCACGTCGTCGAGCGGCACGTCGTAGCGCTCGCGCATGTTGCGGCCGAGCGCTGCGAGCGCCTCGTCGCTGACGATTCCGCGGCAGGCTTCGCAGGCCGTGCCGTACTGCGGGCAGATCGCGTCGCAGCCGGCTCGCGCCACCGGCCCGAGGCAGATGTCTCCGGATTCATAGCGGCAGAGAATTCCGCGGCGCTTGCACTCGACGCACACAGCGTAGTTGGGCAGCTTGAAAGGCCGGCCGGCGAGCATGCACTTCACGAAGCGGAGGAACTCCTCGTTGGTCATCGGGCAGCCGGGCAGCTCGTAATCCACTTTCACGACCGCCGACAGCGGTTGGGCGGCGAGCGTCGGGAACAGGCGGGCGCGGTCACCGTAGACGTAGCGACGGTAGGCCTCCTCGCTCTGGTGATTCTTCAGGGTGTTCACTCCGCCCAGGCAGGCGCAGGCGCCGATCGCCACGAGCGTCTTGCAATGCTCGCGCAGGCGGCGGATTTGCTGCTCGTCGTGCGGCGTCGAGACGGCGCCGTCGACGAAGCCGATGTCGATATCCCAGGCGCGCTCGCTCATGCCCTCGCGGAAGTTGACGATTTCCACGGCGCCGAGAATGGCCAGCAGCTCGTCCTCCAGCTCGAGGATCGCCAGTGAGCATCCTTCGCAGCTCGTCAGGCTGAATATCGCGATTCTCGGCTTGGCGGTCGGCCCGGCGCTCGGGGCCGGGAGTTGCTCCGCCTGCGGCGTGGGGCAGAATCGCTCGGGCGCGGAGATCATTCGATCGCCTCCCGGACGGCCGCAATCTCGTCGTAGGAAAACACCGGGCCGTCCAAACATGCGTACAGATGATTGACCTGGCAGTGGCCGCACTTGCCGACGCCGCACTTCATGCGGCGCTCCAGCGAGCAGAAGATGTTCCTTTGCGGAATGCGGCGGGCGACCAGCTCCAGCATGACGAACTTGAACATCACCGGCGGCCCGATGACCGCGACCTTTGTGCGGGCCGGATCGAGCGGGGGCAGCTTGTAGAACAGGCGCGTGACGACGCCGGTGTTACCGGTCCAGGTTGGATCACCACGATCCACGGTGACCAGGCAGTTCACCTCGCGATCGGCCTGCCACTGGTCCAACTCGTCGCGGAAGAGCAGCTCGGCCGGGGCGCGCGCGCCGTAAAGCAGGTGAAACTCGCCAAACGAACCGCGGCGATCGAGGATGTAGTGAATCAGCGAGCGGGCCGGGGCAAGGGCGCATCCGCCGGCGACGATCAGCATGTCATGGCCGTGCAGCGCCTCGACATCGAATCCGCGACCGAGCGGGCCGCGAATGCCGACCTGGTCACCGGCTTTCAGTGTGTGTATCGCGCTGGTCACCTCGCCGACGCGCCGGACCGTCAGTTGAAACGTCCGCGGCCGCGTGGGCGACGAGCAGATCGAGATCGGGCACTCGCCAACGCCGAAGATCGAGACTTGAACGAACTGTCCGGGTGCGTGGCAAAGCGGCTCGCCGCTCTGCAACTGCAGATCGTACTGGGTTTCGAGCGCGGTCAGAGGTTTGACGGCGAGCACGTCCGCCGGCTCCGGTAGGTAGACGCTTGCGGCGCGCTCGGATTGGATTTCAGCGAACGGCATGGATTTTTCTCCGTCCGGCATTCACTCGCGGGGAGCATCGGCGTCCCGCCGGTGCGTCCGGGTGCCTCGACCGTGCGCATCGGAGACGCTTTCGTGGGCACCGGCGGGACGCCGATGCTCCCCACGTCGATGTCAAAGGGTCAGGCCTTCGCACCCGGATGCTCCTCAGAAAGCTGGTTGATGATGTCCGAAATGCCGATGTGGGCGGTGCAGGCCCGCTCGCAGCGGGCGCAGCCGACGCATCCGCTGCGGCCGCTGCGCTGTTCGATCCAGGCGCCTTTTCGCAGGATGCGGTGCCGCAGCCGGGCGGCCTGCTTCGACCGAAAATTGTGTCCGCCGGCGACCAGCGCGAAATCGCGCAGCATGCAACTGTCCCACGCCCGGGTGCGACAACCGCTCTCCGGCGGCAGGTCGAGTTCGTCCTGGATGTCGAAGCAGTAGCAGGTTGGACAGACGAGGTTGCAGGAGCTGCACGAATAGCAGCGCAGCGCGTTGGCTTCCCAGACCGGCGAGTCGTAGGAGGCCCGCAAGATCGCGGGGATACGTTCGCGGGGCGCCGTCAGCCGTCGCGGGAAGGCGGCGGCTTTCGCTTGCAGATACGTCCGGAAGCGCTGCCGATCCCCCGGAGACACGCGGCGCACGGCTTCGGATAGCCAATTGCGCCCGGATTGCGTTCCGAACACAACACCGAATTCATGTGCGGGCGAGACGCCCGCACCCCCCGCATGTGCGGGCGAGACGCCCGCACCCCCCGCATGTGCGGGCGAGACGCCCGCACCCCCCGCATGTGCGGGCGAGACGCCCGCACCCCCCGCATGTGCGGGCGAGACGCCGGCTGGGACCTCGAATGGATACAGCATGACGTCGAAGCCGGCGGACGCGGTATTGGTGTGCAGGTCGGCGCAGAACGCGCCGGCCGCGCAGGGCCGTGGGCAATCGATGCCGACGACAAAGAGCCTTTCGCGCCGGCTCAGGTAGTGCTCGTCCGGGTGATCCTGCTCAAAGACGCGGTCGAGCGTCGCGATCGCATGCACATCGCACGGATGCACGCCGACGAGCGCCGTGCTCTCGGCCGGCGCCGCGGCAACCGCCTCGAAGCGGCGATGGCGCGTGTCGTAGCGCAGCAGGGTCTCGCGCGGCGGGAGGAGCACGGATTTCGGACCGTAGACGCAGTAGTCGAAATCCAGCGCCAGCTCGCTGGCGCGCGTGACCGGCTCATAGAAAAAGCGTCGCGGCGGGTTGCACTGCGGCTCGCTGCGTTGCACCGGACCGATCAGCTTGTGCGTTGCGGTCAATCCGTCAATGCGCTCCAGGAGGGCTTCGCGCGTGATGAGGCCGTGAAGCTCAGGCTCATCGTCCGCAGCCGGCCCATCCGCTTCGCAGCCCTCTGGGTGTATCGAGCCAACCATGCCGCACTTCCTTTCCGGCATCTGTCAGCAAATCCGAGGCAAATCCTCGCCATACGACCGCTGGACGATTCGCCGACCCCCGTATCTCGTGGTCAGTTCGACCAGCGCCGGATGGCGATCACAAATAGAACCAATGCACGCGGCGTGCCTGCCGAGAGGATTCGTGCGCAGAGCGCTGAGTGATTTTTCGCAGTCGGCCGCGGCAACGACGCAAATCACCTTGCCCTCGTTGGCGAACGTAAGTGGCTCTATGCCCAGCATTTCCGACGCGTAGCGGGCGGCCGGCGATAGCGGCAGGCGTGTTTCGTCGATTTCGATCGATAGTCCGGTGTCGTCACAAATGTCCGCCAGCACGCCCGCGACGCCGCCGCGTGTGGGATCACGCAGGAATTTCACACTCGCTCCGATGTCGAGAAGGTCGGCGATCAGGTGATTCAGCGGGGCGGCGTCGCTGCGCAGCGGCGTTTCGAATTCGACGCCGTTGCGAACGGACATGATGGCCAGGCCGTGTTCGGCAATCGGGCCGTTAATCAGGATGCAGTCGCCGGGCTCGATGTGCTCGGCGCCGAGTTGCACGCCGTCGCGCAGGCGGCCGATGCCGGCGGTGTTGATGAACAGCTCCGGCGGCGATCCGCGGCGCTCGATGACTTTCGTGTCGCCCGTGACGATTTCGACGCCGCCTTCCCGGGCGGCGCCGGCGACGGAGCGCATGACGCGATCGAGCGTCTCCAGCGGCAGGCCCTCTTCGAGAATGAGGCCCAGGCTGATCGCCACCGGCTGCGCGCCCATGACGGTCAGGTCGTTGACCGTGCCGCACACGGCCAGGCGACCGATGTCGCCGCCGGGGAATTCGATCGGCGTGACGACGTAGGAGTCGGTCGTGAAGACGATGTTGTCGGCGGTCCACGGTAAGACGGCGCCATCGGTCAGCACGCCGCGCGATACGGTGTGCGCCGGGCATGATTCGCGCCGTAGCGTCGGCCCTCTGTGGCCGACGGCGCGAGGAACGTTGCTCGCGTGCGCCGCCGGACGCGGCGGTCCGACGCTACGAAGTGCGGTCAACAGCCGATCCCGAATGAGGCGGTGCATCAGCTCGCCGCCGCCGCCATGGGCGAGCATGACGCACTCGGTCTGGCTGGCGACGGCGGTGGTCATGATGCAGCCTCCGCGCTCGGCCGGGGCGCGGCATACTTGAACCATGCCGCGCAGGTACCTTCGCTGCTGACCATGCACGGCCCGATGGGCGTCAGCGGCGTGCAGCCGTTTCGGAACAGGGCGCAATCCGACGGCTCAGCCCGGCCGCAGATCACCTGGCCGCACAGGCAGGCGGGGTTGTTCACTTCCGGGCCGAGCGTGATGCCGAAGCGCCGCGCGGCGTCGAAACGGCAATAACGCGGGGCCAGCTCCAATCCGCTGCCGGGGATTTCGCCCAGTTCGCGCCACGCGGTGCGCGACGGTGCGAAAACTTCCGCAAGCAGGTGGAGCGCGACGGCGTTTCCGCGCGGCGGCACGGCGGCGGTATAGACATTCTCCAATCGTGCTTCGCGTCGCGCGACTTGCGTCAGGAGCGCGGCGATTCCGCGCAGAATCTGAAGCGGCTCGAAGCCTGCCACAACGCACGGCTGACGATAGCGATCGACGATCGGCCGGTAGGCTTCGGCCCCGATGATGACGCTGACGTGCCCGGGGCAGAGGAATCCGTCCAGCCGCACGTCACCGGCGTCGAGCAGCGCTCGCATGGCGGGCACGACCAGCTTGTGCGATACGAGCGCACTGAAGTTCTTGACGCACTCGGATTCCGCGGTGCGAATCACGGCGGCGGTGGCCGGCGCGGTGGTCTCGAAGCCGACGGCCAGGAAGACGACTTCGCGCTGCGGGTTTTCGCGGGCGATTCGCAGTGCGGCGCGGGCGCTGGTGACGACGCGCACGTCCGCGCCGGCCGCCCGCTGCCGTTCCAGGCTGCCCAGGCGGCCGGGAACACGGAGCATGTCGCCGTAGGTCGCCAGAATGACGCCCGGACGCGCCGCCAACTCAATCGCCGCGTCGATGTCGCGCTGCGCCGTCACGCACACCGGACAGCCGGGGCCGCTCAGCATGCGGACGTTCGGCGGGAGCATGCCGCGGATGCCGGTGCGGAAAATCGAGACGGTATGCGTGCCGCAGACTTCCATGAACTGCGTCTTGCGGCCGATTCGACGCGCGAGCGACGCAATCTGCGTTTGCAACGCCGCAGCGGAGTCGCGGAGCGGTGACGCGCCTCCGTGCTGCTGCACCGCAGGTAATCGAATGGACTCAACCATCGCCGGCTCCCGCGGCGCGCTCGCCGCCGGCTTCGTCGAGTACATTGGCCGTGGACTCGCCGCGGAGGTAGTCCCACGTTTCGAGCGCGTCGGCTTCGGCGATGGGGGTGATGGCGAAACCCGCGTGAACCAGGACCCACTCGCCGGCGCGGACGTCGGGCGTGAGCGTGATATCCACGCGTTGGCGGTTTCCCTGGAAGTCAACCAGTGCGCCGGCCGAACGGAGTTCGACGATTCTTCCAGGAACTGCCAGACACATGATCGGGCCTCGCGTGGGGGCCGGCGTCGAGCCGGGCCGCTGCCGGGGGAGTTACTCGCAAGTGGCGTGCCACGACGGCGCGATTCCGTGCTCGCGGTGTCACATTTTCGGCGCGTCCGCGTGCTGCGTTGAGGGCCTTCTAGTGCGTGTGCAGAATCTCGGCTGCGTGGCTCGTGGAAGGGGGTGGGTCGTTTCGCGCACCTACTGTGGCATTTCGCCCGCGCCCCGCGCGTTGGCACCCGAATCCGGTTCAGGCGATCGGTTGGCGTCGGAACCCGGCACGCCAAGCGGCGGCTCGACCGTCGTGGCTGACTGACGCTCCCAGCGCAACGGACGTCAACCCGCCGCTTGGCGCGGCGGGTTCGGATAGACGGCCGCGCCCGTGCGGCGGCGGGTTCGGACAGACGGCCGCGCCCGTGCGGCGGCGGGTTCGGACAGACGGCCGCGTCCGTCGTGCGGCGGGTTCGGACAGACGCCGCTAACGCGACGTACCGCGATAACATCCGCACCCATGCGCCGTCCCTCCGCCACCGTTCCGAGCGCCGGCCAGTCCGCGGCCGAGGTGCTCGACATGCGCCACGACATCTGGCGGCGCAAGCCCTTGTTACGCGAAATCTACCGACGCTACTTTGCTGCGATCAGCGGCGAGTTGGCCCCCGGCCGCGTCACCATCGAGATCGGCGGCGGATCGGGGATGGCGCGCGAGTTTCTCCCGGCCGCGCTGATCAGCGACATCGTCGGGACGCCCCACGTTGACTTCGTCGCCGATGCGATGCGGCTGCCGCTGCGCGACGGGGGAGTGGACAACCTGTTCATGATTGACGTGCTGCACCACCTGCCGCGGCCATGGGTGCTGTTCGACGAAGCGGCGCGGGTGCTGCGGCCCGGCGGCCGGCTGGTCATGCTGGAGCCGCACATTTCGCCGGCGAGCCGGCTGGTGTTCAAGCTGGCTCACCCGGAGCCGGTCGACATGTCGATCGACCCGCTGCCGCAGGAGGACGCGCCGCTGTTTTCCGGCGGCGGACCGTTTGATTCCAACCAGGCGATTCCGACACTGCTTTTTCGACGCCACGCAGCGCGCTTCGCCGCGCGATTCACGGCGCTTCGTGTAGGCGCGTGCCGACTCGATAGCGTATTTGTCTATCCACTCAGCGGCGGCTTTTCCGGGCCGTGCCTGATCCCCTCGTGGCTGGCGGGAGTGGCGTGGGGGATGGAGAGATTCCTTCGGCCGCTGGCGCGGCTGCTGGCGTTCCGGCTGCTCGTGGTGGTGGAGCGAATCTAATCGGCCGTCTCGGCTGCCCGGCTGGCGCGCTTGCGGGCGTTTTCGTCCAGCATGCGCTTTCGCAGGCGGATTGCGTCGGGCGTCACTTCGATCAGCTCGTCGTCTTCGATGAACTCCAGCGCCAGCTCGAGCGTCAGCTCGCGCGGCGGCTTGAGGATGATGTTTTCATCGGAGCCGGCGGCGCGGACGTTGGTCAGCTTCTTGGCGCGGCAGACGTTGACCACCAGGTCGTTGTCGCGGTTGTGCTCGCCCACGATCTGCCCGGCGTAGACCGGGTCGCCGGGCTTGACGAACATCACGCCGCGGTCGAAGAGGCCGTCGAGCGCGTAGGCCGTGATCGTGCCCATTTCGCTGCTGATCATCACGCCGTTGCCGCGGGCGGGAATGCCGCCGCGCAGGTTTTCGTATTCATAGAAGTTGTGGTGCATGATGATCGTGCCCTTGGTCGCGGTCAGCAGGCGGTTGCGCATGCCGATCAGCCCGCGGGCGGGGATGGTGAATTCGAGGTGGGAACTGTCGTCGCGGGTGTCCATTTTCAGGCAGACGCCGCGACGCAGGCCGAACAGCTCCATCACGGGTCCCAGGTGGGAGGTGGGCACGTCCACGATGCAGAACTCGATCGGCTCGGTCTTGTGGCCGTTATCCTGGCGATAGATGACCTTGGGCTTTCCGACGGCCAGCTCGTAACCCTCGCGGCGCATGTTCTCGATCAGCACTGATAGATGCAGAATGCCGCGGCCGGAGACGTGAAACTCCTCCGGGGTGGCGCCCGGAGCGACGTGCAGCGCGACGTTCTTCTGCAGCTCTTTTTCGAGCCGCTCGCCGATGTGGCGGCTGGTGACGTACTTGCCGGCGCGGCCGCAGAAGGGCGAGTCGTTCACGCGGAAGGTCATGTGCAGGGTCGGCTCATCGACGCGGATCAGCGGCAGCGGCTCGGGCTTTTCAATGTCGGCGATGGTGTCGCCGATGTCGATCGGGTCGAGGCCGGTGACGGCGCAGATGTCGCCGGCGGTGATTTCGGCGGCCTTCTTGCGGCCCAGCCCGTCGAAGACGAACAGCTCGCCGACCTGCTCGACGGCGTGCTTGCCGTCGCGGCGGATGACGGTGATGCGCTGCTGCGCGTGGAGCGTACCGCGGAAGACGCGGCCGATGCCGATGCGGCCGACGTAGTCGTTGTAGTCGAGCGTCGTGACCAGCATCTGAACCGGAGCGGTCGGATCGACCTCCGGTGCGGGGACGAATTTCATGATGGCTTCGAAGAGCGGCATGATGTCGGCGCCGACTTGCCTGGGATCGGTCGAGGCCCAGCCGTTCACGGCGGACGTATAGATCGTCGGGAAATCGATGGCGTGGTCATCGGCGCCCAGCTCGATGAACAGGTCGATCACTTCGTCGAGCACGTCGTCGGCGCGGGCGTCGGGGCGGTCCATCTTGTTGATCACGACAATCGGACGCAGGCCGTATTCGAACGCTTTGCGCAGCACGAACTTGGTCTGCGGCATGGGCCCTTCGAAGGCGTCCACCAGCAGCAGGCAGCCGTCGGCCATTTTCAACACGCGCTCCACCTCGCCGCCGAAGTCGGCGTGGCCGGGCGTGTCGATCAGGTTGATCTTGGTGTCGTGGTACTGGATGGCGATGTTCTTGGCGAGAATGGTGATGCCGCGCTCGCGCTCCAGGTCGTTGGAGTCGAGAATGCGATCGCCCTTGAGCTGGGCGTCGCGAAACATGCCGCATTGCCGCAGCATCTGGTCGACCAGCGTCGTCTTGCCGTGGTCAACGTGTGCGATAATGGCGATGTTGCGGATGGCGGCGTTAATCATACGCGGTCGGCTCCTGCTGAGTTTCGAGCCCTGTTTTGTAACCGCGATCGGGTGCTGACGCAAAAGAAGCGTCCGGAGTTTGCGAGGCGGGTGTGCCCGCTTTTCCGCGCGGGCGGTCTTGATTTCCGGACCCGCCGCGCCAGGCGGCGGGATGAGGCGCGCACGGCGATTGTCGTCAATCTACGACGCGCCGCCGCGAACGCGCCAGAACCTCACCCCGCCGCTTGGCGCGGCGGGTTCGGACAAACAGGGTCGCCGAGCCGCCAAGATCTTTGCCACACGCCGAGGCCGATCCCCCATGGCCACACGCCGGGGCCGATCCCCCCATGCTGACCCAGGTCTGACCGGCTCCCGAGTTCCCTGCGGCACTTGCCCGCGCTCGCGCTGCATGCTCCAATGCTCGTCGTCGCTGAGGAGATTCCCGAATGCCGCGATCCGTCCTTGAACGCGCCGTGATTGCCGCCGGGCTGGCCTTGACGATCGTCGCGACGCCGGGCGGCTGTGGCGCCGGGGGGTTTGGCGCCGAGTTGACGGCCCGCCCCGAGCCGCGCGACTTGAAGAACGCGGACGGGGAGAAGCTTTCTCTTCCGGCGGACGAGGCGTTCACGATCCGGCTGCCCAAAGCGACGAAGGAGGCCGCGCTGGGCGGGACCGCCAACGCCGACGCGTCGGCCGAGAGAACCGGTGCGGCGGCCGCGTCGGCGGACGTCTCCAACGGCGGGAGCGCCGCGGGGACGTTTCAACTGGGCCACGCCGTGAGGAACGCCACAAACCGGCAGATCGAGCTGCAGGTGGCTGTTTCACTCGCCTACGAATTCGAGACAAAAGCCGATCCGCCGTCGCCATTACCCGATTCGAGCGTCAGCCTCAAGATATTCGCGATCGATCAGCGCAGCCGCGTGCTTCACGATCTGGATGTGGCGCTGCATTCGAGCGATCGCGGCCTCGCGGCGTCGAAATCGAGCCAGGAGCTGAGCTTCTTCGTGACGCTTGGCCCGGGCGACAGCATCAACATCTATGCGGCCGGGCAGGCAGCGGTCGGGGTGAAGGAGGGGCATTCCGCCGCCTCGGTGCTGAAGCTCAGCGGGCTGAAGATGGACCTGCTGACAAAGCCCGCGCCACCGGTTCGGACCGCCGCCGATGGCCCGAAGTGAGCGCGGGCCGGCGGAGCGGATCGAGTCGCTGCGGGCGGAAATCCGCCGGCACGATCATCTCTATTACGTCGAAAACGAGCCGGAGATCAGTGACGAGCACTACGACCGGGTGATGCGCGAACTGCGCGAGCTGGAGGCCGCGCACCCGGCGCTGGTCACGGCCGACTCGCCGACGCAGCGGGTCAGCGAGCGCCCGCTGGATGGTTTTGCGCACGTCACGCACCGCGTGCCGATGCTGTCGATCGACAACACGTACTCGCCGGCGGAGGTTCGTGAATTCGACGCCCGCGTCCGGCGCGTGATCGATGACCAGCCGCTGGCGTACGTGGTTGATCCGAAGATCGACGGCGTGGCCGTGTCGCTGCGGTACGAGGGGGGCGTTCTGAAGCTGGGCGCGACGCGCGGCGACGGCGAGCGCGGCGATGACGTCACGCAGAACCTGCGGGCGCTGCGCAGCGTGCCGCTGAAGCTCAGCGGAAAGGACTGGCCCGAGGCGCTCGAAGTTCGCGGCGAGGTCTACTGGCCGCGCGCGGCGTTCGAGCGGCACAACCAGCAGCGCGCCCAGGCGGGCGAGCCGCCGTTTGCGAACCCGCGCAACGCGACCGCCGGGACGCTCAAGCAACTGGACGCACGGCTGGTGGCGACGCGCGGCCTGGCGTTCTGCGCGCACGGCTTCGGCGTGATCGAGCCGTTCCCGAAGAAGGTTGAGACGCACAGCGGGTTGATCGAGCGATTTCGAGCGTGGGGCCTGCCGACCAGTCCGCACACGCGGCGTTTCGACGACATTGACGCGGTCATTGCGTTCGTGGCCGAGTGGGACGGCCGCCGCCGCGGCTTGGGCTACGACACGGATGGACTGGTGATCAAGGTCGACCGGCTCGAGCAGCGCGAGCGCCTGGGCGCCACGTCGAAATCGCCGCGCTGGTGCATCGCGTACAAGTACGCGGCCGAGCAGGCGCAGACGACGCTGTTGTCAGTGACGTTTCAGGTGGGAAAACTGGGGACGATCACGCCGGTCGCGAACCTCGACCCGGTGCTCCTGGCGGGGACGACGGTCCGCCGCGCGACGCTGCACAATTTCGAGCAGGTTCGGCGGCTGGATCTGCACGTCGGGGACCGCGTGACCATCGAGAAAGCGGGCGAGATCATTCCGCAGGTGGTTGCGGTGGATGCGGCGGCGCGCAATCCGCGGGTCGAACCAGTGACGCCGCCGCAGCGCTGCCCGGAGTGCGGCGCGGCGGTGGCACAGGATGAGGGCGGCGTCTACTTACGCTGCACGAGCGAATTCTGCCCGGCGCAGTGGGTGGAGCGGCTGCGCTTTTTCTGCGGGCGCGACCAGATGGACATCGAAGGCGTGGGGGAAGCGGTGGTTGAGCGGCTGGCGGCCGAGGGGCTGGTCAAGTCATTTGCCGACCTGTTCCGGCTGGAGCCGCGCCGCGAGCAGATCGAGAAGCTGACGCTCGCCACGCAGGAGCGCGAGGAGGGGGGCGAGATCAAGCGGACGGCGGTGACCTTCGGCAAGAAACGGACCGAGTCGCTGCTACGCGGGATCGACGCGGCCCGCGCCCGGCCGCTGGCGCGGCTTCTGGCGGCACTGGGAATTCGCCACGTCGGCAGCACGACGGCGGAGCTGATCGCGGATCACTTCGGCGCGATCGATGCGCTGGTCGAGGCGGATGAAACGGCGTTGCAGGCGATCGAAGGCGTCGGGCCGGAGGTAGCGAAGTCTGTGCGATCCTGGTTCCAAAGCCCGCGCGGCCGCCAGATCGTGGACGACCTGAAGGCTGGGGGCGTGAACACGACGCAGCCGCGGAAGGCCCGTCCTGCGGTGGGCAGTCCGCTGTCGGGCAAGACCGTGGTCGTCACGGGCACGCTGGCGCGTTACTCGCGGAAGGAGATCGAGGACCTGATCAAGGGTCTGGGCGGGAAAGCGGCGGGCAGCGTGAGCAAGAAGACGGATTATGTCGTCGTCGGCGCCGAAGCGGGTAGCAAGGCGGACAAGGCCCGCGAGCTGGGAATACGAATCCTGGATGAAGACGCGTTCGACGAGTTGATCGGCGATCACCGCAAGTCGTAGCAGGTGGAAGCGGCGCTAGACCTGCAAGTTCCTGGCGTCGCGTCCTTCGACGCGGGCGGGAGAGACTGTGAACTTTATTCGGGTGGAACGGGCATCTTGCCCGTTCCGGAGACAGCAGGACGGGCGAGACGCCCGTCCCACCCAAATATTCGCAAGCGCTTTGGCCCGCCGAAGCGGGCGGGACGCCCGCACTCCCCGGCCCCTACGCAAGCTGGCCATCGTTCATCTCTCGCACGACGGCGAATGTGCGCGCCAGGCGCTCGCTGTGCGTAACGACGATGAGCGCTGCCCCCTCCGAGCGCGGCAGCTCCGCCAGCAGCTCTCCCACGGCCTCCGCGCTGCGGCGATCGAGATTGCCCGTCGGCTCATCGGCCAGCACGACCGCCGGGCGGCGCATCAGGGCCCGCGCCAGCGCGACGCGCTGACGCTCGCCGCCGGACAACTCTGACGGCAAGTGGTCGATCCTGGCGATCAGCCCGACTTGTTTCAGCAGCTCGCGCGCCCGCGGCAGGTTGCGGTCGCCCTTGCCGTCGGACTCGGTCAGCGTCGGCAGCAGGACATTTTCGAGCACCGAGCATTGCGGGAGCAGGTGATGATCTTGAAAGACGAATCCGATTCGCCGGTTCCGCAACGACGCCAGTTTCGGCTCTGGCAACTTGAATGGATCAACGCCGTCAATCGTCAGCCGGCCGGACGTGGGCGGTTCGAGCGTGCCCAGGATGCTCAGCAGCGTGCTTTTGCCCGATCCGGAAGGGCCCATAATGGCAAGTGTTTCGCCGCAGCGCATGGCGAGCGACACGCCGCGCAGCACGGCGAGGTCGCCGCTGCGCGTGGCGTAGGACTTGGCGATGGCGTCCGCCAGCAGGAGCGGCTTGGGCGGCGGTGAAGCGGCGGTGGGGGCGGGGGTTGCAGCCATTCCGAGCACACTATCGGGGATCGGCGGGGGTTGGGCAATCGCTCGGCTCAGCCGCTGGAAGCATGCAGAAACAGCGAGCTAAACGGCTGGAAGCCGATACCACGGACGTTTCGCGGGGTTCGCGGAATATCCGCGTGACGTCGACCGGGCGTTCAGGATAAGATCGCGTGCGGGTGCTTGAGTGCGAGCCCGAGGTGGGGCGGCTCCCTGCGCTAGAGCCGGCAAAGTGGAGATTCCATGTTCCGCCGCAATGCGTTTACGCTGATCGAGCTGCTCGTCGTGGTCGCTGTCATCGCACTACTCATCAGCATTCTCCTGCCCACGCTGGCGTCGGCGCGGCAGGCCGCCCTCGGCACCAAGTGCGTCGCGCAACTGCATGCCCTCGGCCAGGGGCTGACCATGTATACCAACGAGAACGGCGACATCCTCGTGCCGGGCCGCCTGCCGCGACTGGATGACTGCAACTGGAACGCCGACGTGCGCGGCGGCCGAAAATACCGCCCGACGTTCCTGGCGATGATGAGCATGGGCGTCGGTGTGCCGGCCTTCGCCGACCCGCAGCTTTGCCGCAACACCACGGATCGCTTCGGCGAGCCGGGGGACAAACAGAACTACGCCAGTCCGATCTACGTCTGCCCCAGCGCCGCCGATTGGACTGACGAACGCAACGGCAGCTACGGCTACAATTACCAGTTCATCGGCAACTCCCGCCTGAGCGACTCGGCCAACCCCAGCTCATTCAAGAACTGGCCGGTTCAGGTTTACCGCATCAGGCACGCGGCCGACACAGTTGCCGTCGCGGACTGCATGGGCACTGCCGCGAGCGAAGCGCCCGGCGACCGCGGGCCCTACGGCAACAACACCGGCGACGCGAACCGGCTGGGCAACGAGGGGTTTAATCTTGATCCGCCGCGAGTCGATCCCATGAACGGCGAAATGGCGGGCCTGCCGGACCATCGCACGGCGGTCGATCCGCGGCACCGCGGTAAATCGAGCGTGCTGTGGGTCGACGCACACGCCGATTCGCGCTCGCCCAAGGCGCTGGGCTACACGTTCAACGCCAATAGCAGCTACGCGCTCGACGGCGACAACACGCTATGGACCGGGAACCGGACCGACGTGGCGTGGACGCCGCAATTCCGCCACTAGCACCCCGCCTGTAGCGTCAGCCCTTTGTGGCCACAGTGGGGAGCATCGGCGTCCCGCCGGTGCGCACCGGCGGGACGCCGATGCTCCCCAAGAGGAGATCGTGCCGCGGCGCTAGCTCCGCGGCGACGAAGTCCGACGAAGGAACACGGCGCACGTGGACAGGACAAACAGCGGCAGGCAGCAGGGCAGCGGCGGGGCGGGGGCGAGGCGGGCTTCATACAGCGTCTCGATCTCCGCGTCGGATTGCTGCGCAGATTCCGGCGTGACGCCGCGATAGGTGAAGTCGACCTCGCCGGCCGCGCTCACATCGACGACGAGATACGCGTAGCGATCCGTCTCGGCGAAGAGGAAGCCGTTCCGCTGGTTCAGCTTGCCTAGCGCCAGCGCTTCGCCTCCCGCCCCGACGAGCTGAGCCGCCGGGCTTTCCGGGCCGCCCAGCAGTCTGTCGGCGATGCCGCGCAGCGTCTGCGAGAACGTGCTCGTGCCGATCGGGCCGACGACCAGCTCGGCGACCTGCACGCCGCTTCTCAGCGCGTAGTCCGGCCGATACAGGCGGAAATGGCGCATCACGTCCGGGTTGTAGAAGTTGCTGTGCAGGTCGGTCGTCAGAAAGACGACGCCTTCGACGCCCGCGGCATCGATGAATTCCAGCAGCGCCTTGCGCTGCGCGTCGTACCCATCCCATCGGTCGTATGGAAGAATGGCGAAGTTGGAGAGCGGCACGGAGTTCACGACGAACTTGATTGTCGCGGTCGATTCGGCCAGGCCGCTCGTGAGCCAGTCGAACTGCTCCGCGCCGAGCAACTCGCGCGGCTGGCGCAATGCTTCCACGCAAGCGCGGTCGATGCCGAGGGGGCCGAGAAGCAGGCCTTCCGGATCGGGGTTGTTGTTGCACGCCGCGCCCGCGTCGATGTCGCGGTACTGCCGCGTATCGAGCACGAAAACCTCGACATTGCGTCCGTAGCGCAGCCGCCGGTAAGTGCGCGTCGGGTCCGTGGCGTCGCGGCGGATCGGCATGTGTTCGAAAAACGCCTGATAGGCCGCGTCGCGCTGGCTGCGCGAGAGCGACGGGTCCAGCCCGGCGTAGTCGTTGCCGACTTCGTGGTCGTCCCATCCGACCAGCACGGCCATTTCGCTCAGAATTTCTCGCACGTGCGGATCGCCGCGAAGCTGGCGGTACTTCGCGCGATAGTCGTCAAGCGTGGTCGCGACGCCCTGCCCGGCGGCCGGGACGTCGGCGTAAATCGTGTCGCCGTACCAGATGAACAGGTCGGCGCTCTCGCGCGCGGCGTGCGACAGGATAACGAACGGGGCGACCTGAAAATTCGAGTCACCGCTGAAGACGAATCGCAGCGGCGTAGCTGCGGCGGGCGGTGGAGCGGTGCTGAATGTGCCGGTCTGGCTGGGCGGAGGTTCGCCGGCGGGAGAGTCCTGCGCCGGCACGGCAAGTGTGAAGCGGTAGTAATAGCGCGTGGCTGGCCTTAGCCCGGTCGCTTCGAATCGAACGGTCTGGTCGGCATCCGCGCCCACGGCGGCGACGGCGTTGAACACGAGCGAATCAAAGCGGGGATCGTCGCTGACCTGCACCGTGACGTCGCCGGGATCGTCGGCGCGCGTCCAGAGAATCGCCGACGTATCGGTGACATCTCCGGCGGCGACTCCCAGCGGGAAGCCGTCGGCCGCGTGAAGCGACGCCGCGAGCAGGGGGGCCAGAACGAATGTCAAGTGGAATCGACTGCGTTGCAGATTCATCGTGGTGTCCAATGGAGCGGGAAAGACGTCTCGATGCTGTCATTTTTCCGGCGGTGGACTTTGCGACCGCCGCAGGCTGGCACGGCGCCGTAACCCGCCGCCCCAATCACGACGGGGTGTCAGCAGCCCGTTGAAAAACGCGACGAAGCCGCGCGAAGTAGGCGAATTCCCCGACCAAGACCCGGCCGAGGGCGGCCGGGCTACACTTTTTCGACGGGGTGTCAGCCGCCCCGATCAGCAACCCGACGAACCAGTTGATATCGAGCACGTTCGTTTCACCGTCGCTGTTGGCGTCGCCGAGGAGGATGTCGCAGCCGGGGTAGGTTGCGGCGTATCCGTCCGGATCGAGGACGGCGGCGGTGAACGCATTCACGTCGAGAGCGCTCACGTAGCCGTCGCAGTTGAGGTCGGCCATGAAGTGTCCGCATTCGTCGGGGACGCCGTCGCCGTTGGCGTCAAGCGACGCGCCGCGGGCGACGTCGAGGCCGTCATGCACGCCGTTGTTATTGCAGTCGCCGAGGCGAACGTAGTAGACGTCGTGCTGGCCGCTGAAGGTCGCCGCGTAGGCGAGGTGGCCGGCATCCTCGGTGGAGACCATGTGGACATAATCTCCCATCTTGAGCTGGCCTTGCGGGTAGCCTAGCGGTGTCCTGAATACCGGGCTGACCGGCACGCCGCGCGACCATGTGCTGCCCGCGTCGCCTGACCACGCGTAATAGACGCGCGACGCCGAAGGGTGCAGGATGTCCTCGCTGAATCCGCGCGTATCGCACCACGCCAGATCAAGCCGCCCGCCCGGAGAGATGGACATTGTCGCGAACCACTGCCACGCGCTGTCGCCTGGCCGATCGTCGTTGATCCGTCTGGGCTGACTCCACGTGGCGCCTCGATCCACGCTGCGGATGAAGTGCAAGTCCAGGGCGTCGGGCGGCGACGCGCCCGACGAATAGATCGGCGAGACGGCGTAAAGGTAGCCGCGGTAGGGTCCGTCCGACGTGTCGCACACGATCCACTGCATGCCCGACAGGCCTCCGGGATTTGGATACGCAGCGAGATTCCGGTTGCGGCCACCCAGGTCGCACGTACGACGAAGTTCGAACGAAGGTGGTTCGGCGGCGTTCCATGCATTGCTGGAGCGCGCCGAGTAGAACGTCGGCGATGTTTCCGCGGGGGCCGTGCCGAATAGATAGACCGAGCTGTCCGGACCAATGGTGCATGTTCCCCACTGAGGCGCTGTGTTAATCGGTGGTGGTGTTGGCGCGTCGAATGATTGCCCGCCGTCCAAGGACCGGACAAAGTAGTCATCAGCATTGGAGTAGGCGTAGATGTTGCCGCGACCTGGTCCATCCGTGCGATCCACGACCATCCACCCCTTGTCGCCGCCATAGGCATCGACAGCCGACCCCCACGTCACTCCGCCGTCCAATGACGTGAAGAGCCAATAGCGAAAAAGCGGGTCCATGGTGAGGCTGTAGTAGTAGAACCGGCTTCCATCCGGCGAAACGCCCAGACACGGATCGCTGCGAAAAACGCCCGGCTGAATCACGCCTGGAAACGTCCACGTTTCGCCCCCGTCATGGCTGTACGCGTATCCGGCCTGTCGGAAATCGGACAAGATCGAATCGAACTGCCGCCAGCCGATCACGATCCGCTGCGGATTAACCGGATCAACCGCGATCGACGGTTCGTTCGCGGCGTCGTCGATGATGTTATCGCCGTTGGCGTCGACGTTGACCTGAACGCTCTTGTAGGGTTGGACACGAAGCGTCTCCGGCGGACGCGAGCGGCCGGGGTTGACGGCTCTGACGTGTCCATGTCGGCTTGGCGCTTCGTGCGGAACGAACCCCACGGCTTGAGAGTCTGACTGGCCGGCCGCCGGCCGGCTCATCGCCAGCAGCAACGCAAGCGTCCAACACGCAAACGAATGGCGTGACATGGCGACCCTCCGAACTGCCGGCGCCCTCGCGCGGCGCCGCGGAGAACGGCGACGGCGCAATCCTACACCGCACGAGTCACTCCGAGCAACGGAATTGTCGTATACCCGTATACGGAGGGTGCCTGACACTTCTGCCGGCCGGGAGCGCGCACTCCGACGGCCCGCAGCGAGGTGCTGCGCGAGGATGTGATCATGCGGCCGTCTCTTTGCCCCAAAGGGGCCGATGATAGTCAGAGCCCGGGGCAACACCCCGGGAACTGGGTCGCGCTCTAACCAAGCCCTGAAAGGGCGCTCGAACGCAGCGGCTGGCGCGCCCCTTCAGGGCTTTGCGTCTTGCGCGTCCGCAACCCAGGGCGATGCCCTGGGCTGTGGCTGGGACGCACCGTTGGTGCGAATCCGCCGTTTCAAGCGGGCCACGGGGACGGATGAATCGCGTGCCCGCCACAACTGTCACGCACCCCATGCGGACCGCCGGGTGCATGACAAATCTGGCGGCCGTTTCTCTCGCCCAAACGACTCTGCCCCCGGAGCCGCTGGCTTTAGCCGGCGCGCCGCGAGTCCGCTGGGTCGCGGGTTTGCCGGGATACGGCGCGCGGGTTGAAACCTGCGGCTCCGGAGGCCCGCGCGCGTAACGCAATATCCCCGCGCCGCCGGCGTTGAACAGGTCAGACGGACCGACACGCAAGCACACAAAGGAGCCAACCATGCGTCGCACCAGCGCCGACCGGCGCGTCCGGTTCTTTCTCTCCTCGACCCTCGGAATCATCTTTTCAGCGCTTCTTCTGGCGGGATGCCCCGAAGCAGCCTCGGTCACTGATTCGATCAACAACGCGATCGACCGCATCGCTTCCGACAACACCAACGACGGCGCCGCGACAGGCGACTCGAGTTCCGACACGGGGGGCGACACGCGCACCACCACCAGCGAGGGCGGCGGAACGTCAGATGACGCCCTCGACGGCAGCGGCGACGGTGCGCTTCCGGGCGGCGGAACGACGGACGGCAGCGGCGACAACGGAAGCGGAACCGACGGCGATGGCGGGACGCCGGGCGTCTCCGACGATGGCGTGTTCGCCCTGCTCGGCGCTGCCGCGGCGACGGATGAAGCGGACGAGTTTGACGCGCCGGCTGACTCCCCGCCGTACTTCGGCGAAAACTCGGCGCTCTACACCGATGCGAGCGGTGCGCGGATCGATGTCTCGACCGGCTCCATCGCCGGCGACGTCGGCGAACGCCGTGGCGACCTGCCTGATCCGCAGGTCACGGGCGGCGTGCGCGGCCGCTGGATTCCCGAGCGCGACGGCGATGATCCGGATCGCGTCGGTGGAGTCATTCGCGGGCTTTGGTTCAATCACGAAAACGACGCGGTAGGGGCCTTGCGCGGCGTCTACATTCCCATCGACCCTGACAACCTGCCCGAGGGCATCGTGGGCGGCGGCCTCATTCGCGCCAAGATTGTCGATCTTAACGGCCGGTTCCGCGGGATTCTGCGCGGGCGCTACGGCCACTCGGCGGACGGCCGCCACCTGTTCGCGGGCCGCTGGTTTGACCGATTCCAGCGTCTGGTCGGCGTCGTCCGCGGGCACTGGCGCGACGTCGAGGACAAGCCCGGCGGAGTGTTCGCAGGCCGCTGGGCCGGCTTCAGCATCTGCGGCGAGGCGGGCAGCATGCCCGACGTGCGCTTCGAGCCAAATGACTTCGGCAACATCGCCGCGACCGACGAGCCGGCTCTGCCCAGCGACGACGAAATCGACCCGGACGAGGTCGGCTTTGACGACGACCCGGCGGTGGATGGCGCCACGGTCGAGGATTGCATCGACCTCGACGGACGGTTCGGGTTCCTGCGCGGCTGGCACCTGCCGCGGCCGATCGACAGTGACGGCGATGGCGAGCCGGACCGCCGCGGCGGCGTGTTCGCGGCGCATTGGCGGACCGCGGGCGGCGATGTTGAAGGCGTTCTGATGGGCCACTACGTGGCGCGCGAGGACGACGCGGCCGGCGACGGCGACCAGCCTCCCGGCCCGCGCGTTCGCGGCCGCTTCTACGGCAGAGTGCTCAACTCCGACGGCGAGTTGATCGGCTACGTGCGCGGCGTGTATGGCCGCGGGCGGTTCGGGCTGGGCGTGTTCCGGGGTCAGTACTTCGACGCCGAGAAGGAGCCGCAGGGCGTTCTCCGCGGCCGCTGGGACGACGCGCCGAATCGGCCGGGCGGCCCGCTGCTGGGCGTGTGGCGCGGCGTCGAACTGCCGCTCCCCGGCGACGACGGCGCTCCGTAAGACGCCGCCCGCGCAGGCGGCCGCTTCCGGCCTTATCCATCCGCCGCCGGGTCGCCGCGTGGAACCCGAGCAATCGCGGCGGCGAGCAACTCGACGACGCCCGCAGCCTCAGCCGCCGCGGGCGTCGTTCGTTTTATCGCGGCGCGTCAGTACAATCCCGGGCGAGGAGCGTGCGGATGGCGCGCGTGCGGCGCATCGTAAACTTGTCGGATTATCGCTCGGCGCTGGCGGGCAACGACGAAATCCTGATCGGCGCGTCAGTCCGCCGCCGTCGGCGGCGTCAGGTTGCCATATCGCTTTCGGGCGTGGCACTGATCGCCGCGGCGGTTTGGCTGTACTGGGCCCTGGCGCAGCCGTCGGCCGAGGCGCCGCCGAATTCGTACCCGGTGAAAGTGATGTGCATCGCGTGCAAGGCGGTGGAAACGCGGCGCGTGCGGCCGGGCGATTCGTTTCCGCTGATCTGCAGCTTCTGCCAGCAGCGTGGGGCCAAGGCGCTGGTGGTCTGCCGGGACTGTCGCGAGGAGTTTGTTCCGACGGGAGAGGGCGAGATGATCCGCTGTCCGCGCTGCGGCGGGACGCGGGTCGGGTCGGCGGCGTCGCAACCGGTCCGGGGCGGCCGGCCGGGAGAGTAGACGTGGGTTCAGGCGAAGAGAACCACAGAGGCACAGAGGCACAGAGAATGGGCGAGGTGAGGGTATCGGGAGGGGGGCTGGGCGCCAGGGTTCGGGGCGCCGCCGAACGGCCGCGCCCTGCGCCCTTGCGCCCTGCGCCGCTCGTATTCGTCGTGCGTTGCCGCGGAGGAGGTTGAAGGCGATGTCGGGAATCCTGTGCGAGCACTGCACCGCAGTCTGCTGCCGCTACATTGCGCTGCCGATCGACACGCCGAAGGACCGCGAGGATTTTGACTACGTCCGCTGGTACCTGATGCACGAGGGGATCGGCGTGTTTGTCGAGGACGGCGACTGGTACATCACGATGTCGACATCCTGCCGGCACGTTCAGGCGGACAACCGTTGCGGGGTGTACGCGACGCGTCCGAAGATCTGCCGCGAGTACACGACCGAGAGCTGCGACTATCACTCGGGCGATTACAACTGGTCGCAGCACTTCACGTGTCCCGAGCATCTGGATGTCTATGTTCGCGAGTATTTCAAGAATAAACGTAAAGCGTCCACAATACGGAAAACAAAGTCGTTTCGTAATAGCTTGAATAGAAAGAAACTCTTGAACCCGGCTCCGGCGCACGGCCGCAGGGGCCTGCAGGTCAAGCTCGGCCCGGGCGTGCTCCTGCCGCACCGCGAGCACGCCCACCGCCACGTGGCCGAGGCGCCGGCCGACATCCGCGGCGTGCAACTGCCGCTCTTGCCCGTCGCACCCAGCTAGAGGAACGCTCGTGAAGATCCAGACGCCGCCGGGCATGCGCGATTTCTATCCGGCCGACATGCGGCTGCAGACCTGGCTGCTTGACCAGTGGCGGAGCGTCTCGCGCTGCTTTGGCTTCGAGGAGTACGAAGGGCCGATCTTCGAGTCGCTGGACTTGTACAAGATCAAGAGCGGCGAGGGAATTGTCAGCGAGCTGTTCAATTTCACCGACCGTGGCGAGCGGCAATTTGCCATCCGGCCGGAGATGACGCCGACGCTGGCGCGCATGGTGGCAGCCCGGGCCGGGGCGCTGCCGCGGCCGATCAAGTGGTTCAGCCTGCCGCGCATGTGCCGGGCGGAAAAGCCGCAGCGCGGGCGGCTGCGCGAGTTCTTTCAGTGGAACGTGGACACGATCGGCTCGGACGATCCGCTGTGCGACGCCGAAGTCATCGCCGCGGCGGTCGAATTCCTGCGGCGCTGCGGCCTGAGCGGCGATGACGTCGTCGTCGAGCTGAACAGCCGGCCGATCGCGGCCGCCCGTCTTGAAAGTCTAGGCGTCGCGGCAGGGGGGCTGACGCAGGCGTTTGACCTGCTGGATCGCCACGAGAAACTCGGGGCCGAGGAGTTCGCCCGGCAATGGAACGCGGCCTTCGCCGCCGGCGGGGCGCCGGTCGAGCGGATCGAGCCGGAGTTCCTGCGCGACGCCGCCCGGCCGATCGGAATTGAAGAGTTCGCTTCGGCGACCGAGGGCGACGAATCGCCGGGCAGCAGCGGCGAGTCTCTGGACGCCGCCCGACGCGCGTTTCGCGAACTGTGGGCGGGGCTGGGCCGGCTGGGCGTGGCCGAATACTGCCGGATCAGCCCCAAGCTGGCCCGCGGCCTGGCTTACTACACGGGGGCGGTCTTTGAAATCCGCGACCGGCGGCGGCGGTTTCGGGCGATCGCCGGCGGCGGACGCTATGACAGCCTGGTGAGCCTGTTGGGCGGGCCGCAGCTTTCCGGGGTCGGGTTCGGCATGGGCGATGCGGTCATCCTGGAGCTGCTTAAGGACCTGGGCAAGCTGCCGGAGCTGGCCGACCAACTCGACGTGTTTTTCATTGACGCGGATGAGTCGCTTTTCCCGACCGTTCTGGAGCTGGCGTCGCACGCCCGCCGGGCCGGCCTGCGGGCGGACTTTTCGCTGAAGCGTCAGGCGCTGGGCAAGCAGTTCAAGCAGGCAGACGGTCGCGGGGCGGCGCTCGCGGTGGTCGTGGGGTCGGAGTACGCCGAGGGGCGACTGACGGTGAAGCGGTTGAAGACGGGCGAGCAATGGTCGATGGCGGTGGAGCAGTTCCGCGACAACCCCAGAAGTGCGATGGGTCTGGCCGGCGGGCAACTGGCTACCTAGGAAAAGCTTGAGAAATTGTTAACGTCCTATAACATATATTATGTTGCGTTGCGTGACGCCTGGCTGCAACAACATGCCCGCTGTCGCCGGACTGTGCGGCGGCGAGAGCGGCCTGAAGGCTGACAAAGGCGTCTTGCCACGACGTACCGTCATTGGCGCCCGCCGCACCGGCGCGGACGAAGCGAACCGCGGCCGCGGCGTTGATCGCCAGCAGCGGCGCCGAGGCCGCAAGTGCCAGCGCCGGCCAGGCAGCACGAGAACTACGATGCGGCTGCTTCGTGACGTTCATGAGATAGCTCCTGGCGGCCGGGCCGTTTTTCCGAACCCGCCGCGCCAAGCGGCGGGTTGACAAACATTGGCGAGCGGCGCCGCATAGGCCGGGGGCGTCAACCCGCCGCTTGGCGCGGCGGGTTCGGACAGACACGCGACTGTGAGAGCGCTCACGCGCCGAGCGCGGCGACGAAGCCATTGATGTCGAGGACGTCGACCGCGCCGTTGCCGTCGAGATCGCCGTTGGCCAGCGGGCAAGTCGGGAACTCCGCCGCGTAGCCAGCCGGGCTGGAGAGCGCCAGCACGAATGCGTTGATATCGAGCACGTTGACGGAGCAGTCGCAATTCATGTCCGCCGGCCCGAGAGAATCGAGCTGCAGCATCGCGACACTGCTGACCGTCGTATCGCAGTCGCCGGCGAGCATGACGTCGTAGCTGCCGGCGTCGCCGGGCAGCACGTTGTCGATGGTGAGCGTACTGCTCAACCCGTCGGGCGCGATCCAGGTGACCAGATGCGGGTCATTGAGTGGAATTTCGGCGCCGCGCTGGCGCCAGAAGTACTCCTTTTGCGTGCCCTGGACGGTGACGCTGAACACGGCGCTGCCGCCGACGCAGGCGACGGTCGGCTGCGGCTGGTCGAGAATCGAGCAAGGGGACAGGGCCGTCAGGTACCCGGCCTGCGTGATCGTGAAGCCGCAGGCGTTGCCGACCAGGCATTCATAGGCGCCGGCGCTCTCGATCGTGACCGGATCAATGCCGAGCGTCGCGTCGTGCTCGCCGGGGATGTCCAGTCCCTCGTGCCGCCACTGATAGGTGATTTCGCCGCCGAAGGGATCGGCCGCGTCGACGGAGAAGAAGGCGGCGCCGTCGAGAAGTGCAACATAGTCCTGCGGCGGGACGTTGATGATGGGAAGATACTGCTCCGGGCAGACGGCGCCCTGCGCGACCCCGGCGCTCATGACCGTGGTAAAGATCGGGCCGGGCGTGTCGTGCCACTCGCCGCCGCTGAAGACGCGGCGATTCTCGTAGACTTCGTAAACGAGGACCTCGCTTTTCAGCTCGCCGGGCGGCGGGGCGTCTTCCTCGAAGACCAGCGGCGCTCCGAAGAGGAGCCGCTCAGGCTCGAGGTCCAGTTGGTTGGCGCCCTGGATCAACGGGTCGTTCACCATCAGTTCTTCGAGGGCGACTTCGCGGGCGGCGCCGGTTTCCTTGCGGATGATCCAGATCGGCCGCTGCAAGGTGTCGACGTTGGTCAGCGTCTCGCGCAGCATGGGGCCGGTGGGCAGGTAGAAGATTTCGCTGGTGATTCGCGGCATGGCCAGCGGCGGCGGCGGGGGCGGGGGCGGCGGCGGCGGATAGGGCGGGTTAAGGCCGCCGGGGACCCAGTTGAAGCGCTGCGCGGTGATCGAGTTGCCGGCGCGCAGCGACACGCCGAAGTGCTCGATGGCGTGGCGCGCGGTTGCGTGATTGGGATGTGCGTAGACTACACGGATGCCGGTATTTCCAGGGAGCGGCGTGATCGTCGGCGCGCCGTAGTTTCCGTTATGGTAGGTGTGGTAGACATCCTCGGGGTGCGGGCCTTCCAGCTCGATATCGAACTCGTTGCATTCTCCCTCGGTCTCATTGTGCACGTCGAAATTGCCGAGGCTTCCGATGATAACGACGTCGGCGCGCGTTGGCGGCGCCGCCGCGTACAGCAGAACTGCCGCCGCGCACATCGGTAGACGCGATCTCAGTGACCACCTTGACATTCTTCATCTCCTTTAGAAGCAACGCGAGAGAACACACGGACTCCGATCATTCAATGCTTTTGTTGTCGATCAGCAGAACACTCGCGAAATACTCGACCGTTAGTCATCCGGCTCGACGCGAGATCACCCCCCTGCCAGCAGCGCCACAAGCGGGTTGATGTCCAGCACGTTGACATCGCCGTCGCCGTTCACGTCGCCGTTCAGCAGCGCACAGGTCGGGTACTGAGCGGCGTAGCCGGCCGGATCGATCAGCGCGGGCACAAAGGGATTGATGTCGAGCACGTTCACGGCGCCGTCGCAGTTCATGTCGCCGGGGCTGATCGGAAGCAGGAGGTATGCCCGCGGAAAGCCCTTCTTCTGGCCGGTGCCGACGATCTGGCCCACGTCGTTGATCGCCCAGGCCGCGTCGAGAGTCCAGCCGCTGGCGGGGACGATCAGCGTGTTCAGGTCGGTCCCGCGGCGAATGACCTGGGCGTGCAGCGTGTTGAACGGCGGCAGCACCATGATCTCGGAGAAGTGCGCGTTCATGCAGTGCATGCCGAGGTCGTTGTAGCCGAACACGACGTAGGGCGTTGAGACGATTCGTTCGCCCTCGCGCGGGGCGGCGGCGCCGGCGGGCCGGGCCGAGCCTGCGGTGAGCGCAAGGCAGCAGGCGGCCGCGGACGCGCGGGTCAGCCATCGGCTCGGCCTGAGTTTCCCGGTGCGAAGCATGGGGCACCTCTTTCTTCAACCGTTGGGATGGTGCAAAATCGTTCCCGCGCGGCCCGGTGCGGCGCAAGCGAGAGACACTTGCCTTTTTCGAGTCCCGCAACCGTTGACCGTCCAATCGCCGGGCGTTGGCTGCGCGTGGCGGCCTGGCTTTGCCCGACGATCGGACTGATCGCGGCCGGCTGGGCGCTGTGGAGCGGACGGCGTGACCTGGCGCGGCTGGAGGACGAGATCGCGGCGCGAAATCGCCTGAAGCTCGCGTCTCTGGCCGACGGACTGGAGAGCTACCTGACGCACATCGGAATCACGCTGCGAACGATCGCGTCCGCCCCCGGCGTGCGGCAGATGCGCGCCGACTCGCGCGACTATATCGATGAAATCTACCAGCAGAACCACGCCCGGCATCGATTGGCCGAGGTTTACGTGATCCAGAGCGACTTCGACGGGCAGCGCCGCCCGTTCATGACGTTTGAGCACGAGGAGAGCGCCGCCTCGCTGAGCGAAATCCACAGCCTCGATCGCGAGGCGGTCGAGTACGCCGTTCAGCGTGAGCAGATCCGCCGCTTCGCCGCCGACCCGGCCGCGACCGAAGACGTGAGTCCGCCGGTGATGCTGTGCGTCGGTCAGCCGGGCATCATCTATTCGGTCCCCATCCGCGACGGCCCGGTGCTGCGCGGCATCGTGGCGGGCATGATCCCCTCGCAGACCTTGGCGCACCTGCTTGAAACCGGTGATGCGACCGAGTCGGCCGTGTTGCTGGATTCGGCGTCGAACGTCGTGGTGCGGCTGCGCGCCGGAGAGGAAATGCTGGCCCAGGTTGCGGCGGCGGTCGCGGCGCGCGGCGCCGGCGAGCCGGGTGCGCGGACCGTCGCCGGATGGATGATGCTGACGGCGCGCGTCCGGCCGGCCGACGGCGCGCCATGGCGCCTCGCGTTCGTGTACGATCTGGCGGCGCAGCTCGGGCCGCTGGGCGTGAACACGGCCTTGCCGGGGTTGAGCATCGCGGCGACCGTGGCGCTGCTGGGGCTGATCGCCGGCATCCTGTTCCGCACCACCCGCGCCCTGCTGCTCACGCGGCACGAAGCGCTGAGTCGTGCCGAGGAGCTCTCGCACGTGGCGCGCGTCACCTCGATCAGCGAACTGGCGACCGGGCTGGCGCATGAGATCAACCAGCCGCTCACGGCCATCGTGACGTACGCCGAGGCATGCCGTGTGCGGGCCTCGGTCGAGCGTCAGCTCCCGGATGACACGCGCGAGGACCTCGACGCCATCGCGAACGAGGCGCAGCGCGCGACCGCCATCGTGGACCGCGTGCGGCGCTTTCTGAAAAAGCGCCCGCCGGAGCGAGCGATTGAGGATCCGCATCGGCTGGTGCGTGATTCGGTCGCCCTGCTGGCCCCCGTATTGCGTGAAACGCGGGTGGAGGTCCGGTTCGATTTTGCAGGCGGCGCCCCACGGATTCGAGCCGATGCGGTCCAGGTGATGCAGGTCCTGGTCAACCTGCTGCGGAATGCGGTCGAGGCCATCGAGCGCGGCGCCGCCGCCACGCGCCTGGTCCAGATCCGCACCCGTACGGTGGATGGACAATTCGAATGCGCGATCGAAGACTCCGGGCCGCCGGTCGACGATCAGCACTTTCGCCGCCTGTTTACGCTCTTTCACAGCACCAAGCCGGGCGGCCTGGGAATGGGCCTGCGGATCAGCCGCACGATCGCCGAGTCTCACGGCGGGCGGTTGTGGGCCGTGCGCCGCACGGGCGGCGGTCTCACGCTGCGTTTCACGCTTCCCCTTGAGCCAGGAGCCGGCCGCGATGGCGCATGAGCCGACCGTGTTTGTGGTGGACGACGACGCGGCCGTCAGCACCGCCATCACGCGGCTGCTGAAGTCGGTCAATATGCCGGTGGAGACGTTTTCAAGCCCCACGGCGTTCCTCCAGGCGTGCCGGCCGGATCGGCCCGGGTGCGTGCTGCTCGATCTGCGGATGCCGGAGCTGGATGGACTGCAGGTGCAGGCGGAGTTGCTGGCGCGCGACATTCATTTGCCCATCGTGATGATCTCGGCCCACGGCGAGGTCGAGAGCGCGGTCCGGGCGCTGAAGAGCGGCGCCGTGGATTTCCTGCGAAAGCCCTACCAACCGAAAGTGCTGCTGGAGCGCTTGCGCGAAGCGATCGCGCTGGACGAGCGGAATCGCGCCGTGCTCGCCGCGCGCGCCGCGCAGCAGGCGGCGCTGGGCCAGTTGACGCCGCGCGAGCGCGAGGTGTTTGATCGCATTCTGCTCGGCCGTACGTCCAAGCAGACGGCGGTGGAGCTGGGGCTGAGCAGCAAGACGGTGGACATTCACCGCGCACACATCCTTCTGAAGCTGCAGCTTGGATCTGTCGTGGAGGTCATCCGCGAGTACCAATGGTGCCTGGCTCGCAGCGCCGGCGCCGAGCCGAACGCGTAGGCGCCGGCCGAAAGCGTCACGTGCATGTCCTCTTGGTTGTCCGCAGGAAACATCCTGCGGCATCGCGCAGCACGCCGCAGGTTGAACAAGGTGAAGATAACTCGCTCCGGGTGGGAGCGTTACGAGCACAATACCTAGGGAAATTGCCTATTCGGCGGGGGCGGCGTGTATTACCGGTGTACACGAGGAATTCCGCAGGCCGATTTGCCAATGGGCAAGACGTTTGGAATGATGCAGACGGCGGCTCGTCGGCTCCCGCGGCCCGCCGGAACAGGAGAAAGGAAGATGCGGTCGATGAAGTGCTTGCGAAATGTGGGAGTTGCGGTGCTGATGGTGCTGGCGCTGCCGTCGCTGACGGCGTGCGACGACACGTGGGATGCGGCCGGGCTGAACTCCGGGCTGGGCGGCTGGGACACGACCAGCGGCTGGCCGGGCGATTACAGCGGCTGGTCGAGCGGCTACGGTTCCTATGACGCCAGCAGCACGATCCAGGCGGCCAACGACTACCGCCAGTCCGTTATGGATAATGTCAACGACGCCTGGAGCGCGACGATCCGCGAAGACTATTGAGCGCGACAGCGGCTCCGAATTGGCGAGGGCGAGCTTTCCAGCTCGCCCTTTTCCTTTTCCAGGATGGCCGCGCCCGCGCCGCAGGACGGCGGTGGCTGGTTCAAAAAGTGGACGTAGCGTCCGCCCTCTTTGGCCGACGGCGGTTTTCGCGGTGTTTTCGTACATCCGTCGGTCACAGCGGGCCGATGCTATGGTTTCTTCGGCGGGCTGTCAGCGGGCAGCGGGCGGCTTTGTCACCCGCCGGCCAGCAGCGCCACGAACGGGTTGATGTCGAGCACGTCCACGTTTCCGTCGTCGTTGATGTCGCCGATGGCGATGTCGCAGCCCGGGTATTGCGCCGCATACGCCGTCGGGTCGATTAGCGCCAGCACGAGCGGAGTGATGTCGAGGATGTTCACGGCCCCGTCGCAGTTCAAGTCACCGGGCGCGACGAGCGCCAGAGTCGCGGAGAGCGATCGGATCGAGGCGCAGGCGTTGGTGACGACGGCGTCGTAGCCCGCTGCGTCGAAGGATTGCGCGTTCGCGATTGTGAGCGTCGGAGTCATCGCGCCACTGATCACGCTGCCGGAGCCGGTCGGACCGTCGCTGAGCGACACCTGATTCCGCCGCCAGCGGATCGAGCTGTACTGCAAAACGTCGGCGGAGAACACGGCGACGCCTCCGGCGACCGTGGCAACGGCGCCGGGCTGCCGCGTGATTCGTGGCGAGGCCGGCGCGAGCTCGACCAGGTATGGCGAGGCAACGCCTTCGGCCGTCAGAAAGCGCCCGCCGATGTACACGCTTTCTCCGTATCGCACGAGCGCGTCGATCGCGCTGCCCACATTGTCGGCGACGACAAACGAATTCAGCCCCCCCCAGCCCATGATGTCGTCACCTGATACCGGACCGGACGCGAACAACACGCCGTCGTAGACTTGCAACTCCCTGGGGCTGCCGGTGTGAACTCTGTCGAGGCGCGCCCAGCCGCTGCCGTTCCAGCGGGCAATCGACCCGGTTGAGACGCCGCCGGCGGAGTCAAACCCTCCGGCGGCGATCAGCTCTCCGTTGTAGACCGCCAGCGCTTCCACCTCCGGGCTGATGGATCCTGTGATGCCGCCGCCCACCGGAGACCAGGTGGTACCGTTCCAGCGGGCGATCTGCGCGGCCGGGCTGTCGCCGGCGGTCGAGAATGCACCGGCCGCATACAGTTCGTCGTGGTAAGTACACAGCGCGTTAACCTGCACGTATCCGCCCGTCAGCCCCGCGGCGAGGGGCGTCCAGTTCAGTCCGTCCCAACGCGCGATGTTGGCGGCGTCCACGCCGCCGATGCGATCGAAATGACCGGCCGCGATCAGGCTCCCTGCGTATGCGGTGAGCGCGGAGACGTAGCCGCCAGTGCCGAGTCCACTGCCCAGTGGGTGCCAAGACTGCCCGTCCCATGCGGCGATATGATTCACCGGTGTTCCCGAGGCATAGTAGAAAGAACCGCCGACAATCAGGCGACCGTCGAACGAGACCATCGCGGCCGGCGTGCCGCTGAGGCCGGAGGCGAGCGGCTGCCACGTATCGCCGACCTTGCGGGCGACGCGGTTCACCGTCAGGCCGTGCGCAGTCCAAAATGTCCCGCCGGCGTACAAATCGCCGTTGTGGACCGCCAATACGCGGACGTCATCGTCGAGCCCCCCGCCCACGGGCGTCCAGTTGCTCCCGTCCCAACGTGCGATGCCTGCCAGGGGCCGGCCGTTGGAAGAGGCGTCGTTGAACGAGCCGCCGGCAAAGAGGGCGCCTGCGAAGTCGCCCAGCGAGTAGACGTATGCACCCAGACCGCCGCCGACGGCCGCCCAGTCCGTTCCGGTCCAGCGCGCGACGTAGCTGACGGTCGCGCCGCCCGCCGTGGAAAAGCCGCCGCCGGCGTAAAGCTGGCCGGCGAAGACGTGAAGGCTCTGCACCCAGAAGCTCATGCCGCTGCCCATGCCGCTCCACGCCGATCCACTCCAGCGCGCGACAAAGGGTGCGCTGCCAGCCTGGTTGAAGTAGCCGCCGGCAATGAGGTCCCCGTTGAACTCGCGCAGCGCCAGCACGCGCCCGTCGAGGCCGGCGGCGAGAGGTTCCCAGGTTGTGCCGGTCCAGCGGGCGACGTTGCGGGCGGGCACACCGCGGATCATCGAAAACGCCCCACCGGCGACGAGCTGGTTGTTGAAAACGACGAGACTCTCGACCCACGAATCGGCGGCGCCGTAAGGGAATGACCAGGCCGCGCCATTCCATTGCCTGATTCCGCCGGGAAAGACACCGCCGACCACGAGTGCGCCGTTGAAAACGGCCAGCGCCCGCACGCTGTCGGCGACTCCGGCGCCCAGAGCGGTCCACTCAGCACCATTCCACGAGGCAATTCGGTCGGCGGATGCACCGCCGGCGGTGGTGAAGTCGCCCGCGGCGATCAGCGTTCCGTTGAAGATGGCCATGGCGCGAACCCGGCCGTTCAAACCGGGCAGGGCGCTCCACGCAGCACCATTCCAGCGGGCGATGTTCGCGGCAGTGACGTTACCCGCGACGACGAAGCTGCCGGCGGCGTAAAAAGCCGGTCCACTGCCGTCGTCGTAGACTGCGATTGCATCCACGCTGCCGCTGACGCCGGGCAGCGAGCCGCGGCTGGTCCACAGGTGCTCGCATTGAGCCAGCGTGCGGGGCGCGGCGGCAGCAGTAAGGAGAAGCGTACCGAAGCAGATCAGTCGACCTTGCCAAACACGAGAATGCCCAAGGGGATTCGTACGCATTTGCGTATCTCCCGGCCTGAACGCCCCTACGCCGGTTTGACGATCGTTACCCTCCGGCCAGCAACGCCACGAACGGATTGATATCCAAAACGTCCACATTTCCGTCGCCATTGACGTCGCCATTGTTGATATTGCAGGTTGGATATGCTGCGGCGTACGCGATCGGGTCGGAGAGCGCGAGCGTGAAGGGGTTGATGTCGATGATATTCACCAGGCCGTCGCAGTTCAGGTCGCCCGGCACGGCTTGAAGGACCGGCGCCTGCGTTTGGCCGCTGAGCTGCGAAGGCGCGCCCGGCTGCCAGAGGCCGAGCGTCGCGGTCGCGGCGGCGGGCGGGGCGGCGGCGTTGAAGCGGAAGTTGTACAGCGTGCCCCAGCGGAGCGGGTTGCCCGGGTTGATGTCGCCGGGAGCTTCGGTGGACCATGTGAGCACGCCGGCGGCGTGCGTCGCCGTCCACGGATCATTGCTGAATGGCTCGTCGTGCGAGCGAACGGCGGAGAAGTCGATGCCGGTCACATTGGCGGCCGTGGGGACCGGAATCGAGAAGGAGCGGATGGCGCGCGGCAGGTCGTGGTTGTAGATGCCGTATTCGTAGTGCCACGTACCATCGCCGTTACTGGTCACCGTGACGCCGAGAATGCAGCGGCCGATGCCGGCCGGGTCGGCGGGGATCATGGTGCGGGTGGCGCCGGGCCAGGATTCGATGGCGGGGCCGACAATGCTGGTGGAGCCGCTCATATTGAATGTCCACGTGCCGCCGGGGGCTCCGGAAATAGTCACCGCCTCGCGTGCGACACTGTTCATATGTTCATAGTCGTCGTGCGTGGTGATGTAGACTTCGCCAAAGTAGGTGGCGCCGGGGTTCTGGGCTGGATCAATGTCGGCGTCGCGAAGCTGGAGGCGATGGGAAATCGGCGTGTGCCCGCCGGGCTGCGTGTCGAAATGCGAACCGGCGTAGGTGAATGAACCGGTGTACGGATCGACCTCGTAGCGCGGGCCGAGCGTGGTCTGGCCGGCGTTGGCGGCGGCGGAATAGATATCCGAGCAGCCGACCCCCAGGCGCAGATTGTCCGGGTTCTGCTGGCAGCCCAGGCCGCAGGCGTTGCCCTGCGCCGCCGACCAGCCGTGCTTGACCCATGAGCCGCCGATCTGCTCGAAGCGGCCGGCCTTCAGGCGATACATGTTGAAGATCATGAACGGGTGGCGCGGGTCGGGGTTGGGGTACCAGTCGAGCGGCTCGTCGCCGGCATTGCAGAGCGGGCTATCGATCGCGCAGCCGACAACGTCGCCGAGGCGGCCGAATTGCACCATCGAGCCGAGTTCGCCAATCAGCACGTCGGCGCCGATGGGCGGCTGCGGCGGGTTGCAGGAAACGTTCAGTTGGAACGCGCCGGTCGCGCCGCGCCAGCCCGCGACGCGGATGTAATACGTGTTGCCGGCGGTGACCGGCGTCGCGATGGCAGACTGGTACGAGCAGGAGTCGTCGTTGCAGTTGAGCTGATTGAGGAACGTGCCGGGGCAGGCGGTGTGCAGCGAGAGGACCGTGTCCCAGGTGCTGCCGCAGGTAGTCAGCCGCAGGACGCAATCCTCCAGGGCGGTGTACACGTACCAGACATCAGGGCTGGTCGCCGAGTCGCCGCAGTTGGCCGAGCCGTCGTTGCTCGAGCCGATGGTCGTGCCGAAGGTGACGCCCGGCTCGACGGTGGTCGCATCAAGGCAGTTGTCGGCCTGAGCCAGGGCGCGCGGCGCCCAGATCAGCAGTGCAGCGATCGCCCAGCGTGACGCGACGGATTTTCCGCAAGCTCGATCGAGCTGACGCATGAGAGGCTCCTGTTTCCCCCGCCGCGGTGGTCATTATACCGTGGCGGCTTGCCGCAAGCGCCGGAAGTAGCGGTGGCTCGACGAAAGCCGAGGCGCGGCATCGATACTCCCTGGCCGGCACGTCACCCCCCTGCCAGCAGCGCCACGAACGGGTTGATATCCAGCACGTCGACGTTGCCGTCGTCGTTGGTGTCGCCGTTGTTGATGTCGCAGTTCGGATACTGCGCTTCATACGCGACCGGATCGGACAAGGCCAGGATGAACGGGTTGATATCCAACACGTCGATGTTGCCGTCGCAGTTCATGTCGCCCAGAAGATCCGCGGTAACACCCGTGATTACGTACGCCGCGCCGGCCAGGCTGGCGCTGTTGTCTGCCTGGTTGCCATTTACGCCCGTGGCGTTGCTGTCTTCCTGCCACGCCCCGACCACCACCGTGTCGCCCGACACGCCCACGGAGAAGCCGAAATAATCGTTCGCCCCGGTGTTCGACGCCTTGAGGTAGGCCTGTTGGCTCCAGACGCCGCCGGCGTCACGGACGAACCCATACGCCGCGCCGGAATCCGCGGCGTTGTTGTCGGCCTGGTCGCCGCCGATGCCCGTTGCGTTGCTGTCCTCCCACCAGGCCCCCACCACCACCCTGCCGTCCGACATGGCCGCCGAAATGCCGAATTGGTCTCCCGCGCCGGTGTTCGAGGCTTTGAGGTACGCCTCCTGGCTCCAGGTCGTGCCGCTGCGGTCAAAGACGTACGCCGCACCGGAATCCTCAGCGCTGTTGTCGTTCTGGTCGCCGTCGATACCCATTGCGTTGCTGTCCTCATTACGCGCTCCGACCACCAGCGTGTCGCCTGACATGGCCACAGACGCTCCGAAACTGTCGGACGTCCCCGTATTCGACGCCTTGACGTAGGCCTGCTGGCTCCAGACGCCGCCGGCGTCGCGAATGAAGACATACGCTGCGCCCGAACCACTGGCACTGTTGTCGTTCTGGTTGCCGTTGAGACCGCTGGCGTTGCTGTCCTCGCCCGGCGCCCCGACGACCAGTGTGTCGCCTGACACGGCCAATGCGTAGCCAAACCGGTCGCCTGAATCGGTGTTCGACGCCTTGAGGTAAACCTGCTGGCTCCAGGCGCCGGCGGAACGAACGAATACGTAGACCGCCCCGGAATTGCTGGCACTGTTGTCGGCCTGATTTCCATTGACGCCGGTGGCGCTGCTGTCCTCGCCGGATGCCCACACCACAATCGTGTCGCCCGCTATGGCCACCGCGTCACCAAAGCTATCCGACGTACCCGTATTCGATGCTTTGAGGTAGGCCTGCTGACTCCACGTCGTCCCGCTGCGGATGAAGACGTACGCCGCGCCGGACCCGTTGGCACTGTTGTTATTCTGGTCGCCATTGACGCCCGTGGCGTTGCTGTCTTCGCCGGGCGCTCCAATCACCACTGTGTCGCCGGACACCGCCACCGCCGGGTAACCAAAAACGTCGCCAGCCCCGGTGTTCGACGCCTTGAGGTAGGTTTGTTGGCTCCAGACTCCGCCGGCGTCGCGGACGAAGACGTACGCCGCGCCCGAATCGCTGGCACTGTTGTCGGACTGGTCGCCGTTGACGCCCGTGGCGCTGCTGTCCTCGAAAGGCGCGCCGATCACCAGCGTGTCACCGGACACGGCCACGGAGAAGCCGAAGTTGTCGCCTGCATCCGTGTTCGATGACTTGAGGTAGGCCTGCTGCGCGACGGCGACATGGCGGTTGGCCTCATACGCCGCGCGAATGCTCGACCAGTCCGGCGCCGACAGGCCCTCCGGCACGCTTTCCTGTCCGCTGGTCCACGCGCGGGCGCTGGACGCGAATACCACGACGCCAATCAGGACACGGCGAATGCTCGTATTCATCATCGTCCTTCCAACAATTAGGACGGGTTGCGACGGTTTGCATCCTGCCCCTCCGCTACCCTGCATGGCAGGTCGCACACGGCCGCGACCTGCCCCACCTCGCTCCGATGAACAACCGGTCGAGGGCGACCGGGTTACCATTCTCTGACGGGTTGTCAACCCACGAGCAGCGCCACAAACGGATTGATATCCAGCACATCCACATTTCCGTCGTTGTTGATGTCGCCATTGTTGATGTCGCACGTCGGATACTGCGCCGCGTATGCAATCGGATCGGAGAGCGCCAGAATGAACGGGTTGATATCCAGCACGTCGATGTTTCCGTCGCAGTTCATGTCGCCGAGTGCAAACGGATTCTCGCATTCGTCCGGCGTCTGGTTGCTGTTCTCGTCGGCGCTGGTCGCAACGCCCACGTACGTGATGATCACAGACACCCACGACGCCGGGGCGCACGTCTCATCGACGCCGGTGCTGGCGACAACGGTCAGATCGGTCGGGCCGCCGGTCGTGATCAGCGCGTTGTACGTGGCGGCGGGGACCATCAGCGTCTCCTGGCTCGGCGTCAGCGGGCAGTCCTGCCCGGCGGGGCCGAATGCCGTTCCAACCGAGACGCCGTTGATTCGGACGTCGAATGACTCGCTGGCGAAATTCAAGTCGGCAAAGGCCGAGAATGCGAGCGAGACGCTTGCGACCGCCGGCCGCGCTGCGTAACTGAACGTCTGCGACACATTGCGATTGATCGGCGTCATGTCCGCCGACGAAGCCCGGAACGCCGCGACCAGATCGCATTCGTCCGGCTGGCCGTTCTTATTGCAGTCCTGCGAAAAGCCGCCGGAAATATCGACTGCGTCGGGCACGTCGTTGTCATTGCAGTCCAGCCAGGTGGAAAACGATCCGCTCGCCGGGGTCGCGCCGGCCTGTCCGATGCAATTGACAGCAGTGACGCGCCAGTAGTAGGTGCGGTTCTGCTCCAGCGCCTGCGGCGGCTGGTGCGACGTGCCCGCGATGCCTGCGGCTGAGTAGTCGACGCTGCCAAAGTTTGCGTTGTCATCGACCGTCAGAGAATACTCGACCGCTCCCGCGGACGCCGACCACATGAACACCGGCCGATCCGCTACGGCGACCGCCGCTTCCTCCGGCAACATCAGGGAGAACGGCCCCGGCGGCGCGGGCGGCGACGCGAACTGAAGCAACGTGGCGTAGGCGTTCACCATGCCCCAGCCGAAGTCGGTGTCGTAGCCGGCGGTTCCCAGGTCGGTGCAGCCGGCGGCCATGGTGGATTCCACCTGCGGGGCAGAGAGGCCCGGGTTGTACGACAGGAGCAACGCCGCGACGGCCGCGCTGTAGGGTGAAGCAAACGACGTGCCCTGAACGCTGGCGTAATCGGAAGCGGTGTAACCATCGCTTCCGGTGCGGTCCGTGGACCAGATGCCGACGCCGGGCGCGGAGAAATCCAGGCCGGTGCCCCAGTTGCTGAAGCTCGCGCGTGCGCCGCTTTGCGAAAGAGCCGCGATCGCGTTGACCGTCGGCAGGCTCGCTGGATAGCCGATCGTTGCGCTGGAGTCATTTCCCGCCGACGCGAAATGAACGATGCCCGCGTTGCGCGTGTCATTGTATTTCTGCTCAATGGCGGAGGAGGTGAAGCCATAGTAGTTGCTGTTGTTGGTCACGCGTGCGCCGCTGGATTGGGCCCAGTCCAGCGCGGCCACCGTCCAGCTCGCCTGACCGCTCCAGCTCCCGTTGCAGCTCAAGTTGCTGTTGAAGCAGCGGGCTGACGCCGACAGGCAGAGCGGCGCGAGGCCGACGACTCCCAGCGCGTTATCGATCGTCGCGCTGACGCACCCGGCTACCGCGGTGCCGTGATTGTCGCACTGGTTGACCGGGCCGCCGCCTCCGCCCGAGCCGGTGAAATCGGCCCCGGGCGCCTGATTCATGTCCGGATGGTCCTGCTGCACGCCGACGTCGATGACCACCACGCGGATCGCCGCGGAACCGCGCGTGATCTGCCAGGCTTCCGGTGCGTCCATGTCCACGTCGGACGCCTGGTTCAGCCCCCAGAGAGACGGGTAGAGCGAGTCGTTGGGCGTGCAGATCAGCGACGCACGGCCGCTGAAGATCATGTCCGGCTCGGCGAATCGCACGCCCGGCTCGATGCTGAGCGCATTGGCCTCGCGCAAGACGTCGAAGCCGTTGCGGCTCAGGCTGCGCACGCGATAGACGCCCTCCATACGGGCCCAGTTTTCGTCCAGCAGGTGCCCGCCGACGACGCGGTCAAGCAAGCGCCGCCGCTCGTCGGGCGGGACAGTCGGGTCGAAGGCGACCAGGATGTCGGGCGTAACGACCAGCGGGCCACCCAGCCGGTCGATGAACACCGGTGAGGCGAATTCGACGGCGGGCATATCGGCCGCCGCGGCGACGAGAGCTTCAACGTCTTCCGGGCGCGCCTTTGAGCTCAGCGCCGTGAACATCGACCAGCCGCGCGGCCCGGCCCAGTCGGCTTCGGCCGGGGCTGCGCCGAAATTCCGCAGCACGGTCGCCGCTTCGTCACCGTCGGCGGCGAAAGAGGCCAGCAGGTCCGCGCGCAGTGCGAGCGGAACGGGTTGCCCGCGGTAGACGTAGTGATACTGTGCAAGCGCCGCCTCGGAGCCGATGCCGAGAATCAGCACACCGGCGGCCAGAACGGCCGCGCGCCGCCTGCGAACGCGCACTCCTGGCATCATGCAGATTCTCCCGAGTTCGTTGAGCTTGCTGCGCGAAATGGACGAACACCGGGAGATACTCTACACCGCTGCTCACCCCAACGCAACGAGAATCTGCCTAGCCCCGCCCTGCGCTGCCGCGAATCCACTCACCGTCCGCATTCGGACGTCTGGCTCCACGCGCGGCGCCGCTCGCGGCGCCGCGCGCCATGCCGACGGCTCGCATCATCCCCCGCCGACGAGAATCGCCACGAACGGATTGATATCCAGCACGTCGACGTTCCCGTCGCCGTTCGTGTCGCCGTTCAGGATGTTGCAGCCGGGGAACTGGGCGGCGTACGCGACCGGGTCGATCAGCGCGAGGACGAATGGGTTGATGTCCAGCACGTTGACCGCGCCGTCGCAGTTCATGTCGCCCAGCGCGAACTCGCACACGTCGCCGACGCCGTCGCCGTCCGTATCGAGCTGGCCGGGGTTGTAGACCGTCGGGCAGTTGTCGCAGGTATCGGCGACGCCGTCATTGTCCAGATCAGGCGAATCGGGGTCGCAGCAGTCGCCGATGCCGTCCTCGTCCGAATCGTCCTGGTTCGGATTGTAGACAGTCGGGCAGTTGTCGAACGGGTCGGGCACATCGTCATTGTCAAAGTCGCCGGGCAGGCCGGCGCCGAGAATCACGCGCGTCTGGTAGAGACCCGCTGTGAAGCTCAAACCGAGCACCTGCACGAAGTAATCGCCGGCGGCATCCGCGGGGACGTAATACAGCACGCGCGCCCAGTCGCCGTCGCCGGCCGGCCCGCCGTAAGTCCAGCCCGCAAATCCCAGGTAGGTGATCGTGTCGGTCGCGAACAGATTTCCGCCCGCGAGGCCGGCGTCCGGGCTGAGGAGCGCCTTGACCTCGACAGAGTAGACCCGCTGCGGATCCGCGACGAAGCGGAACCAGTCGCTGTCGCCACCGTGACCGAGCAACCCGCCGACCGGCGTTCCGTCGGTCATGAGGAGCGTGGCGGTCGCGGCTTCGTCCGCGTGATCGTCGGCCGGCGTCGGTCCCAGGTCGGTGATCGTCAGCTCATATGACCCGCCGACGTCAGCGATGCCGGCGTAGACGAGCACGTAGAGCGTTCCGCCGCCGGTGGGCGGCACGCCATAGACGACACCGGCCCACAGACCCGGTCCGTCTGGCGTTCCGTTCGAAAAATCGGAGAAGTCGAGTTGCGAGCCGCCGTCGAAGAGCACTGTCGCGACCGTCCACGACTCGGTGTGCGTCAGCGCGCGAACTTGCACGCTATACGTGTGGTCGGCAAGGGCGTTGAATGAGAAGTAGTCATAGTCGCCGGGATAGTGGATCGTCCCGTTCTGCACGTCGCCATTGGCCGGCGCGACCGTTGCGGCGGACTGCATGCCGCTGTGATCATCCGCCTGCGGCCCGCGATCGGTGACGCCCAGCGCCACGTTTCCGACCTGCGTGCCCAGGGCCGAGGTGAGCTTGAAATAAACCGTGGTCGTCGCGGTTGCAAAGAAGCTCAGCTCATCCGTGTCGGCGTAGACCCACTCGGCCAGCAGGCCGGCGCAATCGGAGTCGATAAGCTGCACCTGCGAGTAGAACGTGCCCGACGCAGTCAACGTCGTCAGCTCGTAGCGATTGCCCGCCACGACGCTCAGGCTCAGCCAGTCCACGTCCGTCGGCGGATCAGTGGTGACGGATGTGACGCTGCCATCGGCGACGATTGCGGATGCCATGCCGCAGTCGTCCCCGTGGTCGTCGCCGCCGGCCCCGCCCAGGTCGGTCACGCGCACTTCGTACGGCCCGACGCCGTCGGGCCAGCCGCTGACGCGGACGCTGACATCGCCGTCGCCTCCGACGGGAACGTAGAAGGCGGAGGAAACCCACTCGCCCTCCGGGCCGCCGGGATTGGTGTACGACCACCCCGTCCCGCCGAGGTACCCCGGTCCCTGATAGAGCTCGGCACGCACATAGGTAGCGAGCGCCGCCGGCAGCGCCCGCACGTCCATGCGATACAAATGCTGCGCGACGCCGGAAAAGACGAACCAGTCCACGTCGCCGATGTGATCGATGCCCGCCGCAAGGGCCGCGCCGTTGGCCGCGATCGGCGTCGCATCTGCCTGCCGGCCGCTGTGGTCGTCCATCGACGGCCCCTGATCGGTCAGCCCCAGCTCGATGTAACCGACGTACGCGGCGGCGGTTGAAGCGATGCGCACGTAGTACGTGTCGGTGGTCGGCGGAACGACGCTGCGCTCGTCCGGGCTGTAGTAGTTCCAGGTTGCGATCACGTCGGTACAGTTGGGCGCGATCACCTCGACGCGATAGCTGAACGCGGTGGACGCGACGAACGTCGTCGCCTCGTAACGATTGCCGGCCGTGGCGCTGAAGCTGAACCAGTCTTCATCGGTCACGGGATCAATGATCGCGGCGGTCGGGACGCCATCGGTGGTGACGGCGGTGGCCGTGCCGCACATGTCGCCGTGGTCGTCGATGGCCCAGGCCGGGGCGCCCGCAAACGCCAGCAGGCCGATGAAAGCAGTTGATGCGCAGAGCTTCCGCACGGTGGTTCTCCTCGTTGTGACTCGCAAGGGACTTCCGGACGCAGCTTACGAGCGAGCCGCAGCCACCCCCCTACACGCGCAATTCGGAATATTCGCCGGATTGTCGCCCCCGGCCCCCCAAACGGGTCCGGCTGCACCCCTCGTGCGGCCGGGTTTTCCGGTTTTGCCGAATGTCCCCCGGATCGCCGCGACGCGGCCGGCCTCGCGTTGGCTACGCGCCGGCAAGCAGGCCGATGAACGGGTTAATGTCCAGCACATCCACATTCCCGTCGCTGGACGCTTGGTGCGGGTCGATGCGAAGTGGCGAAGCGGGGTGTGCTTCGCCGATTGCCGCCGAGCGACTCCTGCGGCACCATAGCGATCCAATATGCCGACCCGCCGCCCCCCGCCCGCTGACACCGCGCCGCTGCCGTTCGGGGCATTGCGGAACAGCGAGCTCTTCTCGAACCATTGGCTGCAACACCGACTCCAACTGGAGCCGGAGTTTGCCGAATTACGCGACGCCGCGGGGCTGGCGTTTCGAAGCGTCCGGCAACTCTGGGAAATGCAACGCAGCCGCGTCGAGCATTACGGCGACGAAGCCGGCCTTGAGCAGGCGTTCATTCAGCCGCTGCTCGCCACGCTCGGGTGGATTCTGAAATACCAAACATGGCTCGACGGGCGCAAGCCCGATTACGCGCTGTTCCTGAGCGAGCAGGCGCTGGACGCCGCGCTACGCGCTGGACGCAATCAGCCGGAATTCTGGCAGCATCCGGCGGCCCTGGCCGACGCAAAAGCATGGCACGTGAGCCTGGACCGGCCGACGGGAGTCGGGGCTGAGCGTGAGTATCCGCCACAGCAGATCGAGTGGTACCTCAACCGAAGCGGCGTTGACTACGCAATCCTCACGAACGGGCGGCTCTGGCGGCTCGTGCCGCGCCAACGAGCCCCAGGAAAAGCGCGCTTCCAAACCTACTACGAGTGCGACCTGGCGCGCCTGCTTACGAGCGTGGAAGACGCCCCGGGAAGAGGCCAGCTTGCACTGCACCAGGAACAGGCTGCCTTCGATGATTTTTTCCGCTTCTTTCTGTTCTTCGGTCCGGCCGGCCTTGCCTCTCTATCCGGGCGGCAACCGCTGGTTGCGCGGGCGCTGGCCGGCAGCTCGGAGTACGCGCTCAGCATTGGCGAGGATCTCAAAGAGCGCGTGTTTGAAGCGCTCCGCCTGTGCATCGAGGGCTTTCTGACGCACGCACCCAATCGGCTCAACGCGCCGCGCGACCTGGAACTGTGCCGCGAGCAGAGTTTCGTCCTCCTGTATCGCCTGCTCTTCATCATGTACGCCGAGGACCGGTCGCTGCTGCCCTATCGGCGAAATGACCTGTATACGCGAAACCGGAGCCTCGCCCGGCATCGCGATGAAATCGCCGACGTGCTCGACCGCGTTGCGCACGGCCGGGATCCGGAGTACGCCCTCGGCCAGACAGCGATCTGGCAGGATCTCCTCTCGCTGTTCGACCTGATCGACCATGGGCACGCGCGTTACGCCGTCCCGGCATACAACGGCGGTTTGTTTGACGCGCAGCGGCACGAATTCCTGAGCCGTGCGGCGCTGCCGGACCGCTACCTGGCCCGCGTGATCGACCAGCTTGGCCGCGCCGCCGACCCGGAGCATCCGGAGCGCGGGCTGTTTCGCGTCGATTACCGCGACCTGGCGATTCAGCACCTCGGGAGCATCTACGAAGGTCTGCTGGAGCTGCGCCCCCACTTTGCGACCGCGCCCATGGTGGTCATCCGCGAGCGGCGCGGCGCGCGCCGCTCGGAGAGGATCGTCCCGCGCTCCGAACCGACGCCGCCCGGCTGGGAGGAAACCGGCCTGCGCTACGAGCGCGGCCGCGTGTATCTGCAAACCGACAAGGGCGAGCGCCGCGCGAGCGGGTCCTACTACACGCCCGATCCGATCGTGGGCTACATCGTCGAAAACACGCTCGGTCCGCTCTGCCGTGAAATCGACCAGCGCCTGAACGCCGAAATCGCGCAGACGGAGACCAAGCTTCGACGCGCGCGGGGGGCTAACCGCGACGCCTTGCAGAAGGAACTGGACGCGCTGCGGGCCGGCTTCGACGACCGCATCCTGCGCCTGCGCGTGCTAGACCCCGCCATGGGCTCGGGGCATTTTCTGGTGCGCGCCTGCCAGTATCTGGCCGAAGAGCTCGCCACGAACCCCCACGCCTCGGACCCGGCCCTGGACCCCGCCGTCGGCGACGCCCCCACGCTGGTGTACTGGAAGCGGCGCGTGGTCGAGTCCTGCATTTTCGGCGTCGACTTCAACCCGATGGCGGTCGAGCTGGCGACGCTGGCGCTCTGGCTGGAGTCGGTGTCCACCAGCGAGCCGCTGACGTTCCTGGAGCATCACCTCCGCCCCGGAAACAGCCTGGTCGGCGCCCGGATTACCGACCTCGGCTCGCTGCCCGACTTCCCCGGCGGGACGGCGAACATTTTCAAGCAGCAGGTGGAGCAGCGCCTTCCGATCCTGCTGAGGCCCCTGCACGAAATTCGCGCCACGCCCTCCCAAACACCGGCACAGATCAAGGCCAAAGAAAACATGTATCGCCTGGCGTTCACGCCGCTGTGCGACATGTTCAGTGCGATCGGCGATCTGTGGTGCTCCACATTCTTCGCACCCGAGGAGCATCGCGTCTCCCCCGCGAATTATGACGCGGCGCTCCTTGCGCTGGCCGGTTCCGGCGGGTTCGAGGCGCTGAAGATCCAACCGTGGTTCCAGGCAGCGCGGGCGGCCGCGGCGGATGCACCGCTGCGGGCGTTTCACTGGGAGCTGGCGTTTCCGGAGGCGTTCTTCGACCTGACCGGCAGGCGCGCCGAGGGTGGCTTCGATGCGATCATCGGGAATCCGCCCTACGATGTCCTTTCGGAGCGGGAAACAGGTCGCGACCTGTCGGCGTTGAAGTCATTCATCGAGCACGACGCGACGTACACGCCTTCGCGGCGCGGCAAGAACAACCTCTACAAGCTGTTTATCTGCCGGGCGCTGGAACTGCTCGCCGATGGCGGGCGATTCGGGTTCATCGTGCCGATGGCGCTCCTGGGCGACGACCAGGCGGCCGACTTGCGACGGGCCATGCTGGAGGCCGGCGCGCTCACCGCAGTTGAGGCGTTTCCGCAGAAGGACGATCCGGCGCGGCGCGTCTTTCCGGATGCCAAGCTCTCGACCTGCGTCTTTACGCTGCTGAAGACGGCCGATGAGAGCGTTCGGCGGACGCCGTTCAGGTCGCGCCAACACCCGGCGGACCGCATTGACGAGTCATCGCCTTCCCTGAAACTGACGACGGAACAAATACCGCTCTACGATCCGTCGAATCGCGCGATTGTGAGCTGTTCGCAGGAGGACTGGGATCTGGCGGTGCGGATCATGGGAAGCGGGCGGCTGAGTCGACTGAGTCGATTCTGCGAGTTCTTTCAAGGCGAAGTAAACGAGACCATTCAGCGCCGCGCTGGGAATCTCCGGGAGCGGGGCGGCAAGCTTGTTACGCGTGGCGCCGCCGTCTGCCTATACAGCGTGCGAGAAGCATCTCAGGGTGAAAACCTCTACTTGGACGTTCCTCAATTTCTGCAGAACGCGGATGAGTCAAGCAAGTCATTTCACCATCGCCAACCGCGCGTTGTGCTCCAGGAATCGAGCCCACAGAACAACTTTCGACGGATCATCGCCGCATATCTATCGGCGGGCGAGTTTACGAATCACACGGTCAACTACTGCCCCGCGCACAAATCAACCATCGACCTGTACTTCGTGCTTGCGATACTGAACTGCAAGCTCGCGGACTGGTATTTTCGGCTCGGCAGCACAAACGCCCACGTCAGCCATTATCAGCTCTACAACCTCCCGTGCCCGGTTTGTGCCACCGGTCGCACAGATGCCGATGCCAAGATCAGTGAGAGCGTAATGGCGGCCGTAAACGCCGAGGATATTGAGGACGCGGCCCAGCTGTTAGCGCCCGAGCTGAATAACGCTCCGTTCCCGCTCGGTGTGCAGGATGTAATCGCCGAGCTGGTGCGTCGGATCATGGCGATCGAGGCCGCGCGCGGCGAGATTGCGCGCGTCGAGCGCTCCGCTCTCGATCCTGCCGCGCAGCCACTGCAAGATCTCATCGACCGCATCCTGTATGCCATGGCGGGGCTGAACGCTGATGAGATCGCCGGGCTTGAGGCGCGACTGGCGACGATGCTGTAGCGATTGGTCGCGGCCAACGCCGGTTCGGCGCAGTCACACTCGGCGAGCACGCCGACAAGAGGGCACCGCGGGGCGGGCGTGCCGCTGCTCGACTTCCTACGAATGCTAGATACACTCCGACATCGCGGGCCCCGGGGGCCCGCGCGGCCCGCCGGAGAATCATTGATGACCCCTGCACCCTCGCTGTCCGGCCCCATAAAAACCCGCCGCAACCCCCCGCCCGCCGAAGGTGCGCAAGTAGGCCTCACACAAAATGCGCACCTTGCGCACCTTCAGCCCAGGCCATCGTGGGGCCGATCTTATCCGCCGCTCGCCATCGCGCTTGACCGCCTTCGGCCCCGCCCGCGCCTGTCATCAGCCCCCCGCCAGCAGCGCCACGAACGGGTTGATATCCAGCACGTTCACGCTTCCGTCGCCATTGAGATCGCCGTTGTTGATGTCGCAGCCGGGGAACTGGGCCGCGTAGGCAAACGGGTCAATCAGGGCCAGAATGAACGCGTTGATATCGAGAATGTCCGCCGCGCCGTCGCAGTTCATGTCGCCCGGCGACGGTTCATCCACCGGCGCCGTGTTCGTGAATTGGTGCAGACTGAAGCGCCGAATCTCGGTTTGCGGCGAGGTGCCCACGAATCGGAGTCGATTCTGCGTCTGCGTCAGCAATGACGGCGAAAACGGCAACTCAACCGGCTGCGAGTCGCCGATGGAGCCAATGAAGCTGTCGTTCAGAAAGACCTGCAGCGCGTCCCCGGGGGCGAGCGTGAAGTCACTCATCTCGAGGATCGGATCGTCGCCGGCGTAGGGCGCCCACGGGCCAATCGCCGCGTCGAGGAACCCTCCCCAGAGCGGCAGGTCGTACTCGGCCTCCGCGACTCCGACGCCGGCGCCGATGGGGAGCAACTGGACGATTCCCTGGACATCGGCGTACGTGCCGCCGTGACCGGAAGTCCAGATGAAGACGAAGTCGTTCTGATCGCCGCAGGCGACGCCTGCGCCGCTGATGAAACCGAGATAGGTCAGCAGCGAGGCGGCGCCGTCGATGCGGGCGTCGTTGCCGCCGGCGGGGGTCGTGCCGTCGACGTACTGAAAGGAAATCTGCGCGTCCGTGAAGCCGTAAGCGCGGAGCGTGTCGTACATACGGCCGGCATCCCGGAAATGGCGGGTGTCGCGCGGGTTGTTCCGCTCGCGATCCTCGCCGACGAAGATGAGCGCGACATTCTGGTCGGCGGAGCGCGTGAGCGTGTGATCATCGGCGGCGTTGGGACGGCTGAAGAACTGCGGCCGCTCCAGGTTTCGCAGAATCTGGTTGCCCTTGTCCGGATGGGCGATGTTGTAAATCTGGGCTGTCAGTGAATCGCTGTAGGACGCCAGCATCGCCTTGGGCGTGTTCGGCGTGTTGACCTGCTCGCGCCAACTGTGGCTGTGATAATTGCGCGGGTTGCCGCCCGCGTTGAGTTGCCCGTACGAAACGTGCTCCCAGAACGAGCTGGTGTTGATCGAGAAGTTCGTCAGCACCGCGGCGTCCTCCAGCTCGTCGATGAACCCGCCGCCGTAGCATTGCGCCATGTGCAGCACCATCTTCTCATACTTGGGCTGGCCGTTGCTGACGAGGCTGGTCTGTATGAGGCTCGTGACGGTCGTGTCCGTCAGGCGGCGGTTATTCCGCAGTCGGATCGTTGAGTGCGGCTGCATGACGACCGCCTGCAAGACATGCCCGATCGGCACGGGAACCAGCAGCGGCGTCGGTTGGCGCGTGTAACCGTTCTGGCCGTTGTTGCGGCTGGTAGCCGGGGCGTCGGCCGCGAGAAGCCAGGCGACCAGGAAGAGCCCGGGCGCGGCGAAGCGAGATGCAAGCACAATCGGTCTCCGAACAGGGGCGAATTGGACCCGATCGGTGCACTTTACCGCGCCGCCCACGGCGGCGGATACGGAATTTCGGGCCACGTAGGCCGCGGGCAGGACTCGAGTGTCAGCGGAGTTTTTGGCAGACGCCGTCGGCCCGGCCGCTTTTCCGAACCCGCCGCGCCAAGCGGCGGGTTGACGACCGCGGGCGAGCGGCGCCTGATGGGCTTGGGGACGTCGACCCGCCGCTTGGCGCGGCGGGTTCGGAAATGCAAGCCCGCGGTCTGTGCCGCGACAGAGTACCCGTTGAAAAGGGGGTGCAGCGTCGGACCTCTGTATTCGACGGTGTGACATCGCGCGGAAGACACCGTCAGAAGCCAAGGTCCGACGCTACGGTCGGCAAAGCGCTTCCATTTCCGCGGGCTGCTAACCGCCCGCCAGCAGGGCGATGAACGGGTTGATGTCCAGCACGTCGACGCTGCCGTCCTCGTTGGCATCCGCCGCGCGAACATTGCAGCCCGGATACGCGGCCGCGTAGGCCGCCGGGTCGCCGACCGCGAGAATGAAGCTGTTGATGTCCAGAATATCCACCTCGCCGTCGCAGTTGGTGTCGCCGCCGGAATAGTCCGGCCGGCACTTGCCCGTCTGCTTGGCGTCGTAGATCTCCCAGACCTCCGCGGGAGTGAGGGCGCGGCTGAAAATCTCGACCTCGTCGATCTTCCCGTTGAAGTACATCCACGGCTGCGCGCAGATCGGATAGGCGGCGCCGATCAGGAGCGGGGCGGCGTTGGTCAAGGACCCCTGCTGTGTCGTGACGCCGCCGCTGGGGCCGCCGCTGGTGGTTCCAGCCAGACCATCGACGTAGAACACAACGGCTCCGGAGCGGTCCACCGTGACGGTCGCGTGGACCCAGGTCAGCAGCGGCAGCGGGCGATTGTCCACGTACGGCGCACATACCGGCGACGTCGTCCCCGTTTCGAGCTTGAGCGCCAGCTGGCCGTCGCTGACAAAGAAGTAGTATCCCGAGACGTGCAGGTCGAAATGCGGCGGCGGAAGAATGGAGCCGCGATTGTCTACAATCGGGGCTTCGCCCAGATAGGTATCCATGAAGATCCAGGCGTCAATCGAGAGGTTTCCGTCGCCCGGATTGTTGGTTCCGCCGTACAGACCGAAATCCAGCTCGTCACACGCAGCCGGGACAGGCGCGCAATCGGGAACCTGCACGAGGTCGTCGACGCCGTCGAAATCCTTGGCGCGCGTCACCATTCCCGGGTTGACCGTCACCGGGCGGTTGTTGGGGCCGGCGCTGCCGAGGTAGGCGCCGTTGTCGATTACGCTGCCGGTGATGTCGGTCGCCGTCGTGACAAGGGGGAATTCGTCAAGTTGCCACCACCCGACCATCGCCGGCGGAGCGGTCGCACAGTGGCAGCAACGGCCGTCGTCCACCGTGAGCGTGCCGCACAGGTAAAGGCCCGTGGGACTGGTGCCGGACGGCGTATTGTGTACGATGACCTGGAGCACGTTGTCGCCTGGCAGGAAGAACGCCGGATTCGTCACCGTGTAGCACGACAGCGGCGAGGAGAAGCTGCTGATTGGTCCGATCAGCGTTCCATTCAGGAACGCAGTGCCGAAGTCGTCCGCGCGAGCGCAGATATTGAGCTGCGGATTCTTGAATCGCGGGTCCAAGCAGAACTTGTATTCGTATGTGTAGTCGCCCTGCGGCGCGTAGCCCCATCCAGCCGTGCTGGCGCCGATCCAGGCGGTATTGGGGCAGCCGGTGGTCAACCAGGATCCGGGAATCGTGCCCGGCAAGACAGAGCCGCTGGTGGTGTTGCCCAGGACAATTGCCGGCTGCGGCGTCGAACCGCTTGGCGTCGAGACAAGCTGCCAGTCATCGTCGGCGAGCGGATACAGGAGCATGGACGGCGTCTGCGGCGGGAGCGGGTCGTCCTCGAACGCCGTGTTGAGCGTCTTGTTCACGTCGCGCCCTTCGCAGCAGCATTTTCCATTCTCGGAGCCGAGCGAGCCGAAGACATTGATCCCGGTCGCCCCGCCGCTGTTGGTGACATTGATCCGAATGACGTTGTCGCCGGCCACGAACAAGCTTCCGCCGCTCAGGATGATCGGCGTTGGGGTCACGTTGGGCGCCGAGGCGGTTCCGATGCCCGTCCCGTTGAGCAGAATGGCGGCGCCGGCGTTGTCGCTGCGGACCTGGAGGATAAGCGTGGTCTGGTTCGGATCAAAGCGAGGGTCAAGGCAGAAGTGCATCTCGTAGGCGTATTGACCATTGAGGGCCGTGCCGGTTCCTGTCGCGTAGGTCGACGAAATCCACCGGCTCGTTCCCATGGGCGACGCCCAGCTCGCCGAGGTGTTCTGCGGCACCGCAACCGCCGGACGCGGCTCGACCGTGCTGGAATCGGGATCGAGCACGATTTGCCAGTTCGGGGCCGACGGATCGCCGTTGCCCAGCGGCAGAGGCGCCCCGTAGTCGTCGACGCCGCTGCGGAGCGTGAGCGAGTAGTACTCCGCGGGACATGACGTGGTGTCATAGTTGCCGAAGTCGATTCCGCCGATACCCATGGGGATGTTGATGTTAAAGGTGTATGTGCCGCTCGCGGGCGCGGATTGCCGCCACCCCGGCCGTTGCTGCTCGAACACCTGAATTGCGTTCGGGCCCGAACAGACCTCAATGCAGTAGTCGCCATTGGCGTCGGTGGTGGCGACCCAACTGACCTGGCAGTTGGGGTCATTGGCGACAATGGTCCAGCCGGGGATGCCCGGTTCGCCCGGGTCCCTCACGCCGTCGTGATTGAGGTCGTTGAATTTCGTGCCGCAGATGATCGAGTCCTGTCCGAGCGCAGCGCCGGATAGCGCTGCGGCGCCGACGAGTCCCGCCAGGCTGCGGCGAAGCAGCGCTGCGCGGCGACCGCGGCGCTCACCTGTCGACCGAGGAGCGTATCGGACACGATTTGCGGGATTCTGAGTGGTCATGGCGAACCTTCCTTTCGTTGCCGGTTGTCGCACGGGCGTGCGGACGCGGCGTCCGGGCGACGCGCCCGGCGCCAGACGGCGCACGCGCCGGCGACACCCGCTATGCAAGCGATGCGGCCTGACCTATCAGATGTGTCCCGCTTTTCTCAGCGTTTTTCTGCAAATCGGCGAAATGAAAGAAAAACCGCGCGGCTCGCCAGCCGCGCGGCCGCGCCGTGCGTCTTCCTGAAAATCAGCTTGTCGTGATCGCGCAGCAAGGCGTACGCCGCGTACGATCGCCGCGGCGACCGACCCCCGTGGTCAGCCCCCTGCCAGCTGCGCCACAAACGGGTTGATATCCAACACGTCTACGTTGCCGTCGTCGTTAGAACCTATCCCAAAACCAGACACCTGTGGAATCCGTATAATGCTACATGTTGATACTCACGGATGAGCAATTGGACTGGAATGCGGCGCAGATACCCGATCCGCCGGCGCGACCGAAGGGCGGACGTCCAATTGCGGACAAACGCAGGACGCTGCGCGGCATCTTCTGGATTCTGGACAATGGCGCGAAGTGGAAAGACTTGCCGTCGCAGTTTGGCTCGAAGAGCACCGTGCACCGCTGGTTCGCCCGGTGGGTCGCCGAAGGTGTCTTCGAGCGCCTGTTGCAATTGGCTGGCCGGCTCGTCGAGACGCGGGGCGGCTACCGTCTGTACGAATGCTACATTGACGGGACGTTTGCGAAGGCCAAGAGCGGCGGCGACGGCGTTGGACTGACGAAAGTCGGAAAAGGCGTGAAAATCATGGTCCTGGTCGATGCACGCGGGTTGCCGGTGGCGGTCGAGACCATGTCCGCCGGTCCGCACGAGAGCAAGCTGGTCCAGCGCCTGTTCGATTTCATGTTGACCCGCGAGACGCCGCCGCGCGTGATTGGCGACAAGGCGTATGACTGTGACGAACTGGACGCGGAGCTGGCCGAGCGCGGCATTGAATTGATCGCTCCGCACCGCAGCAATCGCAGCCCGGACAACGTGACGCAGGATCGCCGTCCATTGCAGCGTTACCGGCGGCGCTGGACGGTCGAACGCAGCATTGCCTGGATTCAGAACTTCCGGAGACTGTGCATTCGCTGGGAGAAGTCCACAAAGCTGTTTCAGGGCTTCCTGCATCTCGGCTGCACGCTCCTGTTGCTTAGACCGGTTTTGGGATAGGTTCTAATGTCGCCGTTGTTGATCTCACAAGTGGGATACTGCGCCGCGTACGCCGCCGGATCGGAGAGCGCCAGGATGAACGGGTTGATGTCGATGATGTCCACGTTCCCGTCGCAGTTCATGTCGCCGATCAGGAATACGTCCAGCTCGGCGGCGACGGTGCAGCTCTGGCCGCAGGCGTCGCTAACCACGCAGCGATACTCACCTTCGTCGGCGTACGCGGCGGAGAAGATGAGCAGCGTGTTCGTCGCGCTGCCGAATAGGTTCGGGCCGTCGGACAGCGGTGCGCCGTCCTTGGTCCAGCGGAACAGCCGCGGACCGCTGGCGGTGGCGTCGGCGGCAAGCGTCACGAAGCTGCCGTGCTCGACGCGCTGTGAATCGGGGTGCAGAGTGATCGTCGGCGGGAGCGCGGCCCATTCGGCGATTCCCGACGTGCTGATGCCCTGCACGTAGCGACCCGCGTCGATGAGCCACAGTGACGCGGGCTTTGGGCCGGCCCCGTCGTCATCGTGCACGATCATCTCGTCTATTTGGAATGGGAATGGACTGAAGACGCCGCCGCCCACGGGCGCGTCGGTCGTTCCGTCCCAGCTCCGCACAAAGACGCCATCGTTGGTGACCTGCGATGCGCTGTAGAGCTTGGGCCCCGTTCCGTCGTCAAGCACGGCCATGGCCATGACGCGATTCAGCGGGAATCCCGGCGCGAACGGAATCACGTCCCATGAAGCGCCGTTCCAGCGGCGAATCTGGGTGTCCAGTCCGGGTTCGCGGAACCAGCCGCAGATGTAAAGCTGCGGACCGCTGCCGCTGTCGTAGAGCACCGCATCGTCCGCGTCGAAGCCCGTGGCCGGGCCGCCGTTCAGGCAGCCGGGAATCGCCGCGCCGGCGACACAGCGCACCATCGGGCCGCCAGCGTTTGCCCCGACGGCGATCAGCGTTTCGCCGTTCGGTCCGGCCCCGTCCGCGTCGAACGCGATCAGCCGGCGCATCGTGCCGCCGCTCGTGCTGCCCACGCCGACCCACGTGGCGCCATCCCAACGCGCGACGGCGTAGGTACCGCACGCGGGCAGGCAGTTCAGGATGTTCTGTCCGCACGCGTAGAGCGCCGGCGGAATGGGCCCGGCGCCGTCGTCGTCAAATACCTTCAGGTCGCGCACCGGGCCCGCCAACCCCACGAGACCGGTTCCAACGGCGACCCACTGGTTCAGGCCGTCATCGAAACGCGCCACGCCGTTGATCGGGTTGCCGTTGATCATCGAGAAAGCACCACCGGCGTACAGCTCGGTCGTAACGCCTCCGCCGCTCGGCAGCGTGACGCTCTCGAGCGTCTCGATCAGGCCATTCAGCACCGTCCCGGTTGTCGTGCCCGGAAAGAGCGTCGCCCACTCCGCGCCGTTCCACTTCGCAACCGCGCCGGTCCGCTCGCCGCCGTACTGGATCGTTGCGCCGCTGCCGCCGACGTAGAGCTTCGCCCCGCCGCCGTCGTCATGGACGCACGCGGCCAGCGTGACCCGATTCTCCGACGACACGCCCTGGCCCAGCGACGCCCAGCGGCTGCCGTTCCAGCGCGCCACGCCGTACGGGCGAAGATCGTCGATGAATGACCAGGGTCCGCCGGCGTAGACCTCGCGCTGCTTGCCGTCGTCGAACACGCGGAGACTGGCGAACGAGTTCGCCCCGGCGCCCGGAATGACCGTCCAGCCGCTGAGCTTCCAGCGCGCGATGCCGTTGGCCGCCTGCCCGCCGGCGGTCGTGAAGTTGCCGGCGACGTGCAGGGCGGGGCCGTTGCCGTCGTCGTAGGCGCGCAGTGCGTTCACGCCGTTCGACCCGGTTACGCCGCTCCCGAGCGCCGAGAACGTGCCGTTCTTGTAGCGCGCCACGTTGTTCGCGCTGACGCCGTTGATGCCGGTGAATTCGCCGCCGACATAGAGCCCCGGGCCGGTTCCGTCGTCGTACATCTCCAGCGCGCGAATACTCCCTCCCGCGCCGCTGGATGCGAGCGCGGACCATGACGTTCCGTTCCAGCGTGCCAGGCGCTGCGCGGGTGCGCCGCCGGCTTGCGAGAAGTTACCCGCAACGACCAATGCGCCTTCGTAGGTCTTCAGCGCGAGCACCGAACCGTTGACGCCGTTGGTCGGCCCGCCGACGGCCGTCCAGGTCGTCCCGTCCCAGCGGGCGATGTTGTTGACCGGCGTGCCGCCGGCGCTGCCGAACGACCCGCCGACGAAAAGCCGCGGCGGGTTCGGGCCGGCGCCGTCTTCGTCAAACACCTCCAGGGCCGACACGCTGCTGGCGCCGATCCCGGTGCTCAGGGCCTCCCAGGCTGCGCCATCCCAGCGCGCAATCCGCGTGGCAGAGAAGCCGGCGATCTGCGTAAAGGTGCCGGCGGCGTACAGCGCGGTTCCGCGCGGCCCCGGGCCGTCGTCGTCAAACAGCGTCAGCGCGTTTACCTGCCCGTTGGTGGTCCCGTTCGTCAGCGCTGAGAACGCCTCACCATCCCAGCGCGCGATGCTGTGGATTGTGTTCGGCCCGCCCAGGTTCCCCCCGGTGTCCACAAACGTGCCGCCGATGTAGAGCGCCGGCCCGTTGCCGTCGTCCCACGTCTGGAATGCGAGCGCCTGCGGCGAGCCGCCGCCCTGATTCCCGAACCCGGGTACGCCGAAGCGCCGCGACCAGCCGTACGTGCACGTGACGCCCGGCTCCGCGGCCACGCTGAACGTGGCGACGATGTCCCAGCCGTGCCCGAGCTGGTCGCGGGCCTGCACTCGATACTCGTGCGGGCCGATCACCGCCGCGCCGGCGTTGGCGAACTCCGCCGAATCGAACGCGAAAACCGGAGAGTGACTGTGGCCGTCGATATTCGGAAATGGCGGATCAAGATTCGTATCGAGGGCCGGGACGGAGATTACGAATGCCGGACTAAACGGCTGCCCGCCCACGAGCGACTCGATCGAGAAGCCGATGGGAAAGATCGTGTTCGGGATCATCAGTCCGTTCAGTGAATCGGGCGTGCGTCCGACCGCGCCCGAACCCCCGCCGACCGGAACCGTCATCAGCGTCAGCATCACCGCGTTGCCTTTGGCGAACTCCGCAAGCGTGAACGTGTCGTCGTCGAGCCAGTTGTTCGCCGCCAACCCGACCGCGACTTCGGCGTCGTATGGCGGCGCGTGCGGCGCGCCCGGGCCGATGCCGAGCTGCGGATGCGGCACGTGCCCGGGCGCCGGCGGCGGGTCGCGATCAAGGTCGTGCGGGCGGGTCTCTCTGCGCGCGAGTTTCAAGTGCGCTTCGGCGCGGAACGCCTGCTGGCCTTCTTCGCCGATCTGCTGATCCCTGCGACGCCCTTTGAGACTCCGGGCGGCGCAGACCGCACGCTGCGCGAAGTCGCCTTGGACGCCAGGCAGAAGATCGACGACGGGAAATTCGGCGCCGATCCCGCCACGGAGAGCGCCATTCGTTTCCAACTTGGCAACATCTTCGTCGGCCTCGGCGACTTGGACGAAGCCGAACGACAGTGCATCGCGGCGGCGCATCTCGCCGATGCCGTCCCGGGCGACGTGCCGGATCAGGTCGGCGCCCGAATGCTTCTGGCTCACGTACTGGTCGAGCGCGGCGATCCGGCCGCCGCCGAGGCGCCCGCGCGCGAGGCGGCGGCGCTCTGCGGCGACGCGGATTCCGGCGTCACGATGGAGGACCGCGCTCGCGCCTTCGCCCAACTGGGCCACACGCTGACCGAACTGTCGAACTTTTCCGAGGCCGAGCCTGTGCTGCGGGTGGCGCTCGACATCGCCGAAGGCACGGGCTTAAGTGAAAAGGACGTACTGGCCCCCACCTTGCAGCGCCTCGCACGGCTGTGCAGCCTGACCAATCGGGCTGCCGAGGCCGAGCGGCTCTTCCGCCGCGCGCTGGCGCTGAACGAGGCCAATCTCCCCGCCGGGCACATGTTGATTGCCACCACAACGGCCAATCTGGCCATGTCGCTGCACGATCAGCGTCGCTTCGCCGAGGCGGCGCCCATGCTGGAGTCTGCGTACGACCAGCTTTGCGCGGCCGTTGGCGAATCGCACAACGCGACAATCTCAACCCTGAAAAACCTGGCGATGTGCCATTTGAGCCTGGGCGAAAACGACAAGTCGCTGACCCTGCTCGAACAAGTCGTTCGTGCGCGTCGAGCCGCGCAGGGCCCCGCGTCCATCACGTTGTCGAGCGATCTATTCTCGATCGCGACCGCGCTCCACGGAAAATCGCAATTCGCCGCCGCCGAACAGTACTATCGCGAGACGATCAACGTGGCCCTGGCGGCCGGGGGGCCGGAGACCCTTCACGCCGCCGACCCGCAGCACGCCTTTGCCTTCATGCTGCTCTCCGCCGACCGCCCCGCCGATGCCGAGCCGATTTCGCGCGAGGCCCTGCGCGTCCGCCTGCTCCGCCTGGGCGAAAGCCACACGAAAGTAGCGCAATCCCGTAACGTCCTGGGCGGCATCCTGATCGCGCTCGACCGCCAGGACGAGGCCGAACCGCTGCTCGCCGCGGCCTGGCCGATCCTTCGCGACGGCAAAGACGTGAATCCCGTCTGGCGGATCGATTGCGTGAAGCGCCTGCTCGCCATTGCCCGCTACCGCAACGACGAAGCGGCTCTCGCCCAATGGACGCAGCAGCTCGAGGCTCTGTCGCCCAAGCAACGGTAGACAGGCACGGCAGGTCGCGGCATCACGGGCATATGCCGCGTTCTTCGTCCGAGCGGCGGACACTACGACCCCACGACCTGCCCTGCGACAAGTCCTCATCCTCCCGCCAGCAGCGCCACAAACGGGTTGATATCCAGCACGTCGACGTTTCCGTCGTCATTGATGTCGCCGTTGTTGATATCGCACGCCGGATACTGCGCCGCGTACGCGATCGGATCGGACAGGGCCAGGATGAACGGGTTGATATCCAGCACGTCAATGCTACCGTCGCAGTTCATGTCGCCGACGGCGAATCCGGCTTCGCACTCGTCCGGGATGTTGTTCGAGTTCGTATCCTGGCTCGTGCCGTTGCCAATGTCAGTCAAGTCGTAAACGCCGTTCTCGTTGCAATCGCAGGCGTTGCCCAGTCCGTCGCTGTTGTCGTCGGCCTGGTCCGGGTTGGGATAGTCCGGGCAGTTGTCATTGGCGCTGGTGATCAGGTCGCCGTCCGGGTCGAGGAACGCATCCGGCGGGTTGTTCCATCGGAGCACAATGAGGCCCATTTGCGGCAGCGTCAGGTAGATCGACTGCGGGTGGCCGTCGTAGGGCTCGGCCACGCTGGACAGCGCGCCGGGGTTGGTCTGCCAGTTTCCGTCATAGCCCTTGGCCTGGCTGTTGATCAATTCGTACCAGTTGCCGGACTGCGGCAGGCCGATGTGATAGTCCATGTAATCGGTGTTGCTGAAGTTGGCGATGACGACGCAGACATTGCCCGAGCCGTCGTACCGTTGCCAGCCGATGACGTTGCCGCCTTCATTGAGGTGGTAGACCTGCCGGCCGGCGTTGGCGCGAAATGCGCCGTTGGTCTTGCGCACATGGATCATGTCGCGGTAGAAGTCGAAGATTCTGCGGTAGGTGACTTTCTTGGACCAGTCGATGCGATCGACGCCGCTGGGCGAGCCTGAGCCGAAGTTGATGTCTTCGAGCCACTCGGTTCCCTGAAGCATGACGGGGATTCCCGGAGAGAACATGACGACGCCCTGTCCCAGCTTGGTGCGGCCCTTGGCGTAGACGCTGGACGTGTTGCCCGAGTCGATCGTACGCACGAATCGCTGTCCGCCGCTGGTGGGCCAGGCTTCGTCGTGCAGCTCCAGGTAATTCGAAACCTGCGTGTACTCAAGGTACTGGCCGCTGCCGTTGATGATATTGCCGATCTTCCACATTTCGGGATCGCCAAAGGACGCGTCGATGAGCTCCTGGCGCAGATTGTCGGTGAAGGCGTCGTGCCACTGGCTGTCGAAGCCCGCCCCGCCCAGCGACGTCGGCCGCGTCACCCAGGAATCGTTCGGGAGCTGCTCCGCCACGGCGATCTTGTCCACCCAGCGGTTGTCCATGCTGTTGTTCAGCCGCTGCATCAGCCCCCAGCCGTTGGCCGGCTGATACTGGTTGATGAAATCGGTGGCGTCGAAACGGAAGCCGTCCACGTGGAATTCTTCCAGCCATTGCAACAGGCTGTCGGCGTAGTAGTCGCGCACCTCGACCTTGTCGTAGTCGGCCTGCGAGCCCCAGGGCGTGTTGATCGCCGGATTGTCGAAATAAAGCTGCGTGGCCGTGCTGTCGTATTGCCACATGAAGTTGTCGGTGTTGGAGAAGTGGTTCCAGACCAGGTCGAGCGTGACGGCGATGCCATTCTGGTGCAGCACGTCGATCATCTGCTTCAGATCATCCGGGTTGCCGTGCTTCCACTCCGGGGCCCACTGCGAGACCGGGTTGTAGCCGGCGGAGAAGTCCCAGGGATATTCGGTCACGGGCATCAGCTCGACGACGTTGACGCCCAGCTCGACGAGGTGGCTGACGTGCGTCGCGACATCCTGGTAGCGGCCGGGGATCGGCGCCCCGATGCCGTCGTTGAAGCCGGAGAAGGTGCCGACGTGCAACTCGTAGCAGATCATGTCTTCAAATGCCGGCGTCTGGAACGAACCGTCGTTCCACTGGTGGCGCAGCGGGTTTTCGATGTGCGTGTTGTAGTTGTCGCCGGGATTGATCGCCCGGCCGCGCGCGTCGGTTTTCCAGATCGCGCCGGTGTTGAAGTAGTACTTGTACATCTGCCGGTCGGCCGCGTTTGAAACGTACGCGAAGAAATCGTTGCCGATCTTCGTCATCGGGTTGGTGGTGCCCCAGTTGTTGAACTGCCCGCGCACCCAGGCCTGCGTCTGATTCTGCGACCAGACGCGGAAGACGCAGCCGGCGGGATTGCCGGCGGCGTTGTAGACGAGCGTCGCGCCGTAGGGAGCGTGCTCAAGCGTGCTGAAGTTGACCAGCCAGCCGCCGTCGCCGGGGATTCCGTCCGTCACGCCGCTGACGCTCAGATAATCCGTGTCGGACCCGTCGGTGATTTCGAAGTAGTAGCGGAGGGTGCTGGTGGGGCTGGCGGGTATCGACGCTTTCCAGATGGCGTACGGACCGCGGTCATGATCGTAGACGCAATTCACGAAGGACGTGCTGCCGGCGGTGACGACGGCCCGGGCGGCGGTGATGTCGAAGCGGTAGGCCTGGAAGTAAACGTCGAAGGCCTCCTGCTGAATCGGACACAGCGGGCGACGATCTTCCCAACCTACATGCGACAGGCCGGCCCACTCCACGTTGTTATCGGCGGCGGCCAGGACCATCAGAAACGGAGCAACGCACGCGACCAACATCGAAAGACTCCCTTCAACGGCTCTGGGCCGAATGCCTGTACTTTTGGCTCGTCGCCCGGCGTTTTCCCAGCGATGGGCGACCGCGAATCAAGGCGAATGTCCATTAAACTATAGCCGCCGGTGCGTGGACAACAAAACGAATTCAGGTATGCCGTATTCGGGTGGAACGGGCATCGTGCCCGTTCCAGAGACAACGGGGACGGGCGAGACGCCCGTCCCACCCTGACGCCCGTCCCACCCAGATGTTCAGAAGCTCGCTGGCTCGCCCAGGCGGCCGCAGGCCAACCGACGGCTACTCCGTCTTACGCGCTTCCGGGCGGAGCACCAGCGTCCGGCAGCGCTCGGAGCGGAGCATGTTCAACGGAGCGCGAACCGAGCCGAGCGCGACATCGCGAGAGGAAAGGCGGACGCCGCGTGTCAGCGTCAGCTTGTTCTGGCCCGCCTCGACATTTTGAAACACAGCGGCGTCGGACGTGTTAAGCGCTGCGCCCAACGCGGCCGGAATCGCATCCGCCGCCCATTTCTCAGGCCATTCGATTGTCAGGTCGATCTCTTCCGCACACGGACCCGCCAGCCGCACCGGCAGCTTGCGCTCCTCGTAGGCCAGCGGCAGACCCAACTCGCCGCAGAGCGGATCATCCTGCGCCAGCACCAACCGATACACGCCGTCAATGACCGGCAGCGGCCTGGCTGATTTCACCTCGGCGGTCGCGACGAACGCGGATTCGGCCAGCGTCGCGACGGCGAAGGACGCCACCTGAAGGTCCGGGATAATCCGTCCGACGATTGACTGAAGCCTGCCTTTTTGCTTTTCGGTGGTCCTCAAGTCGGCGGCGTTCACGAAGAGCCCGCTCAGCTCGATGGTCAGCTTGCCGGCCACGGCGCCGTCGGCGGCCAGAATTAGCTTCCCGCGGCAGGCGGCGCGGCTCTCATCGGCTGACTCCCACTCGGCGATCGCGGTGCGAGAAACGCCGTCGCTTGATCGCACGGCCAGCTCCGACCCGACCCAGCGCGCCGCGCGCCCGATGCGGCCGCTGGATGCATCCCACGCGCCGCGCTCGCCGAGGCAGACGGCATACGCGCTTGGCCCGACGAGCACGCCGTCTTCCGAGAGCGATGTTTCCAGATTGAGGACGATGGCCGCGTCGGCCGTCGCTTCCACGGCTTTCGCCAGCGCGAGGAGCAGGGCCGTCGCCTCGGCGCTGGTGCCATAATTCGCCCGCAGCAGCTCGCTGGCCGGGCGCAGGCCGGCCGGTTGCAGGCGGGCGTCGAAATCCACGACGGAAAATGTCGCCGCCAGCTTCTCCTGGATCGCGCTGAGCTTGTCGCCGGCCGCGCCGGCATCCGCGGTCCACTTTGCCGCCGCCGTCTTGATCGATTCATCCGCGCCGTTGGCGGCAGCCTGGATGCTCTCAAGGCGACGCCGGATCGCTTCGTCGCCGCTGCTCTGCGTGCTGAACACCAGCCGCGGGCAGCGGGTCTGCCAGGGCGGGGCCTGCGACTCGTCAACGCCGGCGGGGATGTCGCGCAGGCGCCAGGACAGGCGCTGCATGCCTTCGTCGGCCTTCCGCTCCGGCTGGGTCCCGCCCAGCGGCGGCGGACCGGCGATGGTCCATTGCAGCGGGACGCGCTCGGCCGCGACGATCTCGATTGTTCGCGCGGTGATGGGATAGCGGTGATCCAGGCGCAGCTCATGGCCCAGTTCCGGCGCGAATCCGCCGGGCTTGCGTGTCACCTGGTACTCGAGCTCGACCACGCAGCCGGCCTGAATGCCGCTCATGGTGAGCACGAGCTGGCGAAGGCCGGCGAAGGCCGGCCAGCCGGCAGCGCCGGGCAGCGCAACCTCGTTTCGCGAATAGGCCGGGACGTCGATGTATTTTCCGTCCGGCAGTCTTGTGCGGGCGACTTTCACCTCGACGGTGTCGAGGTCTTTGTTGAACGCGATCTTGGGATCGGCGAACTCGCCGTTGGCGCGTTCGTGATTCAGCCGGACGTGCTTGATCTCCTGATACGTCATCCCGCCGTCGCGCGCGAAGGACCAGCGCTGCTCCCACTTCTCGATGACGGCTTCGGGGGCGTCGGAGGCTCGGGCGGTCGCGGCGATCGCGAGGAGGGACAGGCATAGCAAGAGTCGGCGGAGGTTGGCGGGGCGGTGGTGGGTTTCGCTGCGCTCAACCCACCGTACAGTCTTTCTAGCGCTGCGCACTGGCTACCTCCCGTTCGCACACCACCGCTCGGCCGGCGATCTCGTCCAGCGCCTGCATCACCTCGCGGAAGTTCGCGTATTCCGCCGGCGGCACGATGTGCTTCTTCACGTCCACGTCGCAGCGGTACTCGATCGAGCCATTGGTCCGCTCGATCGTGAACGCTAGAGACGCCGACGGGCCGTCGAGCGTGCGGGCCTTGGGCAGCTCAATCGCTTTCCATCCCTCGGGTAGTTTCACGGTCTCTCGAATCTCGAGCCGTCGCGTGGCCCGCATGCGCAGCGGCTGCTTGCGCTGCTCGAGCGTGGTCGTGCCCTCCCAGTCGCCGCAAAGCACGTCCGCCAGCACGCGCTGCATCATCGGCAGCTTGAGGTACGCCTTCGCCCCGCCGCCGACGACATACCCATCCGCCGTGAATTCGCTTTCGAGCTCGAACGGCCTGGAGAAATCCACCGGGTCCATCACCCGCAGATTCGCCAGACGCACACTCGCGGCCAGTCGCGTGAAGCCCTCTTCGATCACCTGTCGCCGCTCATCCGGCACGCGCCCCGCCAGGCGCCGGCGAAGCTGCGTCTCCGGCGTTCCGGTCGCCGTCAGGCGCACGCGTCCCTCGAGCCGGCCATCGGGCAGCGCCGCGCAGCTCGACTCGTATTTCACGACATTCTGCTCCGGCCCGCTGGCGGGCGTGATGCTGAGGCCGATGCCCTCGGGCGTGCCGTAGACGATGTTCTGAAGCGACTCAGCGGTGGACCAGTTGTCGCGGCTCTTGGGCATCCAGGTCGGATCGAGCATCGTGAAGGAGCCGTCCGTATTGCGGATGGAGGTGACGGCGTGGTTGAACTGATCCGCGGGCACGGGCGCGACCGCCGAGCCGGCCTGCGTCATGACGATGTAGGAATCGAAGCCGGCGACGCGCAGCATCGCGACCAGCAGGCCGGCCTTGTCCTTGCAGACGCCGCCGCGGTCGTGGAAGGTCTCGATGGCCGGGTGGGTGGTGTAGCCTTCGCACGCGCCGCGGCTGGTTCCGATGTAGCGGATGTTCTCAGCCACCCAGTGATTCAGCGCGGTGTACTTCTCCTCGTCTGACTTGCAGGACTTGATGATCTCGGCGACTTTGGCGCGAATGGCGTCGTCCACGGCGAAGCCGGCTTCGTTCTTCTCGTGGAACCAGCGCGACTTGCTCTCCCAGTCGGGCAGCGTCGCGAGAACAAGCTTGGTGTCGATGTCGCTGCGGGCGGTGGACTTGGGCTCGCCCTTCCAGGCGGGGATGTCGCGTTTCTCGAAGGTGTAGACCATGTGCTCGCCATCCAGCGCGACCGCCACGCGGAGCGAGCCGTTGTAGATCTCGTATTGAAGGCGCTTGTCCTTCGGCATGCGGACGACGTAGCGCTTCTCGACGATCGGGACGCCCGCCGACCAGGTCACTTCGTCATACCAGTGCCCCGGCATCGGCGGCTCAAGCGCCGTAGCGGCGTCGCTGTTCCCAGTTCCCTGTTCCCCGTTCCCCTCCTCAAGATACGCCACATTGAACCCCGTCTTGGTGACGATCGTCTCGATCGCGTCGCCGACTTCGAGCCGGCCGACGGAGAGCAGCCGTTGGCGGCTGCCCCAGAAAATGGTGCGGTCAGCGGCCGGCTGCTCGACAGCGTCGTGGACGGCAAGCTCTTCGACCTTTCCGTCGGCGCGGTAGACGCGGGCGGCGTTCAGCGTCAGCTCGTTGGTCTTTGGATCGAACTCAAACCGCTGCACCGCCTCGCCGCGGGCGCCCCGGTCGCGCAGCACCTTCGCGACGCGGCGGGTACGGGCTTCACCGATGCCGTTCGGGCGGACGGTGACGTGCGTTTCATCCAGAACGATGACGACATCGCTGTCGTGCTTCTTGGCGTCGCCGGCGGCGGCGATGCCCGACTTGATGTCGTCGTCAGCCCGCGCGACGGCGGCAAGAGCGAGTATCACAAGAGCGGCCAGCGGGAAAAGTGCACGCCGAACGGGCAGCGTCTGCATGATGGGTGTCTCCGGGTGGGGCGAAACGACTCGATTCAAAGCGGCGGTCGCCAAGGCCTCCGGCTCGATAGGTGAATCCATGATACCAGATTCTGGCGGCGGGGCACCGCCCCACCGGCAGGTGTGCCGGCCGGCGCGCCGACGCGCCGGTTCAGCCGCCCAGCAGCAGCGCGACAAACGGGTTGATGTCGAGCACGTTAGCCATGCCGTCGCCGTCCACGTCGCCGTTGCGGACGTCGCAGTTCGGGAACTGCGCCGCGTAGGCCATCGGGTCCAGCAGCGCCAGGACGAACGCGTTGATATCGAGCACGTCGGCGGCGCCGTCGCAGTTCATGTCGCCGCGCTGCACGACGCAGGCGTTGATCGCCGCACGAGCCATGCTGCCGCGGGCATCGCGAACCGTCGCCCGCAGCGTGTGGTTGTTGAGATATTGCAGCGGATGGGCCGCAATGGTCAGCGTGTGGCAGACCATCGAACCGGTCCCCAGCGGGCCGTCACGGGCGTCGTCCCACATGATCTCATAGGGCGGCTGGCCGCCGGAGACCATCGCGGTCAGACACACCTGCGTGTCGGGCGCGACGCACAGGCCGTCTTCAAACCCCTGAATCATGATCGTCGGCGGCAGCGCGTCGGCGTAGACGGCCATGATGTAGTCCGTCGTTTCCGGCGGCATCATGCCCGGCGGCGAATCGGTGATGGTCGTGTCCAGCCTGTAGACGGGCCGGAGCACGCTTTGCATCTCGTTGCGGCCCTTTTCCCAGTAGCCGGCGTCGACGCTGTTGATCTGAATCCCCTGCACGCGGACGGCCACGCCATTGATGACCATCGCCGCGCCGCGCTCGGCGAGGGCGTCGAGGACGGTCTGAAGCGGCAGAAGATCGGCGGTCGGCCCGAGCGCGACGGGCCGCCAGGCGCCGCGGTAGATGCGCTCGAAACGCCCACCGTCGCCGAAGACCACGGACATTGAGCCGCCCGGCCCGCCGACGGGATAGGAGCCGAGAAAGCGGCGATAGAGGACGCGCAGGGCGGTGGGGAAATGCAGGCCGGGGACGTCGTCCCACACTCCGTTGACCATCTTCCGTTCGCGCTGACCGGAGACGTCGAAGCCGGCGAACATGGCGCCGCTGGGGCGGATTTCCCATGCGTCGAGCAGTTGATCGGCCATCATCATCGCGTCGTTGGAGGTGGGCAGCATCGGCGCGGTCATGTGGTGCTGCAGCCAGCGGTCGGTCGCCTCGATGTGCGGCGCGCCGGTCGCCGTGCAGACGCGGATTTCCCAGGCGCCGTCGGTCGCGGTCAGCTCGGTCATCGCCTCGTCCGGGCCGACCATGGCGTTACAGAATCGCCCGGCGGTCTCGCAAACGCGATCCGCCAGTGCTTCGACATCCATCTGGTCGACCATGACCGGCTGTACGACAAAGACCGGCATCTGCGTCGGGAGGCCGCCGCCGCGGAGCAACTCGGTCGGCACGTCGATCTTCCACCCCGGCCGGCCGGCGTCGATGCGCGTCATTTCAACCGGCGCAGCGGCCGCGCGGGGGGCCGCCTGCGATCCCGTTTCGTCGATGTAGTAATACGTGTAGATGTCGTCCGCGGTCGGATCGTTCCCGACGTCGCCTTCGCCCAGGAGGTAATCGTCAGCGACGGTGCTGCTCTCTGAAACGACGCCGTAAGAGAATCCGTGTCCGTGCGTGGCGTCGACCGCGTCGAACCAGGCGTGCTTGATCGTGCGGGGCGGGTCAAAGACCAGCCAGCCGTTGACCTTGCGGACGAATTCGTCGCTCATGATCACGTCGTGCTTGGCGGACTTCCAGCCGCAGAGAAGGTGCAGCCGGTCCATGGTCTCGCGCCAGGCGTCGAGATTGGCCTCATTCTTGAAGATCGTCGAGCAGTTGAGAATCAGCCATTCGAGGTCGTTGTCTCCCAGCGCCGCGTGTGAATCGCCGGGCGTCAGCTCGTTGTCGTCGCCGGCCGCTCCGAGACCCATGGACATCCCGCGCAGGCGTCGAGCGTAGAACTCGTCGTCGACCGGCTCGGTAAAGCCCACCGCCCAGGCGATGTCGCAGGCGTCCGCAAACTCCGAATTGCGGCCGCCCAGGTCGGTGCGTTTGAAGTGATCGACGTCCGTTTCCTCCTCGGTGTACCACTCCGCCGCCCACGTGCCGACCCCGTTCATCTCATCGCCGAACGTAAAAGCGTCATCGGCGGCGTAATAGAGCTCCACACCATAGTCATTGCCTTCCGCGAAGGCGTTGTAGGTCTGGCTGCCGCCGAAGCGTTCCGGATCATCGATCTCATAGCCGGCGTGAATATCTGCGAGCATCGCCTCCGCGCCGGTCAGTGAGAACCGAAGCCCCATCGCGCGGGCGGAGGGAAATTGCAGACGGCCGCCGGCGTCGGGAGCTGCGACACCGACTTCCTGCCAGGCGCCGTTCAGATCGAGCCATGCGACGCGAAGCGTCGCGTCGCAGGTCACACGGACGCTGCTGAGCCAGCGCCACGCCCCGACGAAGCGAAGCTCCAGCGATTCGCGCTGCCCGGCGGCGAACCGAATGCCGGTGCGCGGATCGCCATCCAGCAGGTCGGCCAGGACGGCGGCGGAGTCGGCCGGCGAAACGCCGGTTAGTGTCGAGAAGGCGCAGCGGTTGGCGCGAACCTGTTCGGCGTAATCTGCGGCCGGCAATAGCGGCGGTGCGCCCGCCATCGTCGCCGAGCTCATTCCGACGAGAACAGCCAAACCGGCGAACACGCGCGATGCACGGGCGATCATGATAGACTCCTCTCCGCTCCGACAAACCGTCGGGCCCGGCTGCGCGCCGCGCGCCGCGACCGCCGGCGCACCAGCGAGACGGGCAGCGCACAACACTGACGCGTATGCCCGAATGACAAACGCGTCCGCGGAACTGATAATTCAAGCGGCACGAACCGGCGCGGGCCGATGCTCCGTACCCTGGCAGCCGGTGGCATACTTGCGGCGAAAACTGCGAACATCAATCATAGCGAAACGAATGTTGAGTCGCGCCGCGATATTCGAGCGCCGCGCGGTTTCTCGGACCCGCGGCGCGCCCCAGGCGCCGCCAGCGGCGACGCGAGGCCGCTCCGCCGGTGCTGGTCAAGTTTGCGGGGAGCATCGGCGTCCCGCCGGTGCGATTCTGCACTCGCACCGGCGGGACGCTGATGCTCCCCGCACCGGGAGTCAAACTTGACCAGTACCGCTCCGCCGCCGCGTATTGACGTACTCACGACCTTTCCGTAAAGTCCCATGCGCTCGCGGCTGCCGGCTGCCCGGCCCCGCGTCGGCCGTATGGACGCGGCCGGCAAGCGCCGTCGCGGTGCAGGAGGACTTCGTTTGATGCGGGTGACCGTTTCCGGCAGACATATGGGCATCAGCGACGGGCTGCGGGATTTCTGCCGGGAAAAGGCCGAGAAGCTGTCCAGGTTCTACGATCGGGTGCAGGCCGTCGACGTCGTTTTGGATGGCCACCAGGGCACTCACTCCGCGGAGATGATCGTCCACGCCGACGGCACCATGCCCTTTGTCGCCAGCGAAGAGCACGCCGACGTCTATGCCGCTGTTGATCTGGTGATCGACAAAATCGAGCGCCAGATCAGCCGGCACAAAGAGCGTTTGCGCAACCGCAAGCACCCTCCGCAGGCCGATGAGCGCGGCGGAGAATCCTGAGGGACCATTCGTGCAGCGGAGCGCGACATGAAGCTGCTCGACTTGGTTCGGCCGGAGGCGATAATCGCCGAACTCGAATCGACGAATCGCAACGGCGTGATTCGCGAGTTGGTGGCGATCCTTGGGAGTTGCGGGGCGATTCGGGACGACTGGGTCGATACGGTCGTGAAGACGATCGTCACCCGTGAGCGCTCCCGAGGCACGACGGCGTTCGGCAAGGGCGTGGCCGTGCCGCATGCGAAGGTGGCCGGGCTGTCGGCGGTCGTGGTCGCGGTCGGGCGCAGCAGCCGCGGGATCGACTTTGCCGCGCTCGACGGTGAGCCGGTGTTCGGCGTATTTCTGATCCTGAGTCCGGATGAGAAGCCGGAGGAACACCTGCGGGCGATGGACCTGGTCTACCGCCACCTGCTGCAGGAACGGTTCCGCAAGTTCCTACGGCAGTCGGACCAGCCGGCGAAGATCCTGGACCTGCTGAAGGAAGCGGACGAATCGACGGCGTCGCTGTGACGCCGGGCGTGACAGAAGACGGGGCGTGCGCGCGGTTTCGCCCGGGCGGCGGGCGAGCGCCGAAGCGACGGGCAGAGGCCTGTGCGCCCCGAGGCAGCGATGGATTTTTCGTGTGGCGATCGAGCGCGAGATTGTCGTCAAGAACCGCGAAGGCCTGCATTTCAGGCCGATCATGCAGTTCGTGGACACGGCCTCGCGCTTCACCTCGCGCGTGGCGGTGCGCTGCAACGACCGTGAAGCCGACGGGCGCAGCCCGATGGAGCTGCTGATGCTCGTGGCGACGCAGGCGACGCGCGTCGTGATTCTGACGGACGGCCCCGACGAAGCCGCCGCCGCGGAGGCCCTGGCGAAGCTTTTTGAAACGGGCTTCGGCGAAGCCTGAAACGAAACTTGACGCGCGTCCGCATGTGCGGCGCGCCGCCGCGATGATCGCGGTTAGATGATCACCAAGAAAGGCATAAACGCATCGCCTGGGGTGGCGATCGGCCCGGCGCTGGTTTTCGATACGGAAGAGTATCGCATCCCGCGCCGCACGATCGACGCTTCCACCGTCCCGCAGCAAGTCGTCCTGCTCGACGAGGCCTTGTCCGCCTCGCGTCAGGAAGTGAACGAGCTGCGCCAGGCGGCTGCGCGCAAACTGGGGGAGCAAACCGCGCTCATCTTCGCGTTTCATGAGACGCTCATCGCCGACCCCTCGCTGCGGGCGCGCGTGGTGCAGTCCATCGAAAAGAACTCCTACACCGCCGCGTACGCCTACGCGGAGGAGATGCGCCAGCGGCAAAAGGAGCTGCTGGCGGTGCGCGACGCCTACCTGCGCGACCGTGTTCGCGATCTGTACGACATCGAGAAGCGCGTCCTGCGAAACATCCTCGGCCGGCAGCGCGAGGACATCACCCGCCTGACTGAGCCGGTCATCATCATCGCCAACGACATCACGCCGTCGCAGGCGGTGTCGCTCGACCGCCAGCACGTTCTCGGCTTTGCGGCCAACGTCGGCGGGCAGACGTCGCACCTGGCGATCATCGCGCGGCAACTGGGCATTCCGGCGGTGCTGGCCCTGAACGACATTACCGCCGACATCTCCGGCGGCGACACGATCATCGTCGACGGCACGCACGGCATCGTGGTGGTCAAGCCGGACGTCGAGACCACCCAGCGTTACTCGGTGCAGCAGAAGGAATATGAGCGGATCGAGCTGGCGCTCGAGGAAATCCGCTACCTGCCATCGATGACGCAGGACAACGTTCCGATCGCCCTGTGGGCCAATATCGAAATTGCGGAAGAAGCCGGGTCGGCGATGAATTCCGGCGCGGAAGGCGTCGGACTGTATCGCACGGAGTTCATGTTCCTGGCCAGCAAGAAGCCGCCGACCGAAGAGCAGCAGTACGAGACGCTTCGCAAGGCGATCCAGGCGGTCGGCGGGCGGCCGTTCGTCGTCCGCACGATCGACCTGGGGGCCGACAAGATGATGGACTCCATGGCCGCCACGGCGGACCACAACCCGGTGCTGGGGTTGCGCTCGCTGCGCTATTGCCTGACGCACCTGGACATGTTCAAGACGCATCTGCGGGCCATCCTGCGCGCCTCGGCCGAAGGAGACGTGCGCATCATGTTCCCGATGATCTCGAACCTGATCGAACTGCGCCAGGCGAAGGCGGCCCTTGCCGATGCCATGGAAGACCTGGAAGAGGAGGGACTCCCCTTCCGCCGCGACGTGCCCATTGGCATGATGGTCGAGACCCCCTCGGCCGCCCTGCTGGCGTCGCGTTTTACGGAAGACGTGTCGTTCCTGAGCATCGGAACCAACGATCTGACGCAGTACACGCTGGCCGTGGACCGGGCTAACGAACGCGTGGCGCATTTGTACTCGCCGCACAACCCGGCCGTGCTGAAGCTCATTCGCGACGTGTGCCGCGCCGGCCGGCGCGCCAACGTCGACGTGAATCTCTGCGGAGAGATGGGCGGCTCGCCGCTGTACGTACAGCCCCTGATCGGCATGGGTCTGCGGCGGCTGTCGATGTCGGCCAAGGACATTCCGGAGATCAAGAAGGTCATCCGCTCGACGACCATCGAGCGCTGCCGACAGATCGCGCGCAAGGCGATGAGCTTCGGCACGGAACGGCAGGTGCTGAATTTCCTGAAGGACGCGGTGCGGGAGCTGGATCCGGGAGCGGCGGAATGATGGCGAGCCCGGAGTTGGATACATGTGGCATGGGCCTCCAGCCCGTTCCATCTCGGCCATCGGTCGCCGTCACGTTCGGAATGTTGGGCGATCTGCGCTACATCTCGCATCACGACGAGCTGCGGATGCTGGCGCGAGCGCTGGTTCGGGCGCGCTGGCCCGTGGCGTTTTCACAGGGCTTCAATCCGCGTCCGCGGATCGTCCTGCCCTTGCCGCGGCCGGTCGGCGTGTCGTCGTCGTGTGAACTGGCGATCGTCGAGCTTGAGCCGCCCGCGCCGCACGATCCGAACGCGACGGGCGAGCGAGCGCCCGGAGAGGCGATGCGGCTGGAGTCGGGAAGCGCTTCGCTCCCGGCGCTCGCTGGCGCTTCGCGTTCTGGCGCGACGCGCGACGATGGCGGCGGCGCCGGACTCGGCGGTCCGACGCTACAAGCGCTTGTCGGCCAGCTTCGGGCGGCGCTGCCGCAGGGATGTCCGCTGGTCTGCGTTCACCCGCACGCGAGCCGCAAGTCGCCGCAGCCGCTCCGCATGTGGTACACGCTGGAGTTGGACGAGACGGACGTCGCCCGCGTCTGTGCCCGAGTCGCCCCGCTCCTCGCTCAATCGTCCGTCGTCGTGCTGCGCGACGCCGGTCCGGGCCGCACGCCGCAGCCGGGCGACATTCGCCCGAACGTGGAAACACTGTCGCTTTCGGGTTCGCAGCTTGAGATCGGTCTGCGTTTCGCGGATCAGCGCACGGCGCGACCGACGGAACTCCTGGAGGCTTTGGACCTGCCCGCGGAGACGTATGCCCATCGCATGCACCGCCGCCGGGTGGAATGGAACATGGACGTGACGGGCGATCAGAAATCGCCCCAATTGCAAGTGAGGGACACTCTTGGCTACGAAGAAAGTCAGTCGCAAGAAAATCAGCAAGGTCTCGAAGGGCAAGCCGCCGCGTCGCGGTGAGGCGGACGCCGAGGCGCTGCCCGATACCAACACCATCGTTCTGCCGCCCGTGGTGGCCCAGTCGCCGGCGCCGGCCGAACCGGCGGGGCGCGGCGGCGGCCGACGCCGCGGGCCGCAGCGTCCGCCGCGGGAGACGGCGCCGCCGGTCGCGGACGAAAGGCCGGTGAGCGTGGCGGTTCGCACTCCGCCGAAGCCGGCCGATGACGAATTCGTTATTCGCTTCCCCCCTGCCGCGCCGCCGCCGTTTCCGGTCGGGGCGCCGGCGGCCAAGGCGCCTGAGCCGCGGCCGGCGCCGGCTCCGCCGCCTGCTCGCGAGCATCCGGCTCCACCGCCGCGACCGGAGCCTGTGCAGCGCCCCGCGCCGCCGGTGAGTGCGCCGCGAGCGGACGTGAGCCGCGACATCGGGCCTGAGGACCGCGGCCGTGGCGAGTCAATCGAGGAAGCGCCGCCTTTCACCCCACGAGAACCCCGCGAAGGTCAGGAGGAGGGCGAGTTCCGCGATCGCGGCCGGCGCCGCCGCGGCCGACGCGGCCGTGGCCGCGGCGGCGATCGCGAAGGCGGCCCGCCGCCCTTCGCCGGTCCGCGCGATCGCGGCGAGCCGCCGCGCGAACGCGCGCCTGAGTCAGTGCCTCCGCCGCCGCAGCGACCGATGCCTCCAGCTCCTGCGCAACCGCCGTCCGGCCCGCGACCGCTTGACGACATCGATATGTCGAAACTCTCGCCCAGCCAGCGCCGGCGGCTGCGCCGGAAGCGGCGCATGCAGCGCCTGGGCGAGGAGGGCGGCGATGCGCATGGTCCGACGCGGCCGATGCAGGATCGTCCGCCGCAGAGTCGTCCGCCGCAGGATCGGCAGCGATTCGACCGTCCGGCGATGCCGCCGACGCCGCCGGTGGTGTCGCTCCCGCCGCTCGAGCCGCCGGATGACGAGTTTGAGACGGAAGAACTGGCATTCGAGGACCCCTCGCTGGGCGGGCACATGGAGGAGCCGGCGACCCGACCGTTCGTCGAGGAACCCGAGACGGACGCGGACCACGAACCGGAAGGCGCGATCGACTTCGACGCCGACGTAGAACCCACCGTCGACGAGGAGCTGCCGGAGGCCGAGCCGGAGCCGGGCGCTCCGCGCGGCCGCGGGCGTGATCGAGATCGTGATCGCCGCCGCGGGCGCGGACGCGAGCGCCGCTTCCGTTATCGCGACGACTGGCACGACGACAGCCCGATCGAAGTGGTGGCCGACATCGGCGACGAACCGGCGGAGGAAGGCGCCGAAGAAGGCGGCCCGGCGACGCGCGAAATGATCATCAACGCCACTCCGCGCGAAGAGTGCCGCATCGCGATCAGCAACAAGGGCCGTCTCGAAGAGATGTACCTGGAGCGCGCCGGCGCGGAAAACTACGTCGGCAACATCTACAAGGGCGTCATCACCAACGTCGAGCCGAGCATTCAGGCCGCCTTCATCGACTTCGGCGTCGGCAAGAACGGCTTCCTGCACATCTCCGACTTGAACCCGGAGTACTTCCCCGACGGCGGCGGCGGACCGGAAGCAGTCGGCCGCAAGATCGCCCGCCGGCACCGACCGCCGATCCAGAAATGCCTGCGCCGCGGACAGGAAGTCATTGTGCAGGTGACGAAAGAGGGCATCGGCACCAAGGGTCCGACGCTCTCGACGTACCTGAGCATTCCCGGCCGCTTCATGGTGATGATGCCCGGCATGCGCAAGCTGGGCGTCTCGCGCAAGATCGAGGACGACGACACGCGCCACAAACTGCGCGGCGAGCTGGACAAGTTGGAGCTTCCGGAAGGCATGGGCTTCATCGCCCGCACCGCCGCCCAGAACCGCAGCCAGCGCGAGTTGCAGGGCGATCTGAATTACCTCTCGCGCCTCTGGCGGGCGGTCGAGAACCGCCGCAAGAACGATCGCGCTCCGTGCGAGCTGTACCGCGAGTCGGACCTGATGATTCGCACGATCCGCGACGTGTTCTCGGCCGACATCGGGCGGATCATCGTTGATGATGCGCAGGTGGCCGAGCGGGCGCGCGAATTTCTGTCGATCTTCAGCCCGAACTCGAACGATGTGGTGGTCACCTATGACGGCCCGGAGCCGATCTTCCACAAGTACGGCATCGAGGCCGAGCTGGAAATGCTGCACGCGCGGCGTGTGCCGCTGCGCTCCGGCGGGTCGCTGGTCATCGATCAGACCGAGGCGCTGGTCGCGATCGACGTGAACAGCGGCAAGTTCCGCACCGAGGACGATGCGGAGCTGACGGCGTTCAAGATCAACATCGAGGCGGCGGACGAGATTCCGCGGCAGCTCCGGCTGCGCGACATGGGCGGCGTGATCGTGTGCGACTTTATCGACATGCGCATGGAATCGCACCGCCGGCAGATCGAGCAGCGCCTGATCCGCAACCTGAAGAAGCACAAGGAGCGCGCCAAGGTGCTGCGGATGAGCGCGTTCGGAATCATCGAGATGACGCGGCAGCGCCAGCGGGCCAGCCTGCAGCGCAGCGTGTACACCGACTGCGTGCATTGCCGCGGCACCGGGCTGGTGAAGACCAATGAGTCCGTCTCGCTGGACGTGATGCGCTCGATTCAGCTCGCCGCGACGCGCGAGCAGACGTACCTGATCGAGGTGTCGGTCTCGATGGAGGTGGCGAACCTGCTGCAGAATCACAAGCGCTCGCAGATTGCGGCGTGGGAGAACAAGAACCGCAAGGTGATCTCGATCCGGCCGGAGCCGACGTACAGCATCGACCAGGTGGAGATTCGCTGCTCCGACATCCGCGGGAGGCCCGTGCCGTACGTGTAGCCCGGCCGCCCCCGGCCGGGGCATCGGCGGGCGGCACGGACAAGTGGTACTCCGCTTGTCCGTCTGTTCGCCGCGCGACTTGTACCGCGCGCCGCCCCGCCGTCGGGCGTGTGGATTCTGATGCTGGACGTGGGTTCTTGTTCTTGGGCATAACACGGACAAGCGGAGTACCGCTTGTCCGTGCCACCCGTCGTGCCCGGCGTGAGCATGCGCGTTCCGGCGATGCTCGCATTCGGCGCTGAACATGCACGACCGCACCGTCAGACTGGCGCTAGTGCTGGCCCTGTTGTTCTTTCTCACGGGTCTTCTGTTGGTGCTTCTCTGGATCGGCGCTAGCTGGTCTGCTGATGCCGTCCAGGTCGCGTGCATCGTCGATACGCTGGTCGCGTTCGTCGCACTCATCGGGATTTGGCGACGATACGTGCGCTGGACCGTGCTGCGGTCCATCGGCACGCTTGGTGCGACCGCTCTGCTGCTTCTTCACGCTGTCCTCTGGGTCCCGCTGCTGCCCGTTGGATGCGTTGCGTCGGGTCTGTGCTTCGGTCAAAGCGCACTGCTTGGGGGATTCTGGGCGATCGCCTGCTGCCTGGTCTGGTGGGGTCCTGTGCTCTGGCCGGTTCTGCGGTCCCGTCGCAGCCGCGATGCAGAAGGAGGGTTACTGATGACCCGCTCAGCCGTTCGTTGTGCGTGCAGTTTCGCGCTCTTTCCGCTCCTGGCAGGGACCTTCACGTTCACGCTTTGGGGCAGCCAGTACTGGTCGGCGTCCGGTTGGCCGCTGCCCGGCTGGCTGGCCTACCAGGCGTGTGCGGTCGTGACGGTCTTGCTTTGGTTTCTCGTGTGGCGCCGCAGCGTGCGGTGGACGCGGCGGCGCGTGCTCACCTCGGTGTCGCTTGGCGCGCTGGTGCTGCTCTCGCCGCTGGGCGTCCTGGCGCATGAAGACCTCCGCAGCGCATGGCGGGGTTACGATTCGATCGTTGATGCGATCATCCTCGCGTCGCCGCTCTTTGCCGGCACGGCTTTTCTCGCGGGAACCGCGTGGTCCTGGCGACTGAAGCCAGCCGAGGCGGCCGCGCGCGTCGCGGAGCTGGGCGACGAGAAGGTGCGCTCGGTCTCCTGCCCCGCCTGCCGCTACAGCCTGCGCGGTCTGCCCGAGGCGCGCTGCCCGGAGTGCGGCTGGAGCGGAACCATCGACGAAATCGTCGAACGGAGCATCAACGAGCTGATCGAAATCGCCGCCTAGCGCCGCGTTTCGCTGATGGAGCATTATCCGAGCCGCGACCGTGAGGGAGCGCCGGCGTAAGAACCGCTCCCTCACGGTCGCGGCTCGGAAAGAGCCCCACCGCCCTGTCGAATTCGGTATGAAGCTGTCACGTCGGCGGGCGGCGATACGGGCACGTGCTATCCTCTTCACCGGCCGTTGGGAGCACACATGAAATCGGACGCCGCGTCGCTGCGCACGCTGACCATCATCCTCCTCGCCATGGTCGCCGGCATCGCCGTGCTCAGTGGAGTGTTCCTGTATCTCACACCGCCCGGCGCTTTGATTCCGAAGCAGTCCGAGCACCAGCTCCTGCTCGCCATCCTGGCCGGAATGGCGCTCATGGAGACGCCCGTGTTCTTCGGTGTTCGCAGCGTCAAGCTGGCTGATCTCCAGAAACGCACCGCCGAGGCCGGCGCCGAATCGCAGCGACCAGCGGCCACCCGGATTTCCGCCGCGGCCGCGGCGCGCCCCGCCACTTCGCCCGTCAATCTCGAATCGGAGTACTTCTCGCTTACGCTCGTCGCGGCCGCGCTGGGCGAGGGCTTCGCTCTCTTCGGCGCGGTGTTGTACTTGCTGACAGCCTCACCGCTGGCACTGGCGGCGCCGGCCGCCGGCGCGGCGGTGATCCTCCTAATGCTCCCGACCCGCGACAAGTTTGAGCGATTCGCCGACAACGTAACCCGGAAGACCTTAGGCTAGTCGGCATCACGGTTGGGCTCTCACACGGGGAGCATCGGCGTCCCGCCGGTGCGCACCGGCGAGACGCCGATGCTCCCCGAAAGACGGAATTACACGGAAGCGCGCGTCAACGGCCGACGCCGATCCCGGCGGCCGCCGCCGTCGCTTCGGCCTTGCAGCGCAGCATCCGCAGCGACGCCCACGCCGCTTCCGGCGACGCCAGCGACTGCTTCAGCCAGGCCTTGAGCGTGTGGTCGTACAGCCGCGGCTGATTCGCAAGGTGAAACTCGACGTGCATCAGGGCGCGCTCGATCTGATCCAGGCCCAGTTCACGCACAGGCGAGCCGCGCTGATCCGACTCCGCCAGGGCGAAGAACACGACGGCGTTCATGTCGAGAATGTGCTGATGCACGGCCGACAAGAGCGGAAGGCGCGTGCCGCCGGGGAATTGCTGCCACAGGCGCGATCGCAGGCAGCGCCCCAGCAGCTCGACCGCCTGGGGCGCGATGGTCGCCGCCGCCGCCCGGTCAAGAACCGCGTCGACGCGCACATTGCACCGCAGCACGCGGCTGGCGTACGTGCCGCGCATCCGGGTCAGCGACATCAGGCGCGGCACCAGCAGCAGCCGCCGGAAAATCCCCATGCTCGCCGTGCTGTCCGGCGGCAGCGTGTCGGGAAAGAGCGTCGCGGCCAGCAGGAATCGACTCGGCAGCGGGGCCTGCCGCGCGGACTCGAACGGTTCGCTTCGGCCTGCGTCTTCATCGTCAGCGAGGTCACCCGCGGCGATCGCCTCGCCCACGCGGTCCGGCTCGATCCGTATCGCGCGCTCTGTCGCGGTCAGCACGCGTGCAAGGCGCTGCGCGAGCGATCCATCCGCGGCGGCATGCGCTCCCAGGTATTCAAGCAATTTTCGCGCGGCGCCGGCGGGAATCAGGCGCTCCGTCGCCAGCAGAAACGGCGCGTCGGGCCGGACGGGCGTCTGGCTGAGCGGGACCAGCTCGCGAACGGCGTCGGCTTGCTCGCGCAGCGGCCGCCCGCGCTGCGCCTGCACCGCCTTGCACCCGTAGTTGGCCGACACGTAATCCGCATCCCACGCCTTGGCGGCGAAAAACGGAAACTGCCGGCACATCGCCGGTTTGGCTTCGGCGCCGAGCTTCTTATGAATGCGGCACAGGCCGTCGCCGTCGAGGAAAACGCAGCGCGTGCCGTCGCCCTTGCCGAGCTCATAGACGATTTGTTCGCCGCGCTGCGCGCGGCGATACAGGGGCCACCCTTTCATCTCCGGAAACTCGCCCGCCCAGTCCACGGCGTCGATTGCGGCCAGCTTCTCGTGTTCGATGAGCGTGTGCCACGGCTGATCGCAACAGCGCGTGCAGGACTGGCAGTCGAAGCTCACGCTGGGGTCGATAATCTGAAGTCTCATACGGCGGTCTCCGCGCAGGGAACGGGCCGGAGATTCCTTCGGCAATCCGAGCCGCGCGCGTAAGCAAGCGGTTCTTAGGCCGCCGCTCCCTCACGGTTGCGGCTCTGAACGATATACTCCCCGCATCCGCCGGCGCTTGTCCGAACCCGCTGCGCCCAGCGGCGGGTCGACGTCTCGCGCGGAGAGTCGCAAAGGAGGCCACATGATCACGACGCTCGAAAAAACCCTCGCCGCCGAACTGCACGACCTGCGCGAGAGCGGCCAGTACAAGCAGCAAGGCGAGCTTCAACGCCCGCAGTCGCCGCGGACGAAGATGGACGGCCGCGACATCGTCATGCTCTCGTCCAACAACTACCTGGGCCTGGCCGACCATCCGAAAGTCATCGAAGCCGGCAAGCGCGGCGTGGAGGAATTCGGCCTGGGCACGGCGTCCGTGCGCTTCATCTGCGGCACGATGAGCTGCCACCTCGCGCTCGAAAAGAAGATCTGCCAGTTTCTCGGCTGCGAAGCGGCGACCACTTATATCAGTTGCTGGGACGCCAACGTCGGCCTGATGCCCACGCTCGCCTCGACGCCCGAAGACGCGATCTTCTCCGACGCCCTCAACCACGCCTCGATCATCGACGCCATCCGCCTCAGCAAGGCGCAGCGCTTCATCTACAAGCACCGCGACCTGGCCGAGCTGAAGCGCATGCTCGAAACGCCCGAGGCGAAAAAGGCCCGCAACAAGCTCATCATCACCGACGGCGTCTTCAGCATGGAAGGCGACATCGCCGACCTGCCGGCCCTCAAGGAACTCGCCGAGAAAAACGACGCCGTGCTGGTCGTCGATGAATCGCACGCCACCGGCGTCCTCGGCGAGCACGGTCGCGGCACCGCCGAGCACTTCGGCGTGATGGACCACAACACGATCCAGACCAGCACGCTGGGCAAGGCCCTGGGCGGGGCGTGCGGCGGATACGTGGCCGGGCCGAAGGTCGTGTGCGAGTACCTGACGCAGAAGTCGCGCACGCAACTTTTCTCAAACGCCCTGCCGCCGTCGGTGTGCTACGGCTCCATGGCGGCGATCGACGTGCTGATGGCCGAGCCGCAGCGGCTCGCGAAGCTGCGGCGGAACGTGGCGTTTTTCCGCGAGCAGGTGCAGGCGCTGGGCCTGAAAACGATCCCCGGCGTGACGCCGATCGTGCCGGTGATGGTGGGCGAAACGGCGACGGCGATCCGCATGCAGCGGGCGATGTTTGAAGAGGGCGTTTTCGTGAGCGGCTTCGGCTTTCCGGTGGTGCCCAAGGGCGAGGCCCGCCTCCGCTGCCAGATTTCGGCGGGGCATGAGCAGGCGGATTTGGAACGCGCCATCGCCGCCTTCCGCAAAGTCGCCGACAAGTTCCCCGAGGCACGGGGCACGCACTGAACGAACCTGCATTTGTGGCACCGGTTTCCAACCGGTGATTCTGTGTTGCACCGGTTTCCGTGTGGCACCGGTTTCCGTGTGGCACCGGTTTCTGTGTGGCACCGGTTTCCAACCGGTGAGTGTGGCACGGGTCTTCGACCCGTGCCGTAGCGCCGGCCCTCCGTGGCCGACGGTGGTCATGATCGAGGTGTCCCTCTGAAGCTGAAAAGCGACGCAGAGTTGGAAAACACGCGCGAGAAGCTCCGGGAGCTGGAGGAGCGCTACGAGGCCCGCCGCGGGAAAGACGCCGTTGACGCCCATGTTCAAGAATTGACCCTGCGCTCGCTCAAGCGGATCATCAACCAGCTCAAGGAAGAAATCGCGCGCTACGAAGCGCATCAGCCGTCGCAAAGCGAGGCGACGCGCCCGTGATCCGGCGCGTTTGTAACCCGATCGACTTCGCGAGCGCCGAGGGTCTGACTGCGCGACGCGTGGCACGTTCGCGGCCGTTGGCGAGCGTGCTTTCGCCCTGATTCGCGGCGCTCAAGAGGGCGAAAGAACATGGCTGCCAGAGGCCGCAGCCATGCCACGCCGCCGCACTGCACTCTTGCACGATTGCTTGACACCTGCCGAGCGCGACGTTAACTAACCCCTCATAAGTAGAGATTCGCAGGGCTACCGGTTACCCGACTCGCGCCGTTCAGTTGGAGGGCACGCGATGAGTGTAATGCGCCGTTTGCGCGAGAAACCTTGGTTCACCGATCGGATTGGTCAGGCCGTCGAGCGAGAATTCGCGTCTGTTTGGCCTCCAATGATCAGGGCAAGTCTGGGGTACCATGTTAAGAAACTCGCGCCCGGGCACGATGCGGACATTGACGCGGCGATAGACGCTGAGCGTCAGGCGTATTCGATTCCGACACTCGAGAACGCCTTGAACGATATTTACGCCGGGCGCGCCATCCTCTGGGTCGGTGCTGGCTTCAGCCTTCCGCCGCCGCCATCGACCGGCGGCCTCCTCGGGGGCGACATAAAGGCCGAACTGATCGAACAACTCAGTCCATTCACTAGAAGCTATCCCTAAACCTGTCGAATCAACAGAATGGTGCATGCCAGGTGCAGAAAGCCGCGGAACAACTTGGTGGACTTTTCCCAGCGGATGCACAAGCGGCGGAAGTGTTGAATCCAGGCAATGGTGCGCTCCACGGTCCAGCGACGCTTGTATCTTCGCAGCGGCCGGCCATCCTGTGTGATGTTGACGCGGTTGGAGCGATGCGGCGCGATCAGCTCCGTCCCGCGCTGCGCCAGCTCTGCCGCCAGCCCGTCGTCGTCGTACGCTTTGTCGCCGATCACCCGCTCGGGCACGCCGCTGGTCAGCATGAAGTCGAACAGCCGCTGCACCAGTCGGCTCTCGTGCGGCGTGGCCGACATCGTGTCGATCGACACCGGCAACCCCTGGGCATCCACCAGAATCATGATTTTCACCCCTTTTCCGGCCTTCGTGAGCCCCACGCCGTCGCCGCCGCCCTTGGCTTTCGAGAACATGCCGTCCATGAAACACTCGTACAGCCGGAAGCCGTCGCGCTCCTCGACCACGCGGCCGGCCTCGCGCAGCACGCGTTCAAAGACGCCGTCCCGCACCCAGCGCTGAAAGTGCCGATGCACGGCGCTCTTGGCCCCGAACGCCCGAGGCAAGTCCTTCCACTTGGCCCCGTTGTCCAGAATCCAGAAGATGCCGCGCAGCACCCTGGCCTTGTCCAACGCAGGCCGACCGCCCTTGGCACTGATCGGCGGATCGGGAATCCGTTCCAACAGCCAACTACACACATCATCCGTGAGCGTCAACATGTTGTGTATTATACATCTGAATGCCACAATATGCCAGTTTAGGGATAGGTTCTAGTAACGAGGGGAACGATCCTCACGATTTGGAAAGCCTTTCGCTCGCGGGTGTTGCGCAGCTCTACGAGGAGAGATTCCATCGGGAAGGCCTTGAGGCCCAACTGGTACGCCTGTGCGCGCACCGTTTTCCCGCGAACGTCTTTCCCCAACATGAGCTTCTCGCCAGCGTCCGTCAGTTCCGCTTCATCATAACCACGAACTGGGACCGCCTAATTGAAAAGGCCTATCATTCATCGCAGAGTTCACTCTCGCGCTCCGCGTTCGTCGTTCGCTCCTCGGCCGATATTCCGCACATCGATGCCTCACGCGTTTCCGTGATCAAAATTCACGGTGATTTTGACCTCGACGACAAGCGCTTCGTATCGAAACCGCGGATTACGGATGCTGATTTGCGCTCGCTCGAACGAGAGGAGCCTGCCCTATTCAACCACTTGAAAACACTATTCACGTCGCATCGAGTTGTTGTAATTGGATTTCGGCCAACGGACTACAATTTTCTTAGACTATATGATTTTGTGACTTTATCCCTGCACGGCACAATGCGCCAAATCTGCTTCGTTGACCCGGCCCCACCCCTAGTTCCCGACTTCAAGCAGCGAGACTACATTCCGATAACTGCCGCTGATTTCCTCGGCTATGTCAAGACGCACTCCGACTACCTTGGGGGAGCGGCCGGCTTCGCTTCGCGGGTCACAGAAGTACAAACCGGTAGCGTGGCGTACTGGGCGCGCACACAGTGCAAGCGCGCGTCGGAGCTGCTCAAGATCTTCCCGCAGATCCTTCGGGCAGAAGTCGTGTTGCCATCAGAAAACGCTGATCCCGCCGAGCTGACGTCGCGCGATGCCCGCAAAGAGTCGGTCGGTCGGCGCGCCGCGGACCTCCTGAAGGATACTGCGAAGGAAGGCTGCTCTATCGCCCTGAGTTGTGGCTCGACCCTGCGCATCTTGGCACAAATGGCCGACCCCAATTGGAGCAAGTTCCGCCGCTGTAAGATCATGAGTACGTCGGTGGCGGCATTTGATGACTGCAATGTGCTTGCGCCGTATGGATTGATTACTTTTTTTCATTCAACGAATGCAACCGCAGGGAGTGATTGGACGGGCGTATCAGTTGCCGTCGGCGTTCTGTGAGAGCATGGCACCGCCTGAATTTCGTGAGTTTCTCCGCGCTCAAGACATCGACGCCGCTCCGCGGTTGAATGAGGCAATCGATGCATACTTGCGAGAGGCGGCGGGCTCGGACGTGTTCGTGCTTGGCGTTGGTGCATTCAAGGCACGGACAAGCGGCCTGATGAGCTACATCGCGGCCTGCCTCCAGGAGGCCTGCCGGGCCGTCGCAACAAGACACGACTTGGACTTTCAAACACACTTTGATAAGTACGTCAACGCTCTAGCGGACTTGGACTACTGCGGAGACATTACATACCGGGTGTTCAAGCGCCGGCTGGTTGACGGCCGGACCGTTGCGGATTTTGTTACCCAAGCCCAGGTGTTGGAGTGCCTCCGCACGAAGCAGCTTCCAGCGCTGTTCAGGGGATTCTTGGCTCGGATTTGGTGCCACGTACGGAGCATACCGCCCGATGTACTGCACGCCGCAAGCCAACGGCGTGACCGCGTAGTAATGATCGTGGCATCAGGAAAGGAAAAGGCGGAGGCCGTTCATGCGTTGTGTTCCTCGGGCTACGGCAATGTCCTTGTGATAGACGACGAGTTGGCGCAAGAGATTCTTCGGCTCCACAAATCGACGGCGCACTAGTCGCTGCGCGACAACTCGCCGCACCGCTTCCTTCAGCGCCCGCGCTTCGCCGGACGCTGCTCGTGCGACACGTCTGCGTGCGAACCCGCCTCGCGGGCCGCGTTCGCCGCCCGCCGCACTGTCGCCGCGATGCCGGCGTCGTCGATGCCCGCCTGCTGCCGCGCGTCTTCAAACGCCATGCGCCTTCCCTGACTCGCTTCAGCCTTCTCAGTCCTGGCCGGATTTGGGAATTCCGCGATGAGCTGAGCGTTTTTTTGAAGTTCTGCGGCCATCACACGGACAACTGGAGCACCGCTTGTGCGCGCCACCCCGCCGCGTCGCGTTGCGGCGCCCTAGTCCTTCGGCAGATTCCCGCGCCATTCCCGGTCATGGCGAGCGCCGTGCAAGACCCGGAAAACGACGATGGCGTCAGACCGACGAATGAAGAACACCCGGTACGGGAATCGCTTCAGAAGCACCCGACGCACCTCGGGCTTGCGGCGTAAACATGGGTAGCGGAACGGGTTTTCAGCGGCGCCGACGATGGCTGTTTCGATTTCGACGAGAAACTGGCGGCCAAGGCCGGGTTCTTTCTGCTCGTACCAGACCGCGGCGTCGCCGAGGTCCGCCTCGGCCTCGGTCCGGACGATGACGCGATGGCGCGGGGGCGTCATGGACGCAGCTTGGACTCGATGCGGGCGCGGACATCCTCCCATGGGCTGCCGGCATCGGGGGACTTTTCGTATTCTGAAAGCGTACCGTCGAGCGCCTGCCGATCGGCGTTGTTGAGTTCGCCGCGATCGTGCCAGGCGTCGCCGGCCAGTTCGTCGAGCTTGGCCTGCACTTCGGCCAGTTCCTCGGGGCTGAGGCGCGGCAACCCGGCGATGATTTCAGCTTTGCTCATGTCCCGCATTATAGCCGGGCGGGTTGCGGGTGGCACAGACAAACGGTACTCCGCTTGTCCGTGTCTTCGCGCCGCGCCTGGTGCCGCGCGTCTTCAAACGCCATGCGCCTGGCCTGGCTCGCTTCAGCCTTCTCAGTCCTGGCCGAATTTGGGAATTCCGCGATGAGTTGAGCGTTTCTTTGAAGTTCTGCGGCAAGAACCCGGACAAGCGGAGTACCGCTTGTCCGTGCCACCTCGTGCCACCCGACCCGAGGGCGCGCCGACGCCACTGGCGCTGTTGCGCGGCGACCGGCCGCGAATGCGATATAATGAAGATGCGCGCCCGCTCGTCGCGGGCGCGGCGTGACGTCCCGCATCCGTTGATCCACGCCAGATTTGCAGCCAGAAAGAGGTGCGGCGCGGATTCCGCGCTGCCGCGATGGGCTTTGGCCGGCTCGACAATCCGCGTCCGGCTTTCGCCGCCGCTTCCGCGGCGGCGCAGGCGGCGATCTACCCGCTCGGCCTCAGTGGGCGTCGGCGCTGCGCCGGGGCTGCGCTCTATCTTGACCAACCGCTGATCGGGAAACTGGCGGAGTTTTTCGAGAAGAAAGGCCTAGCGGCGATTAAGGAGGAGGACCAGCGCGAGCAGTGGTACGACGACTGGCTTGCGTTTCAGGCCCGTCACCGGCTGTACGCGCAGTTGATCTGCCCCAGGCAGCTTTCAACACTGGGGTCGGAGTTCGATCTGCTTCGGTTCGCGCGCTTTCTGGAAGTGTTCGCGTATTTCAGCCCGGCGCACGGGTACAGCCTGCAGGTCAGCTTCCTCGGATTCTTCGCGATTCTCCTGGGCGACAACCTCGCCTTGAAACAGGAGGCGGCCGCGGCGCTGGAGCGCGGCGGACTGCTGGCGTTCGGCGTATCCGAGCGCGGCCACGGCTCCGACCTGCTGGGCAATGAGTTCACGGTCGTCGAGTCGGGCGGCGGCCGCTATCTGGCAAACGGGGCCAAGTACTACATCGGCAACGCGAACGCCGCCGCGATGATCGCGATTCTGGCGCGGAAGGAGAATCAGCGCAGCGCCGGTAGCGCCCGGCGAGCGCCGCTGGTGCTGTTCGCGCTGCGGCCGGGCGACTCGAAGGGACTTCGTAGCGCGCAGAAGATCCGCACGCTGGGCGTGCGGTCGGCTTTCGTCGGCGAATTCGAGGTGAAAGATCACGCATTCGACGCGGCCGATGTGATCGCGGAAGGGCGCCAGGCCTGGGACGCGGTCTTCGGCGCGGTGACACTGGGCAAGTTCTTCCTGGGGTTCGGTTCGATCGGAATCTGCGCGCACGCGTTCGAGGAAGCCGCCGGCCATCTGCGCGCCCGCGTGCTTTACGGCAAGCCGGTCATCGAGATGCCGCACATCCGCGCGACCCTGGTGCAGGCCTATGCCCGGCTGACCGCGATGAAGCTGTACGCGTACCGGGCGCTGGATTACGTACACGCCGCGAACGCCACGGACCGGCGCTACCTGCTTTTCGCGGCGGTCCAGAAGGCGAAAGTGAGCACCGAGGGGGTAAGAGTGATGGCGTTGCTTTCCGAATGCGTCGGCGCACGCGGCTTCGAGTCCGAGACTTTTTTCGAGATGGCGCTGCGCGACGTGCAGCTCATCCCCGGCCTGGAGAGCAGCGCGCACATTAACCTGGGCCTGACGGTCCAGTTCATGCCGCGCTATCTGACCGGTCCCGAGCCGGCGCTCGCGCAGCCGGGTTCTCTGGTCGCCGGCGACGTCGCTTCGGACGAAAACACTTACTTGATGGAAGGCCGTACGGGCGCCATCCACACGATTGCGTTTCCGCATTTCCTTCGGGCGTTTCGGCCGTTGATGGCGGTCGAGAACGTGCGGCGGTTCGCACAGGCGGCGAAGGCATTCCAACTGCTGGTCCGTCGCCGGCCTCCGGATCCATCACCCCGGGCCGATTCGCCGGCGACGCTGGCGCTGGGCCAGTGCCTGGCGACGATTGCATACGGACAGTTGGTTGCGGAAAACGCCCTGCGCCTCAGCGTTCCCAGCGCGATGATCGCCGCGATGTTTCAGGCGCTCGTCCACGACTTCAGCGTCGCGGCGCTCACGCTCTTCTCCTGCGGCGGCGCCGATCTTGATTGCGGAGCGTCCGAGGCCGGTGCGCGCGGCCGCCGCCTGTTTCGCCGACTCGTATCGGCGCCGAGGCTTACCGATAGTCAGCGTGACTTTGTCGCGACGCAAATGGAACAGAGGTGCGAAGACGATCCTCTTCACTCCTCACCCGGGGCCGAGCGGCGGACCGAATGACGACACAAACCACGTTCTTCTGGAGCGTTCTTCGGAGCTTTGTCCGGCCGCTGGCAACGCTGCTGTTCGATCTGAAGGTGCACGGCCAGGAGCACATTCCGCGCGAGGGCGGCGTCCTGATCGTGTCGAACCACCAGAGCCTGCTGGATCCGATTCTCCTGCCGCTGCGGCTGGAGCGGCCGCTGAACTACATCGCCAAGTCCGAGCTCTTCAGGAACCCCGTTGTCGCCTGGTTCCTGCGGCGCGTGCTCAACGCCTTCCCGGTGCGGATGGGGCATGGCGATGTGCGCGCGGTGAAGGAGACGATCCACCGCTTGCAGGAGGGCCATCTCATGAACATCTATCCGGAGGGATCGCGTACCGTAGACGGTGAGATTGCGCCGCTGCAGGGCGGCGTGGCCCTGATCGTGCAGCGGGCGCGGGTGGCCGTCGTCCCGGCCGTGATTGTCGGGGCGTTCGACGCGTGGCCTTTCCCCCGCCGGTTCCCGCGCCTGCGGCCGATCCGCATTCTGTTCGGTCCGCCCATGGAGCTGGCCGGCCTGGATCGCGACGAAATTCTGGCCGTGATCGACCGGACGCTGCGGAGCATGTTCGCCGAGCTGCGGGCGAACGTGGGGGCGGGGGAAAAGCGTGCGGCGTGAGAGTAAATTGGGTGGGATGGGCGTCTCGCCCGTCCCGGCCGCATCGAAACGGGCAGCTTGCCCGTTCGTCGAACCGTAGGGACGGGCGAGACGCCCGTCCCACCCGAATTACGAAGGAAGCAACGTTGTAGTCCCAGCGCCGCCGCCTATCCGGAACCCGCATCCCGGGTAATAATCGCCCACTGAACATGCAGTTTTCCCACGTTCGAATCGACGCGATCGCCTACGAACTGGCCCCGCACGTCATCTCGTCTGCGGCGCTGGAGGATCGCATCGCGCCCGTCTACGCCGCGCTGCGGATTCCGCCGGGGCAGATCGAGCCGCTGACCGGCATTCGTGAGCGGCGCTTCTGGCCGGCGGGATTCCAGGTGACGGACGGGGCGATCGCGGCGGGGCGAAAAGCACTGGCGGCGTCGGCCGCGCCCGCCGCCGAGCTGGGGGCGGTGATTTACGCCGGCGTGTGCCGCGACAATCTCGAACCGGCGTCGGCATGCCGGGTGGCGGACGCCCTGGGCGTCTCGCCTCGGACGCAAGTCTACGACATTTCAAACGCCTGCTTGGGCGTCCTGAACGGCATCGTGCAGATTGCGAATGCCATCGAGCTGGGCCAAATGACCGCCGGGCTGGTCGTTTCGTGCGAGTCGGCGCGACAGATCGTGGACCTGATGATCGAGCGGCTGGTCGCCGAGCCGACGATGGAGCGGTTCAAGACGACGCTCGCGACGCTCACGGGTGGGTCGGGGGCGATCGCCGTGCTGCTGTGCGATGCGCGGCGGCGGCCGGGCGGGCGCCGGCTGGTCGGCGGCGTGGCGCGCAGCGCGACGCAGCACCACGGACTGTGCCGCTGGGGGCCGGACAGCGGAATTCCGGCGACTTCACCGCAAGTGATGGAGACGCACGCGATCGAGGTGCTTGAGAATGGCGTCAAGCTGGGCGTGGCGACCTGGCGGGATTTTCTGCCGACGATCGGCTGGGCCGGCGGCCACTTGGGGGACCGACCTCCGGCCGGTCTCGCTGCCGAGCGCTCGGACGGCCCGGATCGTGTGATTTGTCACCAGGTCGGCGCGGCGAATCGCGATGCGATCCTGACGGCGCTGTCGCTCGCGCCTGAGAAGGACTTCTCGACCTTCCGATACCTGGGGAACATCGGCACGGTGTCGCTGCCGATCACGGCCGCAATCGCTGAGGAGCGCGGCTTTCTGCAGGCCGGGCAGCGGGTGGGATTCCTGGGGATTGGGAGCGGGTTGAACTGTATCATGCTCGGCGTGGAGTGGTGACGGCCCCTGCGACGCGGTAGCGGCCGGCCCCCGTGCCGGCCGTACGGTGTCGGACGCGCGCGTTTCGCCGAACCCCGGCCGGCCGCGACCGGGTGAAGTCCGATCGCGGCGCGATCGGACTTCGAACTCCTATCAGAACCCCGCACGGAAGTGCGGGGCCCGCTTCCCTGCCACTTCCGTGGCGGGTTCTGTTAGGCGCTCCTAATACTACATCGCTACTCAGACACCCCCGGGCTCGCGCCCGGGGCTATACTCTTTCGCCCTTCCAGGGCTGAAGAAAGCGGTGTTGTAGCATTAAAGTGAGATCTCCTGAACGGATTTGGCGACAACTGGTTTCTTCTCGACGGCGGAGTGCGGATGCACTACGTCGACGCCTGTGAACACGCTTGCGCCGAAGACTGCCCGGTCGTCGTCTGCCTTCACGGCAATCCGACCTGGTCGTTTTACTTTCGCGAGCTCATCGCCGCGCTTCGATCGACGCACCGCGTCATCGCCCCGGACCATATCGGCTGCGGCCGCTCGGACAAGCCGCGTGATTCGGAGTACTCGTACACGCTCGCGCGGCGCGTGGCCGACGTCGAAGCGCTGCTGGAGCACTTGAACGTCCGCAACGCGACGTTTGTGCTGCACGATTGGGGCGGCATGATCGGGTGCGCCCTGGCGCTGCGCCGGCCGGAGATGATCTCGAGGCTGGTCCTGCTGAACACGGCGGCATTTCTCTTGCCGGCGGGCAAGCGCCTGCCCTGGCGGCTGTGGGCGCTGCGGCGGATCCCCCTGCTGCCGACGCTGATGATCCGCGGGTTCAACCTGTTCGCCGCGGCGGCGACGCGGATGGCGGTGGTTCGGCCGTTGCCGCGTGAGGTACGCGAAAAATACGTCGAGCCATACAATTCGTGGGCGAATCGCATCGCCACGCTGCGCTTCGTGCAGGACATCCCGCTTGGGCCGGGGCACCCGAGTTACGAGTTGGCGCGCTGGGTGGATGAGCGCGTCGACCAGCTTCGGCGGCTGCCGACGTTGGTTTGCTGGGGGCGGCAGGATTTCGTGTTCAACGGTGCGTTTCTCGATGAATGGCGACGGCGCCTTCCGGCGGCGGATTTCCGGGTGTTTGAGGACGCGGGGCACTATGTGCTCGAAGATGCGCGCGACGAGGTCATCGCCGCGATCCGGGCGTTCGCCGGCGTCGATCCGGGCGTGCCGACGACACCGGGATGCGGGGTCGCGTCGTGAGCGGGCTTGCGGCTGAGTTCCAAGCGGCGGCGACCGCGAGGCAGCGCGTGAATATCGCCGATCGACTCGCCGAATCGGCGGCTCGCTTCCCCGACAAGCCGGCGGTCATCTGGCCGCGGCGGCGGCGGCTTCGGGCCGCGGACCACGAGTCGATCTCATTTCGGGCGGTGAATGAGCTGGTCGACGCGAGCGCGGCGGCGCTGAGCAATGCCGGCATTCGCCGCAGCATGCTGACGCTGGTGATGATCCGCCCCGGGCGCGATTTCTTCGCGGTCACGTTCGCCCTGTTTCGAATCGGGGCCGTGCCGGTGCTGATCGACCCCGGCATGGGTCGTGCCGGAATGGCGCGCTGCATCGCGCAAGTGGGGGCGCAGGCGCTGGTGGGCATTCCGCTGGCGCAGCTTTTCCGGTTAACGCATCCACGCGCATTTCGCACCGTCCGGACGTCCGTGACCGTCGACCGCCGCTGGGCCGAGTCCCTGCCCCGCGCGCCCTCCCGCGCGGCCGACACCAGCGCCGACGACGCGGCGGCGATTCTCTTCACGAGCGGCAGCACGGGACCGGCCAAGGGGGTGATGTACACGCACGGCGTCTTCGAGGCGCAGGTGCGCTGTCTCGAATCGCACTTCGGCTACGCACCGGACGAAACGGACCTGGCGACGTTTCCTTTGTTCGCACTATTCGACGTGGCGCTCGGAATGACCGCCGTGATCCCGGATATGGACGCCAGCCGCCCCGGCCGGGCCGATCCGCGAAAGCTCGCGGCCACCATCGCGCGTTTCGGATGCACGCATATGTTCGGCTCGCCGGCACTTCTGGGGCGGCTGGCCGATCATTGCAGCCGAGCTGGAATTCGGCTCAGCGGATTGAAGCGAATTCTGACTGCCGGGGCGCCGATCCGGCCCGAGCTGCTCGCGCGCGTTCGGGCGGTTGTGCCCGATTCCTGCCGCATTCACACCCCCTATGGTGCGACCGAGGCGCTGCCGGTTTCAGACATTACGGATGCTGAGATTCTCTCTAACACCGCCCACGAGACGCGCTGCGGGGCGGGCAACTGCGTCGGGCGGCCGCTGGCGGGGCTGGATGTGCGCGTGATCGAGATCGGTGACCGGCCGATCGCAAGATGGTGCGACACGCGCGCGTGCGGCGCAGGCGAGATCGGCGAAATCGTCGTAAAGGGCCCGATCGCCACGCGGACGTATCATCGCCTGCCTGACGCCACCGCCGCTGCGAAGATCAACGACCCGCGTGACGGCGGCGTCTGGCATCGCATGGGCGACGTCGGCTACTTCGACAGCGCCGGCCGGCTGTGGTATTGCGGGCGCAAGTCGCAGCGCGTCACGACCGCCGGCGGCGCGCTCTTTACGGAGCCGTGCGAGGCGATTTTCAATCAGCACGCGGCGGTGGAGCGGACGGCGCTGGTCGGCGTCGGCCCCGCGGGAGGGCAGCGGCCTGTTTTGTGCGTGGAGTTGAAACCGGCGGAAAAACGCCGGCCACGTGGGGGCCGAAAAGACGATGTGCGGGCGGAACTGCTTGAAATCGCGGCGGCACATGAGAGTACGCGCGGCATCACCACCGTGCTCTTCGCGCGCCGGTTTCCGGTCGACGTCCGGCACAATGCGAAGATCGTGCGCGAAAAGCTGGCGGCCTGGGCGGCGAAGCACATGTGAAGCCGGGCCCAACTATGCGGGCGGGACGCCCACACTCCCCGGTGCGAAATAGCGCGTAGGATGACTGTCCATGCCGCCGGCTCACGTCGAAAACGCTGTGTCAGGTTTGTCGCACGGCAATTGCCTCGTCACCGGCGGCGGCGGCTTCCTGGGGCGGGCGATCGTTGAACGGTTGATCGCCGCCCGCGCACGCGTGTCGATCCTCGCGCGGCAGAACTATCCGGAGCTGCGCGCCATGGGGGCGGTGCAGTGGCGGGCTGATCTGCGCGATGCCACGGCGGTCGCCGAAGCCGTGGCCGGCTGCGATACGGTATTTCACGTCGCGGCCCGCGCCGGCGTGTGGGGATCGTACCGCGACTTTTTTGAGCCGAACGTGATCGGAACGCGAAATGTGCTCCGCGCGTGTCGGGAAGGCGGCGTCGCGCGCCTGGTCTATACCAGTTCCCCGAGCGTGGTCTTCGACGGCCGTGACATGTGCGGCGTCGATGAGTCGTCGCCGTATCCGCTGCGGCATCATTCGCACTACAGCGCCACGAAGGCCGTCGCCGAGCAGGAAGTGCTGGCTGCCAGCGGGCCGAGCCTGCGTACGATTGCGCTGCGGCCGCACCTGGTTTGGGGACCGCGCGACAATCACATTGTTCCGCGGCTGATCGCCCGCGCCCGCGCAGGAAAGCTGCGCCGAGTCGGCGACGGGAAAAACCGCGTGGACACCACGTACATCGACAACGCTGCAGACGCCCACATCCTCGCCGCCGCGGCGCTCGACACAAACCCGCGGGCGGCCGGACGGGCATACTTCATCAGCAACGGCGAGCCGCGTCCGCTGTGGGACATCGTGAACGCGATTCTCGCGACCGCCGGGCTACCGCCGGTGACGCGTGGCATCTCACGCGGCATGGCGTGCCTGTTGGGCGGCCTCATGGAAGTCGCGTACGGCGTCGTCCGGAGCACGCGCGAGCCGCCCATGACGCGCTTTGTTGCAAACGAGCTGGCCACTTCGCACTGGTTCGACCTATCCGCGGCGCGGCGGGAGCTGGGATATGAGCCGCATGTCAGCATCGATGAGGGGTTGAAGCGGCTCACGCTCTGGTTCGGAACGCGAAGCGCAAGCGAGCGCGCCGAGCAACGGGCGCAGTGAACGCCGGGTCAGCGCATGATTCGCCGGCGGATCGGCGTTCGCGTCGCGCCGTGATGTCATTGTCAGCCGCGCTCACAGCGTCATAACCTCCGGCAAGCCACGCATTTCCAACCATTCGCCGAAGAATTCGCCCGACGCCTGCCCGCGCGGCACAGCCTGTGCTATTAGGCAATCGCGTGTGCCGCATGCCGCATGGACGCGGATGAGCGGCGCGACCTCGAGGATTGCCGTGAATCGTCCCAATCGAATTTCGAAGACACTCGTTCATCGCGATGCAGCCGGATTGGTGACGGCGGGGTCGCCGCAGTCCACGGCCGGCACGGGGGCCGGCCGCTGCCGCGCGACGCCTGAAACACCGTCGAACGGCGTCGAATCGGCCAACGGGCTGACGGCGCTCGGGCAACGTGTGCGGCGCGAGGCGCTGCGCCGGGCGCTGGTTGAGATGGCGCGGCGGCATGCTGACGGACGCCTTTCTCGCGGCGACGGCGCAGGGGATGCGCGATGATCCACGGCCTCTACCAATCCGCCGCGGGAATGCTGACCAGCGAGTATCGACAGGACGTCGTCGCCAACAACCTGGCCAACGCCGACACGCCCGGCTTCAAACGCGAAATCGCCGTGTTCGCCGAGCGTCGCCCCGCGTCGGAGGCCGGCGTCCGCCGCGGGGCGAGCGACGAGCTGCTGCGTAACATGACCGGCGGCATCTGGCTGGGCCGCACAGAGACGGATTTCAGCGAAGGCACGCACGTTCAAACGGACAATCCGCTTGACGTGGCGCTCGACGGGCCGGGCTTTCTGATGGTGGACGTCAACGGACAAAAGCAGCTCACGCGCGACGGGCGGCTGGTGATGACGCCCGAGGGGCAGCTCGTGTCGGCGCTCGACGGGGCGCCGGTGCTGGGCGTGGGCGGGGCGGCGATTCAGCTTAATCCGCTCAGCAGCACAATCGCGGTGACGGAAGAGGGCCGCATCCTTCAGGACGGTCAGCCCGTGGCGCAGCTTGCGGTGGTGGATGTGCCGGACGCGCGCGTGCTGCGCAAGCAGGGCGCGGTGCGTTTTTCGTTCAACGAGTCGCAGACGACGCCCGGCGTAGCACGATTGAAGGGCGGGTTCATCGAATCATCGAGCGCGGAGGCGGTGCCGGAACTGGTGAACATGATTGAGACCTCGCGTGCGTACCAGATGAACGCGCGGATGATCGAGCTTCAGGATCAGAGCATCGGACGCCTGTTGAGCGTCCTGACCCGCGCGTAGCGCGGTTTGGGTGGGACGGGCGTCTCGCCCGTCCCGCGGTCTGCACGGGCGAGACGCCCGTGCCACCCACGGAAGACTGGAGAACGCTGAATGGCCATCACAGCACTGCACACGGCGGCGACGGGAATGCAGGCGATGTCGGTGAAGATCGACGTGATCGCCAACAACCTGGCCAACGCCGATACGCCCGGCTTCAAGGCCGCGCGAGTCAACTTTCAGGACCTGCTCTACCAGACCCGCGCCCAGCCGGGCGTGCAGACCAGTAACGACACGCAGACGCCGCTGCCTACGCAGGTCGGCCTGGGCGTCGCGGTCAGCAACACGCAATCGATCCATAAGCAAGGCTCGGCGATTCTGACCGGCAACAGTCTCGACCTGATGATCGAGGGCGACGGCTTTTTCCAGATTCAGTTCCCCGACGGCAGCATCGGCTACACGCGCGCGGGCAACTTCGTGCGGAATTCGCAGGGCGAGCTGGTGCTGGGCAACAACTCGGGCTACCGCCTGCGCGACACGCCGCAGATTCCTGCAGACATTCCGGACAACAAGGTGAGCATCGGCAAGGACGGGCGCATCGTGGCGATCCAGGCGGACGGGACGGCCAACGAGCTGGCCCAGATTCGCCTGGCGAGATTCGCGAACCCCTCGGGACTTCTGCAATACGGATCCAACGTGTTCCTGCCCAGCCCGGCCTCGGGCACGCCGATCGAGGGCGCCGCCGGCGAGCAGGGCATCGGGACGATTACGCAATCGACGCTGGAGCTGAGCACGACCGAAGCTGTGACTGAACTCGTCGAGCTGATCAAGACGCAGCGCGTCTTCCAGATCAACTCGCAGACGATCCAGGCGGCGGATGAGTCGTTGCAGGTAGTCGCGAACCTGAGGCGCTAATAGCGATGTAGCCCGGCCGCCCCCGGCCGGGCTGTAGCGGCCGACCTCCGAGTCGGCCGTAGCGTCGGCCCTCTGTGGCCGACGGCGGATGGTGGGCAGTGCCCACCCAACGCGGACTGAATGGACCGGCCGAGGGCGGCCGGGCTACATGGTCGGACCTCGGCGTCCGACGGCGGAGCGACGGAGCGAGCGATGAACAAGAAATCAAAAATCAAAAATGGAAAATGGGAAATGCTCCGCGAACCCGCGACGTGGTCGCTGATCGTAATTCTGACGATCGTCGTTCCCGCGGTCGCTGATGCGCCCGTTTCCCGGTTGAAGCTCAAACCGACCGCGGTCGTGCACGGCGCCACCGTTCGATTGGGCGACGTGGTCGATTTCGCGGGGGCGGACGAGAAGCTCGCCGCGCTCGCCGAGAAGCCTATCAAGCTGGATACAACGCCCGCCGCGTTTACGCTCGATCATGAAGATGTCCTGCGGCAGCTTCACCAGGCGGGCGCCAACCTCTCGTTCGTTCTGCTAAGCGGCGCGGCGACGTGTCGCGTTCAACTTGAATCGTCGCCGGCGCCGTCGCCCGATTCGGATGCTTCGAGCCTGCGAACCGACGATCCCGCCGCCATCATTCGCTCGCAGACCCTGGCGGACGCGATTCGGCTCAGCGTCGCCGCCGAGCTGAAGTCGCTCGGCGGAACGCCTGAAGTCGCGTTCGAGGCCGCCGGGCGGGATTTTCTGGGGCTCACGTCGCCGCCGTGGGATTTCCTCGTGCGTCCCGCCGGCCGCGAGAAGCTCGGTTTGCGTGAGTTTCGCGTGACGATTCGTCGCGATGGTCAGACGCAGCGGACGGTCAGCGTTTTTGCCCGTGTGCAGCTCACGCGCAGCGTGATCGTGGCCCGCAAGCCGCTGGCGATCGGCTCATTTGTGAAACGCGAAGACGTCGGCGTCGAAAGCCGCTCCTTCGAATCCGAAAAAGAAATCGGCCTGGCGACGGTCGAGCAGGTCGTCGGCCAGCAGCTCAAGCGGTTTCTCCAGGCCGGGGAAATGGTGAAGGCCGTGGATCTGAAATCGACGCCGCTGGTCGAGCGCTCGCGGCCGGTCACGGTCCTGGGGGCCGCCGGCAGCGTCAACGTACGGATGGCCGGCACGGCGCTCGACACGGCCGGCTACGGCGAAACCGTCCGCGTCCGCGTGGGCGAAGGCCGCAAGCAGTGGCGCGAACTGCGCGGCGTGGTGACGGGGCTGGGAACCGTGCGGGTTGAGGAGGATTGAAATGAAGTCGAGATGTCAAGCGATGGCGCGGTGCGAGGCGATTTCGGCGGGTGGGACGGGCGTCTCGCCCGTCCGCGCGGGGCGAGGGGACCGGCGAGACGCCGGTCCCACCCACAATTCACTGTCGCTCCGGCTGACGGCGGCATTTGTTCTGCTCGGCGCCGTGACCGCATCAGCCCAGAGCAATTCGCTCTTCCGCTCCGGCCGGGCCCCGTCGATGCCGCCAGCGGCGTCGCAACCGGCGCGGAGTAGCGGCGGGGGCTTGAACAAGAACGCTGCCATGCCCGGGCTGCGGGCTGCGCCGCCGCCGCGTGTCGATCCTGAAGCGCAAAGCACCAATCCGGCGCTGCTGGCGTTCTCGCCGATCGCGGTTGAGCCGCCCAAGCCGCAGGTCATTCAGGTCAATGACCTGATCACGATCATTATTCGCGAGACCAAGCTGGCGATCAGCGATTCGAACCTGCGGCAGAACAAGCAGTGGCAGGTGGGCAGCGAGCTGGGCAAGTGGTTCCGGCTGAACCCGGAAGACCACCTGATCCCGCAGGATTTTCCGAACGGCGCGCCGGGGGTGGAGTTCAAGCTGCAGGACCAGTACCAGGGCCGCGGGCGGGTCGACCGCCGCGATGAGCTGACCACGCGCATCACAGCCAAGGTGATTGACGTGAAGCCCAACGGCAACCTGGTGCTTGAAGCCAAAAAGACGATCAAGCAGGACGAGGACGAGCAGGTCTACACGCTTACCGGCGTCTGCCGCACCGACGATCTCACCCCGCAGAACACGGTTCTCAGCACGCAGGTGGCCGAGTTGATCGTGGATGTGCAGCACGCCGGGGCCGCGCGCGACGCGGCCCGCCGCGGCTGGCTGAAGCGGCTGACGGATTTCCTGAGGCTGGAGTAGGGAGATGGAAGTGGGAAGTCAGAAGTCAGAAGTCAGAAGTCTAAGCACTCATATCCGAACCCCGCACGGAAGTGCGGGGCCTGCTCGCCCGCGACTTCCGTGGCGGGTTCGCTCAGGCGCTCCTGGATTGGCTTGGTCGCTCGCGTTGATCTTGCTGGCCGCCCCGACCCTTGCCGATGTGCGCGTGCAGGACATCGCCCGGCTTCAGGGCCAGCGCACCAACAAGCTCATGGGCTTCGGCCTGGTCGTCGGGCTGGACGGCACCGGCGACGGCGCGAAGAGCGCGACCACCATCCGCGCCCTGATGGCCCTGCACAAGCGCTATCAGCAACCGGTGCTGGATCCCAACGAGCTGCGCGTCACCAACAGCGTCGCACTGGTCACCGTCGAAGCAACGATCCCCGAATTCGGCGCCCGCGAAGGCCAGACGCTGGACATCGTCGTCTCCGCCATCGGCCCGGCGAAATCGCTGGCCGGCGGGCAGCTCCTGTTGACGCCTTTGCAGGACGCCACGCTGACCATCCCCGACATCCTCGCGCTGGCCGGCGGGCGAATCGACCTGCCGGACGCCAAGTCCATGCGGCGCGGAATCGTCCGCGGCGGCTGCACGCTCGAAGATGAGTTCATCTACGCCTTCATCGACGAGGAGCGCGGCGTCACGCTGGTGCTCGACGACACACACGCCGGATGGGGCTGGGCCCAGATGCTGACGCGCGCCATCAATCATGAGGTCGGCAGCGGGGCGCCGGCGCCTGACGCCGGCGGCGCCCATACGGAGCGCCGCGTCATTGTCGGCGTGGAAACCGCGGTCGCGCTGGGGCCCAAGAACATCCGGGTTCAGATCCCGCTCAGCGAAATGACCCGGCCGGCGGGGTTCCTCACGCGCGTGCTTCAGACGCAGATTTTCCTGCTGCCCGAACAGCAGGCGAAGGTCATCATCAATCGCACCACCAAAAGCGTCTCTTTCACGGGGGCCGTCACGATCGCCCCGACCGTGTTGCAGCTTCCCGGGTTGGGAACCGTGACCGTCGGCGGAAGCGGCGGCGCGGACGCCGGTGCAGCCGCCGGTCTGGTCGGCGTCGCGACCGACGAGGCCGAAGGCACGCAGCTCGAACGGCTGCTGACGACGCTGTCGGCGATCAAGGCGTCGCCTGAGCAGATGATCGCGGCGGTGGAACACCTGCATCGCACCGGCTCGCTGCACGCCCGGCTGGTGTACGAGGAATGAGCATGATTGCCGCGCTCCGAACGAGTCCGAACGCCGCAACCGCCGCATTCGGTCGACGTGCGGGCGAGAGCGCCGCACTCCCGACGTCCCTGCCGGCCACCCGGCGGCGGGAGCTGGAAATGCAGCGCAAGCTGGGGCGCAAGGATGACGCGCAGAATCCGACGGTCATTCATACCGCCGCCGCGCAAATGACCTCCGAACTTTTCTTCGCGCCGCTGCTGGCCGAAATGCGGCGGTTCCCGTTCGGCAAGGGAGTCGGCCATGGCGGACGGACGGAAGAGATCTTCGGCGAGCAGTTCGACCTGCGCATCGCCGACCGCATCGCGGCGGCCGGCTCCGGCGGCCTGGTCGCGCAGCTCGCCGCCCGCCTTACCCCACGCGATAGCGCGGGGAGCATCGGCGTCCCGCCGGTGCGCAATATGAACGCCCGAACGCACCGGCGGGACGCCGATGCTCCCCGATTCCAGGACATCCCCGCATGAACCTGATACACCCGCCGACCCGCGACGCTTCGATAACCCGCCCGGATGGCGCCGACGTGTTGCAGCTTCTGACGCTCCTGGGCCGCTGGCAGGCCCAACTTGCCGGGCTGCTACAGATTGCGGACGACAAGCTCGCCGCGATGAAACGCGCCGACGCCGACGCCCTCACGGCCTGCGCGCAGCGCGAGGAGGCCTTGCTCCGCGGCGTCGGCGCCGGCGAGCAGGAGCGACATGAACTCCTTGCGCGTCTGGCGCAGGCGCTGCCGGGCGGGCCGTCTCGGATCGCGCGGCTGTCCGACCTTGCTGGAATTCTGCCGGAGCCGCTGGCGTCGCAAATCCTCGCGAAAAACGCGGGCTTGCGGCAGGCGGCCCTGAAACTCCGCGAAAAAAACCGCCTCGCCGCCGGCGTGGCACGCCATCTGCAATTGCACATCCGCGGAGTCTTCGCGGAGGTCGCGAAGGCCGGCCAGGAATCGATCGTGTACGGCCCGCAGGGGCGGCACGAGCAACGAAACCGACTCTCGTTCGTGGACGCAGTGGGCTAAGACATGGCGATCTTCGGAACCAGCTTTCAGATCGGTCGCAGCGCCCTGGCGGCATATCAGTCCGCCATCAGCGTCGCCGGCCAGAACATCGCCAACGTCGGCAATCCCGATTACGCCCGCCAGACCGGCCGGCTGTCGGCTCTCGCCGCCGGCGCCAGCGTGGCCGGGTGGGCCCCGGGCGCCGGGGTAAACATGTCCGCGCTTCAGCGGCACGTCGACGAGGCGCTCGAAGGTCAACTGCGCCTGGCGCTCGGCAACCGGCGCGGCAGCAGTGCGCTCTACCAGACGCTCTCGCAGGTCGAGACGCTCTACAACGAGCTGACGGATCAGGACCTTTCGACCGGCTTCAACGAGCTGTTCGCCAGTTTTTCCACGCTCCAGACACAGCCGCAGGACGCGACCAGCCGCAATCTCACGATTGCCGCCGCCGATCGCATCGCCGGCGAGCTGCATCGGCTGAACAAGGGCATCCTGCAGCAGATATCCGACCTGAATGACTCGGCCGAGGCCGCCGTCAGCCGCATCAACGGCATTTCGAAGGAAATCGCCAAGCTCAATGAGAAAATCGTCGCCGCCGACGCGCAGGGGCAGGCGGGCGGCAATCCGCTTCGCGACCGGCGCGACGGTCTGTTGCGCGAGCTTTCCGAGTATCTGGACGTGACCGTCCGCGAGCAGGAAGGCGGATCGATCAACGTCTTCGTCGGCGGCGATCCACTGATCACGTTCGACCGCCCGCGCGAGCTGACGACGCAGCGCGAGTTGAAGAACGGCGTCGAGATCGCCTCGGTGCGCTTCGCGGATGACGGCGCCCCGGTGCTGCCGCGCGCCGGGCAGCTTGAGGCCATTCTTACCGCACGCGACACGCACCTGGCCGGCCAGCTCGACCAACTCGACACGCTGGCCAAGGGGCTGATCTACGAAGTGAATCGCGTCCACAGCTCCGGCCGCGGACTGATCGGCTACGGAGCGCTTACGAGCAACTACGCGGTGGATGATCCGGCGGCGGTGCTGAACAGCACGAACGCCGGCCTGCCCTTCCCGCTACAGAACGGCACGTTCATCGTTCACGTGCGGAATCAAGCGACGGGCACGGAGGTCACGCGGCAGATTCGCGTCGATCTCGACGGCGTCGGCAGCGACAGCACGCTGAACTCGCTGGCTGCCGCGCTGAGCGGCGTGCCGGGGCTGACCGCGTCGGTGACGAGCGACAATCGGCTGCAAATCAGCGCGGCGGCCGGCTCTGAGGTGTCATTCTCGGAAGATTCATCCGGCGCTCTGGCGGCGCTGGGGCTGGCGACCTTCTTCGATGGCGTGAACGCCGCAGACATCGCGGTGGACGCCCGTGTCCAGGCCGATCCGCGGCTGCTGGCCGCTTCCGGGAACGGCCAGATTGGCGACGGCGGCAACGCCGGCCGGCTGGCGCTTCTGGGCGAGATGGCCAGCTCGCTCCTGGGAAACCAGAGCGTGCAGGATTTTCACGGCGCGATGGTCAACAGCGTTTCCGTGGCGGCGGCGGGCGCGCTCACCGGCACCGAAGCCGCCGAAGCCGTGTACAGCGGGTTGATCGCGCAGCGCGAGGCGATCAGCGGCGTGAGCCTCGACGAAGAGGCGATCAACCTGACGAAATTCGAACGGTCGTACCAGGGAGCGGCGCGCTTCCTGACCGTGGTCGAGAACCTGACGGATGAAGTCCTGGCCCTGGTCGGGTCGTAACGGCCGGCCTCCGAGTCGGCCGTAGCGTCGGACCTCCGCGTTCGACGGCGTGAGCAACGGTCAAAACACCGTCGGACTCGGAGGTCCGACGCGACTGAAGAGGCGCATGGCAATCGTCCCGGTCAATGTCGCGCGCGTGAGCCAGAACCTGCGGGCGTTCAACGTCCTGCAGTCGGCCCGCCATACCGAGCTGAGTCTGTTCCGCACGCAGAACCAGCTTGCGACCGGCTTGCGCTTCAGCGTCGGCAGCGAAGATTCGGTCCGAGCCGCGCAGTCGAGCGTCATCGACCGCCGGTTGGAGAGGCTCAGCCAGGTCGCCGACAACGTCCGCACCGCGAATGCAGCCCTGTCCGCCGGCGAGAACGCCATGCAGGAGGGCGTCGACCTGATGCGCGAAGCGCAGCGCATCGCCAGCGACGCCGCCGGCGACACGCTTTCCGACGAGGAGCGCAGCGCCCTGGCAAGCGTGGTCGATCGCCTCATCAGCCAGATGGTCTCCGCCGGCAACCGCGAGCACCTGGGCGCCGCGCTCTTCAGCGGCCACTTCGGCGGCGATCAGCCGTTCGAAATGACGGGCGGCGGGGTGCTGTTCCGCGGCGACGCCGGACGGCAGATGGCGATCGTCGATTCGGACCTCTCGCAGGACTCGTTCACGATTTCCGGAATGGACTTCTTCGGCGCTGTCTCAGGCGCCGTACAGGGCATCGCGGATCTGAATCCGGCGCTGACGCCTGAAACGCGCGTCAGCGACCTGCGCGGTACGACCGGCAACGGCGTACATCCCGGCATTATCTCGGTCAGCAACGGCAGCGACACGGCTGAGGTCGACCTTTCCAGCGTCGCGACGATCCAGGACCTGCTCGACAAGCTGAACGCCGAAATGCCGGCCGACCTGACGGCGGTTGCCGACGCCACGAGCGTCACGATCACGTACACGGGCGCCGGCGCGGCGAACATCACCGTGACCGACCTGGGCGGCGGGCAGGCGGCCCGTGACCTGGGGCTGATCGTCACCGGCGGATCGATCGCCGGCAGCGCCGACCTTGATCCGAAACTGACGCTCCGGGCGCGGATCGATGATCTGAAGGCCGGCACAGGGCTCAACCTGGCCGCCGGCATTACCCTGCGAAACGGGCTCGAAAGCGCCAATGTATCGTTCGCCGCCGCCGAGACGATCGAGGACGTGCTCAACCAGATCAACAGCGCGAGCATCGGCGTTTGGGCGCGACTGGCGGACGACGGCCGGACGATCGAAGTCCGGAATCGCGTCAGCGGCTCGGACCTGCGGATCGAGGAGAACGGCGGCATCGCCGCGACCGAGCTGGGCATCCGTTCGATGCACAGCGGCACGATGCTGACGAGCCTGAACGACGGGCGCGGCATCATCACGGAGCAGGGAAACGATATACGCATCACGACGCGGAGCGGGGCGTCATTTGAAATCGACGTGGACGGCGCCGTCACGCTTCAAGACGTGATTGACCGCTTCAACACGGCCGGCGGAGGGCAGATCAGCGCCGCGCTGGTGAGCAGCGGCAACGGGCTGATCATCACTGACAACACGGCCGGCGGCGGCGCGCTGCGGATTGAGCGCGTCAACCTGTCGGCGGCGATCGACGGGCTGGGATTGAACGTGCAGCCGACCGGCAACCAGTTAATCGGCCAGGACGTCAGCCCGGTGCGTGTCGACGGGACCTTCACGGCGCTCATCGAGCTGCGCGACGCGCTGAACGCATCGGATCGCCAGGAGATTACGCAGGCGGCCGAGCGGCTGGAACGCGTGCTGCCGCGCATGCTGGAAGTCGAGGGAAAACTGGCGGCCAAGGCCCGCACGATGGACGAACGGGCCACGCGAATGGAAGCCGAAACGACCGCGTCGCGGATTCTGCTCAGCGACGTGCGCGACGTGGACTATGCGGAAGCGGTGGTCCGCTTCCAGCAGATGCAGACTGCGCTGCAGGCGAATTACACGACCAGCGCCCGCGTGCTGAACCTGAGCTTGCTGGACTACCTGCGGTAGCGTCCGACCTCCGAGTCGGACGATGTAGCCCGGCCGCCCCCGGCCGGGCGAGAAGGATGGACAGTCCGGCCGAGGGCGGCCGGGCAAGATAGATGGGCAGTCCGGCCGAGGGCGGCCGGGCAAGATAGATGGGCAGTCCGGCCGAGGGCGGCCGGGCTACATGGAGCGGTGAAGGCACGAATGTCGGGACGCGATCGGCTCGATGGCTTGGCCGAATCGCGTCGCCGGTGAGCAGCGCCGGATGGCGCTGGCACGGGTTCGGAGAACCCCGTCCGAAGGCGGAACAGGATGAGCGCGGCGTTGCATCGCCGCGCGCGAAGCGGCCGGAGTCGGCCGACCCGCCGTTACGGATGCACCGGACAGGCAGAGCCATGGGAGCGATCAGGATGATCGTCGAAACCACGCGATTTGGAACGGTCGAGATTGATGACGGCAAGGTCATCACGTTCAAGGAGCCGCTGCTCGGATTTCCCGACCAGCGGCGCTTCGTGATTGTGCAGACCTCGCCCGACCCGGTCTTCTACTGGCTGCAGTCGGCGGAGGATCCGGCGCTGGCGTTCGTGGTCTGCGATCCGCGGGCCTTCGTGCCGGACTACCGCGTCAGCGTCCGCAAGGACGACGTCGAGCAGCTCGGGCTGCGCGACCTGGAAGACTGCCAGGTGGTCGTCATCGTCAACAAAGTCGGCGATGAGCTGACCGCCAACCTGCTCGGACCGCTGCTCATCGGCTGCGGATCGATGCAGGCCAAGCAGCTTGTGCTGGCGGACAAGCGCTATGGCACGCGCCATCCGCTGGTCAGCCTGGCGCGGCCGAAGCTCGTCGCCCGCAGCGCGTAGCGGCCTGTATCGGCCCCGCAGCGGCCGACCTCCGAGTCGGCCGTAGCGTCGGATCTCTGTATCCGATGTTGAATTGGTGGGCACGGCCCACCCTACGGGCTACGCGCGACGAATGGTGGGCGAGATGCCCACCCTACAAATTGTGGGTCGAAGACCCGCAGAGACAGCACCGGTCAGAAACCGGTGCCACAGCCAGCACCGGTTAAGAACCGGCGCCACAGGATTGCGCTTCGCCTGGCGGCAAGCGCGGACAGACAGTTTCGTTTGGCCGGCCGCTCAGATTGCGGCCCGCCGAGGTTGATCTTTTACCCGAAGGGTCGGCTATAATGCGTCCGGGCGTCTTCAGGACAAGACGAAGTGATCGGCGGCATGCGATGCATCCCGCCGCGCGACCGGGCGACTGTCTGTTCGGCCAGAAGCGAGCGCACGTCTTTTCGTTTCTATCCGAACCACGCATCGGCAAACCATCGGAAGGAGCCGCGGATGTTGGTGCTCTCAAGACAGCGCGACGAATCGATCGTGATCGGCGACAATGTGCAGATCACCGTCGTCGATATCCGGGGGGACAAGGTCAGGCTGGGCATTGTTGCACCGGCCGAGATTACGGTGCATCGCAAGGAAGTGTACGACGCCATCCAGCGCGAGAACCGCAAGGCGGCAGGCGTCACCACGGAGGACCTGGCAGCCGCCAATCCGGTTACGCGTCCATCCACGAACAACCACAACGGACCGCCGCGCGGCTAGACCTGCGGTCGCGATCCCACTCAGTCCTCGTTTGCGTCAACGACAACAATCTCACACCAGCCACGAACCGTTCAAGGAGGATGGCCAATGGCTCGTATTAACACGAATGTGGGGGCGGTAATCGCCCAGCGCAACCTGAACAGCTCCTACAAGCTGCTGAACGGCACGCTGGAGCGCTTGTCGACCGGCCTGCGCGTCAATCGCGGCAAGGATGACCCGGCCGGCCTGATCGTCTCCGAACGCCTGCGCTCCGAAATCGGCGCGGTGGACCAGGCGATGAAGAACACGCAGCGCGCCAGCAACATCATCGCCACCACCGAGGGCGCCCTCGACGAGGTCGCCAACCTGCTGCGCGACATCCAGGAGCTGATCGTCGGCGCCGCTAACCGCGGCGCGCTCTCCGACGACGAGATTCGCGCCAACCAGCTCCAGATCGACTCTGCGATCCAGAGCATCACGCGCATCTCCAGCAGCACGACCTTCGCCGGGCGCTCCCTGCTCAACGGGTCGCTCGACTACATCACCAGCGGCCTCGACGGCTCGGTCGTCGATGCGCTGTCGGTTCACGGCGTGCAGTTCGGCGATCGTGCGTATGTGCCGGTCAACATCAACGTGACCACCTCGGCCCAGCCGGCCAACCTCTATTTCACCGGCAGCGCCATCGCCCAGAGCGTCACCATCAAGGTCGAAGGCAGCGGCGGCGTCACCGCGCTTTCCTTCGTCAGCGGCACCACCGCGTCCGCGATGGTCGAGGCAATCAACGCCGTCACCGCCGCCACCGGCGTGGAGGCGACGCTGTCGGCGACAGCGACGTCGGGCTTCACGCTCAGCAGCACGGAGCTGGGCAGCAAGCACTTCGTCTCGATCCAGACGCTGCCGGGCGGAGGCACGTTCGCCCTGGTCGACGAGAACGGCCAGCCCGACGCGCGCGACGAAGGCCGCGACGCGGTCGCGACGATCAACGGCGCCTTGAGCCTGGGCGACGGCAATCGCCTGGCGATCAAGACCGCCACAATGGATATGGAGCTGTCGCTCGACTCCACCTTCGGGATCGGCACGACCAGCTTCGCGATTGTCGAGGGCGGCGCCCTGTTCCAGGTCGGCGCGCGCGTCAACAGCAACCTGCAGATCGGCGTCGGCATTCAGTCCATCGCCGCCACCGACCTGGGCAACAGCGGCATCGGCTTCCTGTCGCAGATCCAGAGCGACGGCGAGTATTCGCTGCTCAAGCATCAGGAGACGCAGGCGCAGCGCATCGTCGACGAAGCCATCAAGCAAGTGTCGGTCCTTCGCGGCCGGCTGGGCGCGTTTGAGAAGAACACGCTCGAAACCAACGTGAACCAGCTCGGGATCACGATGGAAAACCTGATGGCGTCCGAGTCCTCGATTCGCGACGCCGACTTCGCCGCCGAGACCGCGGCCCTGTCGCGCAACCAGGTGCTGGTCGCGTCCGGCACGACCGTGCTGGGCCTGGCCAATCAGACGCCGCAAAGCGTCCTGCGGCTGCTCGGCGGCTAATTCGTAGCGGCCGACCTCCGAGTCGGCCGTAGCGTCGGACCTCCGCGTCCGACGCTGTAGCCCGGCCGCCCCGGCCGGTACGTAACGTCGGTCCTCTGCGTCCGACGGCGAATGACAGGTGGCACGGACAAGCGGTACTCCGCTTGTCCGTGCGACGTTACGAAACTGAGGACGGCACGGATAAAGCCGTACAGGCCCTGTCCAACCCGAACGTGCGGGCGCGCGCCCAGACCCGGGCGGGCGCTGTTTTGCCACGACGGACCGGGGGTATTCAGAGCCGGCGGGTATTGAACATGCACGACGCACGCTTGGCACGATCCGTTTTCGCAGCCATCGCCCTCGCAACGCTCGCGCCCCGCTGCACCGCTCAGGAATGGCGCCTGGCTTGTCCCGCGCCGCGTGTGGGCCACGCCATGGCTTTCGACAGCGCCCGCCTGCGCCTCGTCATGTTCGGCGGCAACTCCCCGCAACTCCAAAGCGAAACCTGGGAATGGAGCGGAATTTCGTGGGGATTGCGCACGCGAATGGGTCCGGATGCCCAAGGCATCGTCGAAATGGCCGAGGATCCGATCCGAAATCGAATCGTCCTGGTTCGCGGGCGCGGCGACGACCTCAGTGGTGAGACGTGGGAATGGGACGGAGAATCCTGGACGCTGGTTTCGACCGCCGGGCCGACCGTCTCGCACGATTTTGAGTTGGTCTACGACGCCGATCGGCGGCATGTCCTGCTCGTTGGCGGCTTCGCGTACGGGACCTGGAGCGGAACAACCTGGTCGTGGGATGGGGCCCAATGGGAGTTGCTCTCCGACTCCGGTCCGACCCGTCGTATCGGGCACGCCGTCGCCTACGACAGCGCCCGGAAGCGCGTGGTATTGTTCGGCGGCGAAGAGCAGACGCCCGGTGGGCGACCAGCCGGCGACACGTGGGAGTGGGACGGAGTTGAATGGACACTGCGCGATGTCAAAGGTCCCAGTCCGCGCTATGCGCACGAGATGGCCGGCGACCCGGCCCGTGGCCGAGTCGTGCTATTCGGTGGGCGAAGCGACGATGAATTCGTTGGTGATACGTGGGAATGGGACGGAGAATCCTGGTCACTACGGGCCACCGACGGCCCCAGCGCACGCACCGGGGCGAAACTGGTCTACGACGGCGCGCGGCATCGCGTCGCGCTGTTTGGGGGCTGGAACATCGGCGCCGAAGGCGACCTCTGGGAGTGGGATGGAAGCTCCTGGACGGTCCGCGCCGGTGCGCCGCAAGCGCGCAACGGCCATGCTATGACGTATGACGCGCTCCGCCAGCGCGTCGTACTCTACGGCGGTGTTGGTGGTGAAAGAAGCACCGAGACGTGGGAGTACGACGGGTCGCGCTGGATGCTCATCGCGAACGCCGGCCCGGGAACTCGGGTATCCCACGCCATGACCTACGATTCAGCTCGCGGCCGGACAGTCCTGTTTGGCGGCAGCGGAGCCGGTGGCGCCGAGACGTGGGAGTGGGACGGTGAATCCTGGATGCTGGCCGCGAACACCGGACCGGGCGCCCGCACCAACCCGGCGTTGGCCTACGACGCCGCTCGCGGCCGCACGGTGCTCTTCGGCGGCCTGGCGGCCGGAGCGCTGCTCGGCGACACATGGGAGTGGGATGGCGCGTCCTGGGAAGTGCGCGCCACCAGCGGCCCCGATCCGCGCTGGCAGCACTGCATGGCGTACAGCAGCGTCTCACAGCGCGTCGTGCTCTTCGGCGGCTGGGATGGCTACTTCGATCATGAGACGTGGGAGTGGGACGGGGCGAGCTGGTTCCGGCGATCCTCGGCCGGCCCGAGCCCGCGCGTCGAACCCGCCATGGTCTATGATTCGGTGCGGCAGCGGCTCGTGCTCTTTGGGGGGTACGACGGCGCCTGGAGCAGCGAAACCTGGGAAAAAGGCGTCGGGGCCTGGACGCGCAGCCCAGCGAACGGGCCATCGGGCCGATACGAGCACGCCATGACCTTCGATTCACATCGCCGGCGGGTGATCTTGTTCGGCGGGGAGGATGCCCTCGGCGCATCGAGAGCCGATACCTGGGAATACGGCCCGGCCCGCGGCGATCTGAACTGCGACTTCTCGGTCGACCTGATGGATGCAGCCCCGTTCGTAACGGCGCTGTCCGATCCCGCGGGGTACGCCGTGCAATATCCGCTGTGCGATCGGGAACTGGCGGATTTGAATGGAGACCGCGCGGTGAATGTTCTGGACATTAACGCGTTTGTCGCGCTGCTGGCCGCAAGATAGCGTCGCGCGTTCGTAAGCACGGCGTTGGGATCATTCCGCCCGCGCGCGAAGCGGCGCCAAGACCTGCCCGGTCCGCGCCGGAAGATAGATCTGCACGCTTGCCGCGCCCGCATCCCCTCCGCTGCTGAGCGGATAGATCTGTCCACCGCGGACGATTTCATGCCCCCCAAACCACAGATCATCTGTGTTCAACACGACGCGATAATTCGTCGCCTCCGGCACGCCGATCCGAAAATCGGCCGCCGAACGCGTCGGGTGGAAGTTCAGCGCGAACACCACCGCGCCGCGCCGCACGACGAGCAGCTTGTGCTCTTCGTGTGCGAAAAGCAGCTCCATCCGGTCGTCCGCGAGAATCCCGAACTTCTGCTCCAGCGCGAGCATCGCCTTGTCAAATTCGGCCAGGTCGCGATACCGCAGCCCCGGATCATCGCGCAGCGACCATTGCCGCCGCGCGTGCTTGAATGACCATCCGTTCCCCTCGCGCGGAAAGTCGATCCACTCCGGGTGGCCGAATTCGTTGCCCATGAAGTTCAGGTAGCCCTCGCCGCCCAGTGCGAACGTCGCCAGACGGATCAGCTTGTGCAGCGCCACGCCGCGCTCGATCACCAGCTCCTGGCTGCCTTTCTGCATGTGCCAGTACATCGCCGCGTCCATCAGCCGGAACGCCAGCGCCTTGTCTCCCACCAGCGACTGATCGTGCGATTCGGCGTAGGCCACGTGTTTCTCGCCCCGCCGTCGGTTCGTCAACGCCCCGTACATCTCCCCCATTTGCCAGTCCTCATCGCGGCGCTCCAGCAGCTTGACCCAGTAGTCCGGAAGGCCCATTGCCAGGCGATAATCAAAGCCCAGCCCGCCCTCATCCAGGGGCCGCGCCAGCCCCACCATTCCCGAGACGTCCTCGGCGACGGTGATCGCCGCGGGGTTGACCTCATGCGCAAGCCGGTTCGCAAGTTGCAGGTAGACCAGCGCGTCGTCATCCACGGCGTCGCCGAAGTAGTCCTCGTACGACGAAAAGACGCGCTGAAATCCGTGGTGCGTGTACAGCATGCTGGTCACGCCGTCGAATCGAAATCCGTCGAAGCGAAACTCCTCCAGCCAGTAACGCACATTGCTCAGCAAAAACCGCAGCACCTCCCACTTTCCGTAGTCAAACAGCAGCGAATCCCAGACCGGGTGCTGCCCGCGCGCGCCGGCGTGAAAATAGTGAAAATCCGTCCCGTCAAAGCGGTTCAATCCGTCGAACACGTTCTTGACCGAGTGGCTGTGCACCAGATCCAGAAACACGCACAGGCCGCGGCCGTGCGCGGCGTCGATCAGCGATTTCAGCTCCTCCGGCGTCCCAAACCGTGACGACGGGGCGAAGAAGCTGCTCACCTGATACCCGAACGACGCATAGTACGGGTGCTCCTGAATCGCCATGAGCTGCACCGCGTTGTAGCCGGCGTCCGCGATCCGCGGCAGGATGTGCTGCTCGAACTCTCGATAGCTGCCCACGCGCTGCTCTTCCAACGCCATGCCGACGTGCGCTTCGTAGATGCGCGGCGCGCTCATCGGCGGCGGAGCGGCGCAGCGCCACTCGTACGGACGCGGCGGCTGCCAGTACTGCCCCGCAAAATGCGCGCCCGTGCTGTCATACGCCACGCGGCGGATGTACGCCGGAATGCGGTCCATCGGCCCGGCGGCGCTCTCAACATGAACCTTGACGCGGCTCTCGTGAACCAGGCGCGCGGCATACTCGTCATCCGGCAGAAACACGCTCCAGACGCCGAATTCGTCGCGCGACAGCGGGCTGCCTCGCCGGTCCCAGCCGTTGAAATCGCCGATCAGCGCCAGCCCGCTGGCGGCCGGGGCCCACTCGCGGTACCAGACGCCCGGGCAGCCGTCGCGCACGCCGCGGTTGAAGCCGAAGTGCTCATGGCCGCGCGCGAAATGCGCCAGCGAGCCGTCATGCCGGAGAATCTCCGCCACTTTCGCGGTGAATCGGGCGTAGCGGCGGCGCAACGCGTCGGCGTAGGGCTCGAGCCAGGGATCCAGCGCGATCAGGCCCGTGCCGTCGGATTCAACTTTGCCCTGCACCGATTTGGACATATCGCGGAATGCACCACAAACAGGGTCCAGCGTCAACGCCGCGGCCGCCGATTCCGGCGACGCCGCGGGTACCATTCGCGGCGGTGATTGCCCAAGCGCCTTCATGGACCCTCCTGCACGCCGGCGCCCTCGGCGACCTCGTGCTGACGCTGCACGTGGCACTGCAAATCGGCGACGTGCGGCGGCTCGGCCGGATCACCGTCGCCTCGCGGGCCGACCCGGGCGATCTGTCCGACTGCAACCCGGCGATCTTCCGCACATCGCTCGAAACGGCCGGCACGCACTGGCTGCATTCAGACGACACGCGCCCGCCGCCGCCGCGGTTGGCGGAGCTGGTCGCCGGTCGAAATGTGTTGAGCGCCTTGAGTGGGCCGGACTCGCCCGTCCACGCCCGGCTGGCCTCGCTCTCGCCCGCGTCGCTCTTCAGTTTCGACCCGCCGCCTCGCCGCGATTGGAACGGACACATCACGGACCAGTGGCGCAACGACCTCGAGCGGCAGGGATTGCTGATCGGCAAGTGCGCCTATCGCCGGACGCAACTGCTGATCCACCCGTCGGCGCGCTTGCAGCAGAACGGAGCGCTAGTCCTGGCCGCCACGTGTCAATCCGAACTCGCAGCGACCATCGACACGACGCCGGTGATCCTGATTCACCCCGGCAGCGGCGGCGTCACGAAGTGCTGGCCCCTGGAGAACTTCATCGCCGTCGGCCGTGCGCTGCGCGCCGCCGGACGAACGCCGGTTTTCGTGCTCGGCCCGGCGGAAATGGAGCGCTGGCCCGCCGCAACGCACGACGCGCTCTCAAGCGAGTTCGCGACGCTGGTCGAGCCTGCGCCGAACGTTCTCGCCGCCGTCCTCTCCGCCGCGGCCGCGCTGCTCGGCAATGACTCCGGCCCGTCTCACTTGGCGGCGCTGCTTGGGACTCGGACGCTGACGCTCTTCGGCCCCACGGCGGCGGAGAAATGGCGACCGCTCGGCACGCACGCGATCGCGTTGCGCGGTGAGCCGCAGAATCACGAAGACTGGGGCATCGACCCCGAAAACGTCGCGACATCGCTGGCGAACCGGTAGCGCCCGGCCCCCGTGCCGGCCGTCGATATCCGACCCGCGCGAGATCCGAGCCGCGCGCGTAAGCAAGCGGTTTCCAAGTCTCCGCTCCCTCACGGTCGCGGCTCGGAAAGTCACGGTCGCGGCTCGGAAAGTCATGATGCGGCTCGGAAAGTCATGATGCGGCTCGGAAAGTCACGGTCGCGGCTCGGAAACCGTGCATCAACCAATCGCCACAGGGACGGTCCTCACGGCGTTCTGACAATCGCGCACCCGCCGCGCCGCCTCGGCGGCCGAATCGCTCCCCGCGAAGAGGCAGAAAAAGCAAGCCCCTGAGCCGGTCATATGCACGTTCAGTCCGCAGCGATCGCGAAGCGCGCCCCTCAGCTCTGCCAGCTCCGGGCAAACACTCATCGCCGCCGGTTCGAGGTCGTTGAACAACGCCGCTTGCGCCAGACCGTCGCGCGCGATCTGCGTCAGGACCTCCGCGGCAGGCGGCCGCGCACAGCTCTCATTCAGCTCGTCCCACCGCCGGTACACCGCCGGCGTCGAGCACGTCAGCGGCGGCAGAATCAGAAGGACGTACCCCCCTGCCGGCGTCGCCACCGGCTCGATGATCTCGCCCCGGCCGCGCAGGATGCACATGCCGCCGTGAAGAAACAGCGGTACATCCGAGCCGACCGCCGCCGCGATGGATGCGAGCCGCTCGACGGGCAATCGGAGATTCCAGAGGCGATTCAGGAGGTTGAGCGTGGTCGCGGCGTTTGAGCTGCCGCCGCCGAGTCCGGCGCCGAGGGGGATTCGCTTGCGAATCGCGATGTGCGCACCCAGCGGGTTCGGTCTGTCCGAACCCGTCGCGCCAAACGACGGGTTGAACCCCGATTGAAGCTCGACCGCATCGCGCAGGGCGAGCGCCGCCCGCACCGCCAGGTTCGATGCATCCCCGGGCGCCGCCGGATCGTCGCACTCAAGCGTGATTCGACCGTCGTCGCGCTGTGCGACAGACAGATTGTCGCCCCAGTTCAGCACGGCGACCAGCGACTCGATCTCATGAAACCCGTCAGGGCGCCGGCCGGCGACGTGCAGCGTGAGGTTTATTTTCGCCGGCGAGAGCGCGGCCAGTGCATCGGGTCTCACTCGGCCCCTCCGACCGCCGAGCCAGCGCGCTCAAGCCGTCGCGTTCTTGGCACTCGGTACACACTCGAATGCTATCGCGACGGGCTGGGCGTGTCGTGCCCGGCGAAGCGCGCGCCCGGCCGCCGGTGTGCCCATTGTCCGGCGCGGACCATCCACTGCCAGAACCCGCCGCCCCAAGCGGTGGGGCGAGATTCACGTGACACTCGGCGTCAATCTACTACGTACCACCGCGGGCGCGCCGCACGGTCACCCCGCCGCTTGGCGCGGCGGGTTCGGACTGACTCGTGGTGCTGCCCGGAATTCTGCGCACACGCCCGGCCACGCCTCAGGATCCGACCAGCAGCTCGATCATCCGGTTGATATCGAGCACGTTCACGGCGCCGTCGCCGTTCGTGTCGGCGTTGAGCCGGTTGCATTCCGGGAACTGGTCGGCGTACCCGGACGGATCGATGATGGCCAGCACGAACGCCGAAATGTCGAGCATGTCGGCGGCGCCGCTGCAATTGCAGTCGCCGACCGACTCGCACGAATCGGGAATCGTGTTGCGATTCACGTCGGATTCCGCGCCGCTCAGGATTTCTGCGATGTCCGACGCGCCGTCGGAGTCGCAGTCGCCCGACGTGCCGACAAATCGCAGCGCGAACGCGGCGAGATCGGTCGCGTCCACCGCGCCGTCGCCGTTGAAGTCCATCATCTCGCAGCCGGGCAGCAGGTCGCCGACCGCGGCGCGGCAGTCGAGAATGGCGTAATAGTCCGCCAGGTTCACCACGTCGTCGCCGTTCGCGTCGCCGAGGGCCGCATCCGGATAGAGCGTCCAGGTGCTGTTGGCGTTCAGGTTGTGCAGCGCCCGCATGCCCCCGCCGGGCCAGCGCACGAGCACCTCGTCAACGACCTTTTGAGTGCCCAGCCCGAAATGCAGCGTCAGTTCGTTCTGACCCTTGAAGCCGTTTCCGCCGGCGTGGACTTCGCGCATCTGCGACTTCGGTCCGGCGAGGATTTCGACCTTGGCGCCGATGGCGAAAGTGTTCAGCCCGTCGCCGACCACGCGGAACTTGACCCAGTCGCGCGTCTCGCCCTCGTGGTTGATGTAGAGCAGGACGCGTCCGGGCGAATCACAGACGGCCAAATCAAGGTCGCCGTCGAGGTCGATATCCGCGACCGCGTCACAGAACGACGTGCCGGGGTCGTTGACGCCGGCGGCCACGCCGATTTCCTGCGCCGGCCAGACGCCGTCGTGGTCATAGAGGCGGTTTTCGACCTCCATGTCGCACACGTAAAGCTCCTGGAAGCCGTCGTTATCGTAGTCAAAGATCGTGGCGCCCCAGCCGACCACGAACGAGGCCACGCCGCACGGCACGGAGGATTCGGTGAACGCCCCGGCGCCGTTGTTCAGCAGCAGCGCGTTGCCCGCGTACGTATTGGTCGCGTAGAGGTCGGAATGGCCGTTGCCGTCGAAGTCGCCGACGGCCACACCCATGGATTCGAGGCAGACGCCGGTATGGGTGGACGCGGTCACATCGACGAACGTCCCGCCGTCATTGCGATAGAGCTTATTGGTGATGCCGCTGGTCGGGCATTTGTCGTTCGAGAAGAAGAGGTCGGCGTCGCCATCATCGTCATAGTCGAGGAAGACGACCTGAAACACCTTGTTCGTGGCGGGCAGACCGACCGACGGCGCCGTGTTCAGGAACTTGCCGCCGCCGAGGTTGCGGAAAAGCTGCGTGGGCGTGGTCGTCCCATCCGACTGGTAGCGCATGGCCGACAGCAGGTCGATCCGCCCGTCGCCGTCGTAGTCCGACCAGGCGCAGCCCGAGCCGGGGCCGATGGCGTTGGTGCCGCTCAAGGCGCTTTCATCCGTGAATGAGAAATTTCCGTTGTTCCGCAGCAGCAGGCTGGCCTGGCCCGCGGCGCCCCAGTTGGCCAGATACAGGTCCAGATCGCCGTCCGAGTCGTAATCGCCCGCGACGACGCCCGAGCTGTCCACCACCGCCGGTATTCCGCTGCCGTCGAAGCGGTCGACGAAGTGCCCGGTACCGTCGTTTTCATACAGCCCGATATGGCCGTTCTCCCGCCCGAGCGCAACCAGGTCGGGGTCGCCGTCGTTGTCCAGGTCGGCAAATGTGACCGCAAAGCCGTAGTTGAAGTATTGCCGAACGGAGAAATCGACGCCGCGGGCGACGGCTTCCTCGGTGAAGGGAATCGGCCCGCTGCCGGCCATGGCGAGCGAAGGACCCAGCGGCGAAATAGAACCGAACGCAAGCAGTGCCGCGACAGTGGCGGCGGGACGACGGATGGTCATTCCTTCTCCTCCAGGCACGTCAGGACCGGTTTGAAAGCCCGGCTAGGCGTCTACACCGAAGCGCAGGCCGATCCGCGACTTCCGTCAAAATGCGTCGGGCTGCGGAGTTGATCTCTGAAAGCAGGCCCAGAACTAGGCTACTCAGGCGACCGGGGTAGTTCAACAGAAAAATCGGTCCCCGCGAGACCGCGGGGGCGGGTGCGACGCTGGTCCCGAGGAATTGGGCTCTAACGATCGGCCGATAATGCAACCGACGCCGTCGCAGATAGCGACGGCGCGCCAGCGCTACGGCCCGGCCGAGGGCGGCCGGGCTACATGCGACGGGGCTACATCGTCGGACACGGAGGTCCGACGCTACTTCACAAATTCATACGTGAACTCGTTGCTGGCCGGGTCCACGCCCAGCACAAGCTGGCTGTACTTCTCGTCGCCGCCCATCGTCTCCAGGACGCGCCGGGCGATCTCGGGCTGCACCGTTTCGCTGATGATGATGTTGATCAGGCGCGCGCCGACCGTGATCGTCTTGCAGCGGGCGGCGATCGTGTCGCCTACCTCGGGTTTGATCACCAGCTCCATGCGGTACAGGCTCTGCAGGCGCTGCTTGATCTTCTTCATCTTCAGATCGACGATCTTGCGCAGCACGTCCGGCGACAGCGGATAGAACGGAATCACCGTCGTGCGGCCGACGAACGCCGGCGTAAAGCGCTTCTCGATGATCGGCTGAATCGCGACGCGCATCTCCTCCAGCGTGGGCGTTTCGCCGTCGGCGCACATCTCCATGATCATGTCCGAGCCTTCGTTGCTGGTCATCACGATCACGGTGTTCTTGAAGTTGGCGACGCGGCCTTCCGAGTCGGTCAGGGCGCCCTTGTCGAAGACCTGCATGAACAGCAGGTTCACGTCCATGTGCGCTTTTTCCATCTCGTCGAGCAGCACGACGCTGTAAGGCCGCTTGCGCACCGCCTCGGTCAGCACGCCGCCCTCGCCGAATCCGACCAGACCGGGGGCCGAGCCGATCAGCCGGCTGACGTTCATCGAGCTGCTGTACTCGGTCATGTTGATGCCGGTCATGAAGCGGTCGCCGCCGAAGACCAAATCGGCGATCGCGAGGGCGGTCTCGGTTTTTCCCGTTCCCGACGGGCCGAGCAGGAAGAGCACCGCCAGCGGCAGCACCGGGTCTTGCAGCTTGGCACTGGCGATGCGCAGGCGCTTACCGATTTCCCTGATGGCGTGATCCTGGCCGACCACGCGCTGGCCGATGCGGTCCTCAAACGTCAGCATCGCGGCGGCCTGGTCCTTGACCATGCTCCCGGCGGGGATGCCGGTCCAGTCGGACAGGATCGTCGCAACGATGTCGCCGTCCACCTGCAAGGGAACCAGCGGGGGGCGCCGGCCGATGAAGCCGTCGAGCGTCTTGGTCGCGCCGTCAAGGTCCTTGCGGATTTCCTCCATCGGCCGCCGCAGCTTGGCCGCTTCGCCTTCCGGCGCGGCGGGCGCATCGCCGTGCATGGCCGCCTCGAGCTCGTCGCGCAACATGCGGACGCCCTGCGCCAGCTCCTGCTCCTGCTTCCAAGTCGCCTCCAGTTCGTCGCTGGCCTTCTGCTGCCGCTCGCGCTCCTTCTTCAGGTCGTCCAGTTTCTCCGGGTCCTGCTTGTGGCCGGAGGCGGCTTCGCGCTCCAGGGCGCGGATGGCGGTGTCGATCTGGATGATCCGGCGGCGGATGTCTTCGAGAGAGCCGGGCGTGGTGGCCATGCCGACGGCGACGCGAGCGCAGGCCGTGTCGAGCAGCGAAACCGCCTTTCGCGGGAGCTGCTGCTCAGTCAGGTACTGGTTGGACATCGCGACCGCGGTGCGGATGGCGTCGTCCAGAATCCGCACCTTGTGGTGGTTTTCGTACTTGTCCTTCGTGCCGCGGAGCATTTCGACGCACACGTCGACCGAGGGTTCCTCGACCTTGATCAGTCCGAAGCGCTGCGCGAACGGCGGGTCCTTTTCGATGTATTTCTTGTACTCCGCCCAAGTCGTGGCGGCGATCGTCCGCAGTTCGCCGCGAGCCAGGGCCGGCTTGAGCAGGTTGGCCGCGTCGTTGCCCGCGCCGCCGCCGCCGATGAGCGTGTGAGCCTCGTCGATGAACAGGATGATCGGCTTGCCGGCGGCGTTACTGGCGTTGACCTCCTGAATGATCTGCTTGAGCCGCCGCTCGAACTCGCCCTTCACCGAGGCGCCGGCCGAAAGCAGGCCGACATCCAGTGCCAGCAGCGTGATGTTCTGGAGCGACGCGGGCACGTCGTTAGCGACGATCCGCAGGGCGAATCCCTCCACAATGGCCGTTTTTCCGGTGCCCGGCTCGCCCACGATAAGCGGGTTATTCTGGTAGCGGCGCATCAGAATATCGACGACCTGCCGCACTTCCCGCTCGCGGCCGATGACGGCGTCGATCTTGCCGGATTTGGCCTTGGCGGTCACGTCCCAGGTGAACTGGGTCAACGCCTCGGGGCTGCCGCCCGCCGCTGCGGGCATCCCGCCCGGGCCGGCGCCGGCGCCCGGGGCGGCCTGGTTTTCGATCGAGGCGCCGACGACGTCCTTGAACTTGGACTTGAGGTCGCCTTCGACGACTTTCTTCAGCTCATCTGTGTAATCGGTGAAATACGCGCGCGTCGAGTTGCGCAGCAGCGCCAGGATCAGCGCCCCGGAGCGAATGCGCTGCTGTCCCAGCTCCAGCGACGCGACCTGCCAGCCGTCCGACAGCCAGTCGGCCAGGAAGGGCGAGAACTGCGGCCGGCCGCTGTTGCCGGTCTTCACTTCATCCAGGCAGCGGTTGATCGCCCCGCGCAGCTTGGACACGTCCATCTTGAAGAAGTCCGCGATGCACAGCACGTCGGAGTTTCCCACGTCCAGCAGCGGAGCCAGGAAATGCTCGACCGTGATCTCGTAATGCGTGCGGGCGATACAGATTCCAGCCGCTTTTTCGAGCGCCTGGATGCAGGTGTTGTTCAGTTGCTGCCGAAGCAATTTCATGTCGACGGCCATGGGTCTTCTCCGAGCTGAACGCGGCCCTTATGTCAGTGACAATGCGACAAGCGGCGGCATCCTAATCGATCCCGCGCGGCTGACAAGCGGGTCCGCGTGACGGGCGGCCGAACGGCCTTTCTGCGGCGCGGAACGGACGCCCATGCACACGCCATGTCCCACCGCGGGCTGAACGGCGTGCCGTGAGCGCGCCGAACCAACGTCGCTTTGCGGATGGCTGTCCGAATGCGTCCGGTGCCCTTTCTGCCGCCCCGTCGCGCTCGCGCCGCAATTCCATCCCGGCCGTCCGCGGCACAAGGAGGTTGATCATGCGCCGCGCCAGTCTTCTTTCGACGCCGCTTGCCGCCCTGCTCGCTTCCTGCACGGTCGACGCCCCATTCGACCCGGCCCGCTTCTTCGGTCCGCTCGGCGACGCGCTGAGCGACGCACAAAACACACTTGAGGGGGCGCTCGCTGATCCCCTGGGAGCGCAACCGTTCCCGGTACTGATGGGCGGCGATAGCGATCGAATCTTCTACGCCACCAACCTCGGCGACGTACGGGTACGCTTCCCCGGCCCGACCGGCGACATCGTGCTCCCCGGAGTGCTTGGCCCGAGCAACGTGTACGTACACCAGGACAAGGAGCGGGCGCTGGTCCGCCCGCTCGCCCCCAGCTCCGCGCTCTTCGGCCTGCAGGCGGACGGCGAGCACGTGGCCTCCGTGCAACAGCTCGACCCGCTTGGAGACGGGCCTTTCCGGCCAGGCGCGAATCGCCGGCGATCGGATCGTGTTCGTGAACGACGAGCGGCGGATCGTGGTCGTGCCGCTGGACGGGGCGCAGCGCTTTGACTTCGCCCCTTTCTGATCGCCGGGCGCGGACGCGCAGGGCTCGATGTGCTGTCGCGCGGGTCCTCCGCGGCCGACGGCGATATTCGAGGGGTCTTCGTACATCGTCGGCCGCGGAGGGCCGACGCTACGGTTTCTTCGGCAGGCTGCTATCGCCGCTCCCCGACCGTCAACCTCACGAGCCCCTTCGCAGCATCATTCCCGTTCGATATCGCTACCGCCGGCGCGTCCAGCTTCTTGCGCCGCGGCGTCGTGATCGGCCGGTAGTACTGATCGCGCTGCTGCGGCTGCCAACCGGCGTCGGTGATCAGCCGGCGGATTTCGTCCTCGCTGAGCCGGAACGTCGCGCCCGCCTGGCTGACGACATTCTCTTCCATCATGACGCTGCCCATGTCGTTGGCCCCGTAGAACAATGCAAGCTGCCCGACCTTCGGTCCCATCGTGACCCAACTCGACTGGATGTTCGGGATGTTGTCGAGGTAGAGCCGCGCGATGGCGAGCATCACGAGGTATTCGTGCGCGTCGGCGAGGAGCAGGTGCTTGCCGTCGGGACGCGGCCCGCGGGCCGCAGTGTCGAGTAGCGAGGAGCGAGTAGCGAGTTCAGAACCTGCTCCGGGCGACGCTTCCGTCTTTGCACTCGCTACTCTGAACTCGCTACTCTGAACTGGCCATCGCCCCAGCGGCGTCCCCTCCGGCTGAAACGGCCAGTGAATGAACGCCGTGAAGCCGCCGAGTTCGTCCTGAAGATCGCGCAGCAGGCGCATGTGCTCGATGCGCTCTTCGATGGTCTCGATGTGGCCGAACATCATCGTGCAGCTTGTCTTCATGCCGAGCTTGTGCGCCTCGCGCATGACGGCCAGCCACTCGTGCGTGATGGTTTTGCCCTGGCCGATGATGTCGCGCACGCGGTCGACCAGAATTTCGCCGCCGCCGCCGGGGATAGTCGCCAGGCCCGCGTCGCGAAGCCTTAGCAGCACGTCGCGCAGCGGCATCTTGAAGACTTGGTGAAACGCCCAGATTTCCGGCGGGCTGAATGCGTGAATGTGGATGCCCGGGTAGTTCTTGCGGATGAAGCGCAGCAGGTCGAGATACCACTCGAAGGGCAGTCCGTGGCCGCTGGGGTGCGAGGCGTCGGGCACCAGGCCGCCCTGCATCAGAATCTGCGTGCCGCCGATGTCGATCAACTCTTCGATCTTCCGGCCGATCTCGTCGTAGCTCAGGATGTAGGCGTCGGGCTTTCCGGGCTTGGTGTAGAAGTTGCAGAAGATGCACTTGGCGGTGCAGACGTTGCTGTAGTTGATGTTGCGGTCGACGACGTAGGTGCGGTAGGGCTCCGGGTGCAGTTCCATGAGCCGGCCGAAGGCGAGCTTGCCGAGTTCGTGGATGGAGAGGTCGTGATACATGGCGAGGGCGTCGGCGTCGGAGAGGCGGGCGCGGCCAGCCGGATCTCTCAACGGAGCAGCAGTCGGCATCGACGAGTCCTTAGGCGCGTTGGGCTTTCGCACGCAGCATGATACCCGGGACGCCAGTTTGACGCCTGCGAGAGCGGCAATCGGATCATTGCGGAGTGAGCGTGACAGACTGCTCGATCACGCCAAACTCCAGGTAGCACTCGCACTCGGGCTGTTTCCGCGCAACTGAGAATGATGGTCTGATTGTGACGACGCCTTCGATGGGCACGCCCAACTCGTGAATCTGCGCCAGCGCGTCCTGCGCGATCGGAAGGCAAAGGAGCGGGGGAATGTAGACCCCGGGCGGCGCGTACCGCGCGTTCGAAGCGTGGCGCCAGAGTGGTGCGCCGCCGTCGAACCGGTCAAACCGCCTACGGTCCCCGAGGTAAATCGCCGCCGTCGCGCGCCACTCAGACCCGTTCACGCTGAAACATACCTCGATGGATGCGGCCACGGGAACGTCCCGTGAGCGCTGCGGAAGTCTCAGCGGCAGTTCGATTGCGTCGGTGACCGCGGCAGAGCCGATCGCGACGCCGCGCGCAAACTCCCTTGCCTCATTGGCATCGACCACGCGCGACGGGTAGCCCTCCCCGATTGCTTTGACGACCGTGAAGTAACGGAGATCGAGCGTGACGGAACCGCCGACCAGGTGCTTTCCGTACCGATCTTCTTGGAGGATCGGTCTCAGCGCGCCGGAGTCGTCGGCGTCGAACGCCTGGAAGAAGACCCTGCCGCCGACGCGATGCGCCCCCAAGCTCAGTAGATCACGCGGGAGTCGGATGGAATCCCAACCGGTGCCCGATGTCGCGAGAGGGTCGGGCGACGAACTAACAATTGCCCACATACTCGGCTCCGGCGGCGGCCTGTCGGGCGCTGTCCAGATAAGGGACTTTCCGTCGATTAAAAGCTGGATCTCGCTTGGCACAAGCGTAACGCCGGCCAGGTCCTCCAAGCGTGTCGGTTCGAGCCCGATCGCCAGTTCATTTCGATCCAGTTCCTGCACCGCACGACCAATGAGTTCCGCGCGCCAAAGGGCGTTCACGTAGTCGCCTAGGTCTTGTGCCGGGCCGTCGCGAAGCCGCTTCTCGAGCCGACGCATCACCGCTTCGGCGTTGGGCGCGAGAGAAATGGGTCTCTCCAGAAGAACGTCTCTCGCGGCGTCACCAGACGCCCGGCGCCGAGTAGGTTTGCCTCTTCCTTCAGTTCCGCCGCTATGGCCGCGCGGCGAGCCGACCAATACCAACCGCAGACCATGCCGACGACGAGCATTGCCAGTGTTGCGATGGCCAGTTCGACGCGCCGTTGCCACAAACGCCGCCTGAACAGATACGCAAGCGATCCGCGGCGGGCCTCGATCGGCTCGCCCGCCAGGTAATGTCGGAGGTCGCGGCTCAGGTCGTCGGCCGACTGGTACCGCTCGGCGGGGGGTTTTCGAAGACACTTCAGGACGATCACGTCCAGGTCACCCCGGATCGCGGGAACCAGTGCGCTCGGACGAAGCGGCTCGACCGACACGATCTGTTCGAATACGCGGCGGATCGACCCGCTGACGTCGTAGGGGTGCCGCCCGGTCAGTCCGCGGTAGAGCATCACACCGAGTGCGTAGACGTCCGTGCGCAGGTCGACCCGTGCGGCGCCGCCGTCGACCTGCTCGGGCGCAGACCACGGCACAGATCCGATGAACTGGCCGGTTTGCGTTAGTTCGGCCGCGTCCTCTTCGACCGCAAACAGCTTGGCTAGGCCAAAATCCAAGACGTACGGCTCGCCCGATTCGCTGACGCGGACATTGCCGGGTTTGAGGTCGCGGTGAATCACGCCGCGCAAGTGAGCTGCGTGAACGGCGTCGCCTACCTTGGCGAAAACGGCGACACGTGCGGCGATCGAATCACCGAGTTCGCGGGGTGATCCCATCGACCGCCATCGGTCGCACCAGCGATCCAGCGGCTCGCCTGCGATGAACTCCATCGCGTAATAGTGGCAGTCCTCGACCGCCCCGTAGTCGTGGATCGTCACGATGTTGGGGTGACATAGGCCCGCCAGAACCTCGACCTCGCGGCGGAACCGCGCCAGCTCGTCGTCCCGGCTCGACGATCTCGCATGGCATACCTTGACTGCGACACGCCGCCCGGTAGATGCCTGCACCGCTTCGTAAACGACTCCCTGCCCGCCGCGGTGGATTTCTGCACCCAGCTTGTATCCAGGGATGGTCGGGTTTGAATGGTGACCGGCGTCGGGAGGCAGCGCGGAGCGAGGTTCGTTTCCTCCGAGCGCGTCCATTGCACGAATCACCGCAATCTGCACGCGAAGCTCCGCTGCTAGATCGGAATGCGTAGCGAGGAACTGGACTTCGTCGATCTCCCGACCCGACCGGATGGACTCCCAATATTCATCCAGCGCGGCGGCAACGCGGACGCCGCGGTCGCTTGCGGCCGTGGTGGTGCGCTCAGGGTACGATTCGTCACCCGCGCGGGTCATGTACCTCTTCCGGTCTTCCTGGCGCCGCCGATCCGGCGGAGCGAGTGGGACACTCCCTCCGAGAGTCGGCCATGGGTCCGAGCCTTGCGCACACGGCGCGATAAGCGCGATCCGCAACGACATCGTCCAGCGCTACCGGTACATCCAGTTAAGCAAGTGCGGGTCGAAAACCCAATAGATCGCGGCGGATTCAATTTGTCCGACTGATTCACGCACCAAGTCGCGAGTGTCTCTTGCTCCGAATCTGGCTTCGGCCCGAGTTGCCCCTTCGGCCGGGTCCAAGCGCTGCAGAGCATCGGCTGTCTCCCGACCCGTCGCGACCCGTTGTGCTGCGACTCCGCGCGGCATGATAATCGCAGCGCAATTGCAGCGACAGACACGGGTTCACTGGCAACTCGTTATATTCATGCCGATGTTGGTCTCAACCCCGTTTCAAGAGTACGTCATGGCGATGGATCGCGTCCTGCGCCGATTGCGAACGGTCACGGCCGCGCTGGACGCCGCCGGTGTACGGTACGCCGTCATCGGCGGAAATGCCGTGGCGACATGGGTCGCGGAGCGAAATCCGGCCGCGACTCGGACGACCAAAGACGTCGACTTGCTCGTCGAGTACGACGATGTCGAAAGAGTCGTCGCTGCAGTGGATTCGCTCGGGTTCCGCCGCGACGACGATCGACGATCCGTGATTCTGCTTGACCCGGAAGACCCGGATCGGAAGTCGGGCGTTCACCTCGTGTGGGCCGGGCGCCGCGTGCGACCATCGAGCCTTCACCCGGCGCCATCGCTTGATGAGGCGGTGCGCTCTCGCGAGGGGTACTTGGTTCTCAGCTTGCCCGCGCTGTTGAGGATGAAGCTGACCGCTTTCCGCGACATCGACCGGGTCCACATCCGCGACATGCTCGGCGTCGGGCTGATCGACGCCGCCGTCGAGGCGACGCTGCCGGCCGATCTGCTGGCGCGGCAGCGCGAGATTCAAGCGACGATTGACCCGGACGACGATCTCTAGCGCCTATCCTCCGCGCTTCAATCCGAGCCGCGCGCGTAAGCAAGCGGTTCTTCAATTGCCCGCTCCCTCACGGTCGCGGCTCGGAAAAGAACCGCTCCCTCACGGTCGCGGCTCGGAAAAGAACCGCTCCCTCACGGTCGCGGCTCGGAAAGAGCTTGGGAATGGCCGCTACAGCGTTCGCAGCAACTCGGCGATCCGCCCCAGATGATAATCATCATGCTCGCTGTCGAAGTGCAGAATATCCACAATCCGCATCGGCTGCTTCAGCCGCGGATGCAGCGCCGCCCTGCCCCAGTCTGATTCCGGAACCGCCTCGAACTTCGCCGCGCCTGCCATCCGCCCGCGGCGGAAGTCGGCCAGCAAATCCGCCAGCGGACGGGCGTTGTGGTCGCCCTCGTTGGTGCGGCGATTGGTCAGGTCGGCCGCGACCAGCGTGGCCTCACCCGCGAGAATCTCGCCCAGGCGGCGCACCGGGAGGTAATCCAGATCGATCAGGTGGCCGACGTTCTGCTTGATCGACCAGCCGCGGCCATCGCTGCGGGCGGCGGCTTCGTCGCCGACGCCGGCAAGCCGCTCTTCGAGCCGCGCCGGCGTGCCGCGCCAGCGCTCGAGCAGCTCGGGGAATTTCGACGCGGGATAGTCGAACCGGAACGGCCGCTCAAACCATGGCCAGCGGGCCATTGGATGTTCTCCAGCCGGGGATGGACCGCGGTAACGTTCGCCGGCGGCACTGACGTCAGTGCGAAACACCGTCGGGCGCGGAGGTCCGACGCTACGTATACTCGGCGGCAAGTGATTCCAGAAGGGATCGCCACCCCGCCGCCAGCGGTGGAAACTCGTAGTGCAAGGCGTCGGCCAGCCCCACCATGTCGTGTGCTTCCAAGGCGTCGCGGAGCGACGCAAGAGCCGTGTGGAATTCGCTCAAGAGCGCGGCGACCGGACGGCCCTCGTGCTCGCGGCCGGTCCAGTCCGATCCCACCAGGCGTCCGCCGTGGATCACCGTCTGCACGGCTCCCTGCCAGATTCTGGCAAACTCGCCCAGCCGCGATACGCCCTCGGCCGTGCGGCCGGCGTGCAAGGCGGCGGTCGCCTCGGTTCGAACCTGCTCGGCGTCCGTCAGTGCGCCGGCGGCGACCCGCAGCGCGTCGGCGACCACCGACCCGCGTGAGCCGAGTTCCAAATCGACCTGGGACTCAGCCGTCAGCGGCGCCGCGAGGAGGTCGTTCAACTCGGGCTCGGCGCACGTCCGCCCGTCCAGCGACACCGCGACAATCAAGCGATCGTCGGCGACCTTCTCGCGCACGCGGTCGATCACCTCGCCCAGCGTCGATTGCGGCGGGAACTGTTCCGCCAGCCGTTGGCCGTCGAGCGTCACAATCATGGCGCACTATCTCCCACCTTCGTTATCGACCGCTTCCGCGTGGCCGCTGAAGGGTGGAACGGGCATCTTGCCCGTTCCTGCGGTCGGTGGGACGGGCGAGACACCCGTCCCACCCTAATGATCACATCCTCAGACGCCCCGTCCCACCCGCACTCCCCGACTTTGTGCGGCGGTCGGGAAAAAATCAGTTTGGCACAACACCCCGTCCGATGAATACAATACGGGTCGAAGCGAATTGGCGGAGTCTTCCAGGCGGTTGTGGTCGCCACGGCTGCCGCTCGCGCGGTTCGCTTGATGAGGCGGCCGCGGCCGGATGCGAAGTTGGCCCGCCGCCGGCGCCCCGTACGCTCACACGTGCCGCTGACGCAAAGCGCCCCGGCGCTCGGGACGCCTTGCGACGTCGGCCGAGAAGGTCGCCATCGTGCACACCGCCACGGCTCGCCTGGAACAATGCCAGAAACGCATCGGCTATCAGTTCAAGAACCCCAAGCTTCTCAAGGCCGCGCTGACGCATTCCTCCGTCGCCGACCACCGCCGCGACAGCAATGAGCGGATGGAGTTCCTTGGCGACGCGGTCATGGGGCTGGTCGTGTGCCAGGAGCTGTACGAGCGCCTGCCGGAGTCCATGGAGGGCGACCTGACCAAGATCAAGTCGGCGGTCGTGTCGCGGCGTACGTGCGCGGACGTGGCCGACCGCATGCACCTGAGCGAGGCGCTGCACCTGGGTCAGGGCATGGAGCCGGGCGATCACCTGCCGCGCTCGCTCGGGGCGGCGGCGCTGGAGGCGCTGATCGCCGCGGTTTACCTGGACGGCGGGTTCCTGGTGGCGCGCGAGTTCGTTTTGCGGCTCATGGCGCCCGACATCGACGCGGCCTGCGAATCGCAGCACCAGTTCAACTTCAAGTCTCAGCTTCAACAGTTCGCGCAGCGCGAGCTGGGGGCCACGCCGCAGTATGAGCTGCTCGACGAAAAAGGCCCGGATCACGCCAAGTGCTTCGAAATCGCCGTGACCGTCGGGCGCAAGCGATTCCCCGGCGCGTGGGGCCCGAGCAAGAAGGAAGCCGAGCAGAAGGCGGCTTACTCCGCGCTGATCGCCCTGGGTCAGCTTACACCGGATGAGGACGACGCCGACGCTGACGCCGAATAGCGTCGGCCCGTCGGGGCGGAATATGATCAGGAGCAGTGGGTCATTTTTTTGGGGGGGGGGATCGGCCTTCGGCCGGTCTGTCGGATTGGTTGCGGTGCGAGGAGACCGGCCGGAGGCCGGTCCCCCAAAGACCGGCGCGGCGACGCTGCCGCCGCGCCGCGACGAGGATCGTGAGCCTCATGAACATCGGGGACGAGCGCAGCGCCGCGGTGCGCGAGCAGGAAAACGCGCTGCGCGAGCAGCACTTGCATCTGACGCGCGACTACTCGGAGCGCTATTGCGAGTGCATCGCCTGCCACGGACGCAAATCGATCAGCATCGCCTGGTTCAACAAGGCCCTTGACCGCCTCGCGGCGCAGTTCGGCGACGGCGCCGAACAGTATCTCGACAGCGCCGGCATTTACGGCTACGTCGACGCTGCGTTCGCGCAGCACGCGATTGCCGAGGGATGGCGCGTGTACGACGGTGCGCTGTATTGCCCCAAGTGCATCCTGCCCTGGCTGCGATGACCGCGTCGCCGCTCGCCGATAGTGGGGCCCCCTGAGTCCCCGGAGGTCAACCCGCCGCTTGGCGCGGCGGGATCGGAAAGGCGGGATCGCCGCCGGGAGGGAGCGAGCGGATATGCACGTCCTGCTGGGGAAATGCGATTTCGATGCCGGCCTCGCGGAACGCGGCGTCGATGGCGCTGTTCAATTCGTGCTGCGCCTGGAGCATGTCCTCAACGCCGCGGACATGCACGCGAAGGTCGAAATTGAGCGTGCTCGCGCCGAAATTCAAGAAGAAGGCCATCGGCGGCGGGTCCTCCAGCACCAGGCGGTTGGCCTTGGCGACGCGCTGCAGCGTGTCCGCGACCACGCGAACGTCCGAGCCGTACGCCACGCCGACCGTCACGATGACCCGCTGCACGGTGTCGCTGAGCGTCCAGTTCGACACCTGTCCGGTGACGAACTCCTTGTTCGGAATGATCAGCTCGCGCCGATCGGCGTCGAGGAGCGTCGTAGCTCGGATGCGAATCTTGGTCACCATGCCGCTGACGTTGTTGATGGTCACGATGTCGCCCAGGCGGATGGGCCGCTCGAACAGGATGATCAGGCCGGAGACGAAGTTCGCGAAGATCTCCTGCAAGCCGAATCCCAGGCCGACCGTGATGCCGGCCGCCAGCCATTGAATCTTCGACCAGCCCCAGCCGACCGTGCTGAACGCGATCCCCACGCCGAGGATGACGAGGAGATAGCGCGTCACGGTGGCGGCCGCGTAGCGCCCGGCGGGCTCCAGCGGCAGTCGGGAGAGAATCGTGATCTCGAGCAGGCCGGGCAGGTTGCGCGTCAGGATATAGGTGATCGTCAGCACGAGCAGCGCCAGCCCCAGGTCCGCCAGCGTCACCGGAACGACGCGTTTCACGAGCGTTGCGGCCCCCTCGCCTTCGGCGATTTCAACGACGTTCGACCAGAGTTCCATGCGCTGCACGAAACTGAAGGCCGGAAGAATATCGACCCAGATGAGCCAGCCGCCGATCAGCAGCGCGAAGACGCTCAAACTTCGCAAGAGGTGGCCGGTCTGGGCGCCGATCGTGCCGATGTCGATCGGCACGTCCTCCGAGAGCGTGGCGGCGGGCGCCGCGCCCGTGTGCCGCTCGGCCTGCTCCTGCGCCACGCGGGCGCGCGCCTTGCGCCATTGCTCGATCGCCATGGAACGCTGCGCGACGAAGACCGCCCGGATCGCCAGCGCGTGCACGGCGACCACGCTGAGCGTTATGCAGAGCGTGGCGATCGTCCGCCGGGCAAACTGCACCGCGGTGTACGAATAGCCCATGGCCGCCGTGATCGCGAGCACCAGCGGCACGCCCACGAGCAGCGGATACCAGATCAGGCGCGTGCGCGAGAGCCAGGATGGCACGGCGGCCTTCAGCAGAGCGGCGGGGACGCCGCTGACGGGATGGAGGACGCGCAGCGCCAGAATCGCGAGGCCCAGCATGCCGGCGATGAAGATCATGCGGGCAACGGAGTCGCGCCAAACGTCGTCGGCGCTCAGCTCGGAGTAGGCCGTGCAAAAGGCCACCGGCACCGCGATCCACGCCGACCAGGCGAACTCGCGCCGCACCACCCGCAGCGCCTCCGGCGCCCAGCGGAAATGAACTGCGCCCAGACCATCCGCGCGGCTGACGCGACGGATGAGCAACCACGCGAGAAGCACGGATGCGCCGCGGCGCAGGCCGAATGACAGCCCGCATTCGAACTCGCCGGCGCCCGCCATCGCGTCGCAGCGCCAGGCTGCGAAGTACAGCAGAGAGGGCCACAGCAGCGCGGCCGCGCCAGTCCAAAGCGAGGCCTCGATCGTGAGCCGCATGGAGTCGGTGTAGGCGCCGCGCACGCGTGCGGCGATGCGTTTCAATGCCCGCGGTGCGCGAAACCGGGAGTCGGCCAGGATTCCAAGGCAGACCAGCGCGGCCAGATAGATCTGCAAGTTTGCGCGCGCGTCGGCGATCAGCTTTCGCGGCAGCGCGGCCCAATCGGCTGCGTCGGGGATGAGGTTATCCGGCCAGCGCGCCTGCCAGAGCGGCTGGGCGCTGCGCAGCCAGAACGCCTGTTCGTCGATCAGCGCGCCCAGTTGCTGCGCCTTGTTCACAACGCTCCGCTGAGCATCGGCCAGGCGGACCAGCATGGTCCACTGGGTTTCATATGCGTTGCGTAGCGCCTGGATATAGTCGTTGCGCGTCTGCAGCAGCTCCTTGACCTTTTGAGCGACGAACTCGCGATCCGGCGGCGCGACCGTCTCGATCGTCTTGCGGACGTGGGAGTCGCTCTGCCGCGGATCAAACCGCAAACCCGCCAGTTCGCTGGACCGGGCGTCGATCTCCTCGGCCAGGCGCGTGTGCGCCGCGACGGATCGGCGAAACTCATTGCGTTGCTTGTTGAGGCCGTCGCGGAAGCGCCGCACCTGCGGCCCGAATCCGCCCAACCGGCCCGTCTTCTGCAGCTTGTCGCGCGCTTCGTCGAACTGCTGCTGCAATCGGTCGCTCTCTTCGGTCGCCTTTCGCAGCTCGGCGGCCGCCGCCTCGGTCGCGGCCACGGCTTCACCGCGGCGGCGCGCCAGTTGCTCGTTCTCTTCGGCCAACGAACGGACGGCGGGCAGACTGGAGCGCGCCTCACGCTGCGCCAGCGCGGCCTGCTCCTCCGCTTCGGCCCGGCGTCGGTCCTGCACGAAACGGGCCCATTCCTCGACCGCCCGCTCCCGGCCGGACGCGATCAGCCGGGCTTCGTCGCGACTGGCGGTCAGCAGTTCAGCACGCGCGTTCCAGCAGCTCAGCTCTTCCTCGAGCGCCTTGCGCTCGGCCAGGATCGCCGCACGCCGCGCCACCAGCAGCCGCCGCCGGCCGAGTGTCAGTTCGGGCGGCTCGTCGGCCGGCGCCACGGCGGCGAGCTCGCGATTCACCTGCTCGACCGTCTCACCCGTTTCGGCCAGTCGCTTGGGGATCGCCGCGCGGCGCTCGTTGCGGTTGGCGGACTCGTTTTCAAGGCGCTGCGCGACCGCACGCTGGTCGTTGAGATCGCGCTCCAGCTCCGCTAGCCGCTGTTCCATCTGCGGCAGCGGCATGTCCGCGGCCGGCTGACTGACCGGCCGCGACGCGGGTTCACTGACCGCGGCGAGCCGGGCGCGAACGAGCGCCAGTTGCTCCGGCGCCTCCTGCTTGAGGCGCTGAAACTCCGCCGCTTTCGCATTCCATGTCGCCGCCGATTCGATTTGCAGCAGCGTCTGGCGGTAGGCGTCGATCAGCTTGGCCTTGAGCGTCTCGCCAAATTCAGTGCTGCCCTCAGCCTGCCGTAGTTGCTGCTGAACGGATTCACTCGTGAGGTCGCCGCCGGTCAGCTCGATCACCGCCGGCTGGGACGCGGGCTGCGTCGTGGCCTGCGTGTCCTGCGCGACGGAGCCGGCTGCAAAGACCAACGCGCAAGCAAGCGCGCACGCGGCCGCGAAGTGATTGAGGCGGTGGGTGGGATAGCGGCGGCTTTTTGACACGGGCGGTAGTATATCGACACTGGCGCGGCCAACTCGTTTGCCGGGCCGACCCTGACCGCCCGAGGAAACACATCGATGCCCAAGCCGACGCCGCCCGCCATCGACACGTTCGAGAACCCGGCTCCGCAGCGCGACTATGTCATCCGGCACGTCGCGCCGGAGTTCACCAGCGTCTGCCCGGTCACGGGCCAGCCCGACTTCGGGACGCTCATCATCGCCTACGTACCGGACAAATCCTGCGTCGAGCTGAAGAGCCTCAAGCTCTACCTCCAGTCCTTTCGACAGCAGGGCATCTACTACGAGGCGGTCACCAACCGCATTCTCGACGACCTGGTCCTGCTGCTGTCGCCGCGGCGAATAACCGTGCAATCACGCTGGCGCCCGCGCGGGGGCATGCGTTCGGTCATAACTGCCCGGTACAAGCGGCCGCCCGGCCGAACGCGGTAGACTCGGAACGGGTGCGACCAGACATCTTGATCTGGTGGGCATATCGATCCGAACCCGCCGCGCCAAGCGGCGGGCTGACGTCCGCGGCCTGCGGGGCGCCGATCGTTAACGAGCGTCAACCCGCCGCTTGGCGCGGCGGGTTCGGAAAGACGCCGCCGACCGCGACTCCTGGATTGCCAACGCGACGTTCGTCGGGATGTGCGTAACCGAAGCCACCCCCCTTGCTCCACCTTGCCACGCCGCCGCCGCCGTGCGATGATCCGGGCGACAAATCCGGTGCGGGCCGCCGGCATTGAGGCCGCGGCTGCGCGCCACGGAAACGCAAGGAGGATTCCAGATGACACGATTCGCGCTCACCGGCTCCGCCGTGCTGCTGATGCTCGCCGTCGACGCATTCGCACAGGTGCAATTGAAGTCCAAGGAGGACCTGACCTCCGGCGACGCCACCGCCGTCGCCGTCGGTGATTTCAACGGCGACGGAGCACTGGACTTCGTCGTCGCCTACCAGGAAACCAGCGAGCTACAGGTGTTTCTCGGCGACGGCGCGGGGGCATTCACAGGGCAGGATGTCATCGCCCTGCCTGACAACTCGCGGCCGGTTGCGATCGTCGCCTTCCAGAACGGCCCCGAACTGGGCCTGGGCGTTGCGCTGGAGGGGACCGATCAGGTCGGCGTTCTGGACGGCAACGGCGACGGCACCTTCGGCGCGGCGGCGACAGTCGCCGTCGGGGACAGCCCGGTCGACCTGGTCGCGGCGGACATCGACGGCGGAAACGGGCTGGACCTGGTCGTTGTCAGTCAGAACGATGACTCCGTCACGGTCGTCGTCAAACAGGACGACGGCACGTTCATCGCGGGTGCGCCGATTTCCATGCAAGCCGCGGACGCCCTCGAAGCCCGGCCGCGCGGCGTCGCGGTGGGCGACCTCAACGGCGACAGCCGCGCCGACATCATTACCGCCAATTTTGACCGCAACGTCGCGGCGGTTCGCCTGCAGGGCGTCGGAGGCGTCTTCGGCGACGTGACGACGTTCGCCGTCGGCACCGACCCGCTGGATGTCATCGCCGTCGATCTCAACGAAGACACGAACCTCGATCTGGCGGTGGCCAATTCGAACACCGATGACGTGTCCATCCTGCTGGGCACGGGCGACGGCACGTTCGGCGCCGCGGCGTCGTTTGCAGCCGGCAATCGCCCGGAAGATCTCATCGCCGGCGACTTTGACGGCGACGGTGCGATCGACCTGGCGACCGCGAACTTTGAGAACGACGAAATCAGCGTCCTGCTGGGCAATAACGAAGGCGGCTTCGCCGAGCCGGACACGTTCAAGTCCGGCTCCGGCCCCACCGCGCTGGCCGCGGGCGAGTTTACCGGCGACGAAAAAACGGATTTCCTGACGACCAACCAGGAAGCCAACACGGTTTCGTTCCTGGCCTCCGGGACCGACGAGGACGGAAACGGCAATGACAACGGCGGCACCGACGACATCCCGGCCTGCGGCGCCGGCTGCGGCCCGATGGGGCTGGCGCCGTTCGCGTTCATGCTGCTCGGGATTGTGAGTTTGAAGCGCCAGATTCGCGCGTCGCGCTCCTAGCGTGTTTCGCTCGGAGATTCTGCCCGCCAGAGAGCCTGTGAGCATTTGGGTGGGACGGGCGTTTCGCCCGTCCCCGCGGTGTCAGGAACGGGCAAGATGCCCGTTCCACCCGATCGAGTTCACAGGCTCAGGGGTGACCTTGGAGAGCGCATGCCCCTGCTCGTGACCGGCTCGATCGGCATTGACACCGTCGAAACGCCGCACGGTCGCGCCGAAAGCGTCCTGGGCGGCTCGGCGATCTACTTCTCGCTCGCCGCCTCGCTTTTCGGCCCGGTTCGCATGGTCGGCGTGGTCGGCGAGGATTTCGACGCCCATCTGCTCGATCCGCTGCGGAAGCGCGGCGTGGACACGGCCGGCGTCGAGTTCCGCAAGGGCAGCCGCACGTTCCGCTGGCACGGCAAATACGTCGGCGCCATGAACGATGCGGAGACGGTCGACGTGAAACTGAACGTCCTGACCGAGAAGGCGGCCGAAGTGCCAGCCGCCTTCAGCGGCAGCGATTTCGTATTCCTCGCCAACACGCACCCCGCCATACAGCTCCAATTCGCCCGGCGCCTGGCGGACGCGAAGCTGATCGTCTGCGACACGATGAACTGGTGGATCACCCATGAAAAGGCGGCCCTGCTCGAGACGCTGAAGGCGGTTCACGGTGTCGTGTTGAACGAGGGCGAGGCGCGGCTGCTGACCGGTGAATCTCATCTGGTGAAAGCCGGCCGCGCCATCCTGAAGCTCGGGCCGCAGTTCGTGATGGTCAAGAAAGGCGAGCACGGCAGCTTGCTGGTCGCGCGCGATGACCTGTTCGTCATGCCCGCGTTTCCGACCGAAACGGTGCTGGACCCGACCGGCTGCGGCGACAGCTTCGCCGGGGCGATGATGGGCTGCCTCGCGGCGCAGCAGCGGACGGACGCGGCGGCTCTCCGCTCGGCGATGGCCCGCGGCTCGGTAGTGGCGTCGTTCGTCATCGAGTCGTTCTCGGTCGAAGCCAGCGTCGCGGCGACGCCGGCAGCGGTCGCCGATCGGCTGGCACAGTTGCGTCGAATGACGCAGTTTGAATGAAAACTGCCGGGAGCATCGGCGTCTCGCCGGTGCCGCCCGCTTGAGATCGTCACCCCGCCGCTTGGCGCGGCGGGTTCGGACAGACTCGCCGGTCGCGCGGGCGAACGCGCCTGGTGACGGCCTTTGCGACCCTCGCAGTCCAGCGGAGTACCGCTCGCCCCCTCCGCCCGATATATTCACGCGAAATTCCAGGCCTGCGAATCGATCCCGCCGCCGGACGCCGCGGGTGATGTTCCGACAGCAGGGCGCGACCCACCCGTGGACGACTTATCCAAGATACGAAACATCGGCATCGCCGCGCACATCGACGCCGGCAAGACCACCACCACGGAACGCGTGCTGTATTACAGCGGCATGATCCACAAGATGGGGAACGTCGACGACGGCACGACCACGACCGACTTCGACGTTGAAGAGCAGCAGCGCGGCATCACGATCTACTCCGCCGCCGTCTCGCTCGAATGGCGCGACTGCCGCATCAACCTGATCGACACCCCCGGCCACGTCGATTTCACCGCCGAGGTGGAGCGCAGCATGCGCGTGCTGGACGGCGCGGTGGTCGTGTTCGACGCCAAGGAGGGCGTCGAGGCGCAGAGCGAAACCGTCTGGCGGCAGGCCGAGAAATATCGCGTCCCGCGCGTCTGCTTTCTGAACAAGATGGACAAGATCGGGGCTGATTATTACGGCTCGCTACGCTCGATCGTCGAGCGGCTCGGGGCCAACCCGGTCGCCATCCAAATCCCCATGGGCCAGGAGAGCGAATTCCGCGGCGTGATCGACCTCGTGCGGATGAAGGCCCTGCACTATCCGACCACCGGCGACGGCAGCAAGTTCGAGACCACCGAAATTCCCGAGGCGTTTCTCGCGGACGCTGAGAAGTACCGGCACATCCTGGAAGAAAAAGCCGCCGAGCTCGACGACGCCCTGATGGGCAAGTACATTGAAGGCCAGCCGCCGGGCGAAGCCGAGCTGCGCGCCGCCTTGCGAAAAGGCGTGATCGGCCTGCATTGCCAGCTCGTGCTGTGCGGCTCGTCGCTGAAATTCATGGCCGTGCAACCCGTGCTCGACGCGGTGTGCGACTACCTGCCGTCGCCGCTCGACATTCCGCCGGTGGCCGCGCACGACCCGCAGAAACCCGACAAGCTGATCCACCGCAAATGCTCGCCGGAGGAGCCGCTGGCGGCGCTGGTGTTCAAGATCGTCGCCGATGCGCACAGCGACCTGCACTTCATCCGCGTCTATTCGGGCGTGCTGAAAGCCGGCGCCCGCGTGCTGAACGTCGGCCGCAACAAGAAGGAAAACGTGCCGCGGCTCTTCCGCATGTTCGCCAAGCGCCGCGAACAGATCGACCACGCTCTCTGCGGCGACATCGTCGCCGCCATCGGCCTGAAAGAAACGCTCACCGGCGACACGCTCACCGACACGCACGGCGGCGTGTTGCTCGAACGCATCGAATTCCCCGAAACGGTCATCAGCCTGTCGATCGAACCGAAAAGCTCGGCCGATCGGGACAAGCTGTTGCACGCGCTTCAGATGCTCAGCCGCAGCGACCCGACGTTCGATTACCGCGCCGACGCCGAGACCGGCCAGACGCTGATTTCCGGCATGGGCGAGCTGCACCTGGAAGTGATGTGCCACCGGCTGGAGCGCGACATGGGCGTGCCGGTGAAGCCCGGCAAGCCGCGCGTCGCGTATCGCGAGACGATCACGCGCGCGTCGGAAGCGGAAGGGAAATTGGTGCGGCAGACCACCGCCGGCAAAGGGCAGTTCGCCGTGGTGAAAATGCGCGTCGAGCCGTTCACCCCCCTGCCGGGACACGAGAATTTCTCGTTCGACAGCCGTCTGCCCGACGGCAAGATCAACCCGGCGTACCTGCCGGCGATTCGCCAAGGCGCCCGCGACGCGGCCCGCAGCGGGGCGCTGGGCGGTTATCCGCTGATCAACGTGCGGGCGACTCTGCTGGACGCCGAGGAGCACTCGAGCGATTCCTCCGAAATCGCGTTTGAGTCCGCGGCGGGCATGGCGGTGCAAAAAGCCGTCGAGGCGGCCGGACCGGTGCTGCTTGAACCGATCATGAAGGTCGAGGTCGTGACGCCCGACGAATATTTCGGCCCGATCAACGGCGACCTGATGACGCGGCGGGCGACGATCACCAACACCGGCATGCGCGGCAAGAACCACGTCATCGACGCCGAAGCCCCGCTTTCAACCATGTTCGGCTATGTGACGGCGGTCCGCTCGCTTTCGCAGGGCCGCGCGTCCTACTCGATGGAGCCGCTGCGCTACGAGCCGATGCCGCCGAACCTGGCGAAACAGGTGCTCGGCGTGATGTGAGTAGTCGCCCGAGCCAGCCTGGGAGAGGCTCGCGTGTTCCAAGCCGCGATTCTTAGGTGTTTCCGAGCCGCGACCGTGCATTTTCCGAGCCGCGACCGTGCATTTTCCGAGCCGCGACCGTGCATTTTCCGAGCCGCGACCGTGAGGGAGCGGTTCTGGAAGAACCGCTTGCTTACGCGCGCGGTTCGGACAGAGAAGAACCACTCCCTTGCGGTCGCGGCTCGGAAAGAGTCGCGGCTCGGATACTGGCTGCCCGGCCGGTATGATGTAGTTATGGGTATGTTCCAAGCCAAGGTCAGCATTGCCAACCCGCTCGCACCGGAGCGTTTGTTCACGGAGCCTTTCTGGGTCGATACAGGGGCGCTCTACAGCTTTGCACCCGAAGACCGCCTGCACGCGATCGGCATCGTGCCGAAGTTCACGCGCGACTTCGTGTTCGCCGACGGAAAGAAGGACCGCCGGCTCGTCGGCGAAGCCGCCTTTACGATCGACGGTCTCGCGGAGACCATCACCTGCCTGATCGTCTTCGGTCCGCCACAGTCGCTCTTCCTGCTCGGTGCGACCGCGCTGGAGAACTTCGGCGTTCAGGCTGACCCGACGACGCAGAAGCTGCGACCGATTACGGCCGTCATCGGCACGGCGTGGGCCACGCGGGCTCGGTAAGGCCGAACATCTGCGTTCGACAGGGATCGAATGCACAATTCTGCCGCTTCGCTTACGGGTGGGGAGCATCGGCGTCCCGCCGGTGCACAGTGGCGGGACGCGGATGCTGCCCGACGATCTAGCAGGAACTGATGTCCGGGTCATACGTCGCCAACCTGCTCTCGCTCTGGGCGCTCTCGCTCCTGCTCGCATTCGCGTTCCGCCGCAGCCGCCGGATTATCCGATTCGCCATGCTGGTTGCCGCGGGGGCGACGGCTCTGCTCGCGGCTATCTGTCTCGTGTCCCAGTTCACGCAAACTCAATCGAGCGCCGCGGCGCTGCGCCGCGTGACGCCGGCCGCCGGCGCGTTTCTTTCCGCCGCCGCGATTCCCCAACTCGCGGCGTGGGCGCTCGCCTGGATCCGCCGCGATCTGCCACGACTCGCCGCCGCAGGCCGCCGGCACGCGGCCTGGACGCTAGCGACACTCGGCCTGTTCGCCGCTGTGACCGCCGGCTGCCTCTGGCTCGGATCGCAACTCGCCGACCGTCGCGCCTTCGACGAATACGACACGCTCTTCTTCGCCGACCCGCCGCGCTACATGTCGCTGATGCAGTCCGGCGCCGTCACCATCGACGCCGCCGTCTACAAGCACCCGCTCTTTGCGTTGATCGCCTCCGCGATCTGCCGGCCGGCAATGCGGCTGCTCTCCCCGGCGGCCGCGTCGGTGTTCGTCAGCGCCTTCTTTGCCGGCCTGGCCGCTGCTCTGGCGATGCAGTACTTCCGCCTGATCCTCGGCCGTTGCGACGTCGCGTTTGGGCTGGCCGCCACGCTCGCCATGACGCCCGCGCACCTTCTCTTCGGCTCGGTCCCCGAAACCTACGCCATGTCCGCGGCGGGGCTAGTCGCCCTGCACCTTCTGGTTGCGGTCGCGATGCGGGCCAATCTGGGGGACCGGCCTCTGGCCGGTCTCTCCGCTCCGGGACGAATACGACAGACCGGCCGGAGGCCGGTCCTCCACTCTGGCCCGCTGCCGGCGACAGGCCGGTGCCCGGTGATTCCGCTCCGCTGGGCCGCGCCGGCGGCGCTGTTGGCTATCGGAGCCACAGCCACGCATCTGGTCACCGCCCTGATCTGTGTGCCGCCGCTGCGCGACAGGCGCCGCCGCCGCGCAGCCCGCTGGGCGGCGACACTTCTGCTCTGCGGCGTCGCGGGGTTGGCGCTCCAGCACGGAGTCAGCAGCGACCTCGCGCCGGCCGGCTCACCCGCCGCAATGCACGCGGAAGAAGGCTATGTGACGACCGCCACTCTGCGGAATCCCGCCGCCACCACGTTCAACGTCGCCCGCGCCATCGCCGCCGAGAGCCTGGTCGGGCCGTCGATCCGCATTGAGCGGGACAATCTGGGCCGCCGGGGCGTGCGCATGGGGAGCTATTTCACGCCGCTGCAACGGCTGGCGCTCGGCGGAGCGTGGACGCTCGCGCTTGCTCTTCTCATCCGGATTCTCCGGCACGCGCACTACCGCCGCCCGACATTCCGCGCGGCGGCGGCGTGCCTCGCGTTCAGCGCCGTGCTCCATTTGTTCTACGGCAACAACCACGTGTTTCTGTTTTCGTGCACCTACACGTTCTGTACGCTCGCCATATTCGCGCACGGCCTGATCGCCGCACCGCGCATCCTGCTGTTCGCGACGGCGCTGGTCGCGCTGCTGGTGGTTTCCGACAACGTCTGCTTCATCGCCGAGGTGCTGGGCCGGAGTTGAGAGCAGTCAACCAGCCCGGCGGACCGGGCGCAAGAGCCAGTGAGTTTCTTCGGGTGGAACGGGCACCTTGCCCGTTCGTCAAACCGCGGGGACGGGCGAGACGCCCGTCCCACCCAAATCCCGTCCCACCCCAATCCCGCAACACCCAAATCCCGCAGCACAGAAGCGCGACGACGCGCCGTGCTGCGCTCTCACCGAATCGCGTCCAGCAGCGCTTCCACGAACGGGTTGATATCCAGCACGCCGGCTGAGCCGTCGCCGTCGAGGTCGGCCAGGATCGCGCCGCACTCGGGGAACTCCGCCGCGTACGCCGCGCCGTCGAAGATCGCCAGCACAAACGCGTTGATATCCATCACGTTCAATACGCCGTCGCAGTTCATGTCGCCGAAGACGAAGACGCCGAACTCGTCGGCGCCGATGTCCACGCGGTTGCCCAGCTCGCGCGCCTCGCCGTCAAGGTCGGTCTCGCCCGGCGCGGCGATAAAGAGCGGGTCGCCGGCGTTGATGCAGGGCGAATCGGGCGCCAGCGCGTGCGAAGCGGCGGCGGCGAAGGCTGGATCAGTCTCGATGTTTGCGGCGTTCCAGTTGACCGGAGAGCCATCGCTGGAAACCGCCGCCTGCCCGCCCTGCACGTCGCAGTAGCGGACGTTCAGCGTCGCGCCGGCCAGCAGGTCGGCCTGGGCGCCGAGCGTCGCCGTATTGCCCCACAGGATGCTGTGGTCAAGAGAGATCGTCGCGCCCAGGAGGAACACCGCGCCGCCGCGTGAGCCGCCGGCGTTGGCGGTAAACGTGCAATGCCGCAGGAGAATGTTCCCGCCGGCGGCGAAGAGCGCCCCGCCGCCGCTGGTGGCGGAATTGCCGATGAAGCCGCAGTCTCGCAGGGTGGCGTTGGCGCCCCCGCTGATGTAGGCCGCGCCGCCGGGGTTGTTGGCGCCGCTGACGCCGTGGCCGCGGACCAGGCAGCTCTCGATCAGCGGCGCGCCGCCGAGCACATACAGCGCCCGCCCGGCGCCGCTCTCAAACGTGCAGCTTCGCAGCGTCGGACTGCTGTTGTTGGAGAAGACGCCGGCACACGTGGGCGACGAATTGCCGGTGAAATGGCAGTTCTCAAATAGGGGCGACGCGCTGGAGAAACAGTTGACGACGCCGCTGCTGGCGGCCGACGAATTGCTCTGAAATACGCAGTTCCGAATGGTCGGGGAGGCGCCGTAGGTGCAGGTGATCGCACCGCCCACGCCCGCGTTTCCGTTGCGGATGGTGAAGCCATCCACCACGGTCTGGTCGGTCTCGCCGTTCTCAAACGAGAAGCAGCGCCCCGCCAACTGGGCGTCGATGATGCAGTTCGCCGGGCCGCTCGCGCTGCGCAGGATCAGCTTGCGGCCGTCGAAATTGAAGCCGGCCGGCCCAGGCGTGGTGTAGACGCCGTCGGCCACGATCACCGTGTCGAGGCAGGCGGACGAAGCGAACGCCGTCTGCAGCGCGTCGTACGGATGCTCCGGCGAGCCGTCGGCGAGCGGATCGCCGATGTTCGGATTGCCGGGCGCCGGGTCGCCGGGGGCGTCGTCATCCACGTAGATCGTCCGCCCGGCCTCGCAGCCGTCGGGGATGAGGTTTCCGTTGCAGTCCGCCTCCAGGCCGTTCACGATGTCGCAGCCGTCGTGCAGGCCATTTCCATTGCAGTCGCGGAATTCGCAGTAGTCGATGACCAGGTTGCCGTCGCAATCCGTTTCGAGACCCTGCGCCACGTCGCACTCGTCTGGCTGCCCGTTATTGTTGCAGTCGGTCTCACCCGCGAGGCACTCGTCGGGGATTCCGTTGCTGTTGCAGTCCTGGCTCACGCCGCTGGAAATGTCGCACGCGTCGTACACGCCGTTGGAGTTGCAGTCGCGGTACGTCTCGCAGTCGTCGGGCAAGGCGTTGGCGTTGCAGTCGGTGACCAGGCCCTGGCTGATCTCGCACTCGTCGATCAGGCCGTCGTCGTCGCAGTCCGGCTCGCAAAGGTCGAGCACCACGTTGTGATTGCAGTCAAGCTCCGGGTTGGCGAGGATCTGCTCCTCGTCGGGCGTTCCGTTTCCGTCGCAGTCGCGCGACGCGGCCGACGACGAGCAGAACGAATAGACCTGCGGCCCTTCGGGCACGTTGTATCCGAACACCTGCACGGTCCAGAGCCCCGACAGCGGATTCTGAACAAAGACCTGCTCGATGTTGTTTACGTGATCGGCCGCCGTCCGCACCGCGTTCCCGCCCGGATTGGCCGGATCAAGCGTCCACGGGTAGTGCCGCACGCCGTCGGGATCGGTAACGATCAGATCAAGATCGTTGACCAGGCTCGGCACGATGTTCGGCGTACCCGGAACGTCGTCCCATGCGATCATCAGCTTGAGCGTCGCCGAGCCGGGGTACACGAAGATCAGCCGCGTCGCCGCCTGGCCGTGGGACACATCGTCTTCAGCGAACTGATCCAGCCGCAGAAAATCGACGGCGTCCCGAATGCGAATCGAGCCGTAGCCGGTCCTGTAGTCCGGTCCGGGCTGTTGAATGTCGGCCGCCGTCTGCGCGAGCAGAATCTTGAGCGTCGAATTGCGCGGATCAGGCCGTCCTGGGAACTGCGCCCGGAAATCCTGCAGGAGCAAAGCCGACATGCCGCAGGCCGTCGGCGACGCCATGGATGTCCCGCACAGCACGCCGTAGCCGCCGCCGGGAACGCACGACGTCACGCCGAAATCAGCGCTGGACTGGCAACCGGGGGCGGAAATGTCGGGCTTGAGCCGGCCGTCGTCCGTCGGGCCGAAGCTCGTAAAGCTCGTGACCGAGTCGTTGTTGGCGTTCATCGCGCCGACCGTGATGTGGTTCTTGGCGCACGCCGGCGGAGCGGTCGAATGATAGCCTTCCGGCGTGTGGACGCCCTGGTTGCGGCAGCGGCTGCAGCCGCGCTCGTTGCCGTTGGCCCAGACGATCCGGAACGGACTCCCGCCCAGGCTGCCGCGGACGATCTCGTCGATCAGTTCGTCGGTAATGCCGTAGTCGCCGGTGATCGCGCAGGGAAAGCCGTTCGCGCAGGTGTTCGTGCCGATCGAGTTGTTTGAAATGTCGGCGCCAAAACCGATGATGGCGGCGGCATAGTCGCCTTCGATATCGCCGGGATTGGTGTAGAGAAACGTGCCGCTGCCGTTGTACTGGAACCCGTACGAGATCAGGTCGCATCCCGGCGCCATGCCGCGATAGTTGCCGCCGCTGTTGGCGCCGCTGCCGCCGACGGTGCCGGCGACGTGCGTGGCGTGCGTGATGATGTTCGTGTCGAAACCGCTGATCATGCGGCCGGCGAAGTCCGGGTGGTTGTCGTCGGCGTCGCCGGCGTCGTAGATCAGCACCTGAACGCCGGCGCCGTCGAGACTGTAGGGCGCCGCCTGCACGATGTTGGTCTGCGTGATGACGCGATTCTCGTTGTTCATTTCGCTGAGCTGCGGCAGCGCCAGCTCGATCCACTGCACGCCGTCGAGGTCGGCCAGCGCGTCGATCGCGTCGATCGGCGCCTCGGCCACCAGCGTGTTGACCGAGTAGACCTCGTCGCGCACCAGCACACCCAGTTCCGCCGCCTGCAACACGCCGTCCGGGACGATCGGCACGTCGCGATGAAACTTGATGTAGACCGCGACGCGCGTTTGCGAGCCGTCGGCCACCAGCGTGTACGCCGGATAGCGCCCGCCGGCGAGTTCAGGGTGCAGCTTCCAGTCGCGCTGAATCGGCTGAGCACCGGTGATCCGAACGGTCGCCGGCAGCGCCGCGGCATTCAGCGCGGCGGCGTCCAGCGACGCGAAGTAGGCGCCATGCCCCAGATAGCTCAGCAGTTGCACGCCGCCGCTCGCCAGGGCCTGTCGGTCCGCGGTGGTCGCGGTGTCCGCGAATTGAATCACCACGTGACGGGCGTCGGGGCGGCCCGCGAGCGCCTGCAGCTCCGCCGCCGCATCGAACGAGACCGGCGGTGGGGCCGAAAGTCCCGCGTTTCGCCAGGCAACGGCGGGGTTGGCCGCATGGGCGACTCCGCTGATTGCCAATGAGACCAGAAAAAACGCCGGAGCGCATGGAAAGAGAGAGCGTGTCATGTGTCTGCCCGAACGGGTGTAGAGGGTCGCGATTCGCCTTTGGGAGATTCCCAGCTCACACGAAATTCTAAGCCCGCGGGCGATCGAAACCAAATCAGGGGGACGAGACGACAGCAAATCAAATGGGCTGCTTGGTTATTGGACGCTGGGTGCCGGCGACCGCGCGCGAAACGGCACCCTGTGTCAGAACGCGAAGCGCAAGCGAGCGCCTGCGCACGATGGCGCTCGCTTGCGCTTCGCGTTCTGACAGGGCGCGCCGCCTCGCGCACGTTCATTCAGCAGCGATTGCGAGCGCCGTTCGCTCGCCGTTGCTCACCGCTCCCTCACGCTTGCGGCTCGGAGCTGATCACCGCGATCAGCGGCTGTTTGACACGCTCGCCCTTGCGGTGCCGGCCAGCGCGGAATTGGACGCCAGCCGCCGGCGTCACAAGCGCATTGGGATCGGTGATCTTCCTGCCGTCGAATTCGAACGCGCCCCCTTCGACCATGCGCTTGGCTTCACCTCGACTCAGCTCGCGGTCGTGCGCCAGCCAGGCGAGCTTCCAGACCGCCACCGCGCCTTCCACCATTTCCTCGGCCGGCACCATCACGACGACCGCCTCGCTCACGCGGCTTTTTCCGAAGTGACTCTCCCACCAAGCCGCCGCCGCGGTCATCTCGTCGCGCGAATAGAACGCTTCGCCGATCGAGCGGGCCAGCAGGTCCTTGGCTTTCTTCGGATGATCCGCGATCGCCGCCTTCCAGCGGCTTTCGGGCAGCGTCGTGGCCAGCGTGAACCACTCCGGCATCAGGTCGTCCGGGATGCTCATCGTTTTTCCGTAAATCTGCCCCGGCGGCTCGCTGACACCAATGTAGTTGCCCAGCGACTTGGACATTTTCTTGACGCCGTCGGCGCCGCGCAGGATGGGCATGACCATGACGATCTGCGGCTCCTGGCCGGCGCCGGCCTGCAATTCGCGCCCGACGAGGTTGTTGTAGGTCTGGTCGGTGCCGCCCAGCTCCACGTCGGCCTTGATGTTGACCGAGTCCCAGCCCTGCACCAGCGGATAGAGCAGCTCGTGGATGCTGATGGGCGTCTCGTTCTCGTAGCGCTTGCGAAAGTCCTCTCGCTTCAGCATCTGTCCGACGGTCATGCGGCCGGCGAGCCGCAGCACGTCGTCGAACTTCATCGGCGCCAGCCACTCGGAGTTCCAGCGCACTTCGAGCCTGTCCGGCGACATGTCGAGCACACGCCCGGCTTGCTGCAGGTACGTGTCGGCGTTGCGGCGGATTTCTTCTTCGCTGAGAACCGGCCGAGTCTTGCTGCGCCCGGTGGGGTCGCCGATGCGGGCGGTGAAATCGCCGATGATGAGCACGGCCTTGTGGCCCAGGTCCTGGAACTGCCGCATTTTCCGCAGGACGACGCAGTGACCCAGGTGGATGTCCGGCGCGGTCGGGTCCATGCCGAGCTTGACGCGGAGCTGGCGTTTGTCACGCGCGGCGCGCTCGAGTTTATGGGCGAGCTCCTTGTCGGTGTAGACGTGCTCGCAGCGGTGGAGGAGGGTATGGAGGCCGAGGTCATTCATCGGGCGGAATGATAGGAACGGCGCGGTCGGATTGCCAGCCGGGGGCGAGCGTCCACAGCCCGTCGCGAAGCACGGCGAAGCCGCGTTCCTTCAGGTGCGATTGGGCCGTTCGTACGGAGTGTTTCCAGCGCTTGCCATAGCTGCGTCCGGCGATCATGCGGTGAACCGAATCGTCGCAGAGATCGGGGTGGATTTGCTGCACGCGTGCGTGAATCTCGGTGGTTGGGAGCGGACTTTTCTTGAGCAGATACAAAACCGTGTCTTCCAGGATCGCCGTCAGGCTTCGGCCCGCGGTGCGGGCGGCGAGCACGAGGTCGTCAGCATTCGTCAATAGTCGCCGCAGCGCCGCCCTGGCTGCCTTCGCGGCGGAGTCGTTAACAACGCGCTGTTCGACTTCGACCTTTCCAGCGGCTTCTGCGAGTTGGTCAAGCGTCGCAAGCGGTACCCTCGGACCAAGATGACCGTAGCCCTCAATATCGTGTCGGATCTGACGGACGAGTGTCGGATCGTCGAAGTAGACGCCATACTCAAGGTTGCGAAAGAGCCCGGCGTCGGTCATGTTCGCGGACGTCACGATCGCTTCTTGAACATCAGCGACGTACGCTTTCGCGTGAAGTGTAGGGATGAAGCGAACCTGCGTGTGCGGCACGGCGTTGGAGACTCGGATAAGCGCCGCGATGTCGGTCACCCGCCGAACAAGATTGTCAAGCGAAAGATCCGTTACGATCGTGACACGCAAAGTCGAGCTACGGCCGCGTCGGTCTATGCCGGCGACCAAGCGATCGCAGGCCCCAGAGCTGATGTAAGGCGATGAAATCAGGAGATCGCTCTGGGCGCGATCCACAAGCGAATCGAATTGTCGCGCCCACGGCGATCGGATCAGTGCCAAGCAGGATTCTCGTTTGTCGGCGAAAATGCGTTGCCGTTCGGGACGTTACGATCACCCAATGGGAATAGTGTAACGTGTCGTCGTTCGCGCCGCTCAGTCGAAAGAGTTCGGGCAGATGTCCAGCGCATTCGGCGAAGCGAGACTCGTGAAGAACACACTCGACGCGGAAATCGCCGCGGCCGTCGAGCGGCGGACCGCACTGCCGCAGAGCGCGAACGCCGCCCTGCGTCTTTTCCACGGCCAGGCCGACGGCGTCCCCGGACTCGTCATCGAAAAATTCGGCCCCGTCCTCATCGCCCAGCTTCACGACGGCCAGCTTCAGGCCGACGAAAGCGACGTGCGAAACGCGTGCGAGCGACTCTGCACCCAACTCGGCGCGCGGGCGGTCTATCAGAAGGTCTTTCCCACCGACCGAAACACCGCCCTCCGCCAACTCGAAAAGTTGCACAACGATCCGCAGCCCTGGATCGGCCAACCGGTCGAACCCGAGTTTTCGATCGTCGAGAACGGCGTCCGCTTTCTTATCCGCCCCTACGATGGCTACTCGGTCGGCCTGTTCCTCGAACATCGCGACAGCCGCCGCCGCGTGCGCGAGTCATCAGCCGGAAAGCGCGTCTTGAACTTGTTCGCGTACACGTGCGGCTTTTCGGTCGCGGCGGCGCTGGGCGGGGCGGCGGCGACGGACAACGTCGATGCCTCCAAAAAGTACCTGGAGTGGGGCAAACGCAACTTCGCGGCCAACAGGTTGGCACTCGATTCGCACCGCTTCTTCTGCGACGACGTTTTTTCGTTTCTCCGCCGGGCGAAGCGCCAGGAGCGCTTCTACGACCTCGCCGTCGTCGATCCTCCCACCTTCGGCCGGCAAAAGGACGCGCCGCGGCCGTTCGCGCTGACCGAAGACCTCGACCGGCTGGTCGCCGAAACGGTCGATCGGCTGTCGCCGGGCGGAGTCATGCTCATCGCGGTGAATCATCGGCCGACGACGCTCGCACGACTGGAGAACACGATTCGACGAGCCACCGCCGGGCGAAAGTGCGAAATACTGGATCGCCCGTCGCTGCCCGTTGATTTCGCCGGCGATCCGGCGTTTTCAAAGACCGTCATCGCCCGACTTGCGTAAGCTGTGGGATCGGCTTCCAGCCGGTCACGCTGTTTCTTCCGGCTTCCAGCCGGAGTTCTGACATCTCCAGGGAGCAATCGACCGGGACTGCCCATCCGGCTGGAAGCCGGGGAAAACAACTGCACCGGCTGGAAGCCGATACCACAAGCCAGCGAAGGCCGGTACTACCAGCAAACCGAACCCGATACCTCCAGGCGAGTGTGCCGATAGCACTAATGCGAAGTCTGCGCGTAAGATAAGGTTGAGATGGTTCAGAAGATCGAAAAAGACCACCAGCGCTTCCGCCAGATCGTCAAGGGCAAAATCCGCGACGACCTGCGCAAGTTCCTCACCCGCGGCGAGCTGATCGGAAAAGAGGGCAAGAACCTCATCAGCATCCCCATCCGCGGCATCGACCTGCCCCACTTCCGCTACGGCGACAACAGCGACGGCGGCGTCGGGCAGGGCGACGGACAGCCCGGCCAGCCGGTCGACGGCGACGACAGCGGCAAAGGCCCCGGCGGCAACGAACCCGGCAAGCACATGCTCGAAGTCGAGATCACGCTCGACGAGCTGGCCGACATCCTCGGCGAAGAGCTGCGCCTGCCGCGCATCCTGCCCAAGGGCCACCACAACATCACCGCCACCAAGGACCGCTACAGCAGCATCCGCCAGACCGGCCCGGAGAGCCTGCGGCACTTCAAGCGCACGTTCCGCCGGGCGCTGCGGCGCATGATCATGACCGGCATCTACGACGCGGATAACCCGATCATCATCTTCGAGCGCACCGACAAGATGTACCGCTCGTGGAAGCCGGTGCGCAAGCCGCAGAGCAACGCCATCATCGTTTACATGATGGACGTTTCCGGCTCGATGGGGCACGAGCAGAAGGAGCTGGTGCGGCTGGAGGCCTTCTGGATCGACGCCTGGCTGCGGCGGAACTACGAGGGCATCGAGAGCCGCTTCATCGTCCACGACGTGAACGCCAAGGAAGTGGACCGCGAGACGTTTTTCCGCCTGCGCGAAGACGGCGGCACGAAGATCAGCAGCGCCTTCCGCTGTTGCAAGGACCTGCTGGAGAAGCACTATCCGCCCGACGAGTGGAACACGTACCTGTTTCACTTTTCCGACGGCGACAACAGCAGCGAGTCCGACAGCCGCGAGTGCTGCAAGCTGCTGCGAGAGCACCTGATTCCGCGCTCGAACCAGTTCGGTTACTGCCAGGTGGCCAGCGCCTATGGCAGCGGGAATTTCATCAACGTGCTTCGCGAGCATCTGAACGACGTGGAGAACATGGTGACGTCGCGGGTGAATACGAAGGACGACATCTACGACAGCATCAAGGCGTTTTTTGCGAAGGGGCGGTAGGTCGGTTGCATGAACGATTCTGCAGAGAAGCCCGATGAGATATCGGCGCAGGAGCGCCTCTTCTGGACGCCGCTGACACGCCCCTGGCCAATCGGCGCGGACATCTTGGAAACTAGAAAGCTCGCGAATATCAGAATTTTCGAACCCTGGCAGTTGGCAGTGCTTGTATGTGAGGCGTCATCACAAGGAGACGAGTTCTTCCGGCAGATTGGAATGCAGGTGAGTCGCGCTGACAAATCTCACACGACATTTCCGAATGAGCGTGAAGTCGTTGAAGTTCGCACGGAGGCTGACGTAGTCGAGTTCGCCCACGGTGTGGCCTCCCACCCGACGCTGGAACGCACCGACCTGGGCGATCTGGTTCACTATCTGGTTCGAGAGATTGGCCGCAACGTCGTTCAACATTCCTCCTCACCCATCGGCGCCGCGTGCGCCGCGAAACTCGACGCCGGCTTTCTGCGCATCGCCGTCTGCGATACCGGCCGTGGCGTGCGAAACTCGATCGGCGCGCTCTACCCGGAAATCGCGACCGACCTTGAGGCGCTGCGTCTGTCGGTGCTGCCGCACACAAGCGGGGCGCGGCCCAGTGGACCCTACGCCCAATCCGAGAATCTCGGTCTGGGCCTCTTCTTTTCGAAGGAGATGTGCTGGCGCGCCGGCGGCGGCTTCTGCGTTGCGTCGGGCGAGGGAATGCTGGTGTGGGTCGCGTCCGAATCGAACGGCCCGGAGCGCTACTTCAAGCAGATTCGCAATTGGGCGGGCACGCTTGTCTCGCTTACGCTGCCAGCCACGACGGTCACGACGCTGGAGGACTTGCTCGAGGTCTGCCACGCTCTCGCACGCGAAGTGCAGCGAGAACCTTCGACGGTCGGCCTGGATTTCATCGACGGCGCGGCCGAATTCCCGAGCGACGCTCTGCGATTGCAGATCGCCCCCGTTCAGGACAGCCTTCAACAAACGCATGAGCTTCGTCACACAAAACTGTTGCCCGCAGTTCAACAGGGTGATCAGGTCGTTCTCGACTTCGCCGATGTGCGTTTTCTTGCAACCTCAATCGCGCAAGCCCTCCTGGGAGAAGTGTTCAAGATTCGCGGAAGCCTGACTCGATTGACGTTCTTGAACTGCTCGCGCCCGACCAAACTCGCCATTCAGACGGTCGCCGGCGCCGCGCGCGCTACATACAATCCACGCTTCGTCTGACCTTGCGGGGCATCGCCGCATCGCGCCGCAATGGGATGTACACAATGAGAGAACCACCACCCGGCCCGATCTGTCCTGACTGTGGCTACGACCTGCGCGGCGGAGTCGGCCCGCGCTGCCCGGAGTGCGGACTCGACGTGGCCGGGCTGGCCGCCGCGCCGCCGGTGTGGGAGCAGCGGCGAGCGATCGGGCGGGTTCGTGCTTACGTCGGCACGGCTCTGCAAGTCATGTTCAGGACGCGGCGATTCTGTCGCCACGTTGCCGTCCCGGTCGACGAGCGCAGCGCGGCGCGTTTTCGGCTCGTCACCGCCGGTCTGGCGTTGCCGATACCCGTGTCGCTCATCTGGGCGGCGCTTGCTTCCTGGGACGATCTGCGTAGCCTCGTTGAGCATGCCGAATGGTGGCTGCTGGCGCCGTGGGTCGTGTGCGCACTGATGGCCCATGAGTCGCTGACCAGCGTCGGCAGCGGGCTGTTCGCACTCGGCGGGAGCGAAGAGGAGATTCGCCGTCGGCGGATTGCGCTGGGGCGGTACGCTTGCGCGCCGCTGGCACTGGGCCTGATCGGGGTGGTTGCACTGGCAAGCACCGCATTCTCCACGGCCGTCGCCGGCAGTCCAATGAGCGACGCACAGGTCGAAATCTTGCTCGCGAATGGCCTTGTGCCGCTGTTTCTTTTCTGGGCGGCGCGCGTGGCGGTGGCCGCGTCGCTTTACGGCCGGCGTCTTGCCGGGTTCGGCGTCGGGCTGGGGACGCTGGCCGCGTGGGCGGGGACCCTCGCGCTGTGGTTGATCATCGTGCCGTTGCTCGTTTTCTACTGGGGGCTGATGATCGTCAGCACGTCATAGAACTCCTGTCAGGACCCCGCACGGAAGTGCGGGGCCTGCTCGCCCGCCGCTTCCGTGGCGGGTTCTGTTAGGCGCTCATAGTGAATCGTGCTGTACGCTGCTCCGGGAGGCATCGGCGTCCCGCCGGTGCGCACCGGCGGGACGCCGATGCTCCCCACGAAATGACTCGCGCGCGACCGGACACTCGTGTCAGTCCTCCGCGGGATCGCAGGCCGGCGCTTCATCCGGGTTCCGCCCCGGCGGGCCGACGAGCTGGTCGAGCTTGCGAATCCAGTAGTCGGGCGGCATCGAATCTCGCGGTCGGTCGCCGTTGAGAAAAAATGCGCGGTCGGCACAGCTCTTTTTGAAATCACGCTTTCGTGAATAGGCGCCGCCATTGTCGACCTCGTCCTCGTCAACGCAATAGAGATGCAGGCACTCCGGATCGGCGACATACACCAGCGGCGCATCACGAAACGGATCGAGCGGCAGCGCAGAAAGGTAGTCCGGAACAAGTACGTCGAGCGACGCCGGCCGCCGGCCGTGGTCGTGCTCAAACAAGCGCATCGCCAGCGCGATAGCCGCCATGCGGTCGTCGGCGCGATAGCGATATTCGATCCAAACCGGCGCCTTCTGCTGTGAATCGAGTTGATGCGACGCGAGTTGCAGCGCGCCGACGGGCGCTTCGTCGCTCAGCAGCGCGACCGCCGCCGAATAGGTCAGATCGTCCAAGGCCGGTCGCGATTTCCGAATCTCCTGGGCGTCGCGTAGCGCGTCCAGTGCATGAATCGGAGACATACACCACGCAACCGAAGCATCGAGGGGCGTGAATCCGGTCGTGGGCGGGAACTGCATTCCGACAATGACGGTGCCGCCCCGGCGGAAGTATTGCGCCAGATCAACCATCGAGAGCGCCTCCGCGTGCAGTGCAACTTCCCAATTTCGCCGCGACGGCTCGACATCCAGCAGGTGATCAATCAGCAGCTCGATTGTCTCGCGACTGACCGCACGCGGGCCGCCTTCAGAATCCGCTCCGTCGGAAATTTGCAGCAGCGGCGTGATCTCCTCCAGCGTCCGGATTCCCAGAGACTCAGTCGCCGCGGCCGACAGCTCGCCAATCAGAAACGGGTACATCTGCCGCGTGTGCCGCGCCAGCCCGAAGATGTCGAAGACCGTCTCGATCGCTTCCGCCGAGTCGCCGCGCCGCGCGGCGTGGAATGCGTGAAGCCGACAGAACTTCGCCAATCGGCGCTGTGCGGTAAGAGCGCCGAGGTCCAAGGAGTCAATCACCGGCGCCTGCGGCGACAGTTCCCAGTCGCTCTCAGGCATGCGACAGGCAACCCGCAACCGGCCTCGCAGCTCGCGCGACTCGTCGAACAGCACCTGAAGGTAGGGCGCGAGCAACTCGTACGAATCGCCGTACTCCAGCGCTTCCTCATGCCAGGAGTAGCTCTGGTCGAGCGGATCGCAAGGCGGATGCAGCTTCGGGACCAGCGTCGCGATCTCTTTTTCCAAGCCACGCAGCAGCGGCGCGGCATTCTGATCCCCGAGCCCTTTCGGCGCGAAGTAGGACATGACGTCATCCGGCTCGCCGTCGGTGCGATACTCGGCCAGCGTCGCACGAATCCGCAGGTCGGCGTAAACACCGAGCACCAGCCGCGCGAAGAGCGTCAGCAGCAGCACGGCCGCAGACGCGCCGATGCGCCGTCGCCAACGGCGACAGCGGCGGGCCGTGAAAGATTCTGCGACGAGCGAGGGTGTGGCCGGCGTCCCCATCAGCCGGAGTATATCAAACGAGCGACGCCTGCGCGCGAGCGGCCCCCTCCGAACCGCCGGAATCGCAACCGGCGTCACATCCAACGCCGTCGGAGTCGGGCGCCATCTGCGCGCAGGCAGCCCCCGCGGCGCCGGCGCTGGGCGAAGGCTGCTCAAAAAGGCCCAGCGCCGACCGCACCACGGACTACGGCTGCAACCCCGAGACAGTCGCTCAAGCCCGTCGGCGGCACAGAAGCAGCGCACCGGCCGCCAGCAGGAGCGCGGTCGCCGGCTCGGGGATTGTCCCCAGAACCGTCGTGCCGGATAGGCTCGAACCCAGGTACTGCCCGGTGTCCATCAGGTAGACAATCAGCTCGCGCTGCGGATTCGCGTCGTACATGGCCTTGAATGTGTCCAGCACGCTCGGCGCAATCGGCGGCAAGGCCGGGTTGTACGCCTGTAAATCCCCCAACGCCAGATCCATGGCGTTGCGCAGCCACGGCTCTTCGTGCGTGAAGTAGTAAGCGTCGCTGATGTCGACGAAGTTCCCGGGGACCTGCACCGGGGGCGGGTTGGCCAGGAACTGAACGACGCCGATGTCGATCTTGTTGTTGTTCGAAAACAAGATCGATCCGAGCGCGGCGTCATTCACATAGCCCATGTCGTAGCAGACCATGAAGTTGTTCGGCGCGTCGCCGAAAAGCCGGCCGACCAGAGTTGCGTCGAGGTCTGTGACGCCGATACCGGCGAGGCCGGGCGCGTTCAGGCGGACCGGCCAATAGAGCTTCCCGGCGGCCGCGGCCTGATCGAGGTATCCCACCGGACCGCCCGTTCCCGCCGGGTTCGGCACGATCGAAACGGGGCCGGTAGGGCCGATGCCCGGCAGGGAGACCGACGTGGCGGTGGCGTTGATGTCCACCATCTTGAATTGCACGATATCCGCGCGCAGCAGCGCGGCCGAGATAAACACAAAACCAGCGGCAATGATTGGAACAGCCCTTCTCATGACAGCCTCCGACTGAAGTGACACTGCCCCCGTCAACCGGCGGCAGCCGCGCCGCGCGACAAAAGCGCGAGACGCTAGCGCGCCGCCTACGACCTACCAGCACTCTCCGCGACACCCCGCCAATTAATGAAGTATTCCCCAGAATCCAGCCACTGCAAACTTTTTTTCCGCTGATTTCAGCCCGATGCCGAAGCGTCCTCGCGATGGCTCGCTCGTGAGCACCGCATCCGGCGTGCCAACGCAGAACTAGAGCGGCCCCTCCACCAGTTTCGGCGTCGCCTCGCGCCGCATTTTCACCAGCTCCGCCGCGATGCTCACGGCGATTTCGGAGACGGTGACGGCCCCGATGTCCAGGCCGATCGGCGTGTGCACGCGGGCGAGGCGGTCCGCGGGCACGCCCGCCTGCTCCAGATCGCGCAGGATCATCAGCGACTTGCGGCGGCTGCCGATCAGGCCGAGATAGCGGGCCGGGCGGCGGATGACGGCGTCGAGCGCCTGATGGTCGTGCTGATGGCCGCGCGTCACGATCACGACATACGAGCCGGCGTCCAGCGGCCAGCTCGCGAGCGTCGCCGCAATGTCGCTGACGCGCCGCTCGATCGGGTCGGGGAAGCGCTGCGGCGAGAGGATGTCGGCGCGGTCGTCGATGACGACAACGTGGAAATCGAGTTCGAGCGCCAGGCGCGCGAGGGCGTGTCCGACGTGCCCCGCACCGGCAATGAGCAGCGTCGGCGGGACTTCAAGATGCACGCGGTACTCGACGAGGCGGCCGTCCTCCTCGACGTGCAGCGGAAAACTCGCTGGCTCGCGACGGCGGGCGGCGGCGACCGCGTCGCGAAGCGTCCGGCAACGGTTCGTCGGGTGGCACGGGTCATCGGTGTGGTACGGGGCCTGCACCGGTTGAAAACCGGTGCCACAGAGTGGCATCACGCCCACAATCATCCGCCCGCCGCAGATCAGCCCGTCATCCCAGCCGTAGTCGTGATCGAGCTTGAAATCGAGCGTGGCCGATTTGTTTTTCTGAAGCAGCTCGAACGCCCGTTTGCGGACCTCGGCCTCGACGCACCCGCCGCCGAGCGTGCCGACGGTGGACATGTCGGCCCGCACGAGCATCGCCGCCCCCGGGGCCTGCGGCGTGGAGCCGCGCGTGCGGAGGATGACGCACAGGGCGGCGGGCCGGCCGGCGTCGGCGTCGGCGAGGAGGGTTTCGAGAGTTGATTGAAGGTCACTCATGATCTTGAGCGGAACCGCATCCGCCACGTCTGGCCTCAGCCGACGCGCGCGCGGAAAAACTGCGCGATGCGCGCCTTGTCGGCACGGCCTTGGGCGACTTCGAGCACCAGTTCGGCCAAGGCATCTTCGTCAGTGTCGATCCAGACACCGTTCAACTCCAGGAACACCAGCGCGGCCGTCGTTCCGGTGCGCTTATTGCCGTCAACAAACGGTGATTTTGCACGATATGGAATAAATACGCCGCGGCCATTTCGAAGAGATCATGATGAAGCCACGCGCCGCCGAAACCGGCCCGCGGCATCGCCAGCGCCGACTCAAGCAGGCCGGCGTCGCGGATGGATGCGATGCCGCCGTACCGCTCGATCTGATCGGCGTGAATGTACAGCACTTCAGCCAGTTCGAGGAAGCTCGGCTCAGGCACGGGTTATTCCGCGAGCTTCTTCAACGCCCGTCCGTAGCGCCGGTTGGTTTTCTCCAGGGCGGCGGCCAGCCGCTCGCGGCGGCGGGCGTCGGCGGCGGGCGCGATCGTCAGCGTCTTGCCGTCCGTGCTGACTTCCAGCGGCGTCTCTGGCGTGATCTTCAGCAAGTCCAGGATGGCGCGATCGATGATCAGGGCGTAGCTGTTGCCGTGCTTGGTCAGCGTCTTGAGCATGGGGCCTCCACCGATCTCACGGTGTATATCCATTGTACTAACGGAACCCACCGGGGACAAGTTACAAGAGGCGTCGACGTAAATTGCGACTGACCGGCCGGCGTGTCATCGAATCAACAGCCGAGGCACCAGATCGTGGGCTGGTCGATCCCACGGATTGGGCGGGAATCAGTCGGACACGTCGTCGCGGACACGCGTCACCTGTAGCGATGCCCCATCGCCTTCGCGGCCGGCGAGTCCTTCATCGGCAGCGTGAATCGCCGCACGCCGTCGAATTTGTAGATCGCGCCGGCGACGGCGGGCGCCGTCGGCACCAGGCCGATTTCGGCGATGCCGCGCGCGCCGAAGGGGCACTCCGGGTCCGGCTCCTCGATCAGGATCAGCTCGATCTCGGGCATCTGGTGCGCCCGCAGCACGCCGCAGGACTTGATGTCGTCGGTCACGATCCGACCGCCTTCGCGGATGAATTCTTCCGTCAGGGCGTAGCCGAGGCCCATGTGAATCGAGCCTTCGAGCTGGCCTTCGAGCAGCGTCGGGTTGATCGCCCGGCCGACATCGTGCGCGGCGACGATTTTTTTGACCGAGCCGTCGTCGTTCAGGATGCAAACCTGCGTGGCGAAGCCATAGGTCAGGTGCGTCTTGGGGTCGGGCACGTCGGCGCCGAACTTGTCGGTGGGGTAGCAGATCCACTCACCGAGATACTTGCGGCCACGGAGAGGCAGTAGCGAGTTCAGAGTAGCGAGTAGCGAGTTTGTCGGGCCGGCCGTGCCCACTCTACCGCTCTTCAACTCGCTACTCGCTACTCTGAACTCGCTACTGAACTTCCGACAGGCGTCAATGACCGCATGACATGTCAACACCGTGCCACGGCTGCCGGTCGTCTGGCCGCTATCGAGCGCATCGGACGTGTCGCACGTGGCGCGGAACACGGCCGCCGGCAAACCGGTTTCCTCCACCGCCGCCTGAATCGCGACAGTAAACAACCCCTGGCCCATCTCTGTGTGCCCCGTGCGAAGCATGACGTGCCCGTCGTCCTCGACCGTCAGGCTCACGCGGCCGATCTCCGGCAGGCCGTTGCCGATGCCGACGTTCTTAATGCCGCAGGCGATGCCGGCAAATTTCGCCCCGCGGTAGGCGTCGCGCACCGCGAGCAGCGTTTTTTCCAGCCCGAATGGCTTCGTGAGCCGCTGGCCGGTGCAGAAGCGGTCGCCTTGTCGCAGAATGTTGCGCCAGCGCATCTCCCAGCCGTCGATGCCGACGCGCTCGGCGAGCATGTCGAGGGCGCCTTCGATGGCGAACGCCGTCTGGTTCACGCCGAAGCCGCGCATCGCGCCGTTGGGCGGGTTGTTCGTATAGACCGCGAGGGCTTCGATGTCGATGTTCTCGCACTTGTACGGCCCGATGGCATGGCCCGCCGAACGCTCCAACACTTTCGCGCCCACTGAGGCGTAGGCGCCCTTGTCGCCGACAATCCGCGCTCGGACCGCAGTCAAGCGGCCATCCGCGTCGCAGCCGACCTTGAGCGAGATTCGCACCGGGTGGCGCTTCGGATGCAGGCGGATGCTCTCTTCGCGCGTCAGCACGCACTTGACCGGGCGATCGACCAGCACGGCACAGAGCGCGGTCTGCGCTTGAATCGACAGGTCCTCTTTTCCGCCGAACGCCCCGCCGCTGCTGACCAGTTCGGCGCTGAGCTTTTCGATCGGCCAGCCGAGCACCTTCGCGACCTGCCGGCGGTCGTCGAAGATTCCCTGGCCCTGGGTCAGAAAGTGGAGTGCTGCGTGCTGCGTGCTGCATGTAGGGTGGGCACGGCCCACCCTACAATCCTGCTCCCCGTTTCCTGTTCCCTGTTCCCTGTTCCCTGTTCCCTTCGGAATCGCGATACACGCTTCCGGTTCAAGAAAGAGATGCTCGATGCACTGCGTCTGCCACGTGTGCTCAATCACATGCGCCGCGGCGGCGAAGGCTATGTCACTGTCGCCGCGCTTCAGGGCGGCGCGCGACAGCAGGTTCCCTTTCGGATGAATCTTCGGCGCATCGGGCCGGAGCGCTTCGTCCGTCGTCGTGACCGGCGTGCGGAGTTCGTAGTCGATCTGAATCGCTGCCGCCGCGCGGCGGGCGGTCGCCATGTCGCTCGCGACGACCATCGCCAGCACGTCGCCGACATAGCGCGTTTCCTCGCCCACGGCGATGAAGACCGGCCAGTCGGGCGTGATCAACCCGACGTAGCGGTCGCCGGGCACGTCGGCGGCGGTGACGACGCGGACCACGCCGGGAATCGCCAGCGCCGCGGCGGGGTCAATACGTTTGACCAGAGCGCGCGGGTGGTCGCTGAGGCGCGGGGCGGCAAACAGCATCCCGTCGATCTTGACGTCGTCGATGAAGCGCTTGTCGCCTAGGGCGTGCTCGTGGCCGGTGTAGCGGTTGAGACGCTCGCCGACACGGCCGAGACAGCCATCCGTCGGCAACGCGCCGCCGTTGCGGACATCGGCCAGCAGCTCCACCGCATCGACAATTTTCTTGTATCCCGTGCAGCGGCACAGGTGCGCTCGCAGCTCATGCTCGATCTGATCGCGCGGCGGCGCGGCCCCGCCGCTGCACATCGTGTGCGCTCGAATCGCGATCCCCGGAATGCAGAACCCGCATTGCACCGCCCCGGCGGCGACGAAGGAGTCGGCGATCTGCTTGCGCGTGTCTTCGGGCAACCCCTCCAGCGTCTCGATCGACTTGCCCGCAAACGCCGTCGCCTTCATTGTGCAGGAAAGCCGCGGCTTGCCGTCGATCAGCACGACGCAGCAGCCGCAGCTTCCCATCGGCTCGCAGCCGTTCTTGGGGGAGATGAGGTCGAAGCGTTCGCGGAGCATTTCAAGCAGGGATTCGTCCGGACGGACCGCGGCGGACACGGGGCGACCGTTGAGCGTCAACGACACGGAGACGGCGCCAGCGTCGGCCACGGTTGACATGAACCGTATCATATCCGATCGGCGCGGGAGACCTGCGCGATCAGGGCGTGCTGCGCAATTCCGCCCGGACCTTCATCAGAATCTTGCCCAGGCGATTCTCCCCCTGTCCCTGGTAGACGCCCCACACCCGGTCTCCACAGTCGTTGCCTTCTTCAAGATAGGCCTCCCCGGTTTCCAGCAGCCGCGGCGGTCCCACGCAACCGCCGGGCAGGAGAAGCGCGAAGAGGGCGGAAAGTCGAGCGAGGTGGCGCGAGGAATGCGCGCGACGGGAGACGGGCGGATTGCGCAAGACGCACTCTCGTTGCGCCGCCGAGACGGGCGGCACGATGGCAATCGTACCGCGCTGGCTGGCGGCACGCGTTGGTCATGATTCGGCCGCCGGCGACGCACGTACTTGGAAGCTATCCCAGAACCCTGTTTTCGGTCCGAGCCGCGCGCGTAAGCAAGCGGTTCCTTAGTTCCCGCTCCCTCACGGTCGCGGCTCGGAAAGAGTTTTGGGATAGCTTCTGGTATAATTCAACCGAGGAGCGTGCGATGGTTCGTGCGATCAAGGAAATCGTGACCGTGGCGGCGGGCGGCCGCATCGAGATTCGCCGTCCGGAACTGCGGGAGGGAACCACGGCCGAGGTGACCATCATGGTGGCCGAGTCGCCGCGTGCGGACCGGCGTCGGCTCGCTGACTTCGTGGGGGCAGGCAAGGGCTGCTTCGCGACGGCGGCGGAAGTGGATGCCTTCATCCGGGCGGAGCGCGACGCGTGGGCGTGATTTCTCGGCTTCACGGTCAGCGGCTGTACCTTGACAGCAATGTGCTGATCTACGCGGTGGAGGGGTTGGCCGAGTGGGCGGAAAAGGCCCGGCTACTGCTCGCCGAAGTGGACCAGGGTCGCTGCGTGGCGGTTGTCAGCGAGCTCGCTATCGCGGAATGTCTAGCCAAGCCATTGTCCGAAAAACGCCGTGACGTCGTCGACGTCTACCTGTCGTTGCTTCAAACGGGCGGCGGACTGCTGGTTGTGCCTGTCGATCGGCAGATTCTCATTGATGCCGCCGCGATCCGAGCGGAATCGGCGCTGAAACTCGCCGATGCGATTCATGCAGCGACGGCGCGCGCGGTGAATTGCGCCGCGTTCGTAACCAATGACCTGCGGCTGCATTCGTATGCAGGCGTCCAGACAGCGATTCTGGCGGACGTTGTGCAGACCTGATTCAAGGTTGACGCCGCGGTCCGGTTCCAACGGGACACATGGCTGAGTTGACCCCCGCGCCCTTCGCCGATCTCGTCACCCGGCTCGTCCTCGAGCCGCAGCGGCAGCACGCGCTCTTCGAGCTGCCCCGAAAGCGCTGGTGGAATCCGCCCGCGGATTGCCCGGACATGACCGTCCACCTGCACGGCCAGCCGGCGGGCAATCCGCTCGGGCCGGCGGCCGGGCCGCATACGCAGATGGCCCAGAACCTGCTGCTGAGCTACATCGCCGGGGCGCGGATTCTCGAACTGAAGACGGTGCAGATCAACGACCACCTGACGATCGGCCGGCCCTGCATCGACATCACCAACATTGGCTACAACATCGAGTGGTCGCAGGAGCTGCGGATCGAGCAGTCGCTGCGTGAGTACGTCGCCGGGGCGATGCTGATCCAGATGTTCCGCCGGCTTGTCGCGCCGGGGGCGACGGCCGATCGTAAGAGCGGGGAGCATCGGCGTCCCGCCGGTGCGTCGGACAATCCGCACCGGCGGGACGCCGATGCTCCCCATTTCGTTGAGGCCACTGTCCGCGCCGGCGACGTGATCTACGACCTCAGCGTCGGGTACGACCTGGCGGGCATCCGCAGCGAAAAGATCCGCACGTTTCTCGATGGAATGCGCGACGCGGCGACGCCAATCGAGCAGTTGCGGGCGGAAATCCCGTCGGCGTTCGCCGCCGCCCGCGAGCTCGCGTACCCGACCTGCATCTCCACCAGCATCACGCTTTCGACCTTTCACGGCTGCCCGGCCGACGAAATCGAGCGCATCTGCGAATACCTGATCGGCGAGTGCGGCTTCGACGTGATCGTCAAGATGAACCCGCCCACGCTCGGCCGCGAGAAACTGGAGCACCTGCTGTTCGACGTGCTCGGCTATCGCGAGCTGACCGTGAACCCGAGCGCTTACGAATCGGCCATGCCGATGCAGGTTGCGGTCGAGTTGTGCCGCCGCCTGACCGCGTTCGCTGCCGCCCGCAGCCGGCGCACCGGGTTCAAGTTCAGCAACACGCTCGAAGTGCTTAACCATCGGGACTTCTTCAAGCCGACCGAGAAGGTGATGTATCTGTCCGGACAGCCGCTGCATGTCATCACGATGGCGCTCACGGACGAGTTCCGCCGGGCGGTCGGGCCGGACGTGCCGATCTCCTTCAGCGCCGGCATCGACAAACACAATTTCCCGCCGGCGGTCGCGTGCGGCTTCGTCCCGGTCACGGTCAGCACCGACCTGCTGCGGCCGGGCGGATACGGGCGGATGAGCGGGTATCTGGAGAACCTGGCGGCGGCGATGCGGCGCGTTGGGGCGGCGACGATCGATGACTATGTCGTCGCGATCGCGCGGGAGGGCGGCTGGGCGGCGCCCCAGTCAGAACGCGACGCGCAAGCGAGCGCGATCGCCGATAGCGGCCCGGTTCCCGGCGGGGCGGCGTCGCCACGAACCGGAGCCCAACCTCCCGCCGCGCTCGCTGGCGCTTCGCGTTCTGACAAACATGCGCTCGCCGATCCTGCACGATGCGAGGTTGCAGACCGCCACGTCGTCGCGGCTGCTGCTCTGCGCAACACGTCGCACGTCGCGGAACTGGCCCGGAATGACCCGCGCTATCGGGCGGCGGCCAACCGCGGCATCCCCAAGCGCATCGACTCGCAGCTCGAGACGTTCGACTGCATCACCTGCGACAAATGCCTGCCGGTCTGCCCGAACGCGGCCAACTTCAAGTACCCGACGCCGATTGTCGCGTTTGAATATCACGATGTGATTGTCGAGGCGGACGGGTCGTGGCGGTTTGCGCCCGAAACGCGGCGATTCGAAATCACCGAGACGATGCAGATCGCCTGCTACGCCGACTTCTGCAACGAGTGCGGCAACTGCGACACGTTCTGCCCCGAATACGGCGGGCCATATATCAAGAAGCCGACGTTCTTCGGCAGCGAACGGACCTGGGCGACCGCCGCGCCGCGGGATGGGTTTGTGATTGACCAAGGCGCGGAGCGCATTCTGGGGAGGATTCGCGGAAGGGAGTATCGGCTGATTCGGAATCAGCAGCCGGTGGGGTGGGTCTTCGCGGACGACGTGATCGGCCTGCGGATCGATCCACGGACACACGAGCCGACCAGCGTCGAAGGTCTGGCCGCCGGGAAGACGCGTCGCGTGGACATGTGGGGCTACCACGTCCTGCGACACCTGCTCACCGGTGTCGGGTCGTGTTTCGCCGTCAATCAAGTGAACGCTGCATGGGTGATTCAGGCGCCCGCGAGACAGTCCGACTCGCGCGAATCCGAGCCGCCCCTAGCCGAGCCGCGACCGTGAGGAAGCGGAGCCTCCGCAGAACCGCTCCCTCACGGTCGCAGCTCGGATCGGGCGAAATGCGCGTTCGCTGGGACGGGCGAGACGCCCATCCCACCCGACAACCGGCCCCTCGTTCAGGTCAGTGCGCCGCTACATGCTGATCAACCGCAGCGGGTTTTCGAGCGAATTGACCACCTCGCGCGTGAACCGGACGCTGTCCGCCCCGTCCACCACGCGATGATCGAACGACAGGAACATCGGCATCATCAGCCGCGCGACGATCTGCCCCTCCACAACCTGCGGCTGCATGACGCTCTTGCCCAGGCCGAGTATGCCGACCTCGGGGTAATTCACCATCGGCGTGGCGAAAGTGCCGCCGATGGCGCCGACGTTGGTGACCGTAAAGGTTGCGCCGCGCAGCTCCGCGATCTCGAATTTTCCGCTGCGGATGCGCTCGGCCAAGTCATTCAATTCGCCGCACACCGTCGGCAGCGACTTCTTGTCCACGTCGCGCAGCACCGGCACGGTCAGTCCGCGCGGCGTATCAACCGCGATGCCCAGGTGGATGTAGTCCTTGTGAATGATCTCGCCGCGGGCCGCGTCGAAGCTGCAATTCAGCATCTTGAACTCGCGCAAGGCGGCTGCGACCGCCTTGGCGACGATGGCCGTCATGGTCATCTTGGCCTGGCCGGGCTTGAGCGTCTCGTTGTAGCGCTTGCGGTTGCGCTCCAGCTCCGTGATGTCGGCGATGTCGCCGTGCGTAACGCGCGGGACGTTCAGCCAGGCGCGGGTCATCTGGCGGGCGATGGTCTTGCGGATTTGCGGTGCGGCCTCGCGACGGACGGGGCCCCACTGCGAAAAATCGGGTAGGTCTTCGCCCGGGATCGAAATCTCCGGCCCGGTCGCCGCGCCCGAATACGCCACCGCGACGCCGCCGTGACCCGAAGGCACGCCGCGATGGCCGAGAGAATAGCGCTCGACGTCTTCCTTCAGAATACGACCCTGCGGGCCGGTTCCGCTGACCTGATTGATATCGACGCCCATCTCCCGGGCGAGCTTGCGCACCACCGGCGCAGCGGGGACCGGGCCGTCATGCTGGCGCTGTGGCGAAAGAGCTTGTGGCACCGGAGCTTGTGGCACCGGAGCTTGTGGCACGGGAGCTTGTGGCACCGGTTTCCAACCGGTGCCCGCTTCCTGTGGCATCGGTTTGTAACCGGTGCCCGGCGCGACCGCTGTTGCAACGGGCGCGGTGGCGCGAGCGGCAGCGCTGGTCGCAGCAGCCGACGCCGTCGCGGTCGCGGGCGCTGCCCCCGCGCCCGTGCCGGACTCATCAATCGCCAGCATCACCTGGCCAACCTTGACGACCTGGCCCGGCTGGACGAAGACCTTGGACACCACGCCGGCCTTGGGAGACGGAATCTCGACCGCGGCCTTGTCGGTCTCGACCTCCATCATCGGCTGGTATTCGGCGATCTTCTCGCCTTCCTTGACCTTGACGCTTACGACCTGGCCTTCGTGGATGCCTTCGCCAAGATCAGGGAGCTTAAACTCGAACACTCGGTGATCGCTCCTCCAAAGCACCGTTTTGCAGGAAATCCCGCGAGCGCGCGTCAGCGGCTGGAAATCTGAACGTCGAGATCTGCGCCAGCGCGTACGGTCCGCCAATCAAGCCCCGATTTGGGTGAGATCAGAACCCAAAACTCTCTCGATGATCCAATCGAAAAACTGACATCGATTCGTTCAGAACTGGTAAGCTCACGCGGATGCATCTGGTTCAAGCGTGCGAACGACGTGCCATCGCGCATGAACGAAAGACTAAACGCCACCAATCGAACTTGTTGGCGTGATTCACCGATCGTCTCTACCGGCGCACTTATCATAATGCCGCCAAGTGCGCGGTCGCCCGCTTCCGTCTCCACCTCTAAGGGCATGAAGACGGGAGGGATGTCCGAATCACCCTCGGGTGATGACGTCCGATCGCAGAACACGCGCGATTGCGCGCCCACGAGCAACCCGGCGAGCGCTACTGCCGAAACCACCAACACTGAACGGGTCACGTGCGTCTCCATTCCACTTGCCTTAGGTCGCCGTAAACGTAATTGATCCGCATCCGGCACCGGACTGCAAAACCTGGCCCCAGTTTCCCTGCGGGCAGACGGTGATCGAACATGAGCCAGTTGAATAACTCAGACAGTCGGTCGACGATGGCGAGAAGTTATTGCACACCTGCCCGAGACTGGTCGTAATGCAGACTTCAATGCCGCCGCCGCCATGGTTGCACACAGTGACACTGTATTTTCCGCAACCGGGGGAAGTCTTGTTACAAATCAGACAAGCAGTAGCCGAACGGGCGGCGACGAGAACAGTGAGCAACGCCAACACGAACCGCAATCTCCGATCGCGCATTGCTTGTCCTCCTGCCCGCTCCTGGGGCGAATCCAACCCAACCCGTGAATCACAGCTCAAGGTTAGCGACTTGGCAGATCATCGTCAATATCGGACGACCTCCACCGCCGCTTTCACGACGCGGGCCGCGTCTGGAATATACGCCCGCTCGTTCGCGAAAAACGGGATAATCGTATCAAACCCCGTAACTCGCTTGATCGGCGCTTCCAAAAACAGCAGGCTGTCCTCGACGATCCGCGCCATGATCTCAGCCCCCACGCCGCAGTGTCGCGGGGCTTCGTGGATCACGACCGCCCGCCCGGTGCGGCGGACCGATTCGTTGATCAGCTCGCTGTCGAGCGGCGCGACGGAGAGCATGTCGAGCACTTCGGCGTCGATGTCAAAGTCGTCGTAAAGCTCTTCGGCGGCTTCGAGCGTAGTTCGCAACGATGCGCCGTATGAGATCAGCGTGATGTCTTTGCCGGGCCGGGCGATGACGCCTTTTCCGATCGGCATGCTCTCGGGCCCTTCGGGCACGTCTTCGCGAAACGCGCGATACGACGCCTTCGGCTCGAAGAAAATCACCGGGTCGGGGCCGAGAATCGCCGAGCGGAGCAACGCCCGGGCATTGCGCGGGCCGGATGGGATCACGACCTTCAGCCCGCTCAGGTGCGCATACGTCGCCTCCGGGGCTTCGCTGTGATGCTCGATGGCGCGGATGCCGCCGCCGTAGGGCATGCGGATCACCATCGGGCAGGTGAAACGCCCGCGGGTGCGGTTGCGGATGCGGCGGACGTGGCCCTCCACCTGGTGAAAGGCCTGGTAGGAGAAGCCGTCGAACTGCATCTCGCAAACCGGGCGGAAGCCCTTGAAGCACAGCCCGACGGCTGCACCAATGATCCCGGCTTCAGCCAACGGCGTATCGAAAACGCGCTCCGGGCCAAAGTCACGTAGCAGCCCCTCCGTAACGCGAAAGACGCCTTCGTCCTGGCCGACGTCTTCCCCGAGCACGAGCACGTTCGGGTCGTCCCGCATCGTCTCGTGCAGGGCGAGATTGATGGCTTTGACCATCGTCATTTCGGGCATCGGCGGTCCTCGATCAAGAAAACAACCACGGAGTCACGGAGACAGGGAGAAATGCAAGAAATCAGAAGAACAGCGGGGCATGAAGCTGCCGCGATAACGCAGGCCCGCGCCCTCCCCCCAGTTGGCCTCTGTCCCATTCTCTTGCATTTCTCCGTGACTCCGTGTCTCCGTGGTTAGGTTTCTTAGATTCAATGCGCCATCGACGCCGCCGGGTTCGGTGCCGTCTGGCCGTTTTCCAGGTGCTCGCGCAGCTCGGCCATCTGCCGCTGAAGCTCAGGCGTCATCTCGGCGTACATGTAACGGAACATTTCGTACACGTCCGGCTGGTACTGCTCATAGAGCTTGATCGCCGCATCGATACTGGCGGCGATTTCCTCATCGATCACCGCCTGCACCTTGTCATCCAGCAACTTGCGATTCTGCAGGTACTTCTTGAAGCGGATGAGGGGATCGCGCGGCTCCCAGCATTTCACGTCGCTCTCGGAGCGGTACTTCTTCGGATCGTCCGCGGTCGTGTGCATCGCCAGACGGTAGGTGACGGCCTCGATCAGCGTCGGCCCCTCGCCCTTGCGGGCGCGGGCGACCGCCTCCTGCGACGCAACAACCATCGCCAGGATGTCGTTGCCGTCCACCTGGATGCCGGGGATGCCGTAGGCGATCGCCTTCTGCGCAATCGTCAGCGAAGCAGTCTGCTTTTCGCGCGGGATCGAGATGGCCCAGTGGTTGTTCTGCACCACCATGACCAGCGGCGCCTTGTAGACGCCGGCGAAGTTCATCGCCTCGTGAAAATCGCCTTCGGACGTGCCGCCGTCGCCGCAGTAGGTCACGCAGACCGTGTTGTCCTTGCGCAGCCGGCAGCCCCAGGCGATGCCCATGCCGTACTGGCACTGCGACGCGACCGGCACGCAGATGGGCAGGTCGTTCAGCCCCTCCGGAATCGCCGAGCCGATCTCGTTGCCCCCCCACCAGAGGATGATCTTCTCCAGCGGCATGCCGCGCCAGATCATCGCGGTCGTCTCGCGGAAAGACGGCACGAACCAGTCCTCCTTGCCGATCGCGTACACCGGGCCCAGCGCCGCCGCCTCCTGACCCTTGCTCGGGCCGTACGTGCCGATGCGCCCCTGCCGCTGAAGATGCAGGCAGCGCTCGTCAAAAACGCGGCTGTGCAGCATCGTCTTGTAGAGCTTGCGGAGGTCGTTGTCGCTCAGCTTCGGCTCGAGCTCCTTGTCGACCGTCCCGTCCTCGGACAGGATCGACAGATGCTCCACCCTCTGCGGGATCTCGATGGTCCTGCGCGGCACGGGGAATCCTCACATGTCTGGGCGATGCCCGCTGGGTAATTTCGACGGCCACGCGGAATTGTAGCGGCGGCGGGAGCACGTGCCAACGACGCGCGAGCGCCCGGTGCGGCAGGGTGCACCCATTTTTCCGGGCGGACAGCTTTTCTTTCAGAACCCGCCGCGCCAAGCGGCGGGTTGAGGTACGCACGGCGCTCGGCGGCAATCGACGACGCGCGCCGCGAACGCGCTCGGACGTCACCCCGCCGCTTGGCGCGGCGGGTTCGGACGAGCTGGAACAGCCCTACCCGCCCGCCCGTGCGGGCGTGAGAGCTTGTGAACATCTGGGTGGGACGGGCGTCTCGCCCGTCCCCGCGCCCGCGTCAACCCATGCCGCGTGTGGCAGCCGCCTTCAGGATGTCGGGCAGCTCTTCGCTGAACTTCGAGCGCGGCAGGACACGATCAGCCCCCACCTCGCGCGCCCGACGAATCAGCTCGGCCTGGACGTGCGATGCGAACGCGATGATCGGCAGGTCCGTTCGCTTGCGCTTGAGCCGCGCGATCAGCTCCAGCGTCGCCGCCGGTTCGACGTTAAGATCGAGCAGCAACGCGGCCGCGCCGGGCGTCGCAGTTCCGGCCGGGCACGCCGCGGCGGCCTCGGCGGCGACTATCGTGCGAACGACGTTTACGGGGATGTTCAACGCGGCGGCGGTGCCGGTGATTTTTGAGCCGAAGAAGAGGTCTTCCACGAGCGCGACGATCGGGCGCAGCGGATCCATACGCGGGATGGTAGCGGAAGGAGCCGCCGCTCGCGTCCGACACGCCCGGTGTCAGAACGCGAAGCGCAAGCGAGCGCGACGGCGCACCGACCTGAGCACTCTCGGCAGCCGCGCTCGCTTGCGCTTCGCGTTCTGACGTTCTGATTTCCGCGGGCGGCCCGCGACCATCCGCAGCGAGCGCCATCACGGCGATGCCGCCTGCGACGCCGGTTGTGACTCGCTTCGCCGCGTCGCCGCGTCGCGCTGCTGGCGCGTGGGAAGGTGGTCCAGCCGCGGCACGAGTTGACGCTGGTAGATTTCTTCGATCGGACCGGTCTTTTCCGTAATGCGGCGCTGTGCATCGGCGACCTTGTCCGACTCGCCCTTACGGCGGGCGGCGGCCATTTCGACCTGCAGCCGCACGAGGTCGTCTCGAATCGAGCTCATGATCTTGCCGGCCTGCTCCTGGCAGTCCGCGAGGATGTCCATCGCTTTCTGCCGCTGGCTGTCGTCGAGAGCGAAGCGCTCACAGACATCGAGCGTGTGGCGATGCCAGGCGGAATGCACGCGATCCGACACGGCCTGGTTATGCATCTGGTCGTGGTGCCTGATCAAATCGGTGAGCTGCCGCGGCGTCAGGTACTTGCTGTGCTCACCGCGGCGGCGGGCGAGAAGCGTTGCGCCGGGCTTCTTCTCGCCGCGGTCCACCGCGGCAGCCCAGGTATCAGACGGGACCATCCGGTCACCGTCCCAGATCCTGGGACCGTCGTCGTTCGGATCAGGACGAGCCTGCCAGGAGATGTTGAAACCGGGCTCCATGCCGATGTCGTTCGGGCCGAACTCGCCCCGATCGTCCGGTCGATTGATCGCCGCCGCGGTGAGCTTGAACTCGTTTGTGAGCATGCCACTCAGGAGGAACCGAGCCTCGACCGGGAACCAGTGGCCGTCGATCTGCTGAAGGCGCATGACGCATTCGGCCTTGTCGCCCTCCGGACCGGCGGCAGAGCATTCTTCGACGCACCAGTCGCGCCGGGGGTCGATGATCCAGACGGCGCGCCCGCCCTCGGCGAGCAACGCAGTGACTTCGATTCGTTCGCCGCTTTGGCGCTCCTGCCATTTCGGATTTCGAAACTGCCTGTTGAGTTCCTGGGCGATGCGATTGGCGTCGGCGTCGAAGATGTTTCCAAGCTCGAAGCAAGAATGGGCGTGCGGCGCCAGACCGATGCCGCGCGGATCTCGCATTTCGTCAAACGGCGGCCGCAAGGACTGCGGCGTGCCGGGCGTCTGGGGCCAGTAGTCCGCGATGACGGACGTTTCCGGCAGTCTCCACGCGCCATCCGCATTTGTCAGGTGATTGAGCGGGAATCGCTGTCGCGGTTCTCGACTTTTCAGGTCATACTCGACCCAACCGTCTTGATCGCCCAACGATCTGAAGATGCGATCGCCGTTGAACGCGTAGCGTGTCTCGAACCGGAACTCCCGGCCGGGCAGGACTGCCTCTTGACGAAGGGTCCACTCGAGTTGGCCGCTCACGATGGCGCGGCGGGCTTCGACGGCGCGAATCAACGGCGCCGGAACCGGCGGCGCGGCGTCCTCACCGGCGAGAAGAAACAGAAAAATGCAGAAGAAGAGGTTGTTTACCATGGACATGAGCAAGTAGTGTCCTCGAAGTATCTCCAAGCGGTGGTTTCCGAATACGAAAGGAGGCACCCATTCCCCGTCCCACAGGGCAACTCATACTTCGGTGTGCAGTGTTCGATCCGTTCGCACAGCACCTGGAATTCATCGGTGCAGATCCACTTATTGTTCTCCGGCACGCAGGCTTCCCAGGTCCAGCGGCCCGACCAGCATTCAATTCGACCGATGAACATCTGGCTTGGGCCCGCACGGCATACCTGTGAGTAGCAGTCGCAGTTCGGGGATCCGGGCACCGGCTCGCAACCCGGGCACCAACCTGCTTTGCCCAGCTTCCCGCACCCGCAGGCCTGCGCATCGCCTGCCGCGAACAGGCCTCCAATTACAGCCGCAATCAACGCGATTCTCATCCGGCGTCTCCTTGATGTGAACACGCGACGCGGCCAAAACCTACCCCCCCCCTCCCCCCGTGTCAAGGAGAATCTCTGAAACGTCGTGCTTGACCGCGTCATCGCCCGAGCTTCGTCAGCTCACAAGTCGGCGACGACTGCGGAACGCGAAGCGCAAGCGAGCGCGACGGCGCACCGACCTGAGCACTCTCGGCAGCCGCGCTCGCTTGCGCTTCGCGTTCTGCCAGACGCGCCGCCTCCGCGCCCGCATCGCCGGCGCAGCCTGGCCTATAATGGCGCCCGCTCGAATGCATCCCACGGAGCCTCGCATGAACGGCAACCGCCGGCCCGACCCCAGCGACATCTCCTACCGCACCGCCGCCGAGGAAACCTGGCGGCTCTTCCGCATCATGGCGGAGTTCGTCGAAGGGTTTGAGGCGCTTTCCAATCTCGGCCCGGCGGTGTCGGTCTTCGGCTCGGCGCGCACCCTTCCCGACAGCCCCTACTACCAGCAGGCGGTCAAGCTCTCGGCGGCGCTGGTGAAGAGCGGCTTCGGCGTCATCACCGGCGGCGGGCCGGGCATCATGGAAGCCGCCAACCGCGGCGCGTCCGAGGCCGGAGGGACGAGCGTCGGCCTGAACATCTGGCTGCCGCTGGAGCAGCAGGCCAATCCGTTCCAGAACGTCTCGCTCGAATTTCACTACTTTTTTGTCCGCAAAGTCATGTTCGTGAAATACGCGATCGCGTTCGTGTGCTTTCCCGGCGGCTTTGGGACCATGGACGAGTTCTTTGAATCCATGACGCTCGTGCAGACCGGCAAGATTCGAACGATGAAGATTCTCCTGATCGGGCGCGAGTTCTGGGAGCCGCTGGCGGCGTGGATGAAATCCTGCGTGCTGGAACGCCACAAGGCGATCTCACCGAACGACCTCGATCTGTTCCATATCACCGACGATATCGACGACGCCGTGTCGGTCATCGCCCGGCACTACGAACAGGACAAGACGCTGGCGGGCCAGCCGACGGCGCGCGACGAACTGCTCATGGCGCCGCCCGTGCGGACGACGGCCGAGGGCACGCTCATCGGCCGCCGGCCGATACCGTCGGCGGCCCCGACCCGCGGCTACCAGTAGCGCTCGGCGTGCACGTTTCCGTCGCCCCGGCGGCGGGAGTGCATGGCAAACCCGCGCTGCAGCAGGAGTTCCTGGCCGCTCTTCACCATGGCCGGATTGCCGCACAAAAAAACGTGGCTGTCGGCGGGATTCAGCCGGAAGCCGAGCGACTCCGACACGCCCGGCTCGAACGCCTGCTGCACGTGCCCGGTCCGACATCCGGCCGGCGGCGGCCCTTCGCAGCGCGAAATGACGGGAACGTACGCGATGCTGGGATCGGCTCGCTCCTGCTCCCGCATCACATCGACATAGCCGGCGTCGCCGAGCGTGCGAACTCCGTGAAAGAGCACGAGTCGTCTCCAGCGCTTCTTCATCGCGTTCGCCCGAAGCATCGACACGTATGGGGCGATCCCCGTGCCGGTGGCCAGCAGCAGGAGATCGACGCCGGCCGGCACGTCACGAAGCGTCAATTCGCCGTGACAGCGGTTGTCCATCCACAGCCGCCCGCCTGCCCGCAAGGGCCATAGGTGCGGCGTCAGCCGGCCTGCGTCGATCAGGACGACGAAGAATTCCAGCTCGGCGTCGCCCGGCGCGGAAGCGATTGAATATGCCCGGCGGATAATCGCTGGTCGCACATCGGCTCCGATCTCGCCTTCTACTGGCCGCGGCAGGCCGACCGTGATGAACTGCCCCGGCTCGAACGACGGAATCTCTGAGTCCGGCCGGACGCGAATAATCGCCCGGTCCTCGGCGACATCGCGCCGCGAGACAATCGTGGCGTTGCATCGCGAGGCGGCTGTAAACGACGCCGTGGACAAGCACACGCTCCCACCGGAAACGGCCCGGCCGTAAGCTTGATACTATTCCCGTGCGCCGCGGCGGCCAGAACATCCGCGCGATACGATGCGCGCGATGGCCGACACGATCACGACTGCCGCGATCCGCCGCTCGAATCAGCGCTACTTCGAGCAGGTTTGCACGCGCGAGACGATTCCGCAGGGGTACGCATACTTCCAGCCGGCGCACCCGCTCGTTTCCGCGTTGAGCTTTCTGGGCGAAGCAGTGATCGAGACAGGCGACTCGCGCGAGGCGGTGCCGGCGGCGCGCGGTGCGGACGCGGCCGCCGCGGTCAATGCGTTTTTTGCGCGACGCGGCGCCGCCTGCTCGGCTTGGATCCCTGCGGCGCAGCAGCCGGTCGACGCGTTCTCCTCGTTCCTGCCAATGTTGGGATACGAGCGTCGCGAATGGACCTGTCTCGGTCGTCCGCCAACAGCCGCCATTGAGGATGTGCCCGCCGCGCCGTATGTGCGTGTGCTCCCCGCGCGGGCCATGCGCCGCGCGTACACCGCCGCCATTGCCGCGCGGTTCGGCGACTCCAGCCGTGATGCGGAAACGGCGAGCGCCATGACGGCTCTTCATCTCGACCGTCTGAACGACGCCGGGTACGACGCGTTCGTGGCGCTGGCCGACGATCAACCGGCGGGCACGGCCGCGCTTTTCCAGGTCGGCGAGATCGGGCGCGTCTGCGACGTCTTCGTGATGCCTGCGCTGCGCCGCCGCGGCGTCGGGCGCGAGCTGCTGCGTCACGCGCTGGCCGCCGCGCGGCGCTGGCTGCTGCACCCGACCTGCGCCGCGGTTGACGCCCGCAACGCCACCGGGCGGGCGCTGCTGGAGCAGGCGGGATTTGTCGCCGACGGTACAATTCCCTGGTTCGCGCTTCCCGGCGTGGAGCTGGGCGGCGCGTAGGCGGTGCCCAGAGTCGTGAACGGCAGCACACGGATTACGATCGAAGGCCTCGCTGTCGAGCCGATCATCGGCCTCGAAATCCACGTTCAGCTCGCGACGCGCACCAAGATGTTCTGCGGCTGTCCGCTGGAGTTTGGAGCGACTCCCAATTCGCGCGTCTGCCCGGTGTGCCTGGGCCTTCCGGGGGCCCTGCCGGTCGTCAATCGCCGCGCGGTGGAGTGCGCGGTGCTCGCCGGTTTGGCGCTGAATTGCCGCATCGCCGAACGAACCCGCTGGGACCGCAAGAGCTACTACTACCCCGACCTGCCCAAGAACTACCAGATTTCGCAATATGATCTGCCGCTCTGCGGGGCGGGGCATTTCGAGTTTCCCTACGACGGCCGCATCGGCAAAATCCGCATCCGCCGGGCCCATCTCGAAGAAGACGCCGGCAAGAACGTGCACGACTTTCCCGGCTTTTCCGGCGTTGACCTGAATCGGGCCGGGACGCCGCTGCTCGAAATCGTCACCGAGCCCGACATCCACTCCGCCGACGAAGCCCGCGAGTTCGCCATCCAGCTCCAACGGCTGGTCACCTACCTGGGCGTCAGCGAAGCCAACATGCAGAAGGGCCAGATGCGCTTCGAGCCCAATATCAACCTGCGCATCGAGCAGGCCGGCGGCACGTACTTGACGCCGATTGTAGAAGTCAAGAACCTCAACTCTTTCCGCTCCCTGCACGGGGCGATCGAATTTGAAATCCGCCGCCAGTTCGACGAGTGGCGCCGCACCGGTGTTGTCGCCGCCGGCGGCAACAAGTCCAACCGCGGCTGGGACGATGAGCGGCTCATGACGCTGCCGCAGCGCGAAAAGGAAGAGGCGCACGACTACCGTTACTTCCCTGATCCAGACCTCGTTCCGCTCAGCATCGACCCGGCGTGGGTGACGCACTTGCGCGAGGAGATGCCCGAACTGCCCACCTGCCGCACGGAACGGTTCATCGCGGAATACAAGCTGCCCGCCAAGGACGCCCCCAGCCTGGTCGACGATCGCGCCACCGCCGACCTGCTTGACGATGCGGCGGCCGCCGGCGGCGACCGCGAAACGCTCGGAAAGCACTTCATGAGCTTCTGGGCGATGCAGGCCAACCAGCGCGGCGCGCCGATTTCACGCCTGGGCGTTTCGGCGGCGCACATCGCCGAATTGGCGATGCTCGCGGCCGGCGGACAGATCAACGCGACCGCCGCGGCGCAGATCGCGGCGGAGATGGCCAGGCAGGCGGCGGAGTGTGGGCGTTCCGACCGCACCCGCGGACCAGAGGCCGGCGCTCCGCGCAACGTGCGGGCGGTGGATTCTCAAGCTCAGAGTCCCGGGCCGCGCGAACTGGCGCAGCAACTCGGTCTGCTTCAGAGCCGCGACGAGAGCGAGATCGGCGCCTGGGTCGAGCAGGCGCTGTCCGCCAACGCCAAGGCCGTGCAGGACGCGCGCGAAAACCCAAAGAAAATGCAGGCCGCCCGCGGCTTCCTGACCGGCCAGGTGATGAAGCTCTCCGGCGGAAAGGCCGATCCGAAGCTGGTCGGAGTGCTGATCGAGAAGAAGCTCACGTCGCAATCCTCGGCCGGGGCATGAGCGGGCATTCCGATCCGCTGCAGCACTCCGGCGCTCTGCCCACGCGCGGGCCGGCCGCCGCCGCACAGCGCCGCTGGCTGCTGGTTGTGCTCGCCGCGTTTTCCGCGTCGCGCCTGATCTATCTCGGCTGGTTCGGCGTTCGATTCGACGCGATCCCGCTGGCCGATTACTTCCAGTTTGTCGACGAGGAGTTGCTCAAGACGCGGCTGCTGGAGAGCGTCTACTACCTGCGCGACCAGCCGCCTTTGTTCAATCTCGGCGTCGGCGTACTGCTGAAGCTGTTCCCGCGGCACTTCGAGCTCGCTTGCCAGGTGCTGGCGCTGGCGGGCGGTGGACTGCTGGCAGCGTCGCTCTTCGTGCTGATGCTGCGGTTGGGCGTCGCGCCGGCGCTCGCGGCCGCCTGCACCAGCGCGTTCGCGATTCACCCAACGACCGTGCTGCTCGAAAACTGGCTGATGTACGAGTATCCCATTGCGTGCCTGCTGACGCCCATGGCGCTGCTGCTTCATCGCTCTCTGAGTCGCGGGCGCCGACGGGACGTGTTCGGCTTTTTCGCGCTGGCCGCCGCGCTGGTCCTGACGCGCGGGACGTTTCACGCGGCGTGGTTTACGGCGGTGACGGTCGGCGTGTGCTTTGTCGTGCGTCGGCTGCGTAACGTCGGCCCCTTGCCGTCGACGCCTGGGGCGGCGTTGCCTCCTGCACTGGCGGGCAAGCCGCCAGTGGCACCCGGCGTCCGCCGCACGCTGTTGGCCGCTGTGCTTCCCGGGCTTCTCGTCGCGGCCTTCTACGCCAAGAACGCCCTGCTTTTCGGCGAGTCGCTCAGCGGCGAGGTCTACCGGAAGTTGAACCTGTACATGATGACCGCCGACGCGCTGCGCCCCGACCTGCACGACGACCTGCTCCGCGACGGCCGGCTTTCCCCGGTCAGCAAGATCGACTTCTACACCGCCCGTCCGCCCGACTACGCGCAATGGCTGCCGCCGCTTCGGCCGACGGGCATTCCGCTGCTCGACAACGAAAGCAAGGCCAGCGGCCGGGCGAACTGGCACCATCAGAGCTGGCCGCGAATCGCCGACCTCTACAACCGCGATGCGCAGTACGTCATGGAGCATTACCCGAGCGTGTATTGGTACAACGTATGGGGGAATCTGGAGCGCTATTTCGTCCCCGCCTGGCAGACCTATCCCTTCAACCGCGGCGCCCACTCAAACGCTTCAAAACTTGAGCATTCGCTTGACTTCTGCGACCGCTGGCTCAGCGGCCAAGTCGACTACGCCCGGCCGGGATGGCTGAACGTGCTCGGGTTGCTGGCGGCGCTGCTGTTCGGGCTGCTGTACGTCACGATGCCGTCCGGACCGCGCGACTCGCCGGACGCGGCTCGACGCTGCCCGCGCGGCGCGGCCGGCCGCGCCGTGGTCGCGTTCATGCTCTTCAACATCGCCTACGTCGCCGCCGTGACGATTCTGTTCTCGCACGGCGATCACAACCGCTATCGTTTTCCCCTGATGCCGTTCTACGCCGCGCTGCTGGCGCTTCTGGCGACGAGGCTCAGTCGTCAAACTGGGCGTTGAAGTAACCGATCTCGCGCTGCGAGATGATCGTGGGCAGTGCCGAGCGGTCCTGCTGGACGATCCGCCGGACGCCGGTTGACCCGGTTCCGCCGGCGTCGGTGAACGTGGTCAGCCGCGGCAGCAGGTTGCTGCGGTCGATGGTCATCTGCGTGCGGATGCTGGACTGCGGATTCTGCTTGTCCATGATCGACGTGTAGACCGTAAAGGTGTTGTTGCGCGTCGTCACAAACTGTGTATCCAGAAGCGCCAAGACGCCAACCGCCTTGAAAAAATCACCCCGTACCAGCGGACTTGTCAGGTTGCCGGCGCCCAGCGCGTACGCCGAGTCGAACCCGCGCACGTTCAGCAGCTCGCCGACGCTCAGGAACCCACGCGCGTCCTTCTCCCGCCGGATGCGCCCATACGCCGGCCCGCCCGTCAGCGTATTCACAGGCGTATCGGTCGAAAGCTCGCGGCGATAGCGCGTCTGGCGCGTCGGATTGGCGCCCGGCGGCGGGCCGTTTCGCGCGTCCGCCCACGACAGCGCCGGATAATTCGCATCGGCGGCGACATAGGCCGTCGCGTCACGATACGACGCCGCGTTTTGAGCCAGTCGCCGCCCCAGCCGCGGCACGTTCGATACCGTTTCAAACAGCGACGTGTTCAATCGCGGAACGCCGTCCTGCGCCGTCCCGAGCAGCATGCCCGAGTCGGCCGACCAGAACGCCGGCGGTCCCTGGCGCAGCGGCGCCATGCCCGAACCCGCCTGCGTCGGATCGAACATCGGCAGACCCGCCAGCACGAACCACGGCGCGGCGTTAATGTTGATCCGGCCGGGGACGCGCAGCGGATCAACCGTGCGCGGCAAGACCGTGAAGTAGTCGAATACGAGCTGGCCCCATGGGATCGCCCCGGCCCGCTGGTCGTCGAAGTACCCGTCGCCTTCAGTGTTCTGCGTGTTATCGAAGAGCGGCATGTGGCCGAAATCGGCCGGGGGCGGCAATCGCAGCCCGCCGCCAAAGCCATACCGGGCCATGCCGCTGCTGCCCTGAAACCACTGGTCACGCAAGATGCTCGACACGCTGCGCAGGCTCGTGACGCCGTTGGAGAGTTTCTCGACGTGCGCGAAGCGCGGCACAAACATCATGAAACCGACCGTCGGGAAGGACGCCGGCCGGTCCACGCCATTGATCCGCACCGTGCTGGCCGGCGCTTCGCCAAAGCCGGCGTTCATCGTGTGAAGCGGAACGGTCGGGCCGAAGGGCGTCGCCGCCGACCCGGAACTCACGTTCTGCCCCAGCGGCCCGGCCGCGCCGAACCCGAAGATCCGTCCCTGCACCGGATCGGCGAAACGCTCGATCGGCGGCTGGCCGTTGGACGACTCGTCCAGCGTGCAATACTCGGCGTCACCCGGCTCAAAAGCCGTGGTGCAGCGCCAGCGAGCCGGGACATTGAACGGCGCCGGCATGCCGGCGTACTGCCCGAAATAGGTCTCGGTGTTCGTGTCGCGCCAGGCGTTCGTGTAGGAGCCGGTCCAGCGCGGGGGGTTCGGCCCGCCCGGGTTCGGCGGAGGAGGCTGGTCCGGGGCCTTCAGCTCAAACTGGTCGACCAGCACCCAGCGCGGCTGGTTTCCGCCGGGGCGCAAGGCCGTGCCGCGTTTCCACAGCTTCACGACGATGACTTCCCGATTGCCAGCGTTGCGGTGCGTCGTGACCGGAAGTTGCGAGATCACCGGCGGCGGCGCGCCGCCCGTCGATGCCGGGGCCAGCGGGGACTCCTTTTCGAACCAGGAATTGCTGGCGTTGTCGTTGATGACGACGGTCATAAAGCTGCGGCCGGCGAAGCGCGGGGTCAGCGGAAATCCCAGGTTACCCGTGGTGTATTCGGGCCGCGTCGGGTCGTTGGGCTGCGGCGAATTGGCCAGCTCCTTGATACGCAGCGGATTCCAGACCGGCCCGTTGTAGTCGTTGTTCAGGCTGATCGCGAACTGCGGCAGATACAGCGCGTGCTGATCGATCCCGCCCATCAGCGACGGGTCATTCGGGTTGTACAGCTCGATCGCCAGCGCGATGTCGCTCGTGTCCGCCAAGTCGCCCGCGTCGTCATCCCGGTACGCCAGGACCTGCGTGATGTACGGCTGCGGCGTGTAGCCGGCAACGACCTTGGACACCGGCGCGTTCTGCTCCGGGAGGTCGACGAAGGACAGGATCGGCACGTCAATAAAGCCCGGCCGCTGCGTTGTGTCGCGCGGCGCGGCAAACGCGGCGGCATTCACCGCCAGCATGGCCGACTGCTCGAGGCGCGACAGCTTCGTGTACGGGCGGTTCGTGCTGACCAGGTCGGACGCCGTGCGCCACTCGCTGTGCCCGCGCAGCATGTCCGCGAAATACCCGGTCAGACGCTGCAGCAGGGAAAGCTGCCCCGCCGGCACCGTGCGGCTGTAGTAAATCAGGTCCCAGAGCGGGAACTTTGTCTGGCCCTGGTACAGCCCCGGAGGCTGCACCTGATTCGGCGGCGGATTCAACGCGAGCGGCCGCTGAATGCGGGCGCTCTCGTCGCTGTAGCTGGTGGTCGTCAGGTCGTGGCGGCGGTCGTATCGCTTGTTGGCCTCCGCGTCATTGGCGTTGGCCAGGCGCGGCTCAAAAAACGCGCCGCTGCGCCAGTTGAACCAGTCCGGGTAGTTGCCGCGCGCGTCGGGCGCGATGCTGAAACGTTGCCAGCGGCGGGCGGTCATGAACGTGCCGGCGTAGTTGCGCTCGAACCAGGCCAGCGACTCGGGCGTGCGCGAAAGCGAATTCGGATCGTTGAAGTCATCCCGCTGACCGGGCAGCGCACCGCGCCGCCGCAGGAGCGACTCCGCCGCCGGAACGTTGGCCGACAGGTCGGCGACGGCTTCGGCGAAGGCGGCGCTGTTCGAAGGAGGGCCGGTGTTGTCGCTCGGATGGCGCAGCCAGTCGAACATCAGCCGCGAGAACGTCCGCGCATAGGGGTCTTCCGTCAGCATCACCATGCCGCCGTGCGAAATCGCGCGCGTCGCCACCGAGAAGCGGGCGCTGCGGTCGAAGCGGCTGATCATGGCGACGTTGCGGGCGCCCTGCGGGTTGGTCACGGTCAGGCGCGTGTCGAGCGCATCCGGCGCCCGCAGCGGCAAGCCGGCCGTGGCGTTGGCGATTTCCGTTGCGGCCGCGACGGACGGGAAATAGGTGTCGATGATCCCGTCGCCGTCGGCGTCCATGTACGGTTCGCGCGAGTATTCGGCGAGGACTTCGCGGATGTCGCGATTGGCCGGAACGCGCAGGAGCATGGCCAGCGGATCGCCGGTTGCGCGGTCGATGGTCAGACCCGGAAACGCGGTCGTGACCCGCGCCGGAACTTTCGTGAGCTGCGTGATCGCCGGGTAGACGTAGTCCCAGACAGCCGGGTTGCCGAAGACCAGGTCTGCCGAGACCACCGGCTCCGTCGACGCAAGAAAGCGCGAGCCGCGGTAGCCGGGCACGTCCTCGTACGCGTAGTTTGCCGAAACGCGGAGATTGAGCGGATTCTGCGGATCGGTCTCCAGGCCGCCGGCCAGCACGTTGCCCGCCGCGTCCACCCACTGATCGCGCATCTGCGTGCGCACCAGGTTGCCCACGCTCTTGACCACGTCGTCGATCAGCTCGCCGCGCTGCACCTGCCGCAGCGTCAGCCGATCGAAGCGGGCCAGCGTGATGTAGGTCGAGAGGATGATGAACAGCATCGCCAGAAGCCCCACGACCATCAGCAGGATGGTTGCTCGGCGTCGGCGGGTCTTGATACGCAGCGTCATCAGGTCTGTTCCTTTCGGAACTATCCGGGGTTTTCACATTTTGGGGGACCGACCTCCGGTCGGTCACTGGCCGGTCTCTGGCCGGCCTCTGAGCTTGTGAACATTTGGGTGGGACGGCCGTCTCGCCCGTCCCCGCGATCATAAGAAACGGGCAAGATGCCCGTTCCACCCAAAGAAGTTCACAGACTTTCTTTTCTCAGACTCTGGGGCATCGGCCTCTGGCGGCTGCCCCAGTCCGTTCAAATTGTCCCAGACCGGTCAAACTCCCAAGTTTCCCAACGGGCGCAAATCCCTGCCGGGAAAAGGGATAAAGGGGCAAAGGGATAAAGGGCGCTGGGCTTCGGGCCGCGAAACGCCTCCGCGCCCTTGATCCCTCGATCCCTCGATCCCTCGATCCCTGCTTCTTCAATCAAATCGCTTCACAATCGTGCGAACGACAGGCTCCGGCAGCCGACCCTTCGGATCGACCACCCGGATCGTGATGCGAATCGCATAGGGCCACATGCGGATGCGGCGATTCGCCGCATCGCTCTTGGTCGCGCTCGTGTCCGGTTCGATCGAGCCGAACTCCCAGAATCGCGTCGTCTGCGGCGTGATCGCCCCGCGGTTGGAGAGCGTGTCCGGCAGGAAGACAAACGTGTCGCCCGGCGGGACCTGCGTCCAGAGCGGCGGGTCGAAGCGCTGGCTCTGCGCCGGACTCGGGTCGTTCGGCTCGGATGGGACCGGGTCGTACTCCGGGTGATTGCGCGGATCCTCGGGCATCAGGAACTCAACCTGGAACCAGACGCAGCCCGGCAGCATGTGCACGCCGAGATTCGAACGCAGATTGGCGGGCGGGTTCTCCAGCACGGTCGCAACGTGATGCACCGTCTCCCCGCCGGGGCCGTACATCGTGCTTGAGATCGTCCGGTTCGGCCAGAGACTGCGGCTGTAGGGCTGCTGCGGCTCCGTCGCGCGGTCGGACGCGCCGCCGAAACTGAAATTCCGCAGTAGCGCCGGAAGATCGTACTGCACCACGTCGCCGGCGACGGTCGTCGTGCCGGCGCAGCGCGTCAGAGACTCCAGAATCCCCGCCGGGCGCACGAATCCCTGGCTGATGCTGGGCGGCGCGCTGCCGGCGCCGGCCGGGTCGGCCGCGGTAATCAGGGCGACGCGCCGCCCGAGGTGCCAGCGAGAGGCCGGAATCGGGCTGATGAGCTGCTGTCCGTTGACGCGCTCGATGTGCCGCAGGTTTCCGGCGAATTGAAAGTCCCCGGTGTTCCCGACCGGCACGGCGTTGTCGAAAGAAGCGTGCCCGTACACCACCTGAATCGGCGCCAGCTTGGCGCCGCTGCGCAGCGAACGGGCGGCGTTGTTGCCTTCGGTTTCCGGCGGCGCCTGCGAGACGCTGGCACGATTCGAGAAGAACATGAGGACGTCGGCCCGCGGGTCGCTGTACTGCGTGTTCGTGGGGATGTTGTTCGTCGCCCGCTTCGGATCGAAATTCGCCGGGACGCTGGCCGAATCGCCGACCAGCACGCGATAGAACTCGCCCGCCTGCAGCCGCGGCTCGTCCAGCGCCGCGGCCTGCGTCCGGCCCACGATCACGAGCATGCTGCCGGCTGGATCGACGTAACGCAGGTCTTCCTCAACCTGCGAGACGAGCTCGCGAATCGAGTTCTGCGCCTCGGAAAACGCCGCGGCCTGCGTCGCGGTCTGCGTGGTCACCGTGAAGACGACGCCGACCACGCTGAGCGCCAATGCCAGCACGGCCAGCGAGATGAGCATCTCGACCAGCGTAAACGCCGGTCGGCACTGGCAGGCGCGCGGGTGCCACGGGCAGCTTGCTGCCCGTGCAGCGACCGCCACCGGCGGACAAGCCGCCAGTGGCGCCCGGCGCAGCCACGCGCCCTCTGTCCGAACCCCCCGCGCCAAGCGGGGGGTTGACGACGCTGAACTGAGCGGCGCCCGAAACACCTACGGCACCTCCGGAAAACGCATCACACGCCGCGACACGGCCACGATCGTCGAGCGCGTCTCGTACACCGGCATGCCGGCCGACAACTCAACGAACGCCGGCGGAATCACCCAGATCGGCCAGTGAGCCGCCGTGTTTCCCGGCTTCACCCACGGATACACCCCCGGATTTTTCGTAATTACCGTGAAGTCGTCCGGCCGCTCCACCACTTCGTAGATCGGCAGCGTGCTCGGCGAGTGCGGAACGAAGCCAGCGTTGCGCGTGGGCGGCGCCCCGGGCGGCGGGGCCGTCGCTGCCGCGGGCGCGTCGTCATTCACCGCCGGAATAAACACCGAACCGACCGGAAGCAGCTTGCCGACCATCGGCGTGCAGCGGAACGTCAGCGTCGGCGGGTCCACCCATGCCGGCGTCAGCGTGCGATCAATCTCGTAATACGGCGGCGAGATCGCCGGCGCCATGTAGCCGGCCTGCGTATAGCTCGTCACCGCGTTGGGAATCGGCAGCGCCTGAGCCCCCGGCATCGACGTGTCAAAAGCCACCAGATAGGGGATCGGCACGTGGCTGTCGATGTTGGCGTACGGCGGCGAGAGCGTCGCCGTCCCGCCGATGCCGCCCGCGGCGCTCACGCCCGAATCGAGCGAACTGAAATTCGCGCGGAGCACCGGGAAACGATGGCGCGCCGACGGCAGCCGGGACGCCACCACGATCACTTCGTAGAGCGACGAATCTCCTCGTCTCACGAGATCCGGGTTGGCCAGGTTGAATATGCCCTGCGGATTCGAAATCGGATGATCGTACGACACGCGCCGGTAAAACGCCGTGCAGACAATCTGCCGATCCAGCGCCTGCCGCGCCTGCGACGCTCCGGCCGGCAAAGGCGTCAGCGTCTGGTCGGTCGCGTCGGTGTAATACGCGCTCGGATCTCGGAACGGAAACGGATCCAGGGGCGGATAGACCATCGACGCGAATGAGAGCGCCGGATTCCGCCGGTTCACGTCGTACTCAAGCCCGCCCAGCGCCGTATTGTTCACCCAGGTCTGAACCCGCAACTCGATCGCCGCGCCCGGCTCCAGGTTCGGCATCGTCCAGCTCGCGGCGCCCGGCGTGCGGTTGATCACCTGCGGCGCGAACGGGCGGACCTTGATCAGCGGCTCGTAGCTCGGCCGCACTTCGGCCATGGACGGATTCGAGCCGACGATCACCTGCCGCGGGCGGAAAAGATCATCGCGCCGCGTCGGCTCGGCCGGGTACTCGTAGCGGACCGTTCGCACGTGCTGCTCGATTACGTCGAGCGCGTGCTCCGCGGCGGCGGCGCCGGTGCCGCGGTCGACGGACTCGCGTGTGTAAGTCAGTCCGATCGGCAGCGCCGCGCCGATCACCAGCAGCCCGAAGCCGAGAATGACCAGCGCGATCATCATCTCGACCAGGCTGAAGGCGCGGCGAGAATCGGCCGAGGGCGGCCGATCCACATGCGCGGCCGAGGGCGGCCGGGCTACATTTGCCCCGCTTGGTTTCATAATCCCATCCTCACGTAGTCGTGGCGTCGAGCTTTCGCGCTCGACACCGCATTCGCCAGCGCATTCACCGTCGGACACGGAGGTCCGACGCTACTTCACTCGCTACTCGACCCTCGTTACTTCACTGCGCCCCTCCCAGCACCAGCCCGCCGCCGTGACGCCGCACCAGGTACGGCTTGCCGGCCCGTCGCAGGTAATCCTGACGATTGACTCCGGTCGCCGAGGCGCCCAGTTGCAGCAGCGCCGATCGGCGATAGAGCGCGACGCCCGAAAACGAATATCGCCGGAATTCCTCGTCGCCGTCCCCGAGCACTTCGCGGTTGCGAACATCATCGTCGACGCCGCAGCTTGGGTCGTTCGAGCTCAGCTTGCCCGGCACAAATCCCTTCAGCAGGTGCATTTCCGGGCGGCTGGTGCGCAGGCCCGACTGCGGGTCGAACACCAGCAGAAAGTCGTCCGAGTTCGGAAACGGTCCGCCGTTTCGGATGCGCGTCGGATCAAGGCGGAAGGCGCGGTTGGTCGGCGTCGCCCGCAGCACGAAATTTGCCCCGATGTTCCCGAACTCGAACGACAACCCATCGACCAGGCCGCGGCCGGTATCCAGCGCTTCCAGCGGCGCCGCCCAGACATCATCCGGAAGAATGATCGAATCGGCTCCCTTGCGCCGCTCGAAATATTCGCGGTTCACGAACGGATCACTGCCCTGCCCCGTGCCCGTGACGGCGCCGACGTAGTTGTATGTCGCCAGATGCTGTCGCTCGCCGGGCTTGGTCGGCTGCGAGGGGTCGCTGGCATCCCAGTGACCCGGCATGAAACGCACCGCGACCATGTTGGCATCCGCCAGGGCCGCAAAATGGGCCCGGTTCAGCACGCCGCTGATGGTCTGCGCCGCTTCGTTGAAGCGCGTCTCCGAGGTCATCGTGCCCAGTCCGGGGATCGCAATCGCCAGCAGCAGCGCGATGATGGTGATGACGACGATCATCTCGACCAGTGTGAACGCGCGGCGCACGCCGCGCACTCGTCTGACCGGCTGGAAGCCGATACCACCGCCATGTCTTTCAGGCGAACGCAACACGTATCTCCCGGACACCTTACGTGCCCAAGTTATTGTACAGCCGACCCACTTGTCCGGCGTAAGCGCCGTTTTTCCGAGACGCCGTATGTCAGAGCCGCGACCGTAAGGGAGCGGTTCTTCAATCGGGATTCCAAGAACCGCTCCCTCACGGTCGCGGCTCGGAAATGCCGCGAAATGCGGCGATTATTGGCCATCATACGCCGGCAGATATCCGACTGGATCAAATGCGCCGCGGACCCGCACCCAGCCCCCGGGCCCGCCGCTCAGCGGCATTCCGCCGGTGTTCGTCACTTCACTGGCCGGAATCGCCGGCGAGGGCATCGGAACGCTGAAAATCCAGTTGCCCATCGTCTCGCCGAAGACGGACATGTCCGCGGGGCCGTTGTATCGCGCGAGCTGCGCATCGTAGACCTCGCGCGAGATGCCGCGCGACATGAACACCGGCTGACGGTCGGACACGAACCACAGGCCGCTCAGCGCGTCCCACTCCATCTTCGCGTAGAGGAAGTAGTCGATCGGCACGCCCCAGCCGTCGTAGATCCCGAATACATCGACGAGGCCCACGCTGCCCGGGGCCGTGCCGCTGCCGCGCGGATTCACAAAATCCGCCTGATTGCCGGGTGGAAGCCGCAGCAGACGCTCCTGCGGAATGCGCGCGAATGCACCGGGCGCATACAGCCGCAAGTAGAGCGAAAGGGCCCGGTTGTCGTCATCCAGGTGCGACTTCGAGTTAGCTCCGTCAGCCTGCCCTACCAGATCAACCCAACCCGCCGTATTCGTCGATCCGCTCAGGTCGCGCGCCACGCGCTGCGCCAGAGTCGCCGGATTGAATGCCACCGGATTTCCGCCGCTCAGATACTTATCGTGCACGGCGGTCGCGACCGCGTTGTTCGGATTGGCCAGTTGGTAGGGCGGATAGGAACCAAAGCCGGGAGTCTTGCGTTCGGAAGGCTGCCGCGTGTTGTAGTAGTGCCTCAGCGGATCGGTTGCGGCGAACTCGTCGGTCGCCTGCTGCAGAATCTGGAACAGCACCTTCGTCGCGGCCCGCTTCTGGCTGCTGGCCACGTGACCCGTGATGGTCACAAGTCCCGCGATCAGCAGCCCGACGACCACGATGACGACGAGCAGCTCGACGAGCGTGAAGGCGGTGGGGGACCGGCCTCCGGCCGGTCTCCACGCAGTTCGATCACCCCCTGAGCAGCGAGACCGGCCAGAGGCCGGTCCCCCACCAACCGGTCCGCGAACCGGTCCACCGCCACCGAAGCCCTCACGCGCGACCGACATTTCGCGAAGCGCCAACCTCATCGACCACCATGCTTGAAGTTCGCGATGTCGTCGCCGGAGCCGTAGATGCCATCCAGTCCGGGCGAAGCGAGCAGGTACGAGTCCGGCCGGACCGCCTGGACGCGCGCCTGGATGCGGTCATCCTTAATGTACCGCTCGAATTGGCCCAGACCGCCTTCGCCCAGCGGGTCGCCGATGGAACCAAAATTGAGGCGATGAACGGTAGCCGTCGGCCGCAGCCGCAGGGCCACGTTGCCGGTCAGAAACTCCCTGTTATCTGCCCAGTGATAGGTGCCGCGCATATTCTGAGTGGTCGTTCCGTCCGCTTGGTCGCCGGCGATGACCTGGCCGGCGATGTCCGCCCGCCAGTACAGAATCGGAAACCCGAAGCCATCGAGAATCACCGGGAACCAGCGGTCCGCGTGTTCCACCTCGGCCTCGGCCGGAATCTCGAAATGGCCGTCGTCCTTATTGAAGACGCTGGTCTTGATGCGGCTGGTGTTCAGGTACGGCCCGGAGCGAGCCACCTTCGGCTCGCGCACGCCGCCGCCGCGATCGACGATCTCATAGGCGCCGCCGGCGTCGATGTCCGTGTCCTGCCCCCAGAATTGCGTTCCGCTGCGCGTCGGCTTGAAGCCGGGGCAACCCAGCCCGTCGGCGCCGATCAGCGCCCAGTAAAGCAATCCGGCCCCGGTGATCGAAATATCGGGGCCGCCGCTGCCGAGGTTCTTGTAGGGGTTCTTGACGCGCAGCGAACCGCGCGCGACCCAGTCGGACCCGGACGGCGGATAGGCCCCGCCGATGCGCTGATCGGCCTTGAAGGTCTCCAGCGCCGCTTCGACCGACGCGATCGTCGTCTGCGACACCGACTTCTTGGCCTGGTTCCGCACGCCGTTCACCGCCGGCACCAGGATGCCGATCAGCAGCGCGATGATGGCGATGACGACCAGCAGTTCGACCAGGGTGAACGCGCTTCGATGTTCGACTCGCACAGGCGCTCTCCTCTTTCAGTGAGCATCGCCGTCGTTCGGGGAGCATCGGCGTCTCGCCGGTGCTCCCTAATTTGTTTCCAAGCACCGGCGAGACGCCGATGCTCCCCGGCCGGGGGCGGCCGGGCTACAGTCGGCCGGGCTACAGCCGAGGCACAACTATTCGCCGCCGTCCTTGCTACCGCCGCCCTGCAGGCCCTGGATCAGGTTGACCAGCGGCATGAACAGCGCGATGACGATGAAGCCGACGATCAGACCCAGCACGACGACCATCAGCGGCTCGAGCAGGCTGACCAGCGACGCCACCAGCGTATCGACCTCGTCGTCGTAGTTGTCGGCGACCTTCATCAGCATCTTGTCGAGTTCGCCGGTTTCCTCGCCGACGTCGACCATGTTCACGACGATGGCGTCTACGGTCTTGGAGGCCCGCAGCGGCGAGGCGAACGTGTCGCCTTCGCGAATCGAGTCGTGAACCTTGTTGAGCATCTTCGCGTACACCTCGTTGCCGGTGGTGTCGCGCGTGATGTTGATGGCTTCGAGAATTGGAACGCCGGCCGAGATCAGCGTGCCCAGCGTGCGCGTGAAACGCGCGATGCCCGACTTGGCCACGATCGCCCCCACCACCGGAATCCGCAGCACGATCACATCGACGACGTACCGCCCCATCTGCGGCGTGCGGACCAGTTTCCAGAACAACAACGCCATGAACGGCGAGCCGGCGATGACCAGCCAGCCGGGCGGCGTGCCGCCCGCAAACCAGGACGAAAGCGCGATCAGAAATTCCGTGATCGGCGGCAGCGTGGTTTCGAAGTCCTTGAAGATTTCGCGGAACTTCGGCACCACCATCACCATGATAAACGTCACGATCGCCATGGCGATGGTGACGACGACCGACGGATAGACCATGGCGCCTTGAATCTTGCGGCGGAGCTTCTGGGCCTTTTCCATGAACTCGGCCAGACGCTGCAGAATGACGTCCAGAACGCCGCCCGCCTCGCCGGCGGCCACCATGTTGCAGTAGAGCCGGTTGAACGCCTTCGGATGGCGGGCCATGGCCTCTGAAAGCGTCGCACCGCCTTCGACGTCTTCGCAAATCTGCTTGAGGCAGCTTCGCAGCATGCCGGGGCGCTGCTGCTGCTCGAGAATGCGGATGCTTCGCAGGATCGGCAGGCCGGCGTCCTGAAGCGTCGAGAGCTGCCGCGTGAGAGAGGTCAGTGCCTTGATGCCCACCCAGCCGAGACCCGTACCGGCGGCCTTCTTCTTGGCCGGCCCGCCCCCGACCTTCATCATGCCGCGCTTACGATCGCTCTTCTCGACTACCTTGGTGGGGAAGTAACCCAGGCCGCGAACCTTGGCGACCGCTTCTTCTTTGTTTGGCGCGTCAACCTCTGCCTTAACTTCTTGTCCAGCAGCATTTAACGCTTCATAGGCGAATACGGCCATGGCAAGACTCCAAGCGCCGTGGCGGGCGCGACCTGTACAACATTATTAGCAAGCCCAAGTGGCTCCGCAATTGACGTTTTCGGGAAGCATCGGCGTCTCGCCGGTGCGCAACGGCGGGACGCCGTATGCTCCCGGTGCGAACGCGAGAGCTGGCTAGCCCTTGGCGGGGACATTGAAAATGACCGACTGATCGCCCATTCCCCGGGTCTTGGCCCAACCGGTCCATCCCAGCCGCCCGATCTGTCCCACCCCGCCCAGCGGCAGCTCAGGCACTTCTTCGCCCTTGAGCGTTACCTGCACGTCGAACAGGAGCGGATCCCCGCAGTAGTAGCTGGCCACTTCGCGGAGCGCGTCGAGTTCGTCCCCGTTGGGCAGGAATCGAATGTAGTGATCCAGCCCCACCGGGCCGATCTTGATGCGGTATTTTCCGGCGCGGTCGTAGACGCGCTCGCCCAGCAGCATGTCGCGGCCCAGCGAGCAGTTCCGCCCGCCCATCCGGTTCATGTCTGCGTCGTCGATGACCAGCCAGCGGCCGACGCACTGCTCCACGTCAAAGGGGATGTTCTCGAAAAAGTCTCGCAGCAATCCCGCCAGGCCCGCCGCCGAGCGCGGCCTTTGAGTGATCAGCCCGATGTAGCGGAAGAGCCGCAGCGGGGAGACGGTGAGCTGCTCGGCGGTGTCCTTGGTGGCGGCGCCCAGGAAACCGCGGACGATCTGCGAGATGGCGTCGGTGCCGTAACCGTTGAACGTGATGTAGTAGCGATATTTCTTCCAAACCCGAAAGAGCAGGGAGTAGACGCGATGATGAAACAGGTCGACGAACTCGCGCACGCGAATGTCGTCATCCTGCTCATCCAGCAGGGACTCGGTGAAGTGGGTCGCCAAGGGCGAGTTGCTGCCATAGAGGCCCAGGAACGTCAGCGTCAGTTGCAGCTTGCCTTCGGCGTCCTGATCCTCGCGCCACTCCGAGGCGTCGATATCCGCCGCCGGAAAACCCAGCGACAGCGCGGGACGCATCCTCAGCGGCTCGTCCGCCGGCGGGCCGTGCTCACCGAGCCGGGCCATCTCCGGGCGGGCGCGCTCGATCAGATGCGCGAGCTGAAAAAACTCGAAGTCGCGCGGGTGCTTGAGCGCCCACGAGGCCAGCGGGTGGTTGGGTTTCCAGGGCCAGCTCATATCACTCACTTTGGGTGCGACGGGCGTCTTGCCCGTCGCAGGCAGTCGCCTTCAGCGAGGCGCTTCGGTCGCCGATCTGTCAGAACCCGCCGCGCCAAGCGGCGGGGTGAGTTTCGGGCGTTCGTGACGTCGCCGACTGCGGGACGCCACCCCGCCGCTTGGCGCGGCGGGTTCGGACAGACCGGCCGGTGTCGAGCGGTCTCCGGCCGGCACGGGGGCCGGCCGCTACATGATCGTCTGCTGCCCGATCCGTAGCGGCCACTTGTACACCTCTCCGAACTTCGTCCCGCGGACGTTGAGCTCGGTGAAGGCGTTGATCGACGCGTACAGGGCGAAGAACTCGTTCAAGACCGTCGCGAATACATACATGTCGCCTTCGCCGGCGAAGTTGCCCTCGGCCATGTCCAGGTGAATATTCAATCCGCGGATGGGCGAGCCGCGGATCAGCCGCTCCACCGGCTTGGATTCCATCGCCACCAGCCCCTCCAGCCGCAGGATGTTCTCGCGGGCCGCCTGCCGGTCGTAGACCGCCTGGTAGTTGTACAGCTCAAGAATGCCGCGCAGCGCCTCGACTGAGCGTAGCGACAGGTAATTCAGCGACAGGTGCGAGATCAGCCGCCAGTGCAGCCCCTTGCCCAGGGGCGGCCGCAGCGAGCGGGCGATGGGCGTGATGTTGCGGAACTTGGCGAACTCCGGCGACGTGGCGGTCGGGGCCTTCACGTCGCCCACCTTCAGCCGCGACGCCAGGTTGCGGTTCGAGCAGGTCAGGTCGATCGAAATGGTCTCCGTCGGCGGAACGACGAATTTCTGATCGGCGGACACAAACGAGATGTACGTGTCGGTGCCCTCGCCCACGACCGCTTCGTACAGCCGCGCCTGGTAGTAGATGTTCTCGCCGCTGGCGCCGACCGCGTGCTGAAACGCGTGCAGCGGCGGGTAGACGCGGCGCTGCGCCTCGCCCTGAATCAGGCCGACGACCTTGTCGACCGAGTAGATTTCGTAGTGCTCGGGCAGCGAACCGACCGTGCTGGGACGGATGCGGTACTGCGTGCGGGTGTGGTCGACGCGAATGCCGTCCGCCGCGTGCTTGAACAGGTTTACGATCGGGCAGCAGAACAGACGCAGCGAGTCCTTGTTGATCCGTAGCGAATCGTCCGGCCGCCGCGAAAAGGGCACGACCAGCTCGAGCCGCGACGCGGCCTGAATCACGCCGGCGCGCTCCAGCCCGGTGAAATCAAGGAAGAAGAACTTCGACGGACAGGTGAAGTACTCCTGCAGCAGCCGGTAGCCGACGAACGAGTGGTCCGGATAGGGCAGGATCGCCTCGTCCTTTCCGAACCCGCCCACCTGCACGGCGTCGATCGGAACCTTGTAGGACCGGTCGGTGTCCGGATTGCGCACTTCCAGATGCCGTCCGTAGCGCCGCAACCAGAGGTAAAGCCCCGAAGCTTTGACGACCTCGTCCGCCAGGAAGAAGCGCACGCGCTTCAGCTTCATCTTCTCGATCGGCACCTTGCCGGCCGACTTCAGCCGGATGCGCAGCCGCGCCTCGGCCGCCATCGGCATCTCGATCTCGGCGTGATCCAGCTCGATCGGGCAGAGCTCCGTGTCGTAGCAGGTGCGGAAGCGGCAGGCGGTGCCGTCGACGGGAACCGACTCCACTTCGGTGCCGCGCGGCACGACGGTGACTTCGCTGATCTGCTCCATCGCCGGCTGGAATTGGAGGATGCCGGTCGAAGGCACGGGCCGCAGGTAGTGCGGCCAGAGCAGCGACATCATCGACTGGAACAGCTCGGGGATTTCGTCGTCGAGCTTCTGGCGAACGCGGCCGGTCAGGAAGGCCACGCCCTGCAGGAGCCGTTCGACATCGGGGTCGGTGCCGGCGGTCTCAAGGTAGTGGGCCACCTTGGGATGCGCCGCGGCGAATTCGCGGCCCATGTCGCGCAGGAAATCGAGCTCTTCCTGGTAGTACGTGTTGTACACGATTGCTCCGGAGTAGTTCAGAGCAGCGAGTAGCGAGTAGCGAGTGAAAAGCGGCGAAGCGGCCGAATTGCGTGTGCTTTCAACTCGCTACTCGCTACTCTTAACTCGCTACTCACTTGCTACTCGCTACTTCACCACTAACTTCCCATCCTCGTCCGCAAAGGTCTGAAACCGCACTGTCGTCCGGCCGTCTTCGTCGATCACCACCCCCGAAATATCGAACCGCAGCTCCATCCCGTCGCTGCGCTTGGGAGCGTGAACCACGCGCACGTTTTTCAGCCGCGGCTCGAACTTTTCGATGGTCGTCCGGATGGCCGCCTCGAAGCTGGCGATCGAGCGCGGCATGGCGCTGCGGATGGCCGTCATGTGCGGCAGGCCGTAGTTGTGATCGATCAGGCAGTTGCCCTGCGCCGTGTTCAGGATGTCCTGGAGATTCTTCAGGATCGAATCCGACACCTCACCCGCGGAGACGCGGAGCTGCCGCGCCCCGCTCGGCCCGGGACGACGGATTCGCTCCAGCAGCGTACGTTGCACCGGCATCGGAATCTCCGACGGTCGTCTGACGGCGGCTTAGTATCACGACCCGGCGCGACGGCGTAAAGCCGCGCGCGGAATTAGGCAGTGGGTCAGTCTTGCGGGAGTCCGAGGGGATTCCCGGGGGACCAGCCTCCGGCCGCTCTTTGCCTCCTCGGCGACATCGAAACCGTCCAGAGATCGCTCCCCCAGAATCGGCAGGACAGACCATTGGATCGTACAATCCAGCATGCGGATGCTGCGCCCGTGCCCGGCGGGGGCGATAACGCCTGCCTGCCACGGCGTAGTCGCAGACTGCCCGTGACGGCGTCGTCCCGGACTTGCCGAAATATTGAGAGAGCGCAGCACGCCGCCGTCGCTTGAGAAGATGAATCCACCCCAAGCAGGAGTGCCTGCCATGACATCGATTCTCCGTTTCACACGCCTCGCGTGCCTGGCGGCCGTGGCGCTGGCGATGGTCGCCGGCTGCCCGCAGACGAACAACCCTCCGGGCGACAACACCAACGACAACACCACGCCACCGACCGTCAAACCAATCCTGAAGCCGTTCGATTCGCCCGACCAGTTGCTTTCCTACTTCAGGGAGCAGGCTGCGCCGCACGGCGGCGACCGGAATGTCCAGGAAGAGTTCGGCGTCGGCGGGCCGCTGCCCCCGGTCGCAAGCGATGACGCCGCCGCCGGCGGGGACGGCGAAGGCACTGCAACCGGCGGCGACGGCGACAACGCCAGCGGCACGCCCTACAGCACGACCAACCTGCAGGAAGCCGGCGTCGACGAGAGCGACGTCGTCAAGAACGACGGCGAGCACATCTTCCTTGCCCGCGGCCGCACGCTGAGAATCATCAACGCCGACCCCGCCGGCGACCTGGCGGAAATCGGCCAGGTCGAGCTGAACGCGCGGGTTGACTCGCTCTACCTGCTGGGCGACACGGTGCTCGCGATCGGTCAGAACTGGGCCAACTACGCGCTCGACCCCGGCTTTGGCGGAGCCGAAATCGCCATCTGGCCCCCCTACTACCAGAACAACTCGCTCACCGTCACGCAAATCGACATCACGGACCCGGCGGCGCCGACCATCGCTCACGAAGTGGAGCTGGAAGGCTCGCTTGCCACGTCGCGGCTCATCAACGGCAAGCTCATCCTGATCATCTCCGTCGCACCCGAGCTGCCGCTGAATCCGACGCCGCAGCGGATGGCCGAACTCGATCTGACCGACGTGCTGCCGAAGGTCACCGTCGATGGCGCCGCCGAGACCATGGTCGGATGGGAGAGCTGGCTCTATCCTTCGAACCCCGACGGCTACTTCATGACCGCGGTCGTCACGCTCAATGCATCCGACGTGTCGCGGCAGGTCGGCTCGGTCGCCGTCCTGGCCAACGCGGGCACGATCTATGCCTCGACCGAGGCGGTGTACCTCACCGATGCGACGTTCGACATCAGCGACAACTATCGCGAGCAGACCGTCGTTCACAAATTCGCGCTCGGCGACGACGGCGTGGCGGAATACGTCGCCAGCGGCGTCGCCCCCGGCCGTCTGCTGAATCAGTTCGCGCTCAGCGAGCATGACGGCTTCCTGCGCCTCGCCACCTACAACAGCGCCTTCTTCGTCTTCGACGGCGAGGGCAGCGTGGGCGTCGGAAGCTCCGGCGGCGGCGTGGCGGTGGACGGCCCGGGCGCCAGCGAAGGTTCAGAAGGCGGCCAGGTAGAGCCGGCCAAGCCTCCGCAGCAGGCGCGCGACGACGAGAGCGATCCCGACGGCGTGGTCTCAATCGCGCTCGACCCGACGCAAGCCTCCAGCGCGGTGTACGTGCTGAGTCAGGACGGCGGCGAGTTGAACGTCGTCGGAAGCGTCGAAGGCATCGCCCCCAACGAGCGCATGTTCGCCGCCCGATTCCTCGGCAACCGGTGTTTCCTGGTCACGTTCGAGCAGATCGACCCGCTCTTCGCGATCGACCTTTCGGACCCGACCGCTCCGCACGTCGTAGGCGAGCTCGAGGTTCCCGGCTACAGCGAGTATCTCCATCCCGTGGGCGACAACCTGCTGATCGGCCTGGGCCGCTCAACCGACACGGCCCCCTGGGGCGGAACCGTCGTCAAGAGCGTTCAGCTCTCGCTCTTTGACGTGAGCGATCTCTCTTCGCCGCGGCTCATCGACCAGCTCTCGCTCGGCGGCTACTTCAGCTACAGCGACGCCGGCTACGATCACAAGGCCTTCACATTCCTTGAAGAAACGGGCATGCTCGCGATTCCGGCCCAGCTCTATCCCGATGACTTTGACCCGTACAGCGACGGCCGCGACAGCGAATTCGTCGGCCCCGATTTCGACGGCATCGTCTGCTATCGCGTGACCGCCGATGGCTTTGAGCCGAGCGGCAGACTCGCGTCCGTCCTGCCCGATCAGCAGGAGTACTACTACACGCCGTGGCGACGAGCGGTGATCATCGCGGATCACCTGTTCGCCGTGACGCCCGGCGGGCTGCGCGCGGCGCCGCTCACGAACCTGACCCAGACCAGCAGCGTCGTGCTTGAGCCCGGCGCCGGCGATGACGAGGGGTTCATTGGCGGCGGCGACGACGGTGTGGTGCCGCCCGAACCCGCCGAGGACGAGCCGCAGCCGGACGGAAGTTCAGAGTAGCGAGTTCAGAGTAGCGAGCGTGTAGGGTCCGCTGTGCGGACCACGCAAGAGTGTAGGGTCCGCTGTGCGGACCACGCGCCGGCTCGGGCGATCGCCCGCCTGCGCGACGGGTGGTCCGCACAGCGGACCCTACACGCTACACGCCTCCGCTCCCCGGTCGCGGCTCGGAAAGAGTTCAGGGACGTACGATCACGCGCACGTCCGCCGTCGGCATGACTTCCCCGACAACCGCCGCACACGGCGTCGCGACCGCGCGAAGGGATTGCACGAGCGCCTCGGCGCGATCCGCCGGTAGCGACAGCAGCAGACCGCCGGACGTCTGCGCGTCCATCAGCACACCCGCCAGCGCCTCCTCGACGCCCGGATCAACCACGAGCCTTGCGCCCACGTGTTCCGCCGACGCCTTGGCCGTCCGCGTCAGGACCCCCTGCCGCGCAAACTCCAGCGTTCGGGCCATAAGCGGGACGCGCGCGGCGTGCAGCGTGATCGTCACGTCGCTGCCCTCAGCCATCTCGAACACATGGCCGACCAGCCCAAAACCGGTGACGTCCGTGCAGGCGTGCACGCCGGCGCCGGCCGCCGCGTCGCGCGCGGCGCGGTTCAGCGTGCGCATGACACGGATCGCCTCGGCCAGGTCCGATTCCGGCATCTTTCCGCTCTTGGCGGCGCTGCACAGCACGCCGCTGCCCAGCGGCTTGGTCAGCACCAGCACGTCGCCCGGCCGGGCCGACGCATTGGTCCAGATGCGATCGGGATGCACGCGGCCGGTGACCGACAGGCCGAACTTCACCTCGGCATCGCGCACGCTGTGGCCGCCGACCAGAACCGCCCCCGCTTCGCGCACCGCATCGGCCCCGCCGCGAAGAATCTCAACCAGCACGCCGTAGTCCAGCTCCTTGTCCGGAAAGCCGACGATGTTCATCGCCGTCAGCGGCTCGCCGCCCATGGCGTACACGTCGGACAGTGCGTTGGCCGCGGCGATGCGGCCGAACTCGTACGGGTCATTGACCAGCGGCGGAAAAAAATCGAGCGTCTGCACCAGCGCCAGTTCGTCGCTGAGACGAAACACCCCCGCATCGTCGAACGAGTCGGTTCCGACAAGCAGGTCGGGATGTTTCTGAGGCGTCAACTGTCGCAGCACCTGCGCCAGGCCGGTTTGCGGCAACTTGCCGGCTCAGCCGGCGCACGAGGCGTAGTCCAGCAGGCGCTTTTTGCGGGAGTCGTTCATGGGAGCTCCGAGAGAATAAGAATAGCGAGTTTGAACGCGGCCGGCAGTCGTTTTCGCTGGTTTTTTGCTTGACAGTCAGCTAAACTGTGCTACTTTCCCTCATAGTGTGTTATCGTGTATGTTTGGTAGGTTGGTCCAATCTGCCAATCTGCCATTCTGCCATTCTGCCATTCTGCCATTCTGCCAATCGGAGGACAGGTCATGTTGACGAGAGCGGTGTTCCTCGTTTGGTTTTGCATGGTCGTGGTCGGATCGGCGTTTGCGCAGGGCTCGCAAGAGTGCTTTGATCCGGGACCGCCCGCCGGAAATCTCTGCGGCGACTGTACCTTGGGGTCATGCGGGCCCTGCAACGGTCAAGTCTGCAATCCATCGCAGTTCATCGACTGTACCATAAAGGTCTCCGTTGTCGCTGGCGAGGAGTGGGAGGATTTCGAGCTTCGCAGCATTCCCTGCTGGAAATCGTATGCGTGCCGTCCGGATGAAGATCCCTGCTCCATCTGCACGCCGGACTTCAGCGGCGGCGCGACAGGCGAAAGTTACAACACCGCCAAGCAGATCGTCTTCACGGTCCCATGTGAAATCTTGCCCTAGCTGGTCGGGTTGCGCGCGTCGCTGATCGTGTCTACCCAGCGGCCGCGCCTGCGATTGCCCTTGGTTAGACCAAGCCGGGCGAATAACGGTTTGCGAGGTGGCGCCTGATTTCCACCAAGAAATACGTCGGTCCGCTGCTGGTGAGCCTCGTCGCCATTCGCACCAGCCTTGCGCAAGATCCCCGTCCGCCGGCATTGAAGGCGCTTCACGAGGGGCGTGCGGCGACGGTCAGCGGCGTTGTTCGGTGGGCCCATTTTGATCCAGTTAACTTTGGCAGTCGGAAGGGTTGGGGGCGCTTCGTCTCCCAGTTTGCCGATCGCGATCTGATGCTTACGCCCCTGGGCGACGACGAGGGCGTATTCGCTCGTCATCCGGATGGCAGCCCAGCGCCGGCAGAACTCGGCCCGACTCTCTCGCTGTATCGCGACGGGCAGCTCTTCCGCCACGAAGCACAGAGCACTGAGGCGGATGTTCGACCGGCGGACAACTCGAAGGGTCGCTTCGCCGACCCGCGCTGCTTTGGCCTGACGACGGGCTACCCGGCCAACTCGCTCGCGTACGTTCTGTTTGATCCGCAGGAGCGCTCGCTTGATGCCGTGCGGTTCACCGAGCAGCGCGACGGACACCTCCATCTTGTTCGTTGCATCGGTGAATCCTACGAAATCCGGTTCTGGATTGACGCCGAGAAGGACTGGAACGCGGTCCGCGTGCAGAGCTTCGTCAACGGGGATCTCATCGCTGAAAGCAGGACAGCGCTGAAGCAGTACGGCGACGGCTGGTTTCCAGAGCGGATCGAGATGCTGAAGGAGGCCTTCCGCAATGGTAAGGAACCAGCCGAGATAATTCGCGTGGATTCGGTTGAATTCAATCGGCCCGAGCATTCCGCGCGCCTGACGCCCTACGACATCGGAATCGACGTGGGCACGGTCATTCGACAGGTCGACGCGGCGAACCGGACCGTCGCCATGATGCGCTGGGATGGTGAGAAGATCGTGACCGGCACCGAGTTTACGCGCCGGATGCGCGCCGGTGAACTGCAAGTGGGGCCGAAGTTTCTCGAAGCCGCGGACCACGTGCGCCAGATTTCGGTAAGGAACCGCAACGCCGCCGACCCGGCCGCGCTCGCATCCCGCCCGCGCGGATTGGGAACCTGGTCCACTTGCGTATCGGAGTGGGAGCGGTACACGTTGGAGTTCATCCGCCGATACCGTCTCGACGATGGCCAGCGCGAGCGGGCGATGAGCATACTCAAGCAGTGCCAGGAACAAGCCGCGCCAAAGCTCGCGGAACGCCGACCGCAGTTCGCGCGTCTGGACGAAGATATCGCCGCGCTGGTCAAACTGCCGCCCGCGGAACAGGCGGCGCGCCGCTCTGACCTCAGACGCCGAATCGCGTCGCTCATGGCGCCGATCGATGATATTTTTGAAGACGGCTTGAAGCCCCGCCTTGAGAAGCTTCCATCCCGAGCTCAGCGCCAGGAAGCCGCCGCCTCAGCCCCAGCCACGCGCTGAACTTGCAGACGCTTCTCCAACAGTCACAACGCGCCTGACAAGCAACGTCAACCCGCCGCTTGGCGCGGCGGGTTCGGACAGACAAGCCCGTCAGGCCGTTTTTGCCAGCCCGCCGCGCCTGCCAGAAACCCTGATCACACCCGTTCCGCTCGCTACGCTGAACTCGCCGCTCGGAACTCTGAACTTACCTCGCTACTCGCTACTCGCTACTCTGCACTCCGATGCAGACCCTCTCCGACATCCGCGCGCTGCTCGCCGACGCCGGCCTTTCGCCGCAACATCGTTTCGGCCAGAACTTCCTCATCGACCTGAATCTTATGCGGAAACTCGTCGCGGCGGCAGAACTGTCGCCGGACGACGTCGTGCTCGAAGTCGGCCCCGGCACCGGGTCGCTGACGGAGCTCCTGCTCGACAGCGGGGCGCGCGTTCTCAGCGTCGAGATCGACCGCGGCTTGCAGGCAATTCTGAGGGCGCGGCTCGGCGACCACTCGCGCTTCACGCTTCTGCAGGGCGACGCGCTGGCCGCCAAGACAAGGGTCAATCCGCAGATCACACAGATTCTCGCCGCCCAGCCGCCCGGACGGGCCGGCGCGTACAAGCTGGTTGCGAACCTGCCTTACCAGATCGCCACCCCGCTGCTGATGGACTTGCTCTACGGCCGGCCGCGTTTCGAGCGGCTCTGCTGCACCATCCAGCGCGAGGTCGGTGAGCGGCTTTCCGCGGCGCCGAGCACCGACGCCTACGGCCCGGTCAGCGTCATCGTGCAGTCGCTGGCCCGCATCGAGCCGATTGCGATTCTCCCGCCGACGGTTTTCTGGCCGCGGCCCGAAGTCGAGTCGATCATGCTCACGCTGCGCCCCCTGCCGGACCATCAGATCGAAGTGGATGACGTGCCGGCGTTTGTCGCGCTGGTGCGCGGCGCGTTCCAGCAAAGGCGAAAGATGCTCCGCCGCCTGCTCGCCGATCGCGACGAGCTGAGCGCGCGGCGGATTTTTGCCGCCGCCGGGGTCAGTCCAGATGCGCGAGCCGAGAATCTGACCCCGCTGAGTTGGCGGTGTCTATTCGCAGCGATCCGCCGTCACCCGGCGTAAGCAGGTGCTTCGAAAGGTACTGGCGCACAAACGGAGCGCTGGTGCTGTCGGTGTGCCCGCCGGCGTAGCCATACTGCTGAAACTCCGGCCGCCAGCGGACGTTGATGACGCGATCCTTGCCGCTGGGCGGCGGCTGCAGGCCGACCGACCCGGCCCCTTCCGTCAGAAAAACTCCGTCGATCGTGCCAAAGACCTTCATCGGTCCGGCCAGGATCGCATCGTTCGGCGAGTAGTAACAGTAAATCTTTCCGCTGACGCTGCGGAGCGCTTTGCTAACGTCGTATTTGTGTGACAAGCTCGACCCGAGCAGCACAACGTTGTCGACCTTGATCTTGCCGTCCAGCTCCTCCAGCGCCCAGACCGCGACGCCGGTTCCGGCGGACAGCCCGACAATGTTGATCGCGCCATCGGGATACTGCCGCTTGTACTCACGGATGTAGGAGGCGAGTTTTGACCCGCCCAGGTGCGCATTGAACTTCAGCGCCTGGTCGATGGCGACGTTAAACGAAATCGTCCAGAGAATCGCCGCGACCTCACCGTCGTATCCGGCCCGCTCCAGGCCCTCGCGCACGCCGGCGTCGCCGAAGTCGGAGTTTCCCGCCCCCGGACAGTAGAACGTGACGCCGTTGGCGGCCTTCGGACCAAACGCCGGCCCGCACCCAACCAGCAGTGTGGCGGCCAGCATCAGCCCGGCCAGTGCTTGTCGCTTCATCCCGTCATCTCCCTCGACCCGCTGCGGCGGCCGACCACACCACTGGTCGCCGTAGCACCCGAAAGACACGCGGCGTTGCGCAAGGTTGGCCGCGCCGCCTGTCAGGCAGTGTACCAAATTCTCCCGCCTGGTGGAGCAAAATCCACCACGCGCAAGACTTACGTTCGACAGGCAGTTCAAAGTAGCAAGTTCAGAGTAGCGAGTGAAAACGCGAAGCTACCCGCTGTGCAATCCTAACTCTCACTTCTGATGCGACGTCGCGCCGCGCGATTCACGTGCCCCGGCGTTCTCGAACGCAAATCGCGACCTTGAGCGCCTATCAGAACCCCGCACGGGAGTGCGGGGCAGGCTCGCCCGCCACTTCCGTGGCGGGTTCGGTTAGGCGTTCTTTCAACTCGCTACTCTGAACTCGCTACTCTGAACTTCTGTGCTCCCCCCCGCCGACCCGGAATCCCGGAATCTTCAAGTTCTCCTGCGGCTTCTCGCTCGGATGCACCGCGAATACCTCGACCCGCGAGATATCCTCGAACGGCACGACCACCACGTACGCGCCGACCTGGTAGTTCTCATCCACCGGCGTACACTCAAACGCCAGAGCACTGCTCGACCCCACGTCCGCCAGCTCGCGCATTTCGTAGCTCAGGCCGTCCTTGAGATAGAGAATGGTCCTCGTCTCAAGTTCTTCGCGGTAGCGGTCGTAATCCGTGCTGCCGTTGCCCGCCTGACGCTGATTCGCATCCGGAAACCGTTTATCGGCACAGCGCCGCTTGGCCTCTTCCACCTGCCGCCGCAGCCCGCCGCCGTGAAACCAGTCGTGGTTGAACATGAACGTGCTCCGGGCGGATTCGCCGTGGCCGATGGTCATCGTTGGATCAGCCGAATGTCAGCGGTATCATCGGTCCGCATGACGCCGCTCGCGACTGCCGACCGGATCAAGGCCGCGGCGATCGAAATCGGTTTCGATCTGGTCGGCGTCACTCACGCCGGACGCCTGGCGCGAGCCGCGTATTATAGGGACTGGCTCGCTCGCGACTACCACGGTCGCATGGCCTACCTGTCGCGCCGCGCCGACCTGCGCGAATCGCCCGCGGAGCTCCTTGCGGGCGCCAAATCGATCATCTGCGTCGCTCTCAACTACAAACGCGAAACACCGCCGCGCCCCTCAGTTTTGGGGGGTGGGACGGGCGTCTCGCCCGTCCCCGGCACCGAAGGGACGGGCGAGACGCCCGTCTCACCCAGGGCTTCAGCCGCAGCTCAACCCAACGCTGCATCCACCGCTCAACCCATCGCTTTGCCCGCCGCCCCAACCGGCCAAATCGCCATCTACGCCCGCGGACGCGATTACCACTCCGTCATGAAGCGCATGCTCTGGCGACTCATCGAGCGCATGCAACGCGAACTCGCGGAGACCTTTGACGCGCGCCCATTCGTTGACACCGGGCCGCTGATCGAACGCGAGCTGGCGGCCCGCGCCGGGCTGGGCTGGATCGGAAAAAACACGTGCGTCCTGAGCGCCCGCCTGGGCTCCTATTTCTTCCTGGGTGAAATCGTCACCACGCTCGACCTGCCCGGCGACGAGCCGGCCACCGACCACTGCGGCGCCTGCACCCGCTGCCTCGACGCCTGCCCGACCCGCGCGTTTGTCGCGCCGTATCAGATGGACGCCTCGCGCTGCATCTCCTATCTGACCATTGAAAACCCCGGCGACATCCCGCCGGACCTCGCCCCCGGCGTCGGCGACTGGGTTTTCGGCTGCGACGACTGTCAGCAAGTCTGTCCCTTCAACGCGAAAGCCCCGCTCGCCACAAACGCCGAAATCACGGAGAACCGACTGCCGGAGCGCATCGACCTGCTGTCGCTGCTCAACCTCCGCGCCGGCGAGTACCGCCGCCTGACCCGAGGAACAGCCGCGGCCCGCGCCCCGCGGGCCGCATGGCGCCGTAACGCGGCAGTGGCGCTCGAAAACGGCGAAGTCAGAAGTCAGAAGTAAGAAGTCAGAAGTAAAGAGGGCGCCAAACCTTCACTTCTGACTTCTTACTTCTGACTTCTTACTTTCCTCTCCACCCTCGATAAACTACGCCCCATCGCATCGTACTCCGGAGACCTCTGTGGCCAACAACGTCAATAAGAAGCTCCATCGCATCGGCGTCCTCACTGGCGGCGGCGACTGCCCCGGTCTCAACGCCGTCATTCGCGTCGTCACCAAGGCCGCCATCAACAAGCTCGGCATCGAGGTCGTCGGCATCGAGGACGGCTTTCTCGGCCTGATCCGCAATCGCATGCGGCTGCTGCGGAGCGAGGACGTCTCAAACATTCTCACCGTCGGCGGCACCATCCTCGGCACCAGCAACAAGGCCGACCCCGCCCGCTTCGCCGTCGGCAAAGACGACGCCGGCAAGCCCATCTGGGAAGACGTCACCAATCGCGTCATCGAGCACATCCAGGAATGGCACATCGACGCTTTGGTCTGCATCGGCGGCGACGGCACGATGAGTGGCTCCAGCAACCTCATCAAGCGCGGCATCCCGTGCGTCGGCGTGCCCAAGACCATCGATAACGACCTGATGCACAGCGACGTGACATTCGGATTCACCACGGCCGTACAGACCGCCGCCGAGTGCCTCGACCGCATTCACTCCACCGCCAGCAGCCACCACCGCGTGATGCTGGTCGAGCTGATGGGCCGCAACGCCGGCTGGCTGACGCTGCACGCCGGCATCGCCAGCGGCGCCGACGTCATCGTCATTCCCGAGATTCCCTACGACCTCGAGGCCATTTGCGACGAGTGCACCCGCCGCAGCAAGCGCGGCAAGCGCTTCACGCTGATCGCCATCTCCGAAGGCGCCATGCCGCGCGGCGGGCAGCAGGTCATCGACAAGATCGTGCACGACAGCCCCGACCAGGTCCGCCTCGGCGGCGTCAGCACCGTGCTGGCCGAAGCCATCAGCCAGCGAACGCACCTGGAGACGCGTGCCACGATCCTCGGCCACGTGCAGCGCGGCGGCGCCCCGGTGGCGTACGACCGCGTGCTGGCGACGGCGTTCGGACATAAGGCGATCCAGCTCGTCGCGACGCGTGAGTGGAACAACGTGGTGGTCATGCAGCACGGCGAAGTGAAGTTCGTCCCGATCGAATCGGTCGCCGGCCAGCAGCGGCTGGTGCCGCTGGAGGATCCGCTGATCGGGATGGCGCGGGCGGTGGGGACGTGCATGGGGGATTGAGCGCGGGTGGTCGCACCCGGCCGAACCTGAACAGCACGCCCGCGATCTACTTGAGTTGGAACAGGGTCTTGAACCAAGCGACGAACGTGCGTGCGACCTCGCTGTCGTGACGCAGAAAGTGAAACTTGAGGGCCTCGCCGAACGAGACGCCGGGCTCGCGCTGCCAGGCGAGCCAGCAATACAGCTCGGCTTTCGAGCGGTCCTGCGGTACGAAACGCGGATCCAGCGAAAACGCCTTGTCGGTGGCTGATTTCGCGTGTGGAAATAGTCCGTCGTTCGCGCTTACCAATGTCTGCACAAGGTCTTCGAGATTTCCAGCGTCCGTCGCGTTGTCCGGCATGATCCAGACGCCGACGCGCGTTTTGAGCGCAGCCGATTCGCCAATGAAACCGCTCGCGGTCGCCGAAGGAGGAAGCCCCAGACCGAGGTCCTTCAATCGATCACAAATGGCCTGCCATCGACTCGCAACTGATTTGTCCGCATCAATTACGAACCCGACTGCCCGGTTCGTGCTCGCGCGCGCCGCAGTGCGCATCGCGTCAAGCACTCCCTTGTCGTTCTTCGCGTCCTTGAGCCGCACGGGCCCGAGGTTCTTGTCAAGTGTCACGCCATGTCGGGCCAGGAGTTGAACGATCAGGTACAGATCCGTGTTCCCCTCGACGAAGAGTTCAGGCAGTTCGAGGGAATCCGCCATTATCGAATCTCAATGTCCTGCTCGACTGCATTGAGCACCTCTGCGCCGGTGAACGTCACATCGGTCTTTAGGTCACGTTCAACCTTGTGCACCGACACTTCCGTCTGCAAGTCCGGACTGCGCTTGCAGAGCAACCCCAGCCCCTTGACACAGTCCGCGCTGTGCGTGGTGGCGAAAACCTGGATGTTCGAATCTCGGGCCGTCCGGACTACCAACTCCCACATTTTCGCCATGATCGAATAGTGGAGCCCCGTGTCGATTTCATCGATGATCAGGAATCCGTCCCTAGCGTGGATGAGCGAGATTGATAACGCGAGAAGCCGCCGCATGCCGTCACCCATGCTGCCAAGAGGAACACGGCGTTTCGATCCTGAGAAACTTACGAGAACACCCGAGCGCCCTCCAAAAGAACGAGAAAATGGCCTGTACACGGCATCGCCGGTCTGAAAGACAATGTCCTCAAGACCCGACTCGAGAATCTGCATCGCGGTCCGAACTCCCGCCTCCTGTTTGTCCCGCAGGACCTGGTTCCACATCATTCCAAGCGAGTCAGGTTCGACAGAATCGGGCGAAATGAAGACGATCGGCGGGCCTTCGCGGCGCTCATCCGAAAAATAACGCCGCAGCGCGCGACGCTGATCAACGAGCCAGGCCCCATCTTCCGAAAGCACAAAATAGCGCTCGCCTCGCGCGTCCGGCACGCCGCCCTCGATCTTGAGCGCGAATGCAGGTCGCACACCGCGAGCGTCGTCGAACAGCGTCCTTTGTGCCTCAACCTCCTCCAGCGGCACGATTTTTGCAGTGATCGCCGCGAAGCCGTTTTCGGTAGCGAGCGAAAAGTACGAGCCTGCCCCAACTTCGTGACCATGGAAGAAATGCGAGATGTCGAGAAAAAGAGGCTCTTCACGCCCTCCCGAAACGACCTCGCCGCGGCGGCTGGCGGCGTTGACCAGCACCATCGGGTCGCCGCCCGATGCCAGGATGTGAACGCTCTCCAACAGCGCGGTTTTGCCGCTGTTGTTTCTTCCGACCAGAAGGTTGACCGCCGTCATCTTCTCAAGGTCGTAAGTCCGAAATCCGCGGTAGTTTTCGATTCTGACTCGCGTGAGCATGTGGATCGGTTTGTTCCTCACCGCGCGTGGCCTAGTTCGAGCCAGCGTTCATCCGGTCGTACCACTCGGAGAATAAACACCACGCGCCCGCTCCGCAATCTTCCCTTGGCACGGTTCGGCAATGCAGCGACACACGCGTACCGGCCTTGCGAATCAACGCTGACAAATCGCTCCAGCCGCAGATTCGGTTTCCGCTGGGAGCCACGCGGCGGACCGCGAATGACGTCAGTTCGGCCGGCCGCGCCGCGCGCCGGCTGAAGGCGGTGGCACCGGAATGGTCGATCCTCTAGCGTCGCGGTTGACCGGAGAAACGGAGAGGGTGGGATTCGAACCCACGTTGCCCTTGCGAGCAAACCGGTTTTCAAGACCGGCTCCGACCCCTGAAAAACAAGCACCAAACGACACGCGCTACGACCAGCGCTACGACTCTGCTGACCGGGACCGCCAGCAGCCGCCGCCCGCGGAGCGCAACCCCGCCTTTCCCGTTTTCCGGGAAAGCGACAAACCGCAGCCGCCCGAGCTGGCCGAAGTCGCCGCCGCCTGGACCATGCTCCCGCCGGCGATCCGCGCCGGCGTGCTCGCCTTGGTCAGGACCGCCGTCGCGACAATGCCGACAGCGGACACGGGTGTCCGTGCTGCCGGGACACGGGCGTCCGCGGCCGCCAACGCTCGCCGCGCCACGGAACCACGCTCCCAGGAGATCAGCTCAGGGGCAGCGCCGCGAAACACGGAACGTAGGTCAGGGGTTCGGAGCCGCCACGACAGACGCGGCGCCGCCGCCAACCCGGACCGTGGGTCAGGGGTTCGGGACGGGAGCGACGCCAACACCGAACCCGGTTCACCCCCCGAACGCCGTTCGGGGAACGCGGCGCGGAGACGGACGCGGTAGAATTCGACTCGGGTAGGCGAAGGCCGGCCAGCCGACGCCCTCACGCCGTCCGTGCTCGCGTGGAAACCAACATCCCCACGCGGCGCGGACCGCGGCCCGCCCGCAACAAGGATGTTGGAACATGCCGAGCAGCACGCACGCCGCCGCGCGTCCGAACGCCCCGGAGTTCGAGCTTTCCGCCGACGAATCAGAGCTGCTGCGCCTGATCGACGGGGTCCAGTTCGGCCGGTTCACGAACCGGGCCGGAAAGCCCGCCGAGCCGATTGGCGCCATTGATGAGCGACTGCTACGCACCGCCGCCCGCGCCGTCGGGATGAGCGCGGACCGGTGCGCCGCCACGATGAAACGTTTGATCGCGCTGGGGCTGCTGCGCGAGGTCAGCGAGTTCATGGGGGAGCTGGAGTTTCACAAGCTGATCCGGGACACGACGCCGGGCTGCTACGGGGAAGCCGAAATCCGAATCGTCCGCAGCGATCCGCTTGACCCGGAGTACACCGCATTTCGCATCGACCCTGCACCACCCGCGGGAAGCAGCCGCCCGCGAGGACGGCGCCTGACGACCAGGCCACGTCAGCGAATGACGCGACTTCTCGACAACCGCGCAGTCCTGCCGCACAACCTAGGCGAATGGGTGATGCCCAACGGGAAAATCGTCACCGCCAAACCCCTCGATGACGACAGCGACGCGCTCCGTAGCAGGCGCCACGCCATTTTCGTAGATGACGATCCGGTCGACGTCGTCCTCTACCACCGTGCGGACAACCCACGCCGCCCAGCGAAGCGCCGCATCGTCGAGCTGACTGACGATGGGATTCGCGCCACTGCCAAGCCGGGAAGTTCAATAGACACCGACGAAAGCACCCGCGCCGCCGATCCGTTCGACGCGATCGACTCGATGTACAGAAGCGTGAGATTCCGAGGCACAGCCTACCAATTCACGCCACGCCAAGCGTCCGCGATTCAGTTCATGCACCAGCGGTTCAATGTCGGGACGCCAGATTGCCAGGACGCGGAGATTCTTGAAATTCTAGGAAACGACACAGACAATACGCGACTTGACCACGTGTTCCGCCTCACTATCGACCGTAGCCGTCAACAACACCCCGCGTGGGGCGTCGTCGTAATTCGATCCGAGCGCAAGGGAATGCACCGCCTCGCGCCGCGTGAAATACCACGACAGAGCCACAGGTAGCGCCACACACCAGACGCTACGTTTCGGCAAATGAAACCGCCGACTCCGCTCCCCTTGACGATCGCCGCGCGTCGGCTCCGCGTTCCGCGGGCCTGGCTCGAACGCGAAGCAAAGGCCGGGCGCCTTCCCCACCTTGACGCCGACGGCGCCATTCTCTTTGACATCGCGCTCTTGCGGGAAATTCTGCTTCGGCGCGCCCGCGAGACCCCGCAGGCGTGCACATGAAGAACGCCGCGCCCGCCGCCACCGCCGACGTACAGCCGCCCCAGCCTTTGTTGCTGCGGGCCGCCGAGGCCGCGGCGCTCCTGGGGCTTAAAAAAACGTCCTTTTATGGCAAACTCAGCCAGGGCGTGATTCCAGCGCCGATCCGTATCGGTGGAGGTGATCCGCGCTGGCGACGCGCGGAGTTGGAGCAGTGGGTCGCGGACGGCTGCCCGCGGCCGGACTGCTGGGAGCGCAACGCCGAATGAGCGTCACGTGTCTGAACGCGGTCTACGGCCGGCCGGCGAGCACGCACGGCGAGCAGGCCGTCCTGTGCCTGTTGAGCGATGTCGCGGGGGATGACCCAGCCGCCGCGAACTTCTGCAGAACGTGGATGAGCGTCCCCACGATCGCGCGCCAAACGAGGCTCACCGATAGAGCAGTTCGGCGGATACTCGCGCGACTCGCCGCGGCCGGCGAAATCACAGTCCACCGCGCGCCGAACCGCGGGCCGCGCACCGCCGCAAACGAGATTGAGCTGACGCGCGTCGCCGCTGAAATTGGCTCCGGAGTCGACTTCATCGCGCGGCGCTGGCCGGCCAGGGACAGCGCGCGCCACCCAGACCCGGACCCACGGTCCGCCAACCCGGACCCACGGTCCGCCAACCCGGACCGTATGTCAGCCTATCCAGCAGCGCATCCAGCGCATGTAGAACCGGCGCTGCATATCTCGGCGGAGAGGAGGGGCGCTGCCGACGCTGCCGACTGGGAGCCTGGCACTGAGGACTGGCGCGAGCTCGCGCGGCTCGCTGCGCTCCGCGCGTCGGACGTCGTCCGAGGACTGCCGCCTGGCGTCCCGCTCCAGATGGTGCCTCTCTGCGTCGCGGTCGAGCTGGCGCGCGACCTCTGCGGCGTCGACTCTAGCTTCGCCGACGCGCTCACACGCCACAAGCCGGCTGATCGCACGCGGAACGGATTGTTGAAAGGGTTGGCAAATTACGTTCGGCAGCGAGCCAAAGTCAGAAACCCAGCCGCGTGGCTGCGTCGCGAGCTCGAACGGCGCGGCGTCCGCCCGCAGCGCCGCGCGCGTTCAGCCACCGACCGGAAATCAGCAATTACACGCTTCAGTCCACTGCCGAAAGGGACACGTCACAAGGCGGCCGCGCTGGAGGTTTGCGTATGACCGGTGACCGCCGTTGCCGCACGTGCCGAGAGGTTTGCACCGCCGACGTTTGCCCATGCTGCGCCGCCGAGGCCCGTATCACCGCTCGCCGCACCGCGGAGCGACTGGCAGACAGCGGCGTCCCCGCCGCCCATCGTTACCGCAGCGCCTGGGGCAATCTGACCATCAGCGAGCCGCGCGGACCCTACGCCCGCACCATCGCCCGCGTGCGCGAATTTGTCGATCGCGGAAACGGGACGCAGGTTCTCTTCGGGCCGCCGGGAACGGGCAAGACGCAGGCTTTGAGCGTCGCCGTTCTGAGCACGATCGAGGCAGGCCGTCCCGCCAGGCTGATCGATCCGCTGTCGCTGTTGGACGAATGTCGCGCCGCACTCGCCGCCCGCGACCCGAAAGGCTGGCTCGCCCGCTGGTCCGCGTATCACGTACTCGCGCTTGACGAATTCACCATGGCCGAGCAGTCGGACCGCTTTTGGCCGCGGTTCTACTGGTTGCTCGAGAAACGCCACGCCGCCGGCAGCCGAACGATCATCGCCCTGAATTGCGCCCGCTCGGACCTGATCGAGGCGCTGTCTCCGCAGCTCTTCGATCGCGCCCGCGGCAGCGGCGGACTGATCCCCTTCGAGTCGTGGCCGAGTTTCCGCGACGAGGTTCAGCCGCCGACGGAAGACGCCGAGCCGGACGCCGATGAAGCCGCGCCGTCCGATGCGAGGCAGAAAGGCGCCGCCTCATGAGCAGCACCGCCCCCCCAGCCGCCGCGCCACGCAGCCCGCTTTCTGACGCGCTGGCCCAGCGAATCGTAGAAGCGAGTGAGCGCGTCATCCGCCAGTTTCACGAGGATTTTCCGGACGCGAACGAAATCGACGTGCTCGCCGCCATCGCCCAGGTCGCCAAACGGCAGGCCGACGCGTGTATCGCCGTCGAGGCTGCCGCCGCCGCTCGAAACGAGCTGCAGCGCTTCGACCTGCTGCTGTTTTCGGGGGCCGACCTGTCTTGTTTTCTTGATCAGCTGGTAGAGCTAGCATTTCTCGGAAAAGTGGACGTGGTTTCCGACCGCGCGCTGATCTATGGCTGGCCCGAGACGCTGCCGGCCGTACTGGTGTCCGCGATCAATCGCAGATGCCGCACCGATCCGACCGACACCAGCGGCCGGGTTGTGACGCGCGCCATGGTCCAGGGGATGCTTGCGCTGGGATGGTTTGAAAAGCAGGACGCCGAAGAGCTACGCCGAGAGGTGCTTGACTGTACGAGGAGAAACCCGAATGGCCAGTGACATAACCCTCAAATTCGACGCCGACATGGGCAACAGCATCCGCGAGTATGCGTCGCTGCTGGCCAAGCTCAAAGACAACGAGCAGGCCATGAAGCAGATGAACCAGCAGGTGAAAGCGCTGGGCCGCGAGCTGGAGGAAACCGGCGGCAAGGGCAAGCGCAGCGTCGGCGGGCTGTCGTCGATGTTCGGCCAAGTCGCCAGCCTGCTGGCGCCGGGCGCCATGCTGGCCGGCGGTATGGCGCTCTTTAACCGCGCCCTGCAGGAAGCCGAACAGAACGCCGCCGGCGCCGCGGCGCGGGTCGCGCAGATGTACCAGGACACGCTGCGGCTGGCGGGCGCGGGCGGCAGCCCGAGCGGATCGACCGCCGCCCGCGGGCTGCGGGATGAGCTGCGCAGCCGCTACGGTTTCGAGCCGGGGGCCGCGGCGCTGCTGGCCGAGACCGCCACCCGCAAGAAGCTGGACGTGACGCCCTTTGCGCGCGCTCAGGCCTCCGCCGGCGCGCCCGGGGCGCAGATGATGGAGATGCTGGCCGACTTTCGCGACAGCGGCATGGCGCAGGGGGTGAGCGAAGAGCAATTCGTGAGCCAGGTGCTGGCCGCCAGCGCCGCCGCGGGCGACCGCCCCGAGGAAATCCTTGCCCGCATCGCCGCGCTGGGCCCGGCCGCCGCACCGCAGGGCATCGGCACCGCCGAGGCGCTGGCGCTCAGCGGCGCCGCCGGATTCACCAAGGACAAGCGCGCCCAGGGCGCCATGCTGAAACTGCTCGGGGCGCTGCAGGGCGGGACCACCATCCAGGTGCCGCGCGGAGCGGGCAAGCACGCGCCGCGGGACGCCGTCACGCGGACTTTCGGCGGTCAGCCGGTGCTGCAGGGGCTGGCGGGACTGCAGGCGTTTGCACCGGGAGCGTATGAGGAGCTGCTGCGCGACGCGGATGTTGCAACGCTGGTCAGACAATATCCGCAGGTGCTGACGACCGCGGCCGGAATCGAAGCCCAGGCCGCCGGCGGAAGGCCGCTGCGGGCCGCGGAAGTATCATCCAGAGATCCAATCACGGTCGCCGAGCGCGCACGCCAAGCCGCCGTCCAAAGTCGCGCCGTATCCGAAGAGCAACGACTCGCGGAAGCCGAGGCGAACTATCAGGCAGCGCTCGCCGCGATGGAGGGCGCCAACGAAAAAAACGGAATGAACGCTTGGCGCCGCTGGGATCGTCGGACGCGGGTCCAGATCGCGCGCCGATTCGGCGGGCCGGAGTTTGGCGAACAAATGGCATGGGAGTTCGCCGGCGGCGGCAAGCCCACCACTGAATTGGGAATGGACGCCGCAGTCAGCGCCATTGGCAGCATCGCGGCCAGTGCTATTGGGGATGTGAGACCCCGCAGCGTCATCAGCGGCGCTGAGCTGCAGGAGTTGCGCCGCATCCGTGAAAGCAACGAAGCGATGATGCGCGAGCAGCGCGGCAGCACGCTGCGCCCGGACCAGTACACGCCCGAGAGCGGCCCGCACAACTTCATTCCGATACGGTTTTTTGGCGTGTTGTGAGGATCAAGACGCACCGCGCCGCCACGCGAATTGGAGATGCAATGCGAACAAGAGCACGAGCACCCGCCGAGCGCATGTGGGCGCTGGAACCCGCCGCATTCAACGCCCATCGGGAAATCGTCGCGCGCTCGCTCCGCCTGCCGACGCAGCCGACCGCCGAGGCCATGCACGACGCCGCAGGCGAGTGCATTGACATGAGCATCGAGAGCGGGGTAGCGCTGATCCGCGCCGCCGGCGAGATGGTCCGCGTGGTCGATCCGTGGGCCGCGCTGCTGGGGCTGGCTCAGTTCAGCCAGGATGAGCTACTTTCCATGCTCGCCCGCGCCGCAGGTGCCACTGACGTAAGGCGGATCGTGCTGTCGATCGACTCCGCCGGCGGGCCGGTGACGGGCTGTGCCAAGGTCGCCGCCGCCGCGGTGGTGAAGCCGCTCACGGTGCACAGCGGCGGGAATCTGTGCAGCGCCGCCTACTACGTCGCGTCGGGCGCGTCGCAGATCGTCGCCGAACAGGACGCGCGGGTAGGCTCGATCGGGGTGCTGTGGGCGATCGCCGATTACTCCGCCATGTACTCCGGAATGGGTGTCGAGGTTCACGCGCTGGCAAGCGGGCCGCTGAAAGCTGTCGGCGTGATCGGCGCCGAAGTCACGCCCGAGCAGCTCGAGCACCTGCAGCGCGAAGTAGGCGAGATCGCGGACCAGTTCCGCGAAGCCGTGCAGCGCGGCCGGAAGCTGTCTGACCGCGAAACCGCCGCCGTGATGAGCGGCGGGGCATGGTCGGGCCGCGAAGCGCTCCGCCTGAAATTGGTCGACAGCCTTGGGACGCTTGACCAGGTGCTCGCCGCAGAAACCGCCGCGGTCGTCACGGCCGCCACGAATTTTCTTCCCGCGCCCCGCGCTCAGTGGCCAGCGCACCAGCCCGCCGCCGCTGCGCCCGTCCAGGTGCTGGCGCCCACTGCAACAATCGAAACACCAGCCCGCCGCCGCCCGCCGCTCAGCCGCCGCGAAGAGGCTCAGTGCAGCGGCGGACGCACCTATCTTCCAGACGTTCGTCCTCAACCGCCGGTCGACGGGGGATGTTCCCCCGCCGCCGGCGGGTCAACCGCAACAACGGAGACGCCGCCAATGAGTACCAATGTCGGACGCGAGCAGCTGAAATCAGCCATCCGCCAGGCCGAGGAAAAGAACCCGAACCAGCTCCGCGGGGATGCCGCTTCCAGCGTCTGCCACACACCAACCGGCCGCCTCCTGCGGTTCCGTGCTTTGCGTGCCCATCCAGCGAATGCCAACTTCACCGACGACCAGCTTTTCGCAATCGCGTCGAAGTGAAAGGGCTGCCGCAGCCACTAAAAAAGAGGAGACACCCGCAATGCCAGTTGTCACCGAAGCCGAGCTTGCCAACCATCAGCTTGCACCTGTGCTGCCGCAAGAGCAGCCGCCCGCCGCCGCCGAGTCCCAGCCCACACCGGAACCGCTGCCAATCCGCGTCTATGACGAAGGCGAGCTGATGGCGCTGTATGACGCCGGGTTGTTCACGTTGTTTCGACCTGGATCAGTTCTGTCAAGCGAAGTATGGCACGACGCCCGCCTGCCACAATGTGTGATTCAGGCCATTCGTGACGCGGAGCGCAGCGCGCAGCGCGACGCCTGCGAAGAACACACGGAGAAGGGTCTCCCCGCCCCCGCGCTTCCGATGCTTATTACGCGCACGTGGCGCCGCCGTTTGGCGACGATCCTCTGGACCGGCTTGCGGGTTCATGGGCTTATTTCGGATGAGTCAATCGCGATCCTAGAGCGCGACGTATGCAGCAACCGCCGCCGCATGGAGCAGGAGCGCGCCGATTCCGACGCCAGGGCCGCACGACAACGCGAGATCGACGAGGCCCAAGCCGCCCGTCGCAAGGCGGAAGATGAAAAGGCCGCCGCTGAGATTGAAGAGGGACGCCGCGCTCGCGCCGCAGAGTACGACAGGCGGGAGGCAGAGCGGAAAGCCGTCGACGAAGCCGTCGCACGCAGGGCGATCGAGGACCGTCGGGACGCCCAGGCCGCGGTCGATTCGATTCTGTCCGCGTCGTGAGCGTGACGCGCCTAGCCGCCCGCTGTCGCGACCGCCAGTCGCGCCGCTGGGCCTTTGGGTCCCTTTCGAGGGGGACCCATGGTTCAGGTTTTTTTTCGAACCGGTCGAGCGCTTTCAGTCTTGAGGATCATGGGTCCGCACGGGCCGCGGACTGGTCCGCAGCGTCTGAATTGAGCCACAGATGACCGTCACCGCCCCGCCAGAGTCGCCCGCCGCCAGCGATCGGACCGATTCCGGACGGGCCGTCGCCCGCGCGCTCGGCGTCACCGAGAAAGCCTTTCGAAAATGGCGCCGCCACCCCGCGTGGCCATGGCCCGCGATGCCCGCCGACGGGTGGAGCATCCGCGAGGTCAGGGCGTGGCGCAGCCGGACGCTCCCGCCGCCGATCGACGCCGGACAGGGAAGCCCGACGACGACGCCACCGCCGCCCGCTGCTGAATCCGACGCGCGCGACCCGACCCAGGAGCAGCCCACCGCTGAAAACGGGGACGCCGCCGCGGCGATCCAGCCCGATCTGGGAGCCGCATTCGCAGGGATGGGCGCGGAGCGAATAGCCCGACTACAGCACATCGTCGCCCGCCGCGTGAAAATCGAGCTGGAGACTGCAATTCTCTCGGGTCAGTACATGCGCCGTCAGACCGTGCTCGCCGAATGGGCCGGCCGTGCCCGTGCGGTCAATCGCGCGCTCGATGACATCAGCCGCGCCATCGTGGCCGCCGTCGCCGGGTTGACTGATCCGACCGACATTGAGCGCGCTGTAACCGCCCAGGTGGACTTCGCCCGCGCCGCGTTCATGGAAGGGATGCAGCACCATGAGTGACCCGCTGGCGGGACTCGAAAAATTCGGGTTGCGGGAGCTGCTGGCGATGGACCCCGCCCTCGACCGGACGCCGCCGGCCGCCGGCTACAAGCCCAGAACGAAAATCCCGCTGGACGGGGACCGCCGGATTGACCGTCCGCACCGCGTCGACCGGATGCTGGACGCGCGCCGCATTGCCGCCGCCAGCGCGATCTTGACGCCGCTACCAGAGCCGGGGACCGCAGCGCACATCGTCGTAAGCGGCACGTTCCGGCCGTGGGATTGCGTGCCGGCGATGATCGCGATCGTCGCGCCCGCCAAGGTCGATGAGCTGCTGCTGACCACGCTGAGCTTGAATCAGGCCGTAGCCGACGAGCTGCTGGCGCTGCTGGACCTGGGCGCGATCGGCCGGGCGATGATGATTTGCTCGGAGTTCTGGACCGCGACGGACGGCGGAATCTTCGAGCACCTGAGTAAGGGCATGCAGGCCCGCCGGCAGGCGATCCGCTCCGCCCGCGTGCATACCAAGCTGCTGGGGTTCGCGCTCAGCGACGGCCGCCGCTACGTCTTCGAGATGAGCGGGAATCTCCGATCGTCCCACAACCTGGAGCAAATCGCGATCGTCGCCGACGCGGACCTGTACGAGTTCCACCGCCGTTGGATAGCCGAAGTCATCGAGAGAGGCACCGCCAATGACGGCCGCCCCACCGACTGAGCCGCCGAACTGGACGCCCGCGGAAATCGCCGCGTGGCGCCCGCGCGAGCGCCTGACGCCCAGCCAATGGGCGGAGCGTCACCGCCGATTGTCCCGGAAACAGTCTGGCTACGCCGCCGGCCCGTGGCGCAACGCCAACGCGCCCTACCTGGCCGGGATCATGGACCTGGCCGCGGCGCCGCACGTGCGCGAGCTGGTCATCATGAAGGCCGCCCAGGTCGGCGCGTCCGAGGCACTTCGGAACGTCATCGGCTATCTACTGGAGCGAGAAGCGGACCCGATCCTATGCGTGCTCCCCAACGAAACCGACGGCCGCCGGATCATGAATACCCGCGTGAAGCCGCTCATTCAGGACACGCCCATCCTGCGCGAGCTCCAGACCGCCGCCGCCCGCGACGTGCAGACCGCATTCATCCAGCTCAGCAACGGCGGAAGCATCCGGCTCGGCTGGTCAGGCTCAGCCGCATCGCTCGCTTCCGACCCGATGCGCGTCGTGATTCTGGACGAAGTGGACAAGTACAGCGACTGGGCCGGGGAAGCGTCGCCGATCGAGCTGGCCCGGCTGCGGACGCAGACCTACCGCCATTCGAAGGTCATCGCCAACAGCACGCCGACCACGCGCGTTGGATATGTCGCGAACCTCTATGACGACTGCGAAATCAAGCTTTTCTATCACGTGCCCTGCCCGCACTGCGCCCGGTTCATCCGGCTTGTCTTCGCCCAGGTCCGCTGGGAAAAGACCACCGAGGACCGCCGCCGCAACGCCGCCGACATTGCCAGCGGAAAGGCCGCCGCGTGGTACGAGTGCCAGCACTGCCGGGGCCGCACCGACGACCGCCAGAAAGCCGCCGCCGTCCGCGCCGGTGTCTGGGCAACCGAGGCCGTCGCCGCTGGCGCGGATTTCGCCGACCGCGCAGCGCGGGCCGGGACAAACGCCGTCGTCATTGACGACTGGCTCAGCGGGACGCGCGTCGCGATGCACGTTTCAGCGCTCTACCCGCTCTGGATTACGTGGGCCGCCGGCGCCGCCGCGTTTCTGAGGGCGCAGGAGAATCCCGATTCGCTCGCTGCGTTCGTGAATGGCTGGCTCGGGGAGCCGTTCGAACAACGCGTCGCCCGACCCGAGGCCGAGGTATTCACCGCCAAGGCCCGCCGCGGCGGACCGCGCGGCATCGTGCCCGCGTGGGCGCAGGCGCTCTTGTGCACGGTCGACGTCCAGCTTGACCGCCTGATTTGCGTGGTCCGCGCGGGGCGCGGCCGTCGTTGAGTGAAGCACCCATGATCCCCGACCTTGCGCCGCGTTTCAAGAGCGACCCCGCCCGTGCGGCGCAGCAGGAGACCGCCACCATGCCAACACCCGCATCAGCCCCCAGCCGCAAGGGGTACAGACTTCTCCGCGCCCGACGCTACATGCCCGTCGCCAAGCTGCCGCCCGACGCGGAGCTTGACCCGGTGGCCGCCAGCGCAGCGCCGAGTGAGCGATTCGCCCACTGGCGAGACACGAAAGGCAGGCTCCGAAGCGCCCGCATCGTGCAAACCCGCAAGGGCAAGCATGCCGGCCGCGAGATCGTCGCGACCGCGGAATCCGCCCGCTGGTACGTGGAGTTTCCGAGCGGCGCGCGACGACACCGCGTCGCCCTCTTCACGAACGCCAGGGCCAGCGACGAAGCCGCCAAGCTGATTACTGCCGTCGTCGCGGATGTTCAGGTCAACGGTCGCCTGACCGACGCGACGCTGATCCGCTGGACAGACGGGCTGCCTGACCGCCTGCGCCGCCGGATGGAAGCCCTCAGGCTGGTTCCAGCGAAAGCGCCGACAAGGACGCTTACCGAGCACGTCATCGACTGGCGCGACGCGTTGCTGGCCCGCGGCACCACCGCCCGCCACGCCGCCCTTGTGACCGCCAGGGCGCGCCGCGTGTTCGAGGGGATTCACGCCAAGCACGCCGCGGACGTGAACGGGGAACGCGTCGCCGCCTTTCTTGCCGAGCTGCGCGCCGACCGATTCGACGCCGACGGCAAGCTGACCGTCCGCGGGAAAAGCGCCCAGACCAGCAATTTCTACCTTGCCGCCGTCCGGCAGTTTTTCCGCTGGGCGATCCGGGCGCGCGTCGCGACTGAAAGCCCGGTCGAGAGCGTCGACGGGGTCAACGTCCGCACCGACCGCAGGAATGACCGCCGTCCGTTGAGCACCGCAGAGCTGCGCCGACTTCTGGACACGACACGGACCGCCACGGACCGCTACGGCATGGCCGGCGAGGCTCGTTACTGGCTCTACCGCGTCGCCGTCGAAACCGGCCTGCGGTCAAACGAGCTTCGCACGCTCACGCGGGCGAGCTTCAAGCTGGCCGGCGCCAGCCCGACCGTGACCGTCGCCGCCGCTTACAGCAAGCACCGCCGCGAAGACGTCTTGCCAATGCGGCCCGAAACGGCCGCGGGGCTGGCTGAGTTCGCACGACTGCTCACACCGACCGCCCAGATGTTTCACGTTGCCCCACACCGCCGGGACGCCGCCGCCATGTTCCGCGAGGATTGCGACGCCGCGGGGATTGCGAAGCGCGACGACGCCGGCCGCGTGGTCGATTTCCACGCCCTGCGCCACACGTTCATCACCAACCTTGCCAACGGCGGGATCCACCCGAAGACTGCCCAGGCCCTCGCGCGCCACTCGACCATCACGTTGACCATGGACCGCTACAGCCACGTGCTGCATGAAGACCTCGCCGCCGCCCTGGACGCCCTGCCGGACCTGCAGTCCGCAGCCGAGCGTCAGGCCGTCGCGGCCGGCGCCGAAAGCGCTTTGGAGCGTCCAGCCACAGGGCGCCGCGCTACGTCTAGCGCTACGACTTTTTGCGTTCAACATCGGAAACAGGTGGACTATTTCGGACAAGGCGCAGCCGAAGCGAAGGAACCAGACAACACAGGAAACGCTACGAAACAAGAGATTTCCAGCGGTTTTGGAACGGAGAGGGTGGGATTCGAACCCACGTTGCCCTTGCGAGCAAACCGGTTTTCAAGACCGGCTCCTTAGGCCACTCGGACACCTCTCCCCTGCAACATCCCGAGATGATAACGCCTCACGCCAGCCCTGCCCGGTCCGGCGGTTCGGTTCGGCGGCGGCGGCGGCGCGGCGAAAAAAAATGCCGCGGGGCAATCCCGCGGCACCTGCCGCACGTCCTGACCGTCGATATCAGTCGCCGCGCGTCACGGGATCGGAACAATGTCGCGGAACGCGGTCCGCGTGCCGGTCTTGTCGACCGCGATGATTCGCAGGGCGAAGTCGCCGCCGACCAATGCGCTCTTGCCATCCAGCCAGATCACGCGCTCGTACGTGTCTGCCCGTCCCTCGACCGGCGAAAACAGCGTCGAGAAATTCACGCCGCCGCCCCAGCGCTCGTGGAACAGCGGGTTCTCCTCGTTTGGAACGGCCCCGTATGGCTCCACGCCCTTGTACAGCGGCAGCAGGTAGACGCGCTCCAGGCCGCCGGCCGCGGCCGCATTGCAGCGGACGATCAGGCTGTCGCTCTCGCTGTCGTAGCGATGACGAATGTCGCTGATCGTCGGATGGCCGGACAGGCCGTCCACGCCGTCGCGCAGCACGTAGAGGTTGCAGACGCCGTGGCCGGCTATTCAATCGAGAGCGAACTGGCGCGCGGCGGGCAGGGCGTCGTCTATCGAGCGGTGCAGTCCGCCACCCGGCGACCGGCGGCGCTGAAAGTCCTGCGCGACGGCGCGCTGGCGTCGCCCGCCGCGCGGCGCCGTTTCCAGCGGGAAATCGAGCTGATCGCCGAGCTGCGGCATCCCAATCTGCTGACCGTGTACGACGCCGGCACGACGCGCGACGGCCGGGCGTTTTTCGCGATGGAGTTCGTCGAAGGCGTCTGCCTGGCGCGCTGGCTGGAGCAGTGGCGCGCCGGCGCCCCGCCTTCCGCGCCGCTGCGACAGACCCTGCGGCCCCTGCTGACGCTCTTCGTCAAGATCTGCAACGCGGTCGGATACGCCCACCAGCGCGGCGTCATTCACCGCGACCTGAAGCCCTCGAACGTCCTGGTTGATCGTGCCGGCCAGCCGCGCGTCGTCGATTTCGGCCTGGCGCGGCTCATCGCCCCCGAAGGCGCCGCCGCGCTGACCACCGCCGAGCAGATCGCCGGCACCATTCCGTACCTCTCGCCCGAGCAGGCTCGCGGCCTGCCGGATGCGGTCGATGTTCGCAGCGATGTCTACTCGCTCGGCGTGATGCTCTACGAGGCGCTGGCCGGGGAGTATCCCTACCCGGTCGAAGCCGACACGCTGGCGACGATCCGGCATATCGCCGAGACGCCCGCGACGCCGCCGCAACGCCGGCCCGGCGGCCGAGGGCGCATTGACGACGAACTGGCGACGATCGTTCTCAAGGCGCTGGCCAAGGAGCGCGAACGGCGCTACCAGACCGCGGGCGAGCTGGCGCGCGATCTCGAACGCTACATGGAGGGCGAGGCGATCGAGGCTCGTCGCGACAGCGCCGCGTACCTGTTTCGCAGGCTGCTGCGACGCCACGCCGTCGTCGCCGTGCTCTCGGCCGTCTTCGCGGTCTCCGTCCTGATTCTCGTGCTCGCCCTGGCGCTGATGGTCGCGTCACAGAACCGGCTGCGCATGGTGGCCGAGAAGCGTTTTCAGGATGTGCGCGACCTGGCGCGCTCGTTCATCTTCGAGTTTGATCCGAAGATCCGCAGGCTTCCCGGGTCGGCGGAAGCCCGCCGGCTCGTGGTGGAAAAAGGCCTGGCCTACCTGGACGCACTGGCGCGCGAAGCGCCGGACGATCCGGCTCTGCAGCGCGAGATCGCGGCCGGGTACTCGACCATCGGCGATATTCAGGCTGACTCGACCTCTTCCAACCTGGGCAAAGCGCTGGACGCGGTCGCCAGCTATCGCAAGGCGCTGGAAATCCTCGAGCGCGCCGCTGATGTGGAAAAGCCCGATGTCAAGCACGCGTCGGCGCTCCCGCTGGCGCGATTGCGGCTGGCCGACGCGCTGCTCGGACAGCGCGACACCGACGCCGCGCTTGTGTTGTGCCGGTCGGCGCTTGAGCAAACGGAGGCGCTACGGCGCCGCTTCCCCAATGACGACGATCTCGTTGATTTGCATGCCGACGCGCTGGAGCGGATCGGAAACGTGATGGCCGCCCGCGGCGACCGCGGATCGGCCGACGCACACTACACGCGCGCCGCACAGCTCGCCGAAGAGCGCGCCGCCCGGCGGCCGGACGACCCACAACTGCAGCGCGACCTGGCCGTGAGTTACACGAAGCGCGCCCAGATTCACCACGCCGCCGGCGATCACGCCGCCGCGCTGGAGTACTTCCGCAAGTATCTCGCGATCGTCGAGCGGCTGCGCGCCGCTGGGCCCGACGACATTGTCTCGCTGCGCGATGCGGCGATCGGATACCAGTGGCTGGGCATCCTCCTGCTCGAGACGAAGCGGCCCTTCGAGGCGATTGAACCGCTCGGCGTCTCGCGCGCATTGCTTGAGCGGCTGTTCTCCGCTGATGCGGCCAACGCGGACGCGGGCCTTACGCTGACCGCGACGCTCACGCGACTGTGCGAGGCCCAGGTTGCGGCCGGACTGCTTGACGCGGCCATCGGCACGGCAGGAGCCAATCTCGACATCAGCCGCCGAATCGTCGACCGCTCGGCCGACAGCCCCGGCGCGGAGCGCCAGTTAGGCGTGGCTCTTTACAAGCTGTTTGAATGCCATCAGGCCGCCGCAGGGAAGACGGACGATGCCGGCCTTCGTCGGCAGCACGAGTCCGCCGCCTGCGAGCGCCTCCAGGAGTGCTTCGACTGGTTCGATCAACTCCGCCGCGCCGGCCGACTCGCGCCGGCCGACGCTGGCGTGCCCGCCGAGCTACAGGCCGAGCTCGATCGCTGCCGGGCCGCAACCGCACCGGCCGGCAACCGTTCAAGCTAGTGGTGCATCATGCTCTCGCTCTCACATGGGGAGCATCGGCGTCCCGCCGGTGCGCACCGGCGAGACGCCGATGCTCCCCGAATGAAATCCCGCCTCGTCTATGCCCGCGGCAGAAAACCGCGCACCCGCGCCCCGCAGCGATCCAGCTCCGAATCCGGCAGGTTGGGTTGAGCGGAGCGAAACCCACCACTTGCTGCGGCGAGCTTTCGACCACCGGCCGCAAGAAACTCGCGCGCAAACGCCCCGCTTCGTATCTCGTCCAGAATCCGCCGCATCTGCTCGCGCACGTGCTCGTCGATCACACGCGGCCCGCGCGTGATGTCGCCGTAGCGGGCCGTGGTCGAGATTCGCTGCCGCATGGCTTCGATGCCCATGTCGTGTATCAGGTCGGCGATCAACTTCACCTCGTGGCAGCATTCGAAATACGCCAACTCGGCCGGGTAGCCGGCGGCGACGAGCGTGTCGAATCCCGCCTGAATCAGCGCCGTCAGCCCGCCGCACAGCACGGCCTGTTCGCCAAACAGGTCCGACTCGGTCTCGTCTTTGAATGTGGTCTCGAAGATCGCGCTGCGAGCGCTCCCCAGCGCCGCCGCCCAGCCCAGCGCCGTCTTCCGGGCAGAACCGCTCGCGTCCTGCCCGACGGCGATCAACGACATCACGCCGCGGCCGAGCGCGAACTCGCTCCGCACCGCCCGCCCCTGCGCCTTCGGCGCGACGAGCAACACGTCAAGCTCCGCCGGCGGCTGGATGCACTGGTAGTGGATATTGAAACCATGAATGAAGCCCAGTGCCTGGCCACCGTGCAGGTGCGGGAGGATTTCAGACTGAAAGACCGCCGGCGCCGCGTCGTCAGGCAGCGCCAGGATCAGCAGATCGGCTTGTCGCGCCGCCTCCGCAATCGACACCGGCGAAAACCCCTGCGCTGCCGCCGCCGCGTGTCGCGGCCCGCCGGGCCGCTGGCCGACGATCGTCCGCACGCCCGAGTCGCGCAGATTCAGGGCGTGCGCGGCGCCCTGCGCTCCAAAGCCGAGCACGGCGACCGTTCGATCGGCGAGAAAATCGACGCGGGCCTCGGCGGCCAGGTTGGGCAGCGGCGGTATCATGCTGCGGAATTTAGGCTCGCCCGGCGCATGCTGGCAAACCGATTCTGCCCTGGCGTGTATCCGCGCAGAGCGAATACGCGTGCGGGGCCGGGCCGCGTCGCAGACCCGGGACCGCGTGCAGAGCCGGAACCGCGTTGGTCTGTCCGAACCCGCCGCGCCAAGCGGCGGGGTGACGTCCGGCCCCAGTACGGGCGGGCATCGACACGCGATAGTCACCCGGTCGCTTGGCGCGGCAGGTTCGGACCAAATGCACATCCGCGCGCTGGCAGTGAACAGGAACCGGGACTACCGCGGCAAATACGTGAGTAAGGCACAACTGAGCGCCCTCCGCCGCCGGTTGCTTGCCTGGTATCGCCGCAGCGCCCGCGACCTGCCGTGGCGGCGCACCGGCGACGCCTATCGCATCTGGGTCTCGGAGGTCATGCTCCAGCAGACGCAGGCGGCCACCGTCGTTCCCTATTTCGAGCGATTCATCAGCGCATTTCCGACGGTTGAGGAGCTGGCGCGGGCGCCGCAGCAGCGTGTCCTCAAGTTGTGGGAGGGCCTGGGCTACTACTCGCGCGCCAGGAACCTGCACACGGCTGCCGCGCTCGTCGTCCGGCAGCGCTGCGGAAGGCTGCCGACCTCCGCCGCGGACTGGCAGACGCTCCCCGGTGTCGGGCGCTACACGGCGGCCGCGATCGCGAGCATCGCGTACGGCGAGCCGGTCGCCGTGCTCGACGGCAACGTGGCCCGCGTGCTGGCGCGGCTGTTGGCGCTCGGAAACCCGATCGATGCGCCCGCCACGCGCGCGGCCCTGTGGGAGGAAGCTCAGCGATTGCTCGCGCCGCAAGCGCCCGGCGACTTCAATCAGGCGATGATGGAGCTGGGCGCCCGCGTCTGCACGCCGCGAAACCCGAGCTGCGGCGCCTGCCCCCTGCGTCGCCACTGCCTGGCCGCGGCGCGCGGCATCGCCGATGAGTTGCCGGTGAAACGTGCGCGGCCGGCCGTCCCGCACGTCCGCGCCGCCGCCGCGGCGATCGAGTGCGACGGCCGATATCTTCTCGTCCGCCGGCCACAACGCGGACTGCTCGCCGGTTTGTGGCAGTTGCCGACGGTTGAGGTCAATCAACGCGCCGCTGCAAGGGAGCTGCGCGAGCACGTTCGCTCGCGGCTGGCCTATCAGATCCGCGTCGGACCGCTCGTCGCGACAATCCGTCATCAATTCACGCATCGCCTGCTCGACGTGAGTGTCTACCGGTGCGTATGCGCACATGCGACGCACCACTCAGTGGACACGCGCTGGCTGACGCCGGCGCGGTTCGGCAGCCTGCCCATGTCGGTGCTCGATCGGAAGCTGGCGGCGTGCCTGGTGTGATGTTTGGCGATGCGTGAGAGGTCGGTTTGCTAGGGCGCAGCCGGACGCTTCTGGGTCGATGGCCCGACCTGCAGGCTCGCGGTATGATGTAGCCTTGTCTGGGTTGAACCGGTCCCGATCCGAGGAGGGCTGCGACAATGTCCAGAACGAACCTCTCGGCAGTCTCCGCTTTCTGCCTGCTTATGCAAATCTGCACGGCACCTACCACGTTTGCGCAGGAGTGGACGATCATTCATCTAGACCCGATCGGCGCGGATCAATCGCGTGTAGCGGGTGTATCGCGCAACCGGCAAGTGGGTCAGAGCTACGTCGGCGGAGTTCCCCGTGCCAGCGTTTGGTCCGGTACCGCTGCATCGTGGGTTGACCTGACGCCGGCGGTCGCGCATTCGTCCGACGCGATTGGAGTATCCGATGACGAGCAAGTGGGAGCAATCGCAATCGCCGGAATCTGGTATGCAAGTCGCTGGACAGGGACAGCAGCGTCATTTGTAAACCTGAATCCGGCCGCGGCGACTACCTCTGATGCGTTGGGCGTACATGCGGGCCAACAGGTTGGCTGGGCGGTTGTGGGTGGCGTGATGCACGCGGGCCTTTGGAGCGGCACCGCGGAATCCTGGATAGACCTGCATCCCCTGGGAGCGACTCAGTCCATTTGCCACGGCGTATTCGAAGGACAACAGGTCGGCTCGGCTCACTTCGGCGGTGCGCCGCGCGCCGGTCGATGGAGCGCATCCGCTGCGTCATGGGTGAGCCTGCATCCGGCAGCAGCCGCTGCGTCGCAAGCGTGGGGCGTGGATGGCAACCAACAAGTCGGCTGGGCTGAAATAGCTGGGAGTTGGCACGCGAGTCTCTGGAGCGGTTCGGCCGAAACATGGGTCGACCTCAACCCCGCCGGGGCATCGTCATCGTGGACTTCGGACGTTAGCGGCGGCCAGCAGGTTGGGATATCTGTCGATAGTGCTGGGATTGCCCATGCCAGTTTTTGGACTGGGTCGGCCGCCTCGTGGGTAGACCTGCATGCGTATTTGCCGGCGGAATTCGCTGATTCTGCCGCGTACGCCATTTGGAATGATGGTGGATTCAGTGACGTGGGCGGCTGGGCGTACAGCACAGAATTGCAAAAGGCGCTGCTTTGGGTGCGAGACAACTTCGCCGCCGGTGACATGAACTGCGACGGGGCTGTGAACATCCTCGACATCAACCCGTTCGTGCTGGCGCTCCAGGCGCGCACTCTCTATGAGGCGCAGTATCCGGACTGCGATTACTCCAACGCCGACATGAACGGCGACGGCGACGCGGATATTCTCGATATCAATCCGTTCGTGGTACGACTGAGCGCGGAATAAAGACCGCTGGATCAAAGCTGTGTCCGGGCGGTGCCACTCGTGCCACAGGACCAAGCTTGCTATTAGCAACGCTCCGCGCATACCGCCGTTCTGCGAACAGCGCAGCCGGGTCGAAGCGGTGTCCGGCGCGCGGCGGCCCACCGGCCCTGATGATACTCAGCGCTTGAGATAATCTCGTACTTCTGAACAAGCAAAAGACGCAGAGCTGGGTGGGGTCAACGACGCGCATATCGGGCGCGTACTGCATCCGTCAGCGCGTCGAGCTTCGCGGCGTAGGCTTTGATCGCAGTTTCTTGCGCTCTGTAGTCCTCAACAGACGGATCGGGCCAGAAAAAAGGCCCTTGCTCGCTCAACCAATTGACGTCATCCCGTAGCGCTTTCTTCGATTCCAACAGGCGAACGCGCGCTGCGACCCGGAACAGTCTACGCCTTAGCTCGTGGCGTTCACGTTCGCGCTTTGCCCAAACATCCGACCACGCCTTCAGAGCTTCCTTGTCATTCTTGCTCGGGGGCTTACAGATGAGAGCCGCATCCGCCATTCGAGCCCGGTTTAGCTCGGAAGCCGAAAGGCCGACGAATTCGGCGTAAAGGTCCAGGATTTTCCGCAAGCGAAACCGACGACTCTCAGCCCAATAGGCGACATAGGCCAAGAACAGAGCGGACAACAACGGAAGAAGCGACTCCAGGTATCGCGAAAACCATGCAGCCACGACGCTACCACCTATTCCGATCAAGCTGTACGACAGGTCGCAAACCGCCGCGGGAAACGCGATCTCCGATTGAAGAGGAGCTTCCGCGGTGGTTTGTGATCTGCCCTACACGCCGCACTCGGCCAAGCTCGGAAGCGGCTTGCGCCACAGCCAGGCGACGTCGAGCGAAAAACCGGGGATGACGCTTGACGTCCAGCGGCCTTCGCGAAGCGTGTGAGCGCGATATACGTCGCCGTGGAGCACGCGCGCCTCAAACGTCGTCTCGTCTGGATCGATCAGCCAGACCTCGGGCACGCGACCGGCCAGAAAGGCGTTTAGCTTGTCGCCGCGGTCGTAGGCGCGGGTGCTTTTGGAGAGGATTTCGACCGCCAAGTCCATCGGCCCGACCACGCGCTCATTCATCATTCGCGAATCGTTCGCACTACTGAGGAATGACAGGTCGGGCGAGAAGTACCGACTCGGGGCAAGCTGCATCACCGCGTTCGGCCCCCAGACAAAACCGAGCCGCTGACGGCTGACGTAGTCGCGCACGAGCATTCCGAGGAAAAGGCCGATATCCTCGTGCCGAAGCGTGGCCGGCGAATGCACAATCAGCTCTCCATCCGCATACTCGACTTTGAAATCCTCGTCGGCGATTTCCAAGTAGTCTTCGACGGCTGCGTCATAGGTTCGCATGAGAAAGGGGCGGCTCCAATTGCGGAGCAGTTCCCGCGTTTCAGCGATCCGATTTGTCGCTGCGGCCGCCACACGCGCCTCCGAAGGCTATTCTACGCCAGATTCATCGTCATCAGGAAGATCGCGTTCCGTTCGACCTTCTCCAGCCGGTTGCGCAGCAGCTCCACCGCTTCCACCGGGTTCATGTCGCTCAGCACGCGGCGGAGCATGTAGACCTTTTCCAGCTCCTTCGGATCCAGCAGCAGCTCTTCCTTGCGCGTGCCGGAAGCGGAGATGTTGATCGCCGGCCAGATGCGCTTGTCGACCAGACGGCGGTCGAGGTGCAGTTCACTGTTGCCGGTGCCTTTGAACTCTTCAAAGATGACTTCGTCCATCTTCGAGCCGGTGTCGACCAGGGCGGTGCCGATGATGGTCAGGCTGCCGCCCTCTTCGATGTTTCGGGCGGCGCCGAAGAAGCGCTTGGGCTTTTGCAGCGCGTTGGCGTCCACGCCGCCGGTGAGAATTTTGCCCGAATGCGGGACTTCGGTGTTGTAGGCGCGCGCCAGGCGGGTGATCGAGTCGAGGAAGATGACCACGTCGCGGCCGTATTCGACCAGGCGCTTGGCCTTGTCGATCACCATCTCCGCGACCTGCACGTGCCGGCTGGCCGGCTCGTCAAACGTGCTGCTGATGACCTCGGCCTTGGTCGCCCGCTGCATTTCGGTCACTTCTTCCGGCCGCTCGTCGATCAGCAGGATGATGACGTACGCGTCCGGGTGATTGGCCGTGACGGCGTTGGCCATCTTCTGCAGAAGAACAGTCTTGCCCGTGCGCGGCGGGGCGACGATCAGCATGCGCTGGCCGAAGCCGATGGGCGTCACCATGTCCACGATGCGCATGTTCAGCTCGGTCTTCACGGTCTCGAGGAACACGCGGCGGTTGGGGTGCAGCGGCGTCAGGTCTTCGAAGTTGGTCTTCTCGGTGACAGTCTCGGGCGTCTCGAAGTTGATCGCCTCGACCCGCAGCAGAGCAAAATAGCGCTCGCTCTCCTTGGGCGGGCGAATCTGGCCGGCGACCACGTGGCCGTTGCGAAGGCCGAAGCGGCGAATCTGCGACGGGCTGACGTAGATGTCATCGGCACAGGGCAGGTAGTTGTATTCGGGGCTGCGCAGGAAGCCGAAGCCATCCGGCAGCACCTCCAGCACGCCCTCGCCATACAGCAGGCCGTTCTGGTTGATGCGCCGCTTGAGAATCTGGAAGATCAGGTCCTGCTTGGGCAGGCCGACGTATTCCTCGATGCCTTCCTTTTTGGCGACGTCGTGCAGTTCCTGCACGGTCATCTTCTGCAGGTCGGTGATGTGCAGCTCGCCGCGCTTGACGCGCTCGTATTTCTCGTGCGTTTCGCGGTCGATGGGCGAGGAGTCGTCGTCGTAGCGCGCTTTGCGCGGACGAAGGTCCTCCTCGTCTTCCTCCCGCGCCATCGGCGCCGCCGACGGCGGGGCCGGACGCGGCTCCGGGGCCGCGTCGGGGGGCTCGGATCGGACAAATCGCGACGCCGCCGGCTCGGGCGCTGCGATCGCTTCTGCCGCGGGGGCGACCGCTTCGCTTTCTTCGACGACTTCGGAATCGTCGTGCTTTTTCTTGGTGGATCGGCCGCGGGCCGAAGACTTAGCCATGGAAAGAACTCCCGGGCGCCTGGGAACCAGACGCGCCCAAAACCTCATACGCCTTCCGGCGGGCGTCCGCCGGGGTGGACCCGTTTATTCGCTACGCGCGACGTGCCGGGCGACGATTTCGTCGAGGATGGTGCTCACTTGCGTGTGCAACTGGTCGGGCGACCCATCGTTGTCAATCAGATAACCCGACCGCCGTCGTTTCTCTTCCAGCGGAAGCTGCCAGTGCTCGCGCCGCCGGACCTCCTGCTCGTTCCAATTGCGGGACTGCTGCAATCGATGCAACCTGCGGGCCTCAGCGGTCTGAACAAAAATAATCGCGTTACAGAGCCGATCGAGGTTGCTTTCGAACAGGAGCGGGGAATCGAGAACGATGGCCTTGACCGCTGGATTCTGCTCTACAGCCGAGATAATAGACGCGCGCCGCCGGGCAATCAAGGGGTGGGTCAAGTTTTCCAGCCGCTGCTTTTGCGTGGCATCCGAAAAGACAATCTCCGCAATCCGCCGCCGGTCCGGGACGGCTCCCGCGGCTGGTCCGGCGCCCGCCACTGCCCTGCCCTCGGCCGGACGCACAACCCGCTCACCCCACCAGGCCTTAAGTTGTGCGAGCACCTCCGGCTCGGCCAGCACCTCGTTGTTCAGCCGGTCGGACGAAATGACACAGCACCCCAGCCGCTCAAGCTCCGCGGACACGGCGGACTTGCCCGAGCCGATCCCGCCGCAGATGCCGATGATGGGTTTCGTGCTTCGCACGGGGGTCTGGGAGATTCTAACGGGGCGGAACCGTTGTGACCTTGTTTTTTGGGGTGGAACGGGCATCTTGCCCATTCTTCATACCGCCGGGACGGGCGAGTCGCCCGTCCCACCCAAGCGGCGCTTCGGAACCCTGTCGTTCTTACATCGTCACGCGGTTTCGACCGGCTTGCTTGCTCGCGTAGAGCAACTCGTCCACGCGCTTGAACAGTGTACCCTGGTCGTCTTCCGGTCCGGCGATCGTGGCGCCCAGCGAGATCGTCACCTGGAGCATCAGGCCGTTGCGGTCAAGCCAGGAGTGTTCAACCACGCTGCGAAAGCGCTCCGCCATCGCCCGGACGCGCTCACCCACGGCGTCCCCGGTGAGAATGACGAACTCCTCGCCACCCCAGCGCGCCATCATATCGCCGGACCGGCAGGCGTGCCGCAAGGTGCGCGCCACCATGGTGAGCACCGCATCGCCAACGTCGTGGCCGTGCTCATCGTTGAAGCGCTTGAAATGATCAATGTCGCAGAGGACCAGGCCGAACGCAGGCCCCCCGTGCCGCAGCGTCGCCAGCCGCCCGGCGAACTCGCTCTCGAAGCTGCGTCGGTTGGGGACGCCGGTCAGCGCGTCCACAAACGCGACATTTTCGAGAGCATGGACGCGCTCGATGGCCGCGCACGTTTCGGTCGTGTCCGAAAACGTCTCGAAGGCGCCGATGACCGTGCCGGTGAGGTCGCGAATGGCGACGCCCCACACGTGAACCGGGACACGATGCCCCGCCTTGTGATGCAGAAAAACGTTGGCCGAGCGCGTCCGTCCGTCGCCCATCACCGCTCGCAGCGGGCAACCGGCCTCACACAGACAGACTCCTTCCGCGTTCATGTGCCGCAGAATCTTGTCGGAACAGGAGTGCCCCAGCACCTCTTCCGCCGCGAACCCTGTGATCCGCTCGGCCGACCTGGACCAGTAGCGGATTCGGCGATCCAGGTCGGTGATGTAAACGCCGTCCTCGAGGCTGTCGAGGATCGACCAGTGAAAGCCGAGCGCGGCATCATCGAGAAACGAGTCGAGCGACGCCAGGCGCCTGGCTTCGATTACCGAGTCTGGCAGTTCGTGGCACCAGTCGCTGTCGCTCGCCTGCACAACGTTGAGGTGAACGTCGGTCTTGGCCATCGCATTCTCGCGTCGGGATTTCGCCGACCGCGGGCGCTCGTGCGGTCAGACCGCCACGCTGCCGACGGTTCGCGATACATAATCATCGGCAAGGTCAGCTCCTGAGTTCCCAGTAAGCCCGTTTCCGCGCCGCACGCCGCGATCCAGCCCGATAAATTGTCCGGGTGAACATGTAGCGTCGTCGCTCCGCGGCCAACGGCGGTTCTCGCGGGGCCTTTGCACTTCGGCAGGGCCGTTTTTCCGAACCCGCCGCGCCAAGCGGCGGGTTGACGTCCCGGCCGACGAGACGCCACTCAGCTACGATGGTCAACCTCCCGCTTGGCGCGGCGCGTCCGGACAGAACTCCCGCCCAGCCTGCCAAAATCCACGGTCACACCCGCCCGCACTCCCACCCTGCCGGAAGCTTGTCAATCATGCCCCGATCGCTACAGTAGGGCCTTTGCCGACGGAGTACGAATGGCCCGTCCAGAACGCATCCTCATCTCGAAAATCGGCCTCGACGGACACGACCGCGGCGCCAAACTCATCGTGCGAAACCTCCGCGATGCCGGGATGGAGGTTATTTACACCGGCCTCTGGCAGACCCCCGCCAGCACGGTCATCGCCGCCCTTCAGGAAGACGTGGACGTGGTCGGCGTCAGCCTGCTCTCCGCCGCCCACATGACCATCATGCCCGAGCTCCAGCGGCTGATGCGCGACGCCGGCATCGGTGAAACCCCCCTGATCGTCGGCGGTATCATTCCCGAAGACGACGGAAAGGCCCTGCGCGAGCGCGGCATCGACGGCGTTTTCAACCCCGGCACCCCCATGGAAACCGTCATCGGCACGCTGCGGCAGCTTTCCGAGCGGCACCGTGCGCGCCGCGTCGCCGCCGGGCCGCCGCGCGATCTTCTCACACCGGTCGGTTTGGCGCGGGCGATCACGTGGATTGTCGATGGCCGAGGCGCTCATCTTGCCGCGGCCGGCAGCGCGGCCCGTAATGCAGCGCGCATCGGCGTCACGGGCGCGCCGGGCGTCGGCAAGAGTACGTTCATCGGCAAACTCGCTCGGCAGCTTCGCGAGCGCGGCCGCAAGGTCGCCGTCGTCGCCGTCGACCCCACCAGTCCACTCACCGGCGGCTCGGTGCTGGGCGATCGTCTGCGGATGATGAGCAGCGAGAGCGACCCCGGCCTCTTCGTCCGCAGCCTCTCGTCGGAAGGCCACGCCGGCGGCCTCGCCCCGCACGCCGGCGACGTGGCCCAGCTCCTGGCGAGCGTCGGCTTCGAGGTCGTGCTGATCGAAACGGTCGGCGCGGGCCAGAACGACACCCAGATTCGCTCACTGGCCGATGACGTGCTGCTGGTGCTCATGCCGGGGGCGGGGGACAGCGTGCAGTTCGCCAAGGCCGGCGTGGTTGAAATCGCGACCGGCTTCGTCGTCAATAAATCCGACCTGCCCGGCGTCGACACCACCGTGAAGCAGCTTCGCGAAAATCTCGAGGACGGCCGGCCGGTTTGGACAGTCAATTCGCTGCGAGCCGAGGGACTCGAGCCGGTCTGCGACTGGGTCGAATCGAAGCTCTCCTGATCGCCCGTAGCGTCGGCCCTCTGTGACCGACGATGCGCGAAACCCCGCGAAAACTCCGTCGGCCGCAGAGGGCCGACGCTACCGTCCGCTTTTTCAATGGGCTGCTACGGGTTCATCTGCGACACGCGCTGCAGATTCGCCCGCGCCGATGCATAGTCCGGCTTGACCGCCAGCGCCCGCTCGAAACATCGCCGCGCGGCCGCCGCGTCGCCGCGCTTCGCGTAGAGAATGCCGAGCTGATTGTGAATCTCCGCGCGCGAGCCGTCGATTCGAAGCGCCTCGGTGTAAGCCCGCACGGCTCCGTCCGGGTCGGCCGCCTGCTCGCAGCACATGCCGAGCCCGACCCAGTGTTCGACCTGGCGTGGCGACAGGCGCGTCGCCTGCTCGTAGCACTCGCGCGCCCGGATCACGCGCCCGGCGCCGGCAAGCAGCCGCGCTAGCGCGCCGTAGGCGCCGGCGTCCGGCGCCAGCCGCACAGACTCCTCGAGCGCCGCGATCGCCGCGTCGGCGTTTCCGCGGCCCGCCAGCACGCGCGCCGCCAGGTGTCGCGCGCCCGCCGCCTCAACCGGCGTCGGTCCCAGATCGGCCATGAGCCGCGCTGCGTCCGCTCCGCGCTCCAATCCGTAGTCCAACCCGGCCAGCAGCAACCCCAGCTCTCTATCCCGCGGAAATCGCTCCAATCCGCGCTGCACCGCCGCCGCCGCGTTCTCCGGCGAACCCAGAAGCAGCCATGTTTCCGCCAGTCCCAATGCGTACCACGGGCGCTCGATCGCGCCGATCGCCCGCCGCCAACCGGCCGGCGGCGCGTCCGGCTCGGGTGCACGCGGCTGCCAGGGCTGCGACGGGTCGATGCGACAGCGGCGAATCAGGTCCGTGTGCTGCGGGATGTCGCGCACAAGAATCAACTCGCGGTGATCGACGTATACCAGTACCCACTGCGGCGAGCGCCGCAGCCCCTCGATCAGCGTGCCGAAATGCTCGCGCTGCAGCATCGCGACGTTGATTCCCCACTTGGCGAAATACGGCTCCCACTCCTGGTTCGAACCGCGAATCCAGTTCCGCAGAAACGCTTCGCCATACACCTCCAGCCGTCCGTCCACGTGTACCGGGTAGCGCCCGGCGCCGGCCCAGGCCATGTACGAGCCATCGGGCATGGAGTGGAAAACCGGACCTTCAGCCTTTTCGGCTATCAGAAAGTCAACCGCCGCTTTGGCGTAATTTCGCTCATCCATTCCCAGCCCGAATCGCCGCGGCGAACCAAGGCCGATGGCGTAGCGGTCGGTCGCAACGTACCACGCACCGGCGGTCAGCAGCAGCCCCACGGCGACATGCCCAAGCGCGTTCGGACGACACGGCGCCGCCGGCAACGGCATCGGCGCGCCGCGACCGGCGGACGAGCGCGCCTCCAGCATTTCAGCGACGTTGCGAAGCAGCGCCCAGATGCTGACCAGCACGAAAAGTGCGACGTTTCGCACCGCCAGCCCGCCGAGATAGGTCAATCCGGCGCACAGCGCCAGCCGCGCCACGCTCAACCGCCGGTAGTTGGCGAGGAACCCAGCTAGATTGAGCACGGCCAGCAACGCGGCGGCGCGCAGATCCCACGACCAGACGCCGCCGGAAAACGGACTTCGGAATTCATCGATCCAGCGGCCCAGAAAGCTGCCCGCGCCGATTTCGCGCGCCAGCAGAATCGGCAGCAGCGCCCCGCGCTGACCGTACGGATTCACCCAGCAGGCCGCCGTGACGGCCAGCGCGGCCGCGGCCAGCCGCAGAGCCTCGCCAAAGCTGCGCGACACGGCCTCGTGAGCACGGCGCGGCAGCGGCAGCACCGTTTTCAGAAACGCCGCGCCGGCGTACGTCCAGGCGATCAGCGGGCCGAAGATGAACACGGTATGGGAGTTGACCCAAACGACCTGCAACAGCGGCAGCAACCAGAGCCAGCGGCCCCGTCGCAGGCGCGGCTGATCCAGAACGAACAGGAACACCGCCGTGAGCAGGTACGTCGCCAGCTCCGGGCGCACGACATATCGCCCTGCGGCCCCGAGAATCGCGATCCCCAAAGCGACCACCGCGGGCCAGGCGACGAGCGCTCGTCGCGACGGCCAGAGCAGAAGCGCATACGTCGTGATCAACATGACGGCCGCAGCAACGACGGTCAGCGCCGCGCCGCCGAGATTCCAGGCGCCATAAACCAGCAGACAGAACAGCCAGCGCAGCTCAATCCACTGGTGATCCGTCACCGTGTAGGAAATGACGTCGTGCGCCGGCACGGCGCGGTTCTGCCAGACGAATTGCCCAATGCGCAGCAGCACGCCGTAATCGACGTTCCAGACCTGCTGCAAGGAGAGGCTCAGAAGAAGCAGCAGAGCGGCCGCAAGGCTGACCGCCGGCGCCCAGCCACGTCGCGGCGCCGCAATCTCGCCCGTCGGCCGCGTCATCCGCGCTTCCCGCCGCTCTTGGCATTTCCGCGAAACGACCGGCTGAAGCGAAATCGCAGCATCGCCACGATGTACCGTACGAAATCGCGCGAGCGGATCTTCTTACCGGCGGCGCGGTCGCGCGGCTTGTAGCGGATCGGGACTTCGACGATCGGCAGCCCCAGCCGCGCCAGCTTGACCGTGATCTCCGGCTCAATCGTAAAGCCGCGGCTCTCAAGCGCCAGCCGGCGGGCGATGTCGGTGCGCATCATCTTGTAGCACGTGTTCATGTCGGTCAGCGTCTGGCCGGCGAGAAGGTTGCTCATCAGCGTCAGCGTGCGGTTGGCCCAGTAGATCAGCTTGAAGCGGAAGCGGGCCGTGTCGCGCATGAAACGCGAGCCGTAACACACCGGCCGGCCCGAGCGGACTTCGGCCAGGAGCGGCAGGATGTCGGTCGGGTCGAGCTCTTCATCGGCGTCCTGAATGACGACGATTTCGCCGCGTACATGCTCAAGAGCGGTCTGAACGGCAGCACCCTTGCCGCGGTTGCGCTCGTGAAAGAAGACCCGCACGCCCGCCGGCGGAAACGGCTGTCCGCCATTCTCCTTCGCGCGCAGAATGTCCGTCGTGCCGTCGGTGGAGCCGTCGTCCACCACGATGATTTCAAACGCGCAGGGGAAGGGCACGGCGCGGACGCGCTCGATCACCCCCAGCACGGTCAGACGTTCGTTATAGGCCGGTATGAGCAGCGAAAGCAGCGGGCGCTGCGCATCATCGGGCGGCGCCGGCGCGCGGCGCCCAGCGCCGCCGGGGCCGGTCGAACTCTCCGACGCAGCGACGGGTTCCATGGGATGCGCGGGGCGCTCCGAAGTGGTGCCTCAAGATCCACGGGTAGTATTCGGACCGGCACGCCGGCGTGTCAAGGCCCGCACGAACCGCGGAAGTGGCTCGGACGCATCCCGATAGAGGTTGCGATTGGCGGCGTTTTCCCGAACCCGCCGCGCCAAGCGGCGGGGTGACGTCCGCGGCCTGTGCGGCGCCGATCGCTAACGATCGTCAACCCGCCGCTTGGCGCGGCGGGTTCGGACGGATCGCCCCCTGAAACCGCATGCACCGCGTGCGCGCGCGGCGCGGACCACCGGCGTGACTCCCGCGCGCGGTCGCGCCATAATCCCGCTGCCTTGGCGTCGGCTCGCTCGCGCCGCGGTGTCACCCGCGCTCGAGCGTAGAGAAAGGAACTTCCAACATGCGCGCCTCGCTGCTCGCCATCCTCGCCGCACTGATCCCCCTCGCGGAGGCCAAAGTCGTGACCCGTCCGGTGGAATACAAGCACGGCGACGTCGCCCTTGAAGGCTTCCTCGCCTTTGACGATGCGCAGCCCGGCAAGCGCCCGGGCGTGCTGATCGTGCACGAGTGGTGGGGCCTTAACGATTACGCCAAGCGCCGCGCCCAGCAGTTGGCTGAAATGGGCTACGTCGCCTTCGCGCTCGACATGTATGGCAAGGGCGTCGTCGCCACCACGCGCGAAGAGGCCCAGAAACTCTCCGGCCAGTTCCACGGCAGCCCGCTGATGCGCGAGCGAGCCCGCGCGGGGCTGGCCGTGCTGGCCGCCGACGAGCACGTCGACGCCAAACGTATCGCCGCCAGCGGATACTGCTTCGGCGGATCAACCGTGCTGGAGCTGGCCTACAGCGGCGCGGACATCGCCGGCGTGGTCAGCTTCCACGGCGGCCTGACGGCGCCCAAGCCGGAGGATATGAAGAACATCAAAGCCCGCATCCTCGTGCTGCACGGGGCCGATGACCCGTTCATCTCGGCTGACGCGATCGCGGCGTTTCAGAGGGGCATGCAGGCCGCCAAGGCGGATTGGCAGATGGTCTACTATGGCGGCGCGGTGCACGCATTCTCAAACCCGGGCGTCAACGCAGCGAACATCGACGGCGCGAAGTACGACGAGAAAGCCGACAGAAGGTCGTGGGAGGATATGAGGCAGTTCTTTCGCGAGATTTTCGGGGAGAAGTGAAAACACGCCGGGGGAGAATACGGCTTAGCGACTGTCAGCGCGACCGGTCCGCGACGAGCAGCCCCGCAATTCGTCGGCCACGCCGTTTTTCCGAACCCGCCGCGCCAAGCGGCGGGGTGACTACCGCCAGCAACCCGCGCCCCACAGGCCTGGGACGTCACCCCGCCGCTTGGCGCGGCGGGTTCGGACAGACAGGCCGACGACGGGTTCGGACAGATAGGCCCACGGCTCGCGCCGCGGCGCCTTCTACGGGAAGAGCCCGAGCCTGGCCGCCGTCTCCACAAACCGCCGCTGCACCGCCGTCAGCGCCTCCGGAATTACCTTCACATCCGACAACACCGGCATGAAATTCGTATCCCCGCCCCAGCGCGGCACAATGTGAAAGTGCAGATGGTCCGGCAAGCCCGCCCCGGCGCAATGCCCCAGGTTCAGGCCGATGTTGAACCCCTGCGCATTCAGCGCCGCCGCCAACACGCGCTGTGCATCGCGCACCGCCAGCATGAGCCGCGTGAGAACACCTTCGGGCAGATCTTCGAGCTTCCCCTGGTGCAGCGTCGGCGCCACCAGCAGGTGGCCGTTGTTATACGGAAAACGATTCAGCACCAGCAGCAGCGACTCGCTGCGCCACACGACGTGGTTCGCTTCATCGCCGGCCCGATCATCCCGGTAGCGGCAAAGAAAACACCCCCCTGCCGGCGCGTCGATGTTCTCCAGATACTGCATCCGCCACGGCGCCCAGAGGTTCTTCTGGCTCTCCGGCACTGCGGCTCTCCGCGACCTATTCGCCCCCGGCCCGCGACGCCCCGGCCGCTTCAATCACCCGAATCTGGCGATAGGCGCGGTGCTCCTCGCCCTCCGCGGTCAGCACGCGCAGCCCCAGCGTGTGATCCCCCGCCGCCCGGAACGTGCTTTGCCCGTTCACGCCGCTGGCGATCGGCTGCCCGTCGATCATCCACTGGAACTCCGCCGACCGCTGCCAGTCGCTCGGGCACTCGGCCCAGAAGCCTACGTGCAACGGCTCCACCCCGATCGCCGATGACACGCGGATGCTCAGCGGCGAGAGCTTCGGCGGCGTCCGCGCCGGCAAGCCGGTCTGCCGCGCCGCTGTCGGCGGAACAGACGCCGCGCTCGGCGGCGCGCTCGCCACCGGCCGCACCGGCTCGGCCGCCGGCCCGCCGCGCGTCAGCATGTTGGTCGGGCGCGCCGGCGTCGGCAGGCGCCCCGTCTGCCCGGACGACGCATCCGCCAGGGCCGGCTCTCGAACCAGCGCGTCCACCTTGCCCGCCAACACCGCCAAGCCGTTCGGATTGCCGTCGATCGCCTGCCGCCGCGCCAAAACCTCCGGCGGACGGCTGGGCTTCACACCCGCGGCCAGTGAGAAGAAGAACGCCGCCATGTCCGGCGTACGCTCGTGGCCGAGGTCCTTGATCTTGACCCAGGCGTTGTTCCTGTAGCCGTGTCCCTCGTACCAGCGGATCGCCTCCAGCGATTCCTCGCGGCAGATGCGGAAGTCGTTTTCGGTGAAGACGATCAGGATGGGGTGATAGCGGGAACGGGCGACCTGCTTCTCATCCAGGAGCGTCACGGCGCAGTTTGACTGCCGCACGGCCAGACACGTGAACCGGTCCGGGTGCATGTTGAGCATGTAGTGCGCGCTGTATCCGCCGGAAGACCAGCTTGTCGCCAGCACGTTGCTCGGATCGGCGCCGGTGGTTGAGAACAGGTGATTCAGCACGGCCAGCGTGGCGGTCTCGTCGGACTTGAACGCCGCGGACGCGCTGCGGAGGGGAAACTCACGAAATACGTCGGGCGCGTCCAGCTCGGGCGCCACCACCACGAAGCCGTAGCGATCGGCTTCCTGTTCCCATTCCAGCGCCTGCGGTTTGGCGCTATCAAACGGCTTCATCCCGTGAAATGTGACGACCGTAGGCCAGCGCCGCGACCGCCGCACCGACTCGTCGGCGGCGACGTAGTCCTTCGGCAGGTAGCGCCAGTAGCCGCGCCCGGTGGACGGTTCCACCTCGCGCGTGAGCCGTCCTTCGCCTCGCGGCTGCGGCACCGCGCACCCGGCTGAAGCCAGCAAGGTGCAGAGTGCCCCGAGCGCGAGCACGGAGAATCGGAAATTGCCAAATGGAATCGAACTCAGGCTGATCGGAGTGGGTCTGGGCAAACGCACACCTCGAAAGCGAACTCCGAGCGACCCGGGCTCCCGCAAGAACCATCGGCCGCGCCGACCGGCCCCCCCCGGCCGGCGGTTCCCGGGCGCACTTCTCAACCGCGTTCTATTAGATTGTACCGACTATCGTCCGAAACGCCAGCGGCAGAAGAGGTTAGGGACGCGCTGCGGACCGTCTGGCTGCCTGCGCGTAGAGCCGGGCGCCGAAGACTCCGGTAAAATTCCCCTCGCCATCGAAGCACTGCACGCGGTGATTGCCGAAATCAACGACGTACACCCGGCCTTCCGCCGTCTGGACCACGCCGCCGGGTTTGAAAAACTGCCCGGCGCCCAGCCCGCGCGACCCCCAGAGCTTTATGAACTCACCCCGTTCCGAAAATTTCAGCACGCGGTGCGTCGCAGCGTCAGTAACGTAAACGCAGCCATCGACGCCGGCCGCCACGCCGCTGGGCTGGACTGGGCCGGTAACCCGGTCGCGGGGCGTTTGCAGCGCGTACAGAAATTCGCCGGATGTCGAAAATGCGCCGACGCGCCCCAGCTCCCCATCGGCGATGAACAGCGCTTCGCCGTCGCGGCCCGCAGCGATGCCGCTCGGCCGCCAGAGCTCGCCGACGGCCGTGCCGCGCCGGCCCCAGCCCTGCGTGAGCTCAAGCTCGCGGCTCAGCGTCAGCACACGCGCGTTCCGCGCGTCCAACAACACCAGCCCTGCCGCGGTCACCAGCATCGCCGACGGCTCAACAGGCCAGGTGCACTCGCCGCGCTGCATCAACGTCGCGTCCGCCAGGTCGATGGCCCTGACAAAGCGGCTCATGCGCGGCTCGAATTTCAGCGGCCCGTCGCCGCGCGACAGCGCGAACTCGCACAGCCGCCGATTGCCGATGTCCGCGACGTAAAGCCGGTCCCGCCCGGGGTCGAGCGCAACCGCGGAAATCCGCGAGAACTGCCCCAGCCGGCAGCCGAACGCCCCGAAATTGTGAATCTGGATCGGCGTCGGCTGCGTGTAATCGTAGATGAGCACCTTGCGCGACTCCGGCTCGCTCAATACCAGCAGCTTGCCGCCGACCGAGACCGGCGGGCCGAAGTGCGAGCTCAGACCGGGCTCCATCGGCGGCAGGGGCGGGATGTCGCTGGTCGGCCCGCTCGACAGCCCAAAAAGCTGCACGCGGTCTTCGAACGACTCCGCCACCGCGGCCAGCCCGCCATCCTCGGCGATCGCCAGCGCACTGGGATAGTGGAACTTGCCGCGGCCCTCGTGCGGCTCAAACACGTGCAGGCCCCACTCATAAACCAAGTCGCCGTCGCTGCTGAACACCTGAATGCGGTGATTCAACTTGTCAGCAACGTAGACCTGGCCGGCGTGAAACGCGATGCCGCTCGGCTCGCTCAGCAGGCCTGGAAAATAGCCGAAATCTCCCCACATCTTGAGAAAGCCGCCGGCTGCATCGAATTTCTGAATGCGATGGTTGTCCGTGTCGGCGACGTAGATATTCCCCTGGCCGTCCAGCGCGACGCCCAGCGGCCGATTCAACTCGCCCGCGGCCTGCCCGTAGCGACCGATCGGCGCCGCCGCCGTCCCCTCTCGCAAGAAACGCATGATGCGGTGGTTGCCGCTATCGGCGACGAAAATGTGATCTCCGTGCACGGCGATCCCCGCCGGGTCGCACAGCTCGTCGTCGCCGCGTCCGCGCCGTCCGATGATCTTAAGCGGCGCGCCGTCAACATCGAGAACGCGAACACAGTCGGCCGCGGCGTCGGAAACGTAGACGCGCCCGTCGCGATCAACCGCCACTCCGACCGGCCGCATGGGCGTACCAGGCCGGGCCGCCAACGGTGTCTCCGCAATCGGGACAAGTTGAGGTGAGAGCCGCCGGATGACCCGAGCCGTCGCGTCGCAGACGAGAATGGACCCATCCGCCTTGAAGGCGACGCCCTGCGGATCAGCCAGCTCATCCCGCTGGTGCGTGAACAAGCCGAGCCGAGCCGCCTGGGGCGCCGCGTAGGGCGACAGCAGTCCGACCATCAGCACCAAGTGCGTGGCGCGAAAAATAGCGAGCATCGCGGCGATGGTAGTCGCTCAGGAGGTACAGGCAAGAGATCGCCGGAGCGCAGCAGACTCGGCGAGCATCGCTGTCCGCCGGCTTCGCTGGCCGCGGGCTTGTGGTGCCGCCGGCTTGTCTGTCCGCGGACCTGTCTGTCCGCGGGGCCTGTCTGTCCGCGGGGCCTGTCTGTCTGAACCCGCCGCGCCAAGCGGCGGGTTGACGATCGTAGGCGAGCCGCGCCGCATAGGTCGAGGACGTCAACCCGCCGCTTGGCGCGGCGGGTTCGGAAAAACGGCCCGCCCCGCGACATCTGCTAAGAACCGTGGCAACGCTCACCCACAACCCGAAGGCGCCACCGCGTTGACGAATGACCTGCGGTCCGCGAGCATTCGGCGGTGGTTCGCTGCGTATGGCGGCGCCGACTTGGAGGTACACATGCGTTCTCGCTCAACCTTCGCGCTGGCGGTCGTCGGTCTCTTGACCGGACTGGCCGGCTGCTCTTCGATTCTCAATCCGATTATCAACCCCCCGTCGCCGCTCGATGGCGCCTGGAAACTGGAGGCCGCCGACGCTCTGAATCTGGCGACCACTCTCACGTTTGATTCGAACGGCGCCGTGACAAACGTGGCCTACACGGTCGGGGACGTGGCCAGCATCCCCGACGATTCGCCGCAGGCCGCGGTGGAGATTGACGGGGACAACGTGGTCGTGTCGCTGATCTTCGGCGGAAACGCCCTGGTTTTTTCCGGCACGTTCAACGACGATCGCAGCGTGATCAGCGGCCGCGTGACGGGCGTGGTCAGCGCCGGCGACGTGGTCGTCACGCTCACCAACCAGGCGGCGACACTGACGAAACAGTGAGCACGTCGGTCTACGCCTTCGGCGCCGGCAGCGTTTCATACATCTGCCACATCCGCCGCGCCATGATCTCATCCGAATACTGCGCCCGCACGGCCGCGGCGCCGGCGGCGCCGAGCTGAGCGCGGCGCGGCGCATCATCCATCAGCGTGGCAATCGCACTCGGCAGCGCCACCGGATCATTCGGCTCGTAGAGCACTCCACCGACGCAGGATTCGACCAACTCGGGAAACGACCCGTGCCGCGGCTGCACGACCGGAACGCCCGCGGCCATCGCCTCGATTACATACAGCCCCTTCGATTCGTGGTAGACGCTCGGGACGCTGAACAGATCCAGTGACCGCAGAAACGCAGCCTTTTGCTCGCGCGTCACCTCCCCCACCACGTCAATCTCGTCGCGCGCTCCCGCCGCGGCGGCCTTCGCGAGCTGCTGATCAAAATACGCGCGATCCGACGCCCCCAGATATCCGGCGATTCGCAGCCGCGCGCGGCGTCCCTCGCGCCGCAGCCGCAGAAACGCGTCGATCAGCGCTCCCACGCCCTTCTCCGGGCAGATTCGGGCCAGGTATCCGAGCGTGAATGGACGACTCGCGTCGCGCGTCGCCGCGGGCGCGAAATCCTCAACCGCAACGCCCAACGGTACGTGGTGAATGCGCTCGCGCGGCAGCCCGAACTGCGCGGCGGCGTGCCCGGCGTAGTACTGCGTCATCGCGACGTAAGCGTCCACATCCGCCGAGCGCCGGCTGATTTCGGCCATCGCCCGCGGGCGCCACGGCTCGGGCAGCGCGTCGACGAACAGGTCTTCGCCGCTGAGCGAGCATACGACTTTCACACCGAGCGCTCGCCGCAGCTCCGCGGCCACGCCGATGAAGAGCAGATTCGGGAGATTGACCACCGCCGGCCGCAATCGGCGCAACCCCTCGACGAGCTCGCGCAGCGCGGCCCGCTGCTCCCCCTGCTCGCCGCGAAGCACCGACAGCGTCAGCGGTCCGAGCTGCTCCGCGCGCGTCGCACCCGCAAGCCGCGACGCCATTTTCAGGGCGGGTCCCCAGTTGAGCAGCGCCGCGACGCCCGGCAGCTTCGCCAGCAGCGGCCAGCGCTGCCGCACATAAACACCCACGCCGCCGAAGTAGACGCGCGATTCGGTCACCGCCGTCTCGTCCGTGCGGATCGGCGTGTACAGCGGCAGCGCGACGACGTCGCGACCGGCCCGCCGCAGCGTCGCCGCCAGCCGGTTGTCGCGCAGGCAGCTCCCGCAGTACATGTTGGCGGCCCCGGCGATCAGAAGCGCGACGCGCATAGGTCCGGGATTCTAGCCGCCGCGCCCGCGTTGCGCCGCGGCGTGCGTTCCGCGAATGCTGCCGCTAGGCTAATGCGCGGCCCGGCTGCCGGCCTTCCGAATGTCGCTATCGGACCCTGTCATGTGGCGATTCGCCGTCATCGTGCTTCTCATCGCTGCCGCCGTGGGAGTCTTGTTCTGGCGGCAACAACAGTCAGAGCCCTTCTTCGTGTCGGGCTTCGTCGAAGCCGAGGAAATCCGCGTCGGCTCGCGCGTCGGCGGGCGCGTGCGCGAGATCGGCGTTCAGGAAGGCCAGCCGGTGAAAGCCGGCCAGACGCTGGTCGTGCTGGAGCCATTCGACCTGAGTGAGCGCCTGGCGCAGGCGAAGGCGGCGCTCGCGGCCCAGCGGGCCGGCCTGGCGCGGCTCGAAGCCGGATTCCGCCCGGAAGAGATCGCGGCGGCGACAGCCGCTCGCGACCGCGCGGCCGCGGTGTACGAACGCCTGAAGACCGGGCTGCGGCCGCTCGAAATACAGATCTACCAGGACAAGCTGGACGTGGCGCAGGCGGAGCTCGTCAAGGCGGAGAACGACTACGAGCGCTACAAGTCGATGATGGCCAGCGGCAGCGCCACCGAAGTGGAAATGCGCGACGCCACCAAGACGCTGGCGGTGGCCCAGGCCCGCGCCGCCGAAGCGCGCAACAGCCTGGCCCTCGCGAAGGAGGGGCCGCGCCGCGAGGAAATCGAGGAGGCCGCCGCCGCGCTGGCGCAGGCCGAAGCCGAACGCGCCCTGCGGCAGCGCGGCTACCGCTCCGAGGAGATCGACGAAGCACGGGCGCAGGCCGCGGCGGCCGAGGCAGCCGTCTCCGTGATCCAGCGGCAGATTGATGAACTGCCGATCCTGGCCCCGATCGAGTGCGTCGTCGAGGCCATCGACCTGCAGCCCGGCGACCTGATCCCGCAGAACGCGCCGGTGCTGTCGCTGCTCGATACTTCCAAGTTGTGGGTGCGCGCCTATCTGCCCGAAAACCGGCTGAACGTCTCCATCGGACAAAAAGTCTCACTCCGCGTCGATTCGTTCCCCGGCCGGCGCTTCGCCGGGCACGTCGCCTTTATCGCGCGACAGGCCGAATTCACGCCCGCAAACGTGCAGACACCCGAAGAGCGCAGCAAGCAGGTGTTCCGCATCAAGGTCATGCTCGACGAGGGGCGCGACGTGCTGCGCGCCGGCATGGCGGCGGATGTGCTGTTCGACTGATTTAATTTCTGAGCCGCAACCGTAAGGGAGCGGTGGCCAATCGACCGTCGAAATACCACTCCCTTACGGTCGCGGCTCGGATCGGATAATGCATAGCAAATGGACCGAGTCGAAGCCAACACCACGTCCGGTCGAAACACCGCTGCGCGCGGCGTGATCGTCGCCGACGGGCTCTCGCGCAGCTTCGGGCGCCTTGTCGCGGTGGACCGCGTCAGCTTCACGGTTCCGCGCGGGGCGATCTTTGGCTTCCTCGGTCCCAATGGAAGCGGAAAGTCGACCATCATCCGCATGCTCTGCGGCGTCCTGCGCCCCACGGCCGGCCGCGGAAGCGTGCTGGGCCACGACGTCGCCCGCGCGGCGGAGGCCATCAAGCGCCGCATCGGCTACATGTCGCAGAAATTCAGCCTCTATGCCGATCTGACGGTCGAGGAAAACCTGGATTTCTACGGCCGGATTTACGGTCTGCGGCGCGACAGGCTGAAAGCGCGAAAGTCCGCGCTGCTCGATCTCGTCGCGATGCACGACCGCATCGGCCAACTCGCCCGGACGCTCTCAGGCGGCTGGAAGCAGCGCCTGGCGCTCGCCTGCGCCCTGATCCACGAGCCCGAAGTGCTCTTCCTGGACGAACCCACCGCCGGCATCGACCCCGTCGCCCGCCGCGATTTGTGGGACCTGCTCTTCGAGCTGGCCGGCAGCGGCGTCACGCTCTTTGTCACCACGCATTACATGGACGAAGCCGAACGCTGCACGCACGTGGGCTACATCTACCTGGCCCGGCTGATCGTCTGCGGCCGCCCGGATGAGCTGAAGAACCTGCCCGATGTCACGCCGCCCCGCACGCGCCGCGTTGAGCTGACCTGCAGCGCCGCCGCAACCGCCCTGCGTCCTCTGAAGCAGGCTCCCGGCGTGCACGACGCGACGCTCTTTGGCGACGCGCTGCACCTGCTGATCGACGCCGCCCTCACGGATGACGCGCTGCTGAAGCGGCTGGATCCGTCGCTTGGGGCCGCGGTTCGCCCCATTTCGCCGAGCCTCGAAGACGTGTTCGTCACCCTAAGCCGCAGCCAGGCGGCGCGGAGCGGCGCATGAACGGGCTGCTCGCCATCCTGATCAAGGAGTTCGCACACATCCGCCGCGAGCCGATGACGCTCCTCTTCGCTCTGGTGGTCCCCGTGCTGCAACTGACCATTTTCGGCTACGGCATCAACATGAGCATCGAAGACATCGCGACCGTCGTGCACGATCTGGATGGCCGGCAGGAGAGCCGCGCCTTTCTTGACGCGCTCGAGAACACCAACACGCTGCACATCGTGGAGCGCGTCGCCGACGCGGCCGCCTTTGATGCTGCCATCGCCTCCGGCCGCGCCAAGGTGGGCGTCCGGATTCCGCCGGATTTCTCGGATCGGCTGCTGCGCGGCCAGCAGGCGACCGTGCAGGTGCTGATCGACGGCAGCAACTCGAACGTGGCGACCAGCGCGCTGAACGCAGTCAACCTGCTGGGTCTGAACCAGTCGTTGCGGCGGGCAAAGCTCTACGCTGAGTCGATTCAGAAAGCCGCCGCCCGCGATCCGCAGGGTCGCCTGGCGCTGCCGATCGAGGTGCGGGCGCGTCTGCTGTACAACCCGGAGCTGGACAGCGCGCACTTCTTCGTTCCGGCGCTGGTGGGGATCATCCTGCAGAACGTGACGCTCTTTCTTACGTCCTTCGCCATCGTGCGCGAGCGCGAGCTGGGCACCCTGGAACAACTATTCGTTACGCCGGTCGGGCGCGGGGCGCTCCTGCTCGGCAAGCTCATCCCGTACGCGCTGCTCGGATTCATCGAGACGCTGGTCGTGTTGCTGGTGATGGTATTCGCGTTCAGCGTTCCGATTCACGGCGACCTCGTGCTGCTGATTCTGCTGTCGGTGCTGTTTCTGGTGACGGCCCTGGGAATGGGGCTGCTGGTGTCGACCGTGGCGCGCTCGCAACTGGAAGCCGTGCAGGTGTCGTTCATCCTGCTTCTGCCATCCATCCTGCTGTCGGGCTTCGTGTTTCCGCGCGAGACCATGCCGACGCCGATCTACATCCTCTCCTACCTCATTCCGGTGAGCTATTTCCTGGAGATTCTGCGCGGCGTCATCCTGCGGGCCGCCACGCTGCGCGACCTGATGCCGCACGTGCTGGGAATGAGCGCCTGCTGCGTCGCAATTCTCGCGCTGAGCGTGGTCCGATTCCGCAAGCAACTTGACTAGCCCGGATATTTCATCAGTTCGTTGCTGCGTTGAAATAGACATGGCCTCGAAGCCTTGTAAACTGGGGACTTGCTAGAGGTTCGCCAGTGTTCAGGCAAGGAGGCCACGTGTGACAGAGTGTAACGGCCAGGGGTTGCTGTTTTCCAGTCTGGGGCGGCAGAAGATTGTGGGCGATTTTGCGGGTGGGCGGCTCACGACGGATGCGGGCGGGTTGCTGCTGCGGGAAGTGGATCGGCGTGTGGGCCTGGTCGAGGCGCTGGCCGGGTGTCTGACTGATCCGCGTGATCCGGCGAAGATTGTGCATGCGCAGCGGACGATGTTGGCGCAGCGGATTTTCGGCATCGCGCTGGGCTACGAAGATCTGAACGATCACGCCACGCTGCGCAGCGATCCGCTGTTTGCGGTTCTGGCCGAGCAGACGCCTGACGCCGCGGCGCCGCTGGCCAGCGCGCCGACGCTGTGCCGGCTGGAGAATCGCGTCGATCGCAAAGCGCTGGGGCGTCTGGCGGCGGCGCTGGTCGGGCAGTTCATCGCGTCGTATGACGCGCCCCCGGCGGAACTGGTGCTGGACTTCGACGCCACGCACGACCCGCTGCATGGCAAACAGGACGGCCGCTTCTTTCACGGCTTTTACGACTGCTACTGCTTTTTGCCGCTGTACGTGTTCTGCGGCGATCGGCTGCTGGTCAGCTATCTGCGGCCCAGCAACATCGATGCGGCTCTGCACAGCGCCGCGATTCTCAAGCTGCTGGTGACGCGGCTGCGGCAGGTCTGGCCGGCGGTGCGGATCATCGTGCGCGGCGATTCGGGCTTCTGCCGCTGGCGGCTGATGCGCGGGGCGACCGGCACGACGTGCAGTACGTGCTGGGCCTGGCGCGCAACAAAACGCTCGAAAAACAGGTCGCACCGTGGATGGCGGCGGCCCAGGCACAATTCGAGGCCGCGAATCAGAAGGTGCGAAACTTCCACGAATTCGAGTACGCCGCGCAGACCTGGGATCGCGCGCGGCGCGTGATCGTGAAGGCCGAACATCTGCCGCAAGGCCCGAACGTCCGCTTCGTGGTCACCAACCTCATCGATCGCCGTCCGCAGCAGATCTACGACGACCTCTACACGCAGCGCGGCGAGATGGAGAATCGCATCAAGGAGCAGCAGCTCATGCTGTTCGCCGACCGAACCAGCTGCCACGCGTTCATCGCCAATCAATTCCGGCTGCTGCTGTCGAGCGCCGCCTACGTGCTGGTCGAGCACCTGCGCCGCACCGCGCTGCTCGACACCGAACTGGCGCAGGCCCAGACCGACACCATCCGGCTCAGGCTCTTCAAGGTCGCCGCGCGGATCGTCACCAGCGTTCGGCGAGTCGTGCTGCACCTGTCGAGCGCCTATCCCCTGCACGAACTATTCGCCCGCATCCTCGCCCGCCTACGCACCGGCCCGCCCCGGCGACCCGCCCCGGCGTAGCCCCCAACAGCCCGAATCGCGACCGGGGGTAAGGGGGCGCTGCGCGCCAAAACCGCTCAAACCACACAAACAACCCACGCCAACCCGAACGCACAGCAACCGGCAGCCCAAGCGACAACTGATGAAATATGCGGGCTAGTGCCGCGTCACGCACGCTGTTTCGGGGAGCATCGGCGTCTCGCCGGTGCGCACCGGCGGGACGCCGAGCTCCCCACGAGAAAATCATTGAATCGGAACCACTCGAAGTCGCAAGCGAGCGCACATCGCCATGGGCGCTCGCTTGCGCTTCGCGTTCTGAAAATGCGGCGCCGACTCGCGCACGCGGGGGCGCCTACGGCAAACGCCGCTCACCAGCCGGGCGACCAGAGATACAAGAATTGTGGCTCCCCGCCCTTCAGCAGGGCCGGCAGCTCGAGATGCACGAGGTTCACCTGCGTCGGGCCGTCCGGCGAATGAGCGTAGATGTTCGGCCGGTAGACATGCGTCGGCGCGTACTGCACGATGACAATCGGCGTCGCGCCGATGCCGGCGGCCTCTCGCGCCGCGGTGATCGCGTCCTCCAGCCCGCCGACCGTATCGATCAGCCCCAGACGCCGCGCGTCGTCGGCCATGTAGATGCGTCCGTCCGCGATTTTCCGCAGCTCGTCGGCCGCGATTCCCGGCCGGCCGGCATGCACCACGGCCAGGAAGCGCTCATACATGTCATTGATCATCTTCTGAAACACGGCCCGGTCGGCTTCGGTCATCTCACGAAAGGGCGACCCGGAGTCCTTCATCGCGCCGCTCTTGATCGCGTTCACGGCGATCCCCAGCTTCTGCATGGTCCCCGAGAAATCGGGCAGAAGCGCGATGACGCCGATGCTGCCGGTCACCGTGGTGGGATGGGCGTAGATGCGGTCGCAGGCGCATGCGACGTAGTACCCGCCCGACGCGGCCACATCCAGCATCGACGCGATCACCGGCTTGCCGGTCCGCTTGCGAAACGCGACCACCTCGCCGTGCATGATGTCGCTGGCGGTCACGGTGCCGCCGGGTGAGTTGATGCGCAGAACGACAGCCCTGACGCGCGAGTCGCCGCCGGCCTTGTCGAGCTTCTCCTTGAACAGCGCCACCGGATTCTCGCCCGTGGCCCCGGCCAGCGACTGCTCGCGGCCGTTCTGGATCATCCCGTCGATCTCGATGACGGCGATCCGCTGCGAGGCGAACAGGCTCTCGCGGCGGACCACCTGTTCCTGCAACGCGCGCGGCGCGGGCACGGGCGTGACCAGAAACGACATCGGCGCGCACCCGCCGCCGAGCAGCGAGCCTAGCAGCAGCAGTGCCCCGCCGCGACAGAGTTTCGGTGACGGTTGAAGAATCAAGGCATATACTCCGAGAATCGATTGGGGTGGGACGGGCGTCTCGCCCGTCCGTGCGCGGTCAGGAACCGGCAGGATGCCCGTACCACCCGAAAAAAGAGATCGGTCCGCCAAGACCGACCTGCTGTAAAGGCGACCGGCCAGATGATACACGTGTCCCGCGCCGAGTTCGACCGGGCCGTCGAGGAGGCGCTTGCGGAGATCCCGCCCGAGTTCAAGCCGCACCTTGAGAACGTCATGATCGAAGTGTGCGACCGCCCGGAGCCGCAGTTCTGCGCCGAGCATGATGTGCCCGACGACCTGCTGGGGCTTTACGTCGGCGTGCCGCTGGACGAGAAGATGTCCGACCTGCGGGCCGCTTCCATGCCGGATCGCATCTTCATCTTCCGCCACAACCTGTGCGACATGTGCGAGTCGTATGACGAGCTGATCGATGAAATCCGCATCACCGTCCTGCACGAGGTGGGACACCACTTCGGCATGGACGAGGAAGGGCTGGACGAGCTGGGATATGGTTGAGAGACCCTTCCGAGCCGCAACCGTGAGGGAGCGGATCCGGCAATCACCGTACGGCAGCGGAGACGCCAGGAACCGCGGAGACGCCAGGAACCGCTCCCTTACGGTCGCGGCTCGGAAAGGCTCGAAGAACCGCTCCCTCACGGTCGCGGCTCGGAAAGGCTCGAAGAACCGCTCCCTCACGAGACTGAGAACTTTTCCTTTGGCCGGCGTCGGTTTCCTTGTCGCATGGTCTGCGGCTCGTGATTCGCTTGTTTACTTCGGCTGCACCGGCGGGTTCATTCGCTCACCGTTGGTCAGGTGACGAGCTGCGCGGTGAAGTGCATCACGTTGTAGGCGAGGGCGGCCCAAAGGGCCTGGCAGCGTACTTTGGCCAGCCCGCGCACGACGCATTGCGCCAGTCCGCGATACCGTTTCAAGTCGGCGTTGACCGGCTCGGCGGTCGAGGCTCGCTGCTTATAGATCGTCTGGCCCGCCGGCGTTCCCATGCGCACGCGCCAGGCCGCCACGCCCGGACCGTCAGAGCGTTTGGGCGCAAAGCCCGCGGTGTCGTTCCCGGTCTTCTGCGGCGGCGCATAGATGCGCGTGCCCGCCGCTTCGGCGCGCTCGATCTCGGCCAACTGCACGTAGCCGCCGTCGAGCAGGTGCTCTACCACCTTCGCGCCGCTGCGCCGCTCCACCTGGGCGCGCAGCGGCGCTGCTTGCTGGTGGTCGCTGCGGGCCTGGGTGACGTCCACCCCCACAATCGCGCGGCTCTCCACGTCGGTTGCCAGTTGTACGTTATACGCCGGACGGTAGCCGCCGTCGGGCATCTTCATGACGCGCGCTTGCGGGTCGATCGTCGAGGCCCGCGGCTCTTTGGCACGCACGTCCGGCCGCTTGGACTGCTGCTGGTCTGCGCCAATCTTCGGCAACTCGGCCAACGCCGCTTCGATTCGCTCGACCCGCTCCCGGGCCGCACGCTCCTGCGCGGCACGCCGTCGCGCATCCGCGGCAGGGTTGTCCGACTGGGCCTTGACCGCCGCCACATGGGCGCGGGCTTCCGTCAGTTGACGCTGCAGCGTCGCCTCGCGGCGGAAGGTGTGCCGCCCGGCGTCGGCCCGCACCTTGGTTCCGTCCTGCGCAATCCGACGCACGCTCACGATCCGCTTGTGCATCAGCACCGCCAACACCTGCGAAAACAGTTCGTCCAGCGCCGCCCCGTGACCGACGCGGAAGTCATTCAACGTGTGATAGTTCACCGGCACGCCGCCGCACAGCCAGCGAAAAGCGTCCTGGCAGCCGCAGCGTCGCTCGATCTCGCGCCCACTGCCAATCCCCTCGATCGTCGCGTACAGCCACAACGCCGTCAGCAACTGCGGATCCGTCGCCGGCCGGCCCGGCTCGTCGCCGCGCGCCTTGAGCGGGGCGCTGAACGCCGAAAGATCGAGCCGCTCCACGACCGACCAAACCGCCCGCGCCGCGTGATCCGCCGGCAGCAGATCCTCCAGACAGCACGGCAGCAGCAACGACTGCTCGCGATTCGGCCGCCGAAGCCGCGGCGGCTCCGCCAACGCACGCCGCCCCGTCGATTCCGATACTGGGTCGTTCATCACGGCATCCATTCCGGCAATCAGCATCGTCGTGTCCATGTCGAATAATGTACCATCCCCGGCAAGGGGGATTTATTCTCACTCTCTCACGGTCGCGGCTCGGAAAGGCTCGAAGAACCGCTCTCTCACGGTCGCGGCTCTGAAAGGCCTGTGCCGTAGCGCGCGTCGGTATGATAGGCAACGCCGTTTCGCGAATCTGTGAGGGTCTTTCCCTATGATCGTACTGGTTGTATCCGCCCTATTGCTGTTCCTGCCTGATCCACCGGCTTCCGCACCGCGCGCTTCTCAGCCGGCTGCGCCGCCCGGCGCCGCCGAAATCACCGCCCGCGCCGCGATGTTCCTGCTCTCCACGCAGGATTCCAGCGGCGGCTGGGCGTCCGACACCGGCCCGGGCATCTCCGCGCTGGTGCTCAAGGCGCTCATCCAGGAGCCGACCATCGGCCCGGAGCACCCGGCCGTCAAGAACGGCGTCGCCTTCGTGCTGCGTTCGCGGCGCGACGACGGCGGCATCTACTCTGCCGAGGGGCTGCTCAAGAACTATGAAACGAGCGTCGCACTTTCGATGCTGGCCCTGATCAACAGCAGCGAAACGCGGCCGGTCGCCGCCGCCGCGCAGAAGTACCTCAAGGACCTCCAGTGGGACGAGAGCGAGGGAAAGAAGCGCGACGACCCCTGGTATGGCGGCGCCGGCTACGGCCGCGGGGCGCGGCCGGACCTCTCGAATCTTCAGTACATGCTCGACGCGCTGCGCGACAGCGGCGTCCCGCAGGATGACCCGGCCTATCAGAAGGCGCTGGTGTTCATTCAACGCTGCCAGATGCGCGGCGAGTCGAACGACCAGCCCTACGCCAAAGGCTCGACGCAGGGCGGTTTTATCTATTCGCCCGCCAACGGCGGCGAGAGCAAGGCGGAACAGGAGACCATCGACGGCCGCACGGAGCTGCGCTGCTACGGCTCCATGACCTACGCGGGTTTCAAGAGCATGCTTTACGCCGGGCTGAAGAAGGACGACCCGCGCGTCAAGGCGGCGGTCGACTGGATTTCGAAGCACTGGACGCTCGATCACAATCCGAACATGCCCGACACGCGCTCACACGAGGGGCTCTTCTATTACTACCACACGTTCGGCCGCGCCATGGCGGCGTATGGCCAACCGATCATCAGCGACGCCCGCGGCGAGAAGCACGTCTGGCGCGAGGAGCTGCTCACCAAGTTGGCAAAACTGCAAAAGCCGGACGGAAGCTGGGTGAATGACGCCGACCGCTGGATGGAGGGCCACCCGGCGCTGACCACGGCATATGCGATGCTGGCCATCCAAGCCGCAAGGGGCAACGAACTGGCGATCGAGCGCTAGTGTAGTAAGTCGCGCTGTTTGCATCTCAATGGGTGGGACGGGCGTCTCGCCCGTCCCGCGCGACGGGCAAGAGGACATGTGAGCACCGTTCGGGTGAACCGGAATCTTACCCGTTCCTGAGACCGCGGGGACGGGCGAGACGCCCGTCCCACCCATGATGCACCAATTCTGATTGGCTATACCAGCGCTACCGCCGACTATCGCTTCACGATCACCGTTTGCCCGCTGCAGTGCGCCAGGCGCTCGTCGACCAGCGCTTCGATCGTCGCCGCCACATGATCCGGGTCGAGCGTTTGCTCAGCCGGAAACGAAGGGAACGCCGAGCGAAGCATCTGCGTCTCCACGGCGCCCGGCGCGACGGCGAAGACGCGGATGCCGAGCTTCTTGCCTTCTTCGGCGATCGCGCGCGTAAACGTGTTCACCCATGCCTTGCACGCGCCGTAGACCGCGAATCCGGGAAATGGATCGAACGCGGCGATCGACGAGACATTCACGATTACGCCCCCGCGCTGGTCGCGCATGACCGGCCACACGGCCTGCGTCAGGTGAAACACCGACACCACGTTGACCGCCAGCAACTTCTGAAACTCCGCAGCGGCGAGTTGGTCGATGGGGGCGAGCAAACCGTAGCCGGCGTTGTTAATGAGCACGTCGATCCGGCCGAAACGCCGGAGTGAGATCGCCGTCAGCTCTGCGGCGGCGGGCGGCTCTGCGACGTCAACCGGAACGGCCTCCACGCCGACCCCCACCGCTGAAACCTGCCGGGCCGCGGCCTCGAGCTCGACGGGATTCCGAGCCGCGAGCGTCACGTGATAACCGCCGCGGGCCAAGCGAAGCGCCGTGGCCAGCCCGATGCCGCGGCTGGCGCCGGTGATGATGCAGGCTTTGTCGGGCACGCGTGAATTCTCCGAACGTCCAACTCACTCACGGGAAGCGCTAACGAAGTGTCAGCTACGATGACTTGGGTGGGACGGGCGTCTCGCCCGTCCCGGCCCAATTAGACGGGCGAGACGCCCGTCCCACCCGGGCGCATGAGAAACTCCGCCACGGCCGTGCCGCCGGAGACGATGCGATAGTACGCCTGCGTGTCGGCCATACCGGCGCCGTCTTCGTCGCCGGACTCCCACGCGCCGGCCAGTTTCTTGATCCGCTCGAGCCGTTGCTCGGCTTCAGGCTTGGCCGACGCTTCAGACGCCCGCGGTTTCGCGGCGGCCGGTTCATCCGCGACAGCCGCGGCGGCCAGACCGATGATCGAAACGCCGGCAACAATAGATGCAATCCACTTCACGTTCAGCCCTCCATTCGTGACGGGTCGGCCGAGCGACGCGCGCGGCCATCTTAACTCCGAAATCAGCCTGTCCGCGCCCCCGCCGCCTCGATCTCGGCGAACAAACGGGCCAGAAGCCCATGCGACTATCTCAAGACCACTGCTTCAATCCGAGCCGCGCGCGTAAGCAAGCGGTTCTTCAGGCTCCGCTCCCTCACGGTCGCGGCTCGGAAGGAGTTTTGGGACAGCTTCCTTGCACGCGCGGTCTCAACTCCGGTCAGGCGGAGAAGCGCTTGCCGTCCTCGACGAGCGCCTTCAAGTGCTTCCACAACTCGCCCCAGCCTTTCTCGTGCTGCTCTCTCCAGCGTGGATCGAGTAAACCATGGGCGCGATGGGTGAGCTTCAGGCGCGTGCCCGAGCCGGCCGCCTCAAGCCGGAATTCGTACACGCTCATGACCGGAAGCCGGCCCATGCCCAGCGGCCCCGCCAGCCGCAGCCGTCGCGGGGCTGAAATCTCCTGCACCGTGCCGTAGTGCGCTTCGCCGGCGGCGCCAATTTCATAGAAGCGGCCGCCGGCATGAGCCTCCAGCCGAATGTGCGACGGCGCGCCCTCGTCAAACGTGCGATGGCACCACCACCCATCTACATCCAACAACGCCGCGAATACCTTTTTCGGCGGGCTCGAAAGCTCGAGCTCCTGCTCAATATGAAACGAATCCAGCTTCGGCGCCTGATCGGCCATGGCGGCTGCTCCTGTTTCGTCGCGGCCGGACTCAATCCGCCGCTCGAGCGACAGCATCTGTCCGGCCCAGTGTGATTCGTAGCGCGACACCCAGCGCTCGTAGACCCGCCGCAGCGGCACGGCGTTCAGGTGATTCCACGTCTGTCGGCCCTGTTTGCGGGCGACAACCAACCCGGCCTGCTGCAAGACGCGCAGGTGCTTCATGACGCCGAAGCGGCTGATGCGCGGGGCGAAGCCATCGCACAACTCGCCAACGGTTCGCGGCGCGCCGCGGAGCCGGTCGAGGATTTCGCGCCGCGACGGATCGCCCAGCGCCCGCCAGACCCGGTCCTGCGCTCGCGGGCGGGCTTTCTTCATGTGACTAAATGGTAACATATTGTCGCAGGAAGTCAAGCGGGAACGGACGGTCGCGTTAGCTGCGTGTGCCCGGAAACTCCGACAACCACGCCGGCTTGTCCGAACCCGCCGCGCCAAGCGGCGGGGTGACGTCCGGGCGCGTTCGCAGCGGCGCGTCGTACCTTGACGCCGAGCACAGCGCGCACCTCACCCCGCCGCTTGGCGCGGCGGGTTCGGAAAGAAGACCGCCCGCCCGGAAACAGGCACACCCGGTTAGCGTTACAGGAGGTTCGCCGCCAGCTCCGCCAGCGGGCTGCGCTCGCCTTTCTTCAATTCGACGTGTGCCGCGAGCTTCTGCGTGCGGAAGCGATTCACCAGATAGGTAAAGCCGTTGCTGTTGGCGTCAACGTAGGGATTGTCGATCTGGTACGGATCGCCGGTCAGGATGACGCGCGCGTCCGCCCCGATTCGTGTGATGACCGTCTTCACTTCGAGCGGCGTCAGATTCTGAGCCTCGTCGATCACCACGATCCGATTCGAGATGCTGCGGCCCCGGATATACGTCAGCGGCTGAATCTCAATCACGCCGCTGCGAAGCAATGCCTCACAGTCGCTGTATCCCTTGATCGGCCCGCCGGCGTCGAGCAGGAACTCCACCGTGTCGGCGATCGGCTTCATCCACGGCTCGAGCTTTCGTTCCACGTCGCCCGGCAGGTAGCCGATGTCGCGCCCCAGCGGCACGATCGGCCGCGCCACCAGCACGCCGCGATATTTCTTGCGGCGGATCGCCAGGTACATGGCGGCGGCGATGGCCAACAGCGTCTTTCCGGTGCCGGCCTTGCCCATGAGGGTGACGAGCTGCAGATCGTCGTCGAGCAGCGCGTCGATCGCGAAGTACTGCTCCTTGTTGCGCGGCTTGACGCCCCACAGGCCTTTTTCCGGCTCCTTGAGAGCGATGACGCGGTCGGCCAGCTCGTTGACCCGACCGAGAGCCGACGCCCGCGATTGGCCGGTAGAGCGCAGCAGGACGTATTCATTCGGATTGTGCGGATGCCCGTTGAGCGCCAGCTCGCCGCTCTCGCGAAAAACATCCAGGTCCTGCGGGGCGACAGGCCACTCGAATTGCCCGCTGTACAGGTCGGAGAGCGGCACGTGGTCGGACTCGTAGTCCTCGGCCCGCATCCCCGCCGCGTCCGCGCGGATGCGCAGATTGATGTCCTTGGTGACGATGACCACCGGTACGCTTGGCTCGGCCTTCTGCACCGCCTGCGCCACGCGGAGCACTTCGATGTCGCCGTGGCTCGCGACAGGCGTCAGGACCTGCTCCGGGTCGCAGAAAACCAGCAGCCGCCCGCCATTGGGCAGGTCGACGCCCTGCGAGAGACTGTGGGTCGTGCGGAGCGAATCGAGGCGGCGGACGATGGCGCGGGCGTTATAGCCGCGGTCCGTGGTTTCTTTCTTGAAGCGGTCGATCTCGCTGATGATCCCGACCGGGATGATGACCGTGTTGTCGGCAAAGTGAAAGATCGATTCGGGGTCGTGAATCAGTATGTTCGCGTCCAGCACGTAATTCTTACGCATATGCGCCGGAGTATAGGGCAGCCGCTCTCACGTGGCACGGGCCGCACCGCCGGTGTGGCCGCGGCCGCGCCGGAGTAGAATCCGCCGCGGAGGCGCCCGATGCGCGAGATTCGAAGGCTCTGCGTTTTCTGCGGCTCAAGCAACGGGGCGAACCCCGCCTACGCCGATGCCGCGCGCCGCCTGGGCCGGCGCCTGGCGGCCGAGCGCATCCGGCTGGTCTATGGCGGCGGAAACGTCGGTTTGATGGGCGTGCTGGCCGACGAGGTGCTCGCTCACGGCGGCGAAGTGATCGGCGTCATCCCGCACGGGCTGGCCGTGAAAGAGGTCGCGCACGAGAGCCTGACCGAGCTGCACGTCGTGGATAGCATGCACACGCGCAAGGCCATGATGGAGGAGCTGGCCGACGGTTTCATCGCCCTGCCCGGCGGACTGGGAACGTTCGAGGAGATCTTCGAGATCATCACCTGGGCTCAGCTCGGCATTCATTCCAAGCCCTGCGGCATACTCAATGCCGCTGGCTATTACGACAAACTGATTGAGTTCCTGGATCACGCCGTCGCCGAGCGGCTCGTGCGACGCGAACATCGGGCGATGATTCAGATCGAGCAGGACGAGGGGGTGCTGCTCGACCGGATGAGGAAATATGAGCCGCCGCAGATCGAGAAGTGGATCCGCGTGGAGCAGGCCTGACGCGGCGGGCCCCTCTTCACGCTGATCCGAACCGCGACCGTAAGGGCGCGGTTCTGAAAGCACGGCGCTCCGATCGACGAAGAACCGCTCCCTCGCGGTCGCGGCTCGGATCAGACGCGCCACAGCAATCTCGGTGCGCGTCCGGCGCTCATCCAGCGCGCCCTACTTCTTACACCACTCATCCATCCACCCCAGCACCGTGTCATACCACAAGATCCCATTCGCCGGCTTCAAAACCCAGTGATTCTCATCCGGGAAGAACAGGAACTTGCTCGGAATCCCGCGCCGCTGGAGCGCCGTGAACGTCGCGATGCCGTGCGTGTAAACCACGCGGTAGTCCTTCCCGCCGTGGATCACCAGCATCGGCGTCTTCCAGTTCTTCACGAAGTCGATCGGGTTGGCCTTGGCAAAGTTCTCCGGTTTTTCCCAGGGCGTCCCGCCGTGCTCCCACTCGGGGAACCACAACTCCTCCGTGTCGAAGTAGGCGAACTGCTCGTCGAGATTGCCGTCGTGGCAGACCAGGCAGCGAAAGCGGTCGGGCCAGTTGCCGGCGATCCAGTTGATCATGTAGCCGCCGTAGGAGGCGCCCAGCGCCGCCACCTTCTCGCCGTTCATCCACGGGTATTTCGCCAGGGCCGCCGCCAGGCCTTTCTGCAAGTCTTCGAGCGGCCGATCACCCCAGTGGCCGGTGATCGCGTCCGTGAACGCCTGTCCGTAGCCGGTGGAGCCGTGGAAATCGACCATCACCGCTGCATAGCCCGCCGCCGCGAAAAGCTGCGGGTTCCAGCGATAGTGCCAGTCGTTGCCGAACGAGCCCTGCGGGCCGCCGTGAATCAGGAACGCGATCGGATACTTCTTCGCGGCGTCAAAATCGACCGGCTTGACGATGTAGCCGTAGACCTTCTCGTCGTTCCAGCCGACGAAATCGAACTGCTCCGGCTCACCGAGCTTCAGCTCGGCGAGCTTTTCCCCGTTGATCTTTGTGATCTGCGTCGGACTGCCGCCGGCTGCGGCCACCGTGTGGATTTGCACGGGGCTTTTCAACGAATTCAGCCCGTAGACGACGCGATCCCCGGCGACGCCCAATTCGGTTGCGTGGCCCTGCTCAACCATCGCCTTCGCCGCGCCGTCCGCGGCGCTAACCGCGAAGATGCTACGCTGGCCAAGGTTGTCGGCGAACGCGTAAATCGTCTTGCCGTCACCCGACCAGACGATCTTCTGCGGCGAGCGGTCCCACTTTTCCGTGAGCAACTTGGGCTCGCCGTCGGGCCAGCTTCGCAGCACGATCCGCATGCGGTCGGCCTCGTATCCCGGCCGCGTCATGGCCAGATACGCGAGCGTCCTGCCATCCGGCGAGAAGACCGGCTGGGTGATGGTGGCCTTGTTGCCCGGCGTGATGACCTTCGGCGGCGCGGCGCCATCAACCGGCGCGACATGCAGATCAAAACGCGTGGACCAGGCCTCTTCGCGGCCGACGTTGCGGCAGGCAAAAACCACGGCCTTTCCGTCCGGCGTAAACGTGTACTCGTCTGCATCGCCGAAGGGTCGTGACGGCGCGTCGGCGTCCATGCCCTTCATCAAGTCGACCGCCTCCGGGCTGAGGGTGGAACGGGCGTCTCGCCCGTTCACGCTGTCGGCAGGGACGGGCGAGACGCCCATCCCACCCACGGGCAGGACGAAGATGTGCGAGCGCCGGCCGTCTTTCCATGCGTCCCAGTGCCGCACGAAGAGCTTGTCATAAAGCTGGCCGGTCGCCTTCTGTTGCTTTTTCTCGTCGAGCCGCTTTTTCGTGTCGGCCGGTGAGGCGTCGGGAAAGACGGCCATGTTGAGGGCCATGAGCTTACCGTTGCGCGAGAGCGTGAAGCTCTCGACGTCGAGCGGGAGCCTGGTGACCTGCTCCGCCTCGCCGCCGTCCGCCGCAATCCGCCAAATCTGTGAGCTGTCGTCCCGGCTGGAAATGAAGTAGATGGCGCCACCGTCGGCCGCCCAGCGCGGGTTGCTTGCGCCGCCCTCCGGGTGCGTGGTCAGCCGCCGCAGGACGCTGCCGTCGATGTTGCACATCCACAGATTAGTTCGCCCACGGTTGGCGTCGAAGTCGGTGGTTCGCAGGACGAAGCAGACGCGCTGGCCGTCGGGCGAGACCTGAATCTGGCTGATGCGCTCCAAGGCGTGCAGGTCGCGCACGTTGATCGGCTTGGCGGCGGATTGGGCAAATGACGCGACCGGCAGAAAACAGGCGGCCAGGAAGAGCGAAAGTGCGGCACAGGACGAGCAGGTCATTCAAGCCTCCAGGAATATTCTTTTGTAAGGATTCGGCGCGACATTGTAGCGAGACGGGATTGCCGGTGGGGAACGGAGCGCCGTCGCGGTCCGGGCGCCGCCCGCGTCAGACCGGTTCCAGCTTCTTCACCGCCGCCGCCTCCGCCAGGAAGCGCTCGGTGTACTGCGGCTCCACGCGGCGGCAGGTTTTGGTCGCCAGCTCGACGATCCGTGCGTAGTCCGGGTCGTTCGACTGCGTCAGAATCTCGCCCGCGAGAATCACCACGCGCAGCAGGTGCCGCAGCACGATTCCTTCCTGCTTCACCAGGTCGCGCGAGCGCACGAACTTGAAGAACTCGCCGTCGAACTCGATTGCTCCGCCCGTCACCCATTTCGGCTGAATGAACACGTTTTCCGGCGCGGGCAGGCGGGCTTCAAACACCTGCTTGAGCATCTCCGGCATGCTGGGCGGGCGCGGCTGGTCTTCGTCGAATCCGTCGTCCCAGCCGTCCTCCTCGTCCTGCGCGTCCGATTCCAGCGGAGCGAGCGTCAGCCCCAACTGGATCATCAACGGCTCCAGCACCTGGGTCTGGAGCGGTCCGGGCGGCAGATCGGGCACGCGCACCTTGCGCTCGATCACCGGCGGCATCTCCAGCATTGAATCGAGCGCCAGCACTTTCTCGTCAAAATTGGAGTACGCCAGTTGCTCAGCGACATACGCGCCGAAGAGCGGATCGACGCTGCGGAACTGAAGCAGCTTGTGGATCGAGTCGGCCAGCGTCACGTGCTCGCCGTCCTCGGAGCGCGTCAGGTAGCCCAGCGCCGCCAGATTGCCGACCATTACCTCGAGCTGCTTCTGAAACGACTCGATCCGCTCGGCCCCCGCGAAGCGCTTCACCAGGAATTCGCGCACGCTGCGCAGTTCGCCGGTTTTGGTCAGCAGAAAGATCAGCATCGAGTAGGGGATCATTGAGCGCGAGAAGAGCTTGGCCGGGCCGGCCTGAATCAGCGACTTGAGCTGCCCCTCGCTCCAGTATTGCTCGGTCTTGCGGCGCGTGGGGCGCTTGCGCTCCAGCTCCTTGCGCATCCGCATGATGCCGGGGTCTTTGCTGTTCGGGTCGATCTGATCGTAGCGCTTCTTCCACTTGTGAATCTTCACGTCGTCCTCGTGCGCGACGACGTGCACGTAGCCCTGTGTGTCGAACTGCGGCCGGCCGGCGCGGCCGAAAATCTGGTGGGCCGTTGCGGACGGAATCAGCTTCTTGTCGCCGTGCTTGCCTTTCAGCAGCGTGCTCAGCACGACCGAGCGGGCCGGCAGGTTCACGCCGGCGGCCAGCGTCTCGGTGCAGACCACAAACGGCACGAGCTTCTTGTTGAACAGCGTCTCGACCGCGTGCTTGTGCGTCGGCAATACGCCCGCGTGATGCACGCCCACGCCGCGGATCAGCATCTGTTGCAGCTTCGGCCCTACGCCGTCCGAGAGGTCGGCCTTGAAGGGCGCCAGCTCGGTTTCGATCTGCGTCCGCGTGGCGGCGTTGATCAGCGGCAGCCCCTTGAGCCGCTCGGCCACTTCCCAGCATTCGTCGCGATTGAAACAGAAGACCAGCGCCGGCGTGCGGTTGTCGGCGTCGTTGCCGGCGACCATGGCCGGCAGGTATTCAGTCAGCAATCGGTCTTCAACCCAGCAGAACTCCAGCGGCACGCGCCGCTCGGTCGAAATCACAACGACGAGCTTCCGGCCGTGCTCCTTGGCCAGCCAGTCGGCGAAGTCGTAGGGATTGCCGACGGTCGCCGAAAGCAGCAACACGCGCACGTGCCTCGGCAGCAGCACCAGCGACAGCTCCCAGACGACGCCGCGATCGAAGTCGTTGAAGTTGTGAAACTCGTCCATGACGACGGCGTGCAGGTTGGCGGCGTCGAGCAGCGCGGGGTCGGGGGAGAGCAGGTGATTCAGCAGGATTTCGGCGACGACCACGCGGACGAGCGCATCCGGATTCTCACGGCGGTTGCCAGTGATCAGACCGACGTCCTGACGAGAGAAGCCCCATTTCTCCGCGAGGGCGCCGAGCTCGCGGTATTTCTGGTCGGTCAGCGCGATCAGCGGCGTGGTGTAGTAGAGTCTCTGGCGCGAATGCAGCGCCTCGAACACCGCCGCCTCGGCCAGGAGCGTTTTTCCCATGCCGGTCGGGGCGCAGACCATGACCCCGGCATCGGACTCGAACCAGGCCAGCAAGGCCTCTTCCTGGTAGCTGTACAGCGCGTGCGGGAGGGCGTCGATGAAGCGATTCAGAAGCTCGTCGCGCTGCATCCGGGCAGCATAAGTGCGAATCGCCGACCCTGCGAGCAAGCCGCGTGTCCGGTCGTGGGTCAGTGTGGGTCGTTTGGGGGACCGGCCTCCGGCGCCTCGGGCCCGTCTCCGCCACGCACGCGGGCCGACGAGAGACCGTTGGGGTCATCTTCTCGCTACATCCTCAACGCACCGAAGAACGGCCGCTATCTGGCGACCATGTTCGACTATTATGCGGTGCCGATGGGATCGCGAAACTCGAATCGCTTGGCCACGACCCGAATACGGGCGTACAGAATTGAGGTTCCGTTGAACGCCAGGCAACGACAATCAGTATCGCCACGCACCGGAATCATCGCACTCGCGCTTTTCACGTGGGCCTTTTTCGGGTGCGACCAGGGCCAGCCGCCGGCTCCGCCCTCATCCACCGCGAGCCCAACGCCGCCAAAGTCGTCGCCGCCGCCGTCCGCCGCGCCGACCTCCGCCCCGGCCGCGACGAGCCCCGCCGTCGTCATTCCATCCGGCCCGCCGGCCAAACCGGCCGGCTTCTTGAAAAAGAAAAAAGAGACCGACCTGCGCGTCATGACCTACAACGTGCATTTCGACAGCATCTTCCCCGACGGCCCCGCCGAGCGCGCCGCCAAGTTCCGCCGCGTCGTGCAGGCCGTGCAGCCCGATGTGCTCGCGCTGCAGGAAATCCGCAAACCCGCCGCGGCGGCGGCGAACGTGGTGAACGAAGCGCTGCCGCTGCCCGGCGGCGGAAAATGGAACGCGTGCAAGGGCTGGACCAACGTCACGCTCAGCCGCTTCCCGCTCAGCATGACGCTCGAAAGAACCGACCCGCCCGGCGAGCGAGAGCTGTGCATCGCGATGGTCGACCTTCCCAACGACCGTTTTCCGATCGACCTGTACCTTATGAACAACCACTTCAAGTGCTGCGGCGACACCAAGAACGACCCGCTGCGTCAGAAACAGTCGGACGCGATCGTGAACTGGATTCGCGACGTCCGCACGCCCGGCGGAAAGGTCGATCTGCCGGAAAAGACCGCCCTCATCATCTGCGGCGACTTGAACATTGTCGGCGCCCGCCAGCCGCTCGACACGCTTCTGACCGGCGACATCCAGGATGAGCAGGCATTCGGGCCCGACCTGCCGCCGGACTGGGACGACTCGCCGCTGTCCGATGTCCCCGCGACGCACAACGCCGAGAGCGGCGAGGTGTATACCTGGCGCGACGACACGGACCAGTATCCGCCCGGCCGGCTGGATTACGTGATCTATTCCGACAGCGTGCTGACGGTGGTTCACAGTTTCGTGCTCGATACGTTGACGATGTCCGAGGCGATGCTGAAAGAAACGGGGCTGGACCGGCTGGATTGTGCGCTGGACAGCGTCGGCAAGAAGATCGATCACCTGCCGGTGGTCGTCGACTTTCGCGCGCGGTAGCGTCGGCCCTCGGTGGCCGACGGCGGTATTCGCGCATCGTCGGCCACACGGAGCCGACGTTACCCCCTGCTGAACGTGTTGCTATCCGGGCCTGCGTTCTGAATCGCCATCCCCCCCAAGCCGTTGGAAACGCCAGCCGCCGTCGCCCGGCGCCATCACGTATCGACCCCGCAGCAGACCTCCGGTCAATCGAACGCACATTCCGGTTTCTGACCGCTCGAGCCACTCCGCGACGCCCGTATCCACGCGCCGCACCACGCCGCGCCCTCGGCTGACCGGTCCTTCGTAATCCAGGTAGGCGCGGCGATGATCTCCGATCGGCTTCGCGACGACGGAGACTTCTTCCATCGGATCGCCGAGCAGCCGCCACGTCCCGAGCGCGTCCTTTCCGGGGACCTCGATCATGAGATCCCAGTGTCGCGTCCCGGCGCCTTCCACGCCGGGAGCGGCGCCGCTCAGGTCATGTTCGAGGAGTACGAAGCGGGGCATGGATGGCCTGAACAACCGTGACGTCGGACGATCAGCGCACCGATGTAAATGACCGTGCGCGGGTACGCGGCAACCGAGGCCGAAGCGCCAGCGCGCGGGGGTTGCCGCGAGGCGGCGTCCGTCGCGCGAAAGGCCGGCGCGCTGGCGCTTGGGGCTCTGCGGGTCGGCGCGCACACGCGCGCCGTGATCCACCAGGCCCACTATTCGCGTACAGAGTCTTCCGAGCGCGCCGGCTGCGACGTCGGCTCGTCGAACGAATAGACCACGTCGCCCGGACGGCGCAGCTCAATCGTCAGGAAGCCGCGCGGGCCGGCGGCGTCTCCGGAATCGTCGTGGTAGACCACGCGCTGCGCCGCCTTGCCGATCGAGACCGCCCGCCGCAGGAGCTGCACCGGATCGATGAACGGCAGCGGGACTCGGCGAACGAGCGAAATGTCATCTCGCTGCACGATCAGTTCGACGAAGCGCGCCTCGGGCCGCTCGATCAGGCCGCGCTGAAACTCAACCACCGGCTGCGTGGTAGCGAAGCGCCGCTGGTTGCAGCCCAGGATCCGGTCGCCGATCCGCAGCACGCCGGACGCCGGGCCGAGCTCGTTGACGCTATCCACGCGCAGCGCCCGCGCGTCGCTCAATTCCGTGGCCTGGATTCCGAGCCGCACGTTTCGGCCCGCAGGCTGAAGCTCGCGCCAGAAGCGCTCGCCGAGCGCCTGCGGCGCGAGCTGTCCCACGAAATCGAGCCACAAAACGCTCAGATCGGCGAACGGGCCGGTCTGAGCAAAGATGATCGAGTCGGAGCCGGGGCCGATGCGCTGCCGTGACAGTTGCAGTCCTTCAGCCAGCCGCGGGCTGCGGCCTTCGCGGGCTTCGACGATCTGTCGAATCCAGTCCTCGTGCGTCGCGATGATCAGCACGTCATTGTCCACCAGGCACGTGATTCGCACCGGGCCCAGAAGCCCCGCGGCCGCCGCGGGCAGCAGCGGCGTCAGGTCCAGCATGCGCGCGTCAGCCGGGCCGGCGTTGATCGTGCGTAGCGGGTCAAGCGCGGTCCAGCCGTTCCTGATCGCCAGCAGGTTGTACAGCCCCGAGAGCGATTCGAGGATGCTCGTGAATTCGGCCAGAGCGGCGCGCGCGTTGCGCGTGCGGATCATGAGCGCCGCGGCCGGGGCCGGCGGCGCGCCGTCGAGCCGATTCTCCGGCGCAACAACGCCGATCGCGATGCACGTGTCCGAGCCGAGCGCCGGCTCGAGCCGCTCGAGCACGCCGGCTTTGCCGAGCAGTGAAACGGCCAGGCGAGCCGGGTTGCGCTCGGGCAGTTTCTGGGCTGCGTCGAAGAGCGCCGGAAAATCGACCGTCGCGGCCCGCGCCAGAAGCGTTCGAGCCGGCAGGTCGCGCACCATTTCGTAAAGCGCGGCCGGGCGCGGGGCACGCGGCGGCCCGTCGCCCACCGCACAAACATGCAGTCGTGGACCCTCGCGGTGCAAAGAAAGCAGAACGTTCGACGCGCCCCGCAGCGGGCCGGGCAGCTCGCCGGCCAGCACATCCAGCGGCCGCGACGCGCGCGTCGCCGGCGACGTGGCCGGTTGCGATGCGCTGCCTCCCGCGCCGCCGATGCGGACGACCGGCCGCAGACGCGCGAACAGAACGCCGTCAGCCGACGGCGGCGTGCGCGCCAGCAACTGCGAGTAGACCGGATCGTCCGCCAGCGTCGGACCGCCGAGATCCGCCTGGTTCAGCATCTGCTGAAACGAGCCGTCGATCGGTCGCGGGTCGCCGAACATCAGCAGGTCGTCGAACCGCCCCAGCCCGACGCTGCCCGGCAAACGATAAACCGACGCCCGTCCGGCGTACGGCAGCGGCGCCGGCTTCCAGCGCTTCAGCAGTTCTTTCACGTCGGTCGGCGGGCGGCACAGAACGGCGGCGTCCTGCGCGTGCCAGGGCGCGTCTCCCACGAACGCCACACGATCGGCGAACAGCGCCTTGATCGCTTCGGTCGGATCCATCTGAATGGCATGCCGAACGCGGCGCTGCCACTCCTCGGGTTCGTCCTCGCGCGCCGGCTGGCCCGCCAGATCGGCGAGCGTCAGCCAGAGCTGCGCGTCGAGCAAATCGACCAGCAGGCCGTCGAGCTTGCGAAGCTCGACAAACAGGCCGACATTTGCGGGGGTGTGGCGGGCGAGCGAGGCGTCATCCGCCGCGGCCTCTCCGAGCGGCGCAACGGCCAGCGTCGCGAACAGAAACGCGGCAATCGCAAGGCCGTTCCCCGCCGCGGCGCTCGCGTCTGTCCGAACCCGGCGACGGTAGCGTCGGCCCTCTGTGGCCGATGACGATTTTCGTGGGGTTTTCGCGGATCGTCGGCCGCAGAGGGCCGACGCTACGGGTTTTATGAACGGGCTGTGAGCGCGGCGGGTTCGGAAAGTGACCTTGGTTTCCGGCGCGGCGGCGGCAGGTGAGCTAGAGGGAATACTGATTGTCCGCGCCGCCTTCGGCGGGTTGATCCTGCTCATCGTCGGCGGCCAGCAGCGCTCCCAGCAGCCCGAACAGCGGATCGACCTCAGCCAGTTTGCGAGACGAGCGGGCCACGTCATCCGAAACGCGCAGGTTCGCCGCCCACATGCCGACATTGCCGACATCCTTCGACAGACCGTCGCTGATTGAGGCCACGCGCGCATAGACCCGGCCGGTGATGTACGCCGCGAGATCGGCGTGTGAATACTGCGAGACATCCAGCGTCTCGGGCGGCTTGGTAATCGGAATCCTCGGCCGCGACGGCTCGACCGGAAACATCGTCGCAAACATGACCACCGCCGCCGCCTGCACCAGCACGCCGGCCGCGATGGCGATCCGCAGTCCGCGATAGGAGCGGACCGGCTCGCGATTGACGCTGGTCACGTCGCCCATCACGCGGACGGTGAAATCATCCGAAAGGCGCGGCTCGTCGCGGCGATCGACGGCCACCACGTTGCCGACCGACTCGAGCATCGCCACAAGCTGCCGACAGCGCGCGCAGCGCAGGTGATGCGCGTCGAATTCGAGCCGCACGCTCCCGGCCAGCTCGCCGTCGAGGTGGGCGTCGATCAGTCTTTCAAAGTCCGAACAGTTCATTCCCGGTCGTCCTAGCCCGCGCGCGAGTCGGTAAATCGGACCGACATCCAGTCGTCCGCCAGCTCGCCGTCCAGCAGGCTCCGCAGTTTTTCGCGGGCGCGGTGCAAGTGACTCTTCACCGTCACCGCCGGCATGCCAAGGATTTCGCCAATTTCCGGGCAACCCTTGCCCTCTCGATAAAACAGCAGCACAGCGGCCCGCTGCGCCGTCGAAAGCTGCTCCACCGCCGCCCAGATGCGCTCACGCAGCCGGTTGGCTTCCTCGCTGTTCGCCAGGCAAATGGCCGTCTCATCGCCTTCGCCGCCGACTTCGGTCAGGTCGATGTCGCTGCTGACCGCACGCCGCTTGCGCAGCATGTTCAGGCTCAGCCGGTAGGCGATCGTGAACAGCCACGTGCTGAAAGCGTAGGTCTCGTTGTACGCCGCCAGCGACTCGTACGCCTTCACGAAGGCCGATTGACAGATGTCCTCAGCTTCGTGGTGGTTGCGCACCGTCCGCCACACGAACGCGAACAGGCGATCCTTGTAGAGATCAACCAGGTCGCGAAACGCATCGGCGTGACCGCGCTTGGCGCGGGATATCAGCCGCGCTTCATCCGATCGTGCCATACGCTGCTCGATCGCGGTCGGCGTCGGCGGCACACGGCCGCCTCTCACAACTTTCTACACGCCGCCGCAGTTACGGTTGCGACGCTATTTCGACACACTTAGAATCTATCGATCCTATGGCCAAAGGTCCACCACCCACCCCGAAGATCAACAATAAGAAGGCTACGTTCAACTTCGAGCTGCTGGAAGAGATCGAGGCCGGAATCGAGCTGATGGGCAGCGAGGTGAAGAGCCTGCGGGCCGGTAAAGCCTCCCTGGACGAGGCCTACGCCTTCATCGAAAACGGCCAGATGTCGCTCCGCGACTGCAACATATCTCCTTATCCCATGGCAGGTTATGTTCAGCACAAGCCGACCCGGCCCAGGCGGCTGCTGATGCACCGCCGCGAAATCCGCAAGTGGGAGGCGAAGGTCACCACTCGCGGGCTGACGCTGATACCGCTTTCGATTTATTTCAACGAACGCGGGCTGGCGAAGGTGCTTTTGGCCCTCGCCCGCGGCAAGACACATGGGGACAAACGCCAGTCAATCAAGGAACGCGACGCCAAACGCGAGATGATCCGCGCCCTGCGCAGACGATAGCCGTGCGGCTGATCCAGGGGGGGTGGACCAGCAAGCTCGGCAAGGCCGGGCAACCTTTTCTCTGTCCGAACCCGCCGCGCCGAGCGGCGGGGTGACGTCCCCGGGCTGTGACGCGCCGCTCGCCCACCATCGTCAACCCGCCGCTTGGCGCGGCGGGTTCGGAAAAACGGCCCCGCCGGCGGCGTCTGGCGAGAACTTCGGCGACACCCACGACAAGCGGCGCTCCGCTTGTCCGTGTGCATCGTGGCCCCCATGATGAAGCCCCATGTTCGTTTGGATTTCCACCGGCGGCTCACACGGCGACGTGCATCCCTTTCTCGCCCTCGGCCAGACCATGCAGCGCCGCGGCCATCGCGTCGTACTCTGCGTGCATCCGCACTTCCGTGATGATGTCCTCGCCGCGGGGCTTGAGCATTCGCCGATCGGCGAGCACGTCGATGTGCCGGCCATCCTCAACGATCCTGACCTGATGCACCATCGCCGCGGCGGCGGGCGTGTGCTCGACCTGATTCTCGGCTCCGTGCCCGCCGGTCTGCGGACGCTTCGGGATGCGTGGCGGAACGACCGGCCCGACGTGGTCGTCGCCCACCACATCTGCATCGGCGTTCGCTGGGTGTGCAACGAGTTGCACATTCCCCTGGCGCTCTGCACGCTCGCGCCGCTGCTCTGGTTCTCCCCGCGCGATCCCGTGCCCGTTTTTCAACGACGTCACGGCCGGGCGGCCGCGGCCATCGCCCGCGCCATGCTGCCCTGCGTGAAGCCGCTCGCGAGCTGGATCGTCGGCAGGCGCGTCAATCGCATCCGAAGGCAATGCGGCGTCGCCGCGGAGCGCAACGCGTTCTGGGCGGACATGCACGGTGGAGACGCGCTGCTGGGCTTGTGGTCGCCGCACTACCGCGCACCGACCACCGCCGATCCGCCGCGTTCGCTGGTGTGCGGCTTCACCTGGTACGACCGCAGCGACCGCGAGCCGATGCTCCCGCCCGAACTGGAGCGATTTCTCTCGCGCGGGCAGCCACCGATCGTCTTCTCACTGGGTACGGCGGCGGTGTATCACCCAGGTGATTACTACCACATCGCAGCAGAGACGTGTCAGCGACTCGGCCGCCGCGGCGTTCTGCTCGTCGGAAAGGATGCGAATGCGCCGCCCGATCTGCCGGCAGACATCCTGCCGGTGCACTACGCCCCCTTCTCGCTGCTCCTGCCGCGCGCCGCGGCGGTGGTGCAGCACGGCGGCATCGGATCGACGGCGCAATCGCTGCGCGCCGGCTGCCCGCAGGTGGTCGTACCCCACGCACACGACCAGTTTCACAACGCGCTGCACGTCCGCCGGCTGGGCGTGGGCCTGAACACGCCGCGCGTAGGGCTGAACGCGCGCAAGCTTGCGGCCGCGCTGGCGCCGGTTGCATCTGACCCAGCGTTCAGGCGCCACGCCGATCGGTTGGCGGGCCTGCTGCGCAACGAGGACGGCGCCCGCGTAGCGAGTGAAGCGGTTGAGAAACTCGTGGCGGATTCGGCCGCGCGGCGCGGCGGCGCATAGCGGCTATCGAAGCAGCGAGAAATCCGGTTCGGTCCAGCCCGCCACGCGCGATTCAGCAACCGAAATGAACACACTTCCCCCGACCGACTTGTGAATCGTCCCGTCCGCGACCGAAGCATACTCATACATCCACGTCTCAACCTGGCCCGAAGCCGGCGCTTCCGGATTCGCGCCCGGCGGCGGGGCGTCGATTCGCAGCGGCTCGCCCAGCAGCTTGCGAACTTCCTTTCTCGTCATGGCGTGCGACAGCTTCCGCCACTGCTGCATCAACGGCGTCAGGCGCGTGGCTGAGCAGACCAGAGGGTCATTCTGTGCCGCCGCCGCGACCGCCAAAGCACTCCCGCAGCGCCCGCAATACCGGGCGTCTGTATCAGCGGCGGCTCGACATCGAGGGCATTGACGGAACATGGGGAGGAATCAGAGGTCAGAAGTCAGAAATCCGAATCCGGAAGCTCGTATTCAACGAGGCTCCTCTGGCACTACAACGCTACTTCGGTACGCCGATGGTTCGCCGCATTGGGCATTCAGCCCCGTAGGGGCGGCAGAATAAAGCCCCGGGCGTCAGCCCGGGGTGCTCCGCGCAAGAGACCACAAGCCCCGGAGGGGCGAAAGCTCTGCTTGCGATGCGGCACGGTGCCGCACACGCTGCCCCTCTCTTTCGCCCCTCCGGGGCTGCGCGGTCTTGCTTCAATGACGTCCCCGCGCTTTCGCCCGGGGCTGTATTCTTTCGCCCTTCCAGGGCTGACGCACATAGCGTCGGAGTATTAGCCACCGACTTTGGCCTTTCGCCATTGGCGTTCGCCGCGCATCTTCAACTCGCTACTGGCTACTCGCTACTCGCTACTTGCTACTTGGCACTCACTCCTCCGCTCTCTCCGGCGGACTCCAGCGCCCGGCCCGCGCATCACCGACGGGCCGGGCGTCGCAGCGCTGGAGTCGCCGAACATCCGCACTTACGCAGTCTTCACCGGAACAAGCTGATCTTCGCTCAGCCCGCGGCGGACCTCGCTGCGCAGCCGGTCCGCTCCGGCGCGAACCTCGCGCGCCGCCGGCTGCTCAGCAGCGCCGCCGTTGCCGGCATGGGCAACATGCTCGCTCTTAAGCAACCCGTTGCTGAGCCGGTCCGACAACAGCATCGTGAGCAGCGCTTCCATCACGTTCGCGCCGGTTACCGAAGACTGCAACCCGCCGTCGCCGGCCGGAGCAGGCGAACCACCGATCACGATCTTCGGCACCAGGTCGACGCCGGACTGCTGCACGGCCTCGGCGAAGCGCTCCATCACCTGCCGCGTGAGTTGGTACTGCGGTCCGCCGTAAGCGCGGACCTGCTCCTCGGTCGCGATGGCTTGTGCGATTCCGATGCGGGCGGCCTTGTCCGCCTCGGCTTGGCCGGTGACGCGGATCCGCGCCGCCTCGGCGTCGGCCAGCGCCCGCGTGCGGGCGGCCTCGGCTTCGGCGATGGCCCGCATCTGCGCCGCCTGCTGCAGGGCGCGCTGATACTCGGCCTTGCCCTGGTTCTCCTGCACGCGGATCGCCAGCTCGCTCTCGGTCAGGTGCGCCTGCTGGCGGGCGCGCGATTCGGCCTCGCGCAGCTCGCGCTCCTTGACGGCGGCCTTCTCCTGGCGGGCGTAGGTCTCGACCTGTTCCTCGGCGATCTGCCGGGCGCGGAGCTGCGTCAGGATATTCTCGATCCGCTCATCGCCGGCGGACGCCGTAGGCGTGCCGATCAGCACTTCCTCCAGCTCGAGGTTGTAGTGCGCGAATTTTTCCTGCATCTCCTCGCCGGCCAGCTTCTGAATCATGGCGCGATCCTGCAGGAGCTGGATCAGCGTGCGCGTCTGTCCGATGTTTTTGAAATAGGCGGACACCATCGGGTCCAGCGTCTGCTCCACCAGCCGCTTCACGTCGCCGAAACGCTGGATCACGAGCGGCGCCTTGCGGTAGTCAATGTGCACGACCACGCTCAGCGGCAGCGACGGCTCGAACGCGTCTTTCGTGATGAGCGAGACCTCTTTCAGGTTCTCGTCATACTTGTGCATCCCGCTCTCGCTGCGGATCCACTTCAATATGAAGTTCGTCGTCGGAACGGCGATGATCTTGCCCGCGTACGTATTGAAGGCGTACTTGCCCGGCAGCAACGGCTCGCTCCAGACGCCGCGCTGGCTGGGACGGACCAGCTCGCCGTGCTTGTATTCGACGCCGGACAGGTCGGCGCCGTGCTCGCCGGTGTAGGACACGACCACGCCGACGCTGCCGACTTCAATGATCGTCTTGGCGACCATCTCGACCGTGGCGAACAGCCGGTTCAGGTAGAACGTGCCGTCCACCAGCACCTGGAGCTGCCGCCCGCGGCAGCCGCCGGCGGCCAGGAACCGCTCGGCTTCCTGGAAGTTATTGTGGAACGTGTCCGGCTGCTCCGGGTCGTGTCCGACCACCGGCGCGATGATCTCTCCCGGCGGCAGCGACGGGCCGTCATGCACGGTGATGATGCCGAGCAGGTCGTCGTTGCCCTTGATGACGATGGGCTTGAATCCCTCGCGCCGCGCGATTTCCTCCGCCATGTTCTCGAACACCGCCTTGTCGTCGCGCTCCAGCGGAAGGAAGTAATTCTGGTCGTCCGTGATGACCGCGAACTGCGCCAGGTTGATCGCGTACGTGCCCTCGCGCAGCAGCTTGCGCTGCGGGCCGCGCTGGCCGCCGGCGCCGAGAAACGCGCGCACGTCTTCGAAATTCTGCGCCTTCTGGTTGCCGGCCAGCGATTGCGACGCCGGCAGCGGCGCGCCGTCACGCGCGAAGACGTACCCGATGTGTCCCTGCCCGATCGTCACCAGCGGGACGACGTGCACGCGAAACTGGAACGGCGTCAGGAAATGCAGACCGCCGCGCAGCACCTCCGGCTGGAATCCAGCCTCGCCGTGAAGCGCGATCAGCCCGCTCTCCAGCGAGCCGGTCCGGCTCCAGAGTTTCTCGACGATTCCGACGCGCTTGTTGGGAATGTAGCGAATGCCGGCCAGGCCGGTGAGCATCGCCAACACCGTCAGCGCGGCAAGCACGCCGACCACCACCATCGTTGCACTGACCATTGCGAGTAACATGGCTCTTCTCCCGCATGCCTCGATCCCAGCAAACGCCGAATGCGGCCGCAGACCTCGATCACCGAAACTTCTACGCCATTTCGTGCGACGTCGGCCGACCAATGAAAAAGTCGGCGCGGCGCTCGCGCGAAGATGCAACGGAAGCCCGGCTCGCGAGGCGCAGGCGGCTATCGTCGTTTGATGAAAACGCGCAAAGCGAGACTCCAGCGTTTGCCTGCGGGGTTAGCTGACGGGCTCGCTTCGCTGAGTAAGCGTCCGGCTTCGGCCGGATTAGCCCCTGCGACACACGCCGTGAAGCCGTGCGCCGCGTTGGGTTCCCCGTTGCCGAGCCGCTGGTGGCGGCTCGACATTCGGCGTTTGCAGCATTCCCAATAGTATAGCACAGTTTACCCGGATAGCCAGTTTTCCAGGTCACGCCTCTTATGGGAACCGGCCGAACCCGCGCCACTCGGGTTTGACTGGAGCGCATTCATTTTGAATGCTCTTCTCGTACTGCCGCCGACCGGCGGGACGCTGAAACGTGGCCGGTCCGGAAGTGCATAGGAGATGAAAGAATGTCTCGAAACAAATGCAGCAATGCGGCGCTGGCGGCCCTGTTCGGGTTCGCCTGCACGGCGAGCGCCGACACGGTCACCGAAGTCGGCGACACGGGCGACCTCCCGGGCAGCGCGCAGGTGACGACGGGCGTCGGCGCCTTGACGCTGATCACCGGCGCCCTCAGCGGGTTTGACGACGCCGACATGTACGCCATCACGATTGTCGATATCAACGCGTTTTCCGCCACGACGGACGATGCCGGGACGGCCGTCTTCGACACACAGCTCTTCCTGTTCGACTCCTCCGGACTCGGCGTGTCGGCGAATGACGATATCTCGCACAGCCCGTACACGCCCCATTCCGCGCTGAACAGCGCCGGAACCTACAAACCGGCGGCGCCGGGCGTCTACTTCCTGGCGGTCTCCGGCTGGGACCGGGATCCGAACAGCGGCGGCGCGGCCATGTTCAATGATGACACCGTCTACACCGGCGTCGTCGGCCCGGTCGGGGCCGGCGGCGCGTCGCCAATCAGCGGCTGGGACGGCAACGGCGACATGAACGGCGGCGTCGGGGCCTACTCGATCGTCCTGGCCGGCGCCGAGTTCGCTTCGGTGCCCGAGCCGGGAACGCTGGCGCTCTTCGCGTCGGCGGCGGCGTGCGGCTACGTGTCGCGCCGCCGGCTCGCGTCGCACTGAAGAGCCCCTGGCGCCGGCCCTCTGTGGCCGACGTTGGGTACGAGCGCCCCGTGAAATCCGTCGTCGGCCATGGAGGGCCGACGCAACCGTAGCCGCGGCGCTGGCGGGAGGGCGCCGCGGCCCGGCATCGCATGCCGCGCCTCGACAATCTCCGCCAACAGCACTTCAATATCGCCGGATTCGCGCGAACACATGCTCTGATGCGCGGAGAATCGGCAATGGCCGCCTGGCAGGAATTCGGGCCGATCACGCCGCGCAACGCCGGACTGGCGGCGGACGTGCTGGGCGCCGAAATCTCGCACCACGCCGGACTGCGGGAGCTTCTTGAGACCGCCGCACACACCGCACACGCGCTGGTCCTGCTGGTCAACGATCCTCACCGCGCCACGCTGACCCGCGCCGCGCTACTCGCGCTGTCCGAAGCCGCCCGACGTGCGGCGCAAGCGCTGCCCCCCTGCCGTGCGATTGTCGCAACCGGTACGCACAAGTTCCCCGCGCCCGAGCGGGCCGCGTTCGAGCACGCCACCTTCGCCGACTGCGGCTTGCCGATCGCACAAATCGACTGGCACGACTGCGACGCCGTCGATCTGCGCGAGTTTGGCGGCGTCCGGCTGCACCCGCTGGTCGCGGAGGCGCGCTGCCTGCTGGCAATCGGCAGCGTCGAGCCGCATTACTTCGCCGGGCTGACCGGGGCACACAAGACCGCCACCATCGGCGTCATGGCCCGCGCCGATATCGAGAAGAACCACGCCGGCGCGCTCGATCCGGCCTCCGATCTCTTCCGGCTCGACGGCAACCCGGTTTATGACGGCGTTCGACATGTCGTCGAAAGCCTTCGGTCGGCCGGCAAATCGCTGGTCGCGATCAACGAGGTCATCGCTCAAGATGCACTTGTCGCCTGTGCCGTCGGGGATCCGCTTGAAGCGCTCCATCGGCTCGCGCCCGTCGCGCGGCGCACGTTCTCGCACGAGATTCCGAATCCGGCGGATATCCTGCACTTGTGCGTCGCGCCGCCGCTGAGCCGAAACCTGTATCAGGCCGACAAGGCGCTGAAAAACAACCATCTCGCCGTTCGAGATGGCGGCGCCATTATTCTCGACGCCGAGTGCCGCGAAGGCGTCGGGCCCGACGGTTTCCTGGCGCTGCTGCGATCCGCGTCCACCTACGCCGCCGCACGTCAAACCGTCGCGGCCAACGGTTATCGGCTCGGCGATCATAAGGCGGTGAAACTGCGGCATCTGACCGACGCGCATGGCCGCGGCGTGCGGGTTTTTCTCGTCAGCCGCCATGTTCCGCAGGACGCCGCCGCACTGTGCGGAATGACGTTATGTCCAGACATCGAGGCCGCGCTGGCCGCGGCGGGCGATTCGCCGCGCGCGTCCGCGGTCCGCGTCCATGACGCGGGAAACGTCTGCGTCGCCGCACGCAAGTCCGAGCCGCGCGCGTAAGCAAGCGGTCTTCTCCCGGACCGCTCCCTCACGGCCGCGGCTCGGATGTTGGCCCCACCCGCGAGATCCGAGCCGCGTGATCCGAGCCGCGCGCGTAAGCCAGCGGTTCCTATCCTGATGCACGGCGTGCCGAACGCGGTATCATCTCCGCTCGATGGCTCTCACGTTCAATCCCACCGAACGCCGCGTGCTGGGCGTGCTGGTCGAAAAGGCCCTCGCCCAGCCGCAGTACTATCCGATGACGCTGAACGCGATCGTCGTGGCCTGCAACCAGAAGAACAACCGCGACCCGCTCATGGAGCTGGACGAGGAATCCGTCTGGAACACGCTCGAAGTGTTGCGGGCCGGCGGACTCGTCTCGCGCCTGCTGCCGGGAATGGGCAGCCGCGTCGATCGCTACAAACATGAATTGAAGGAGCGCCTCGGCTGGGAGAAGCCGCAACGGGCCGTGCTGTGCGAGCTGCTGCTGCGCGGGCCGCAGACGCCGGCCGAGCTGCGCACCCGCTGCGAGCGCATGATTGCGATTGACGGGCCGGAGTTGATCAACGGGATTCTCGACGGCCTCGCGCGCACCGATCCGCCGCTGGTCGCGCCGCTGCCGCGGCAGCCCGGCCAATCGGCCACGCGCTACACGCACCTGCTGTACCCGGAGGGCGAGCAGCCGGCGATTTCTGCCCCGCCGGCGGCATCGCACAGCGCGCCTGCGGCAGCGACATCGAGTGTTGTCGCCCCGACGCCGCATGCGCCCGCGCCGCACCCGGCCGACGGACCCGCTGAGCGGTCGAGCCTGAGCGCCGAAATGGAAAACCTGCAGGCGGAGATGGCTGAGATGCACCAGGCCATCGCGGCCTTGCGCCGCCGGATCGAACGCATCGAGGGCGACCTGGGATTGCAGCAGGCATAGCAGCCTGTTGAAACGAGGGACGGGCGAGAGAGGTTGTGAACATTTGGGTGGGACGGGCGTCTCGCCCGTCCCTGCGGTCTTCAGGAACGGGCAAGATGCGCCAGACGCCCGTCTCACCAAGATGTTCACGGCTCTCTCTGGAATAAAACTCCGGCACGGCAGGTTAATGCCAAATCTGAATCGTCCCCCGCTGCGTATATCCCGGAAACGTCACCAGCGTCGGGGCCGACGTGCCTCCTCAGGCATGGGCTGCGCGGGGACGGCGCCCCAGCCGGCGCCCTACCTGGCGTTCGACGCGGCGCGGAGTTTGCGACTTGAAATCGTCTCGAAAACCGCCCGTCGCCCGATTGCGTGCGCATCCGTTGCCGCCGTCGCGATCGGCACTTAGGATGGCCTGCCCGAAGCACGCCCGCGCGGCCGGCGCCGCAGAAACCGCCGGCGGTCAGGCGCTAGCACCGCGGCGGACCGGTGGAATGCCCAGCGAGCATGACGACGACATCCGGCTTCTGGCCCGCGCGGGCGCGGGCGACCGCGATGCCTTTTCGCTTTTTTTTGACCGGCACGCGCCGCGGGCGCTGGGTTTGCTGCTGAAGCTGCTTCGCAGCAGGCCGGACGCCGATGATGTACTTCAGGACGTTTTTTGCGCCGTCTGGACCCGGGCGGCCGAGTACAATGCCGAGCGTGGCTCGCCGATCGCGTGGTTGCTCCTGATCGCGCGCTCGCGGGCCATCGACTATCTGCGGCGGCGCCGCCGCGATACAAATCCCGGCGCTGCGGTCGAACGCGTCGCGGCCGACGACGCTGCCAGCCTCATCGATCGCGATGAAACCAGCCGTGGTGCGCGCCGCGCTCTGGCGGACCTGCCGCCGGAGCAACGCAGCGTCATCGAGCTGGCGTTCTACGGCGGCCTGACGCACGAGCAGATCGCGTTGCAGCGATCGCTGCCCCTGGGAACCGTGAAGACCCGCATCCGGCTTGGCATGAAGCGCCTGCGCGAAACGCTGACAGGCGAGGTGAGTTCACAATGACCGCGCTGCATTCCATCGGCGACTCCGCAGAACTGGCGGCTCTCTATGCGGCCGGCGCCATGCCGGCCGAGCAGGCGGCCGCGTTCGAGGCGCACCTCGCGACCGGCTGCTCGGCGTGCGAGAGCGAGCTGCGCTCTTATGATGGCGTGGTGGAGCAGTTGTCGCTGGCGGTGGCGCCCGTCCCGCCCGACGCCGAGGTTCGCGCCGCCGTCCTCGAGCGCATTCAAGGCCCGCGCGCGGCCGGCCATTCGGCGCACGCGGATGCGCAAGTCTGGAAGCAGTGGAGCGCCGACCCGACCGAGGGCATGTTCATCCGCCGGGCCAACGAGGGCGAGTGGACCGAGACGGGCGTCGCCGGCGTCCGTGTCCGGCGCCTGTTCGCCGATCCGGCCAAGGACCAGATCACGATGCTGGTTCGGATGGACCCTGGAGCGGCATACCCGGCGCACCGTCACGCGGGTCCGGAGGAGTGCCTGGTCCTCGAAGGCGACTTGCAGATCGGCGATATTGCAGTGCTCAGCGCGGGCGACTATCAGCGGGCGGGGCAGGGTTCGCGGCACGTGGTGCAATCCACGCAGAGCGGGTGCCTGCTCCTGATCGTTTCATCTCTCAGCGACGAGTTGGAGCCGCTGGCGGGGTAGCGACCTCTCATTTTCAATCATTCTGAAAGATTCAGGCGCAACTGGACGTTGGGGCGAGCGCCCGGAAATACTGTCCACTACGACAGGAGGTGGACGTGGCCGGCACACCCGACGCACCGACGCTCGACCTGGGGATGCTCTATGCGCCGATCGCCGCCGATCTCGACGCCGCCCGGCGCGTGTTCCGCGACGAGCTGATCAGCGATCAGGGCTTCATCTCCGACCTGTGCGCCCACGTGGCTCATTTTCAGGGCAAGTCGCTGCGGCCGGCGCTGCTGCTCTTGGCCGGGCGGGCCTGCGGCGAGGTGAGGCCGGCGCATCACGTGCTCGCGGCGGTGGTCGAGATGGTGCACCTCGCGACGCTGGTGCACGATGACGTGCTGGACGACGCGGACATTCGCCGGCGGGCGGCCACCGTCAACCGCCTGTGGGGCAACGAGCGGGCGGTGCTGATGGGCGATTTTCTCATCAGCCACGCCTTTCACCTGTGCAGCAGTCTCGACTCGCAGCACGCCTCGCGCCTGATCGGCCGCACGACCAACACGGTCTGCGAAGGCGAGATGATGCAGGTCGCCAATCGCGGCAATGTCGAGCTGACGCAGCGCGAATACATCGACATCATCAGCCGCAAGACCGCCTCGCTGATTGCGGCTTCGTGCGAGCTGGGGGCGCACTTCGCTGACGCGCCGCCGCCGACCGTCGCGCGGCTGCGCCGCTTCGGGTTGTCGATCGGGATTGCGTTTCAGATCATCGACGACGTGCTGGACCTGACCGGCGACGAGATTGAGGCCGGAAAATCGCTCGGCCGCGATGTCGAAAAAGGGAAGCTCACGCTGCCGCTGATTCACTTCCTGGGCGGCGCGTCTCAGGCCGAAAAGGCCGACATGCTGGCGCTGCTCGGCAGCGACGACGCCCGGCGTCACCGCCAGATCGCCGCCCGCCTGCAAGCCGCCGGTAGCATGCAGTTCGCCATCGACGCGGCGGCCGAGTACATCCGCACGGCGCAAGCCGCCCTTGCCGCGCTCCCGGCCGGCGCGGCGCGTGACAGTCTGTGTGTAATGGCCGATTTTGTGATCAACCGTCGCCGATAGCCGGACGGCGGGCCGTTCTTCCGACGCGGCCGTATTTCCGAACCCGCCGCGCCAAGCGGCGGGGTGACGTCCCCGGCCTGTGTGGCGCCAAAAGACCTACGGTCGTCAACCCGCCGCTTGGCGCGGCGGGTTCGGACAGACTCGCCCGCTGAGTCGCGACAATCTCCGGTCACACCCGGCGCATCACCATCACTCCCCGCGCGATGCAATCGCGCGCGGTGGGCGATACTATTCCTTTTGTGACACTCGGAGTACGCCTTGTCCGGCCTGCCTGCGCCGCAGCGCATCGAAGTCACCGCCACCGCCGCCAGCGGCGACGCGCCTTCCGCCGTTGAGGTGGAGAAGTCCGTCGGCGCCGAATCGCTGCCGGGCTACACGATCGTGGGCGAGATTCACCGCGGCGGGCAAGGGGTGGTCTACAAGGCGGTGCAGAAATCCACCCGCCGCAACGTCGCCATCAAGGTGATGCACGAAGGCCCGCTGGCGCGCCCCAGTGACCGCGTCCGCTTCGAGCGCGAAATTCAGGTGCTCGGACAGCTCAATCACCCGAACATCGTCGGCATTCACGACAGCGGCACGGCGGCGGGCTGCTTCTACTACGTGATGGACTTCATCCCCGGTCAACCGCTGGACCGGTTCGTGCAGACCACGGCGCTGCCCGTCCGCCGCACGCTTGAGCTGTTCGGCAAGATCTGCGACGCCATCAACGCCGCCCATCTCCGCGGCGTGATTCACCGCGACATCAAGCCGGGCAACATCCGCATCGACGAGGCGGGTGAGCCGCACGTTCTGGATTTCGGGCTGGCAAAGCTGACCGAGGACAATGAATCGGTGGATTCGAAGACTCCGCACATGACCATGACCGGGCAGTTCATAGGCTCGGTGCCATGGGCCAGCCCGGAGCAGGCCGAGGGGCGGCAGGACGACGTGGACATCCGCACGGACGTCTATTCACTGGGCGTCGTGCTCTACCAGATGCTGACCGTGGGGACGTTTCCGTATGACGTGGGTGGCAACATGCGGAAGGTCATCGACAACATCCTGAACGTCGCCCCAACGCCCCCCAGCCGGCATCGGCCCGAGATTGACGACGAAGTCGAGACGATCGTCCTCAAGTGCCTGAGCAAGGAACCGCCGCGGCGCTACCAGTCGGCCGGCGAATTGGCCAACGACATTCGCCGCTATCTTGCGGGCCAGCCGATCGAGGCCAAGCGCGACAGCGGCTGGTACATGCTGCGCAAGGGGATTCGCCGCTACTGGGCCGCCGCCAGCATCGCCGCCGTCATGCTGGTGGCCGGCGTGGGGTTCGGGGTGGCGATGACGTTTCTGTATCAGCAGGCGGCGGCCAAGCTGCAGGCGCGCGAGCGGGCCGAGGCCGTCGCGGCGCGCGAGGCGGCCGAGGAGCGCGAGCGGCTGGTCGCGCGGCGGCTGTATGGCACGCGCGTGGCGCTGGCCGGCGGAAAGCTCGACGACGGAGACGTGGCGCTGGTGCGCGACCTGCTGATCGGCTGTCCGCAGGAGCTGCGCGGCTGGGAGTGGCAGCGGCTCGACTGGCTGGCGGATCGCAGCCGGATGACGTTGCGCGGCCATGACCACTTCGTTTCGGCAGTGGCGTGGCGCAGCGGCGGCAAGCAGATCGCGTCGGCCGGCTTCGACGGAACCGTGCGCCTGTGGACGCAGAATGAAGCCGGCGAGTTCGCCGCGTCTGCGGTGCTGAAGGACCATGACCGGCCGGTGATGTGCGCCGAGTTCAGCCCGGATGGCAAGACACTTGCGAGCGGCGGCCAGGATCGCGTCATTCGTCTCTGGGACGCTGCCACAGGCGAGCCGCTGCGGACGCTCGAAGGACACTGGTCGCACGTCGCCGGGCTGGCCTGGCGTTCAGACGGCGGGCAACTCGCGTCCGTGGGACACGACGGTACGCTGCGAATCTGGCACATCGCCACCGGCGACGAGCCGACAACGCTCTACGGACATGAGGGCGCGGTGGATGGTGTCGCGTATTCGCCCGACGGCGCGACGATCGCGACCGCCGGCGAGGACGGCACCGTGCGCCTCTGGGACGCGGCGCATGGCGCCGAGACGGCGGTGCTGCGCGGGCACGAGGGCCGCGCCTGGTCGGTCGCGTTTGATCCGGAGGGCCGGCGGCTCGCCAGCGGCGGAAGCGACGGCACCATCCGAATCTGGGGCAGCGCGGCCCGGCCGGTTTCCGCCGAGAATGGCGCGATTCCGGTCGTGATCCTCACTCACGGCTCGGCGGTGCACGGCGTGGCTTGGAGCCCGGACGGCCGGCGCGTTGCCAGTGGCGGAGAGGACCGCGCGCTGCGGGTCTGGGACGCCGGTTCGGGCGCCTGCGCCGTGACCCTGCGCGGGCACGCGGCGCCGATCGACAGCGTCGCGTTCAGCCCCGGCGGCGCGAGCATTGCCAGCGGCGGGCGCGACAACACGCTGCGCGTCTGGGATGCCGCCGCCGCGGCGGATGTACTTGCGCTGGCCGGGCATCACAGCGCCGTCCACGCGCTGGCCGTCAGCCCGGATGGGCGATTCGTCGCTTCGGGCGGACGCGATTTCACGGTGAAGCTCTGGGACGCGGCGACCGGACAGGAGCTGCGCACCGGCCGCGGGCACGAGTGGACGGTGACCGGCGTCGCGTTCACGCCTGACGGCGCCTCGCTGGTTTCCGTCGGCGACGATGGGCGCGCCGCCGTCTGGAATGCCGCGACGCTCGAATCACTTCGCACGTGGAAGGCGGATGAGGAGCACGTGTTCGCTTTGGCGGTCAGCCCGCAGGGGCGCGTGGTCGCGAGCGGCGGGTTCGACGACCGCGTGCATCTCTGGGATGTGCACAGCGGTGCGGACATTCTCGCCTTGTCGGGCCACAGCGACGACGTCCTGGCGCTCGCCTTCAGCCCGGATGGCAAGCAGCTTGCGTCCTGCTCGGCGGATCGGACGGTTCGCGTCTGGGCGGTCGCGTCGGGCCGCTGCCTGGCGACGCTCGCGGGCCACGAGGGACGCGTGACGTGCGTCACATTCATGCCCGATGGGCGATCGCTCGCGTCAGGGGCCGACGATACGACCATCCGCATCTGGCGGCTGGGCCGCTCAGATCAGACGCTCGTTCTGCGCGGTCATCGGCAGGCGGTTCGCAGTCTCGCCTGCCTGCCCGACGGCGAGCGGCTCGTTTCCGGTGGAGACGACGGCGCCGTCAAGCTGTGGGACACGGTTACCGGCGAAGAGTTGCAGGAACTCCGCGAATCGCGTGAAGCGGCGCTCGCCGTCGCGGTGGGAGCGGCGCCGCCGGCAGCCGCCGCACAGGCGCCCGCGAGCCGGAGCTCCTCCACGCCGCACGCGAATCCGGCGATCGCGCCGCGCATCGTGGCGGGTGGCAGCAGCGGGGTTATTCGTGTCTGGGAAACGGCTGAGCCGCTGCCGGACGTCGCCGCCCGCCGGGCGCACGTCGCCGCGGCGCACCAGCGGGTCGATGCCGAATTCGCCGCCGCGGTCTTCGCGGATGACGTCATCGGGAGGCTGCGCGAGCGGAAAGACTTGGAGAGCGCGCTTCGCGCAACGGCGATCGAAATCGTCCAGGCGCGCGGCAACAATCCGCAGCAACTCAACGACGCCGCATGGACGCTGGTCAAGACGGCCGGCCGCCCGGCGGCGGAATACCGCCGTGCGCTGCGCATGGCGGAGACGGCGTGCGACATGTCGCCGCGCGTCGGCTCGTATCTGAACACGCTCGGCATCGCCCGGTTCCGCTGCGGGCGATACGCCGAGGCGCTCGAAACGCTGGCCGCGTCCCGCGCCCGCAACGGCGAGCACCCGGCCGACGTCGCGTTCGCGGCGATGAGCTTGCAGAAGCTCGGCCGGTCGGAGGAGGCGGCCCGCGAGCTCGTTCATCTGCGCGAGCTGATGGGGCAGCCCTGGTTTGCCCGTGACGAGCTCTGGCAGCAATTCCTGCGTGAAGCGGAGAAGCTGGCGATGGACGCGGCGGCGCAGTGAAGTTGCCGATTACGAAATCGTGCGCAGAATCGCGCGCACCGGGCTGGCGTCGAAGCCGACCAGCGGCAGCGGCAGGGCGATCAGCTCATACACCCCGTCAGGCACGGCTTTCAGCACGACGCCCTCGAGAATGGCCATGTCGCAGGCGAGAATCCGCTTGTGCGCCGGCAGGTCCTTCGAGTCGATCAGGTCCACGCTGGGCGTGTCCAGTCCGATCAGCCGCACGCCCCGCTCGTGCGCCCGATCGACCAGCTCGGGCGAGAGTGCGGCAAAGTCGCCGTTCCAGTTGGTCGGGTCGGGAAACGTGCCGGTGTGAAACAAAATTCGAGGGGCGACGATCGGGCCGGTGAGCATGGCGGGCGTGATGCGCTGCCCGCGCCCGACCGCGACCCGCATCACCTGGCACGGGCCCAGGTACAAGTCGAGCGGCCGCTCGTGGATGGCGGGCGCGTGCGTGCCGTAGTGATTCGGCGCGTCGGCGTGTGCGCCCAGGTGAACCGTGGCGCGCAGCGTCGAGAGCGTGATATTCGCCCCCTGCCGCATGTCCAGCAGCACTTCGCGCGACACCGGCGTGTCGCCGGGCCAGACGCGGAGAGATTCAGAGACCGGAGGAGTGAGGTCGTAGAGCATCGGCGATCATCCGCCTTGCCCGTCGCGGACGCGTTTGATCGCCAGCAGGTGCATCAGCGACTCGCGGTCCTTGGGGCGGTTGACGTGCTGCTTGACGCGGATCAGGTCGTCGAGCGAGATGACCTTCAACTCAATGTCGTCGAACGGCATGGTCTCGGCTCGGCCGATGAATTCGTCGTACGTTCCCAGCGGTTCGACCCATCCGAGCAAGTCGAGGCTGCCGAGCGTCGTGTCAAACGTGAAGTTGTTGCCGAGCTGCAGGGCTTTCACATCCAGCTTGAATGGCAAGTCAGCTGGCGCGCCTCTCAGCGTCGGCCCGAGCTCTTTCAGCGCAGTCGCAACGCGTTCCAGGTTTTCGTTCGTTCGTCGGTAGCACAGATCGGTATCGTAAGTGACGCGCGCGCTACCCAACAGGGCTTCCGCCTGCCCGCCGATCACGATGAACTCGACTTTCCTTGCGGTCAGGAGTTTAGCGATCTTCTCGAACCGGTCGCGGTCGAGTTCGCCGGATTTCATTCAACCTCTCCGTCTGCCGCCGCATCGCGTCGGCCAGCCGAGCCCGTTCCAGCGGCGTCAGTTTGAGATTCGCGCGGATGAGCGACAGATCGATGCCGTTCTCGTCCTGCTCGCCATAGCAGAGCGGGCCGCAGTGTTCCTTCAGGTAGGCCTCGAGCCGCGCGTCCATACGCCCGATTATATCGCGACCGGCGTGTGACCAATCATTGGGAGGCTCGGCGGGCAGACATCTCCGAACCCGCCTCGCCAGGCGGCGAGTCGACCTCCCCGGCCTGCGAGGCGCCGCTCGCGCGCGATCGTCAACCCGCCGCTTGGCGCGGCGGGTTCGGAAAGACCGCCGCGGCGTCCGGTTTGCTTGCGGCTGCGCATGCCGCGCGCTAGCATGCGGAAAACCCGCAGGAGTTCACACCATGGCCGCGATCCGCCCGATTCCGGCGATCCGATACAACACCGCCTCCGGCTCGGACCTTTCAAACCTCATCGCCCCGCCTTACGACGTGCTCGACATCGCCGACAAGCAGGCGCTGCTGGCCCGCGACGCCCGCAACTTCGTCGCCGTCGATCTTCCGCAGTGCCCGGCCAAGACCGCCGGCCCGGCGGAAGTCTACGCCGCCGCCCGCAAGACGCTCGACCGCTGGCTTGAGACGCGCGTGATGGTGCGCGACGCGTCGCCGGCGATCTACGTGTATCACCAGGCCTACCGGCACGCGGGCGTCGACTACTTGCGAAAAATGTTCTTCGCCCGTTTGCGCCTCGAGCCGTTCGGAAAGGGCAGCGTCTTCCCGCACGAACGCACCTTCGGCGGCCCCAAGGAAGACCGCCTGCTGCTCACCCAGGCGACCCAGGCCAACCTCAGCCCGATTTTCGGTCTGTACGAAGACGGCGCCAACGCCGTCGCCGCCCGCCTGCAGAAAGCCATCGGCGGCGAGCCGCTGATGCACGGGCAAATGGACGGCGTCACGAACCGCGTCTGGGCCGTGACAGACGATGCCGCTGTTCGCGACGTAACCGAACTGATGGCGTTGCGCGCGATTTTCATCGCGGACGGCCATCACCGTTACGGGACCGGACTGATGTACCGCGACTGGCTCGCGTCCGAGCGAGGCGCCCTGCCGGCGGATCACCCGGCGAACTTCGTGCTGTGCGTCTTTTGTGCCATGGAGGATCCCGGGCTGCAAATTCTCGCGACGCACCGCGTGCTGCCGCGCGTCAAGGGCGTCGCGGCGCTGCTGGCGTCGGACGCGGCCCTTGAAGTGCGCGACCTGAACGCCGCCGACGCGGACGGCGCGCTGAAGACACTGGCGACGCTCGGCCCGCAGGCGGTCGGTTTGTACGAATCGTCCACGCGAAAGTACGTCGGCGTCCGGCCGCGCGACGCGCGACTGCTCGACAAGCTGGAGCCGGATCACAGCCCGGCGTGGCGCGGGCTGGCGCTGGCCGTGCTGCACGCCTATCTTCTGGATCGCTGCGTGGCCCCGAAGCTGACAGGCGGCAATCCGCCGGAGATTCACTACGTCAAGTCGGCGACGGACGCGGTGAAAGAAGCGGATCGCGAGGGCGGCTGCGTATTCCTGATGGCCCCGACGACGATGGAAGAGCTGCGCGGTGTGTGCAAGGCGAACGACCTGATGCCGCAGAAGAGCACGTTCTTCTATCCGAAGCTGGCGAGCGGGCTGATTGTCAATCCGCTGGCATGATCGGCAGCTCGGAGCCGCGCGCGGCGGCAAGATCAGAGCCGCGCGCGGCGGCAAGATCCGAGCCGCGCGCGTAAGCAAGCGGTTCTTCAAGTCTCCGCTCCCTCACGGTCGCGGCTCGGAAAGCCCGCTCTCACTTCCCACTTCCTCGCTAGACCAGCACGAGCTCCTCGTTTACCTCCGGCGCGCCCGCGGTTTCGTCCGCGAGGTGCGCGACGAACGCGTCCAGAGCCGCCTGGAACTGGTCGCGGGCCCAGGCTTCGTCCACGTCCACCAGCCGGCAGCGCATCTTGGCCAGCTTGGCGTCGCGGCCGGGCACGAAGCTCTCGCTGCGCACCTCGAACTCGCCCACGCCGACCGAGCGGAAGATCATCAGCAGGTAGGCGTTCTCAGCCAGCTCGAACTTGAACGAGCGGCGCGAGTCCTCGCGCAGCGGAGTGCTGGCCGCAAAGCCGTTGTCCTGCACGAAGCGGCGGATGTCCTCGAACGTCTCGGACACCTGCGATTCCATGACCTCGGTGAACTTGCTGGTCCACTGCGACTGGGCCCGATTCAGCTTCTCGACGAAACTCTGCTTCCAATTGCTGTCCATGTCCTCACCGTCTTGTTATGCCGAGATTCAGCGGCAGGACGGACCGCACGACCGGCGGACCTGCCTCGATGCTGTAGTCTACGAAATCTTTTCGCGCCGCGCCCCGCAAAGCCGCGTGTGCCGCACTCCCCCGGCCTGATCCGCCTATAATTTCAGCGGGTTCCCCTGCGGTGCGGAGAATGCGATGCCCCGGATTACCAAGGTCTATACCCGCACCGGCGACGACGGCACGACCGGGCTGGGAAGCGGCGCCCGCGTCTCGAAGACCGCCACGCGCATCGAGTGCTACGGAACGGTCGACGAGCTCAATTCCGTCCTCGGCGCCATTCTTGCCGCCGGCCCGAAACCCGAGCTGATCGAACCGCTGCGGCGGATCCAGAACGAGCTCTTTCACGTCGGCGCCGACCTGTGCGTACCCGAAGCCGATAAAGCCCGCGTCCCCGGCCCGCGCATCGGCGAAGCACACGTCACCGCCCTCGAGACGCTCATGGATCGGCTCAGCGAGCGGCTCGACCCGCTCGAAAACTTCATCCTCCCCGGTGGAACGCTGCCCGCCGCCGAATTGCACGTCGCCCGCTGCGTCTGCCGCCGGGCGGAGCGAATCGCGATCCGGCTGCGCGAGGAGGAGCCGATCGGGGCGGGGATTATTCCGTATTTGAACCGGTTGTCCGATGCCCTGTTCGTGATGGCCCGATATCAGAACAAGATGAGCGGCGCCGCGGATCCGGTCTGGGACAGCCGCGCGTGAGTGGGGAGCTCGGAGAAGTGCGCCGAACGAAGGAGTTGAACATGAAATACCAATACGTCATTCTCGGGGCCGGCCGTCAGGGCGTCGCGCTGGCCTACGATCTGGCTCGCAACGGCGAAGCTGCAAAAGTCACCCTGGCCGATTCAGACGGCGCCGCCGTCACCCGCGCCATCGACCGGTTGCGGGCCCTGCTGGCCTCGCAGCGCTGCGAGCTGGTGGGCAGCGTGATGGATGTCAGCGACGCCTCGGCCGTGACGCGCGCCCTCCGCGGCGCGAGCGGCGCCATTTCGGCGGTCCCCTACCGCTTCAACGTCGAGCTGACCGACGCGGCGATTCTGGCCGGCGTGCACTTCTGCGACCTGGGCGGAAATACGACCGTCGTTCGCAAGCAGCTTTCGCGCCACGCACGGGCCTTGTCCGCCGGTGTCAGCGTCGTACCCGACTGCGGCCTCGCGCCGGGGCTGGGCAACATCCTCGCCGCCCACGGCGTCGCCTCGATGAGCGACCCGCAGCACGCGCACGTGCGCTGCGGCGGCCTGCCCCAGCGTCGCGTGGGTCCGCTGGGTTACAAGCTGGTTTTCAACTTCCAGGGACTGGTCAATGAGTACAGCGGGGCGGGCGAGTTCCTGCGCGACGGACGCAAGGTGGAGATCCCCGCCCTCACCGAACTGGAAGAGATCGAGTTCCCCAGCCCGGTCGGAAAGTGCGAAGCGGCCGTCACGTCGGGCGGGACCAGCACCTGCCCGGACAGCTTCGCCGGCCGACTGCAATCGTATGACTACAAGACCGTCCGCTACGCCGGCCATTTCGCGCTGATTCGCGCGATGTTCGAGCTGGGCTGCTTCGAGGAGCACATCGCCCTTCGGAGCGGCGGCGAGATTTCTCCGAAGCCGCTGATGCAGCGTCTGTTCGAGGAGCGCCTGGCGTATCCGGATGTGCGCGACCTGGTCGTGCTGCGCGCCAAGGTGATCGGGACGGATCGCGGCCGGCCGCGCACGGTGAGCTTCGACCTCTTCGACCGCCACGACGAAGCAACCGGGTTCACCGCGATGGAGCGGACCACGGCGTTTCCGACGGCGCTGGTGGCGCACATGCAGGCCCGCGGCGTCATCGCCCCCGGCGCCCAGCCGCTGGAGAAATGCGTGCCGACGGCGCACTACATGGAGGAGCTGCCGCGGCACGATATTCGCGTGACGTGCACGGAAGAATGAGCGGCCGGGAAGGTCGAATGTGGGGGACCGGCCTCGGACCGGTCTTAATTCTCACGGCCGACGCGAGACCGGCCAGAGGCCGGTCCCCCAGACTCCCGCGCTCCTCGATGCCGCGGCGCCTCAAGTGACACTAAATCAGCGGCCGGAAGCCGTATAGCCGCTCGTACACGCTGTTGATGACCAGATTCAGGAAAAAATCGAGCACGAGAATCACGATAAAGCTGATCACGAACGCCCGCGTGCAGGCCTGGCCCACTCCCTCGGCGCCCGGCCGGCAGTTAAAGCCGTAGAAACAACTGATCAGCCCAATCGCCCCGCCGAAACAGAACGCCTTGGTCATGCCCGAGGCGATGTCCCACACCTGCACGGTATCGCGCGTGTAGCTCCAGAAGGGCCCCGACTCCCCGCCGTAGCCCAGGTACACGAAGTAGGCCCCCAGTGAGCCGGTCACGTCGGCGTAGCACGTGAGCAGCGGCGTCAGAAGCAGGCACGCGAGGAACCGCGGCGTCACGAGAAATCGGATCGGATCGGCGCCCATCGAGCGCATCGCCAGCAACTGCTCGGTGACGTTCATCGTGCCCAGCTCGGCGGTCAGCGCGCCGCCCACCCGCCCGGCGACCATCACGCCCGCCAACACCGGCCCCAGCTCTGACACGACCGAGATGATCACGATCGACCCCAGCCGGTCGAGCAGGTTGGCGGCGTCAAACTGGTTCCAGCCCTGAACGATGAGCACCATGCCGACGAACATGCCGGTCAACATGATCACGGGCACGGACTTGGTGCCGATCGCGAAACACTGCGGCAGCAGCCGATGCCAGCCGCGCCGCGTGGTCAGCTCGACCGGGGCGTAGGCGGCCGCGTGTGCGCCAAAAGTCCAGAATAGCCCGAAGCCAGCCAGCCCTTGTGCAACGGCTGCCTGCAGGGCGTTCAGCGTGGCGGTGAGTGCGTCCTGTCGCGCCATGAGTGTCCGGCGGTCCGTCGACCGCGCGGCGGTAGCGTAGCGTCGCGGGCCGGGGAAGGCGATGGGGGCTGCACGCCACTCGCGCCGTCGTTGGCCGGCGGGGAAAAAAAGAAGAGGGGTGGCGGCTTGCAGCCCAGGGGCTGAAGCCCCTGGCAACGAGCGTCCGCCCTCCGGGCGGGCTGCCCGGAGCGCACACGCTCTTCGCCCGTTGGGTGCACGCTCGTCTCCCGGGGGGGGCGCACGATTGTTGCCAGGGCCATCGGGTTCCCGTTGGGATCGGTCAGGAGCATCGCTCTTCGCCCGGAGGGCGCACGATTGTTGCCAGGGGCTTCAGCCCCTGGTAGACAGGCCCCACCCGGATCGTGTTTCCGCCCGGAGGGCGGACGGAGCCCGCCATGCCCAGCGCTTACACGCAGAACTTCTACCACACGGTGTTCAGCACGAAACTCCGAGCCATACTCATCACTCCCGAACTGGAAGAGCGCCTCTACCCATTTATGGGCGGAATCCTTCGCGACTTGCGCTGCACGCTTCTTTCGATCAACGGCATGCCCGACCATATTCATCTGCTCATTCGCTACCGGGCCGACCTCTCTCATTCGGAAATGCTCCAGCAGATCAAGGGCCGATCCTCGAAGTGGATCAACGAGACCTGGCCGCAGCGTGGGCGCTTCTCATGGCAGGAGGGTTACGGCGGCTTCACTGTGAGCAAATCCGCCGTGCCCGAGGTCGAGGCCTACATCGCGCGGCAAAAGGAGCATCACCGGCGCATGGATTTCAAAACGGAGTTTCTAGAACTGCTGCGCCGACATGGGATTGAGTTTGACGAGAATGAGGTCTTCAAGTGAGCTTCGTCCGCCCTGTCCTGAAAATACGCCTCCGGAGGCGTGGCTAGGCTACCTTGGGGCGGAGTTGCACTTGGTATCCGATCGCCTCCAATCGACGCACAAGCGAGTTGACGGCCCGCATCGGTTTGAGCTTGTCGAAGAACTGAACGCCGAGGTCGATGAAGTCTGAGCCCGTTTTCAGCATGTGGTAAAGCGTGGTCAGGATGCTGCGCGCGACGGCCATCGTGGCTCGCTTCATGCCGCGGCGGAAGGCGATGCGGCGGTGCTGGGCGTAGAAGTAGGAGTCCTTCTTCTGGCTCGCGGCCCAGGCCACTTGCACCAGCACGCGCCGCAGCCAGCGGTTGCCGTCGCGGGTTCGGCCGCTCTTGCATTTGCCGGCGCTTTCGTTGTTGCCGGGACAAACTCCCGCCCAGGCGCACAGGTGTGCGGCGGAGGGGAAGCGGCTCATGTCCGTGCCGATCTCGGACAGAATCAGACGCGCGGCGGTCGTGTCGATGCCGGGAATTTCGCGCAAGCGTTCGATCGGCTCCCGGTTGTTGGAGAGCAGCTCGTCGAGCCGCGCTTCGAAGGCCTCGATCTGTCCTTCCAACATCTGCAACTGATCCATCAGTTGCTTCAGCATGAAGCGATGGTGCGCGCGCACGCCGCCGCGCAGCGCCTCGCGCAGCTCGGGAATCTTGGTCCGCAGCCGCTGGCGTGCCAGATCGGCCAGTGCGGCGGGGTCCTGCTGGCCGGCGATCATGGCCCGGATCATGGCCCGACCCGAGACGCCGACCACGTCGCTGGCGACCGAGGAGAGCTTGATGTTGGCGTCTTCCAACGTCTTCTGGATTCGATTCACCACACGGCTCTTGTCCTCAACCAGCGCGGTCCGTTGACGGGCCAGATCGCGCAGCTCGCGCTGCGGCCGCGGCGGCACGAAGCTGTCGCGCAGCAGGCCGCACTGCAACAACTGCGCCAGCCAGGCTGCGTCGTTGACGTCGGTCTTGCGTCCGGGCACGTTGTGGAAGTGCTGGGCATTGACCAGCATCAACGAGAAGCGATCCTCGAGCAGATTCCAGATCGGCTTCCAGTACACGCCGGTCGCCTCCATCGCGACCTTCTCGACCTGGTGCTCAGCCAGCCAATCGCCCAGCGCCAGAATCTGGGCCGTGGTCGTGCCGAAACGTTGCGCGAACGACGAGACCACTCCGTTCGCGTTCCGTCGCCGCACATGGGCCTGAATCGACTTCAGATGAATGTCCAACGCGCCGCAGCAGCCAAACAGAATCTCCATGACATGACCTCCGCTCCGCCGGCACTGGAAACGGGAGACGCCAATCCATTCAACAACCTGTCCTGCGTCCTCACCCGCAAACACGGGGGCGACAAATCAGTGTGCGTAACACGGCGTCCGAGTCAGACTCCGGGGCGAGCTCAAAGCTCACTGGGCGACGACTTCAACCCGTTCCCAATCCGCGCCTCGAAAGCGTACCCTTCGACCCCATTTTCATCACCCAGTGTGCCGCATGGCGGCATGGCGACTCCGGGCGGAAAAAAGAAGAGGGGTGGCGGCTTGCAACCCAGGGGCTGAAGCCCCTGGCAACGCTCGTTCGCCCTCCGGGCGGGCTGCCCGGAGCGCGCACGGCGCGCTCTTCACCCAGAGGGTGCGCTCTTCGCTCAGGGAGCGTACGCTCTTCGCCCGGAGGGCGCACGATGGTTGCCGGGGGCTTCAGCCCCTGGTAGACAAACCCCATCCCCAATTTTCTTCCGCCCGGAGGGCGGCCGGATCAGTACGGCGCCCGTATGTCGTCATCGATATCGAAACGTGCGTCGGGCCCCGCGAACACCAGGTGTACGCCCCGCCAAGCGCTCACGCTCGATCCCTCGATCCGCCGAGTTGGACTTCGCAACGCAGGTCGGCCTAGAATTCGTCACAGCATCGGCTGATGGCCACTCGCCTGTGGGATTTCGCGCATCGCGCGCGGAATTTGATCCACGTGCGCTGGAGTTGTGCTGTGACTTGGACACCTTTCACAGCCTTTGCAGCCGTTTTTTGGAAGCTCAACCACAAAGTCGCTACGCTGATCCAAGTGAAACAGCTCTTGCCTGCCATCATCCGACTGCGCCTGGCTGGTCGCACGGCTGATGCAAGGCGATGACTCAGCTCGACCGTCCGGTGCACGTCGTTCTTACGTTCTGACGGCGTTCTCACGTTCCCATCGCCGCCGCCCGTCGAATTGCCCCCGGAGACCCGCTATACTCCCCCCATCGGCGAAAAGAAGCACGTCCGGACCGGATGCCGGACTCGGCTCGTTCATGGATGGCCGCAATGGCACGCACGGATGAACGTCAGGCGGCGCTGCGCTTCTGCCTGTCCTTTGTCGCCGCTCTCGTCTGCCTCTTCATCTGGATCTGCGTCCTCAGTTATGACATCGCCGATCCGCCGTCGAACTCCGTCTGGCCCGCGAACGATCCGGCCAAGAACCTGTGCGGCGTGGTCGGCGCGACGCTCGCCCATCACCTGCTCTTCTACCTGGGCATCGGGTCCTACGCGTTTCTGTTCCTGGTCAGCGTGCTGATCTGGGCCTGGGGCAAGGGCGTCAACCTGACCGACATGGGATTGCGGGCCGTGGGGTTGGCGATGGTGACCACCGCCGTCGCCGCCGCGGGCGCGATGCTGATCGGCGCGTCCGATCGCTACCCGATGAGCGGGCCGGGCGGAGTGCTCGGCGCGGCGGCGGGGGCGACGCTGCAACACTACCTCCGCTGGGGTGGAACGCTGATGTTCCTGCTATGCGCGGTCGTAGTTGGCGCGGTCTTGGCAGCCGATGAAATTGTGCTCCACCTGCTGCGAGCGATCGGCTGGCTCGGCCGGCGCTCCATGCCGATGATCGTCCGCGGCAGCGAAGTGGTCGTGAACGCCGGCAGCGCCGTCGCCAATGCCGGCGCCGCGGTCGCCTCGGCCGGAGCGGCGGCAGCTATGTCCGGCGTCGTCGCCCTGAAGGGGCGAACGCCGGCGCTGGAGCCGCCCAAGGCCTCGCGTCATGAGCCGTCGCGCCCCGCGCCCCGCGCGCCGACCCGCGACGAACGCGAGCAACTCCGCCGCGCACGCGACGAGGAAATCGAGGCCGAGGATGACCGCGCGGCCGACCGCGACCGCCTCGCGCCGACGCCCGCACGAGAGCGCTTCGCGCCGCCCGCGCCACGTGCGGATGACGCGGCATCGGCGGCAGACGACGCGCCCGATGAGTCTCATGACGGCGGCGCTGCCGCCGTCGATCAGCCGGGCGGCGCAGACGCCGACCGCGGACTTCCGTTGCTCACGACGCCCAAGTCCAACGGCGCCGCCCGCGGCTCAAGCGGCCCGGTCGTCCGCGAGATGCGCGGCGACGACGAGGCGGCTCGCGGCGCGCCGAAATCGCCGCCGCCCAAGGCGCCGCTGCGGACTGTGCAGGGCGACTACATCCTCCCGCCGCTGGCGCTTCTGGAGGACGCGACGCCGATCGACAAGTCGGCCATCGAAATCCTCTGCCGCGAAAAGGCGTTCATTCTTGAGCAGACGCTGAACGAATTCCGCCTCGAAGTGCAGGTCGTCGCGATCGACACGGGGCCGGTCATCACGGTCTTCGAGCTGAAGCTCGCCCCCGGTATCAAGGTCAGCCAGATCGCCTCGCTGACCAACGACATGGCCCGCGCCCTCAAGGCGCCCGCCGTCCGTGTCGTCGCGCCGCTGCCGGGCAAGAACACGATCGGCATCGAAGTGCCGAATCTCGACAAGGAAAAAGTCCGCCTCAAGGACATCATCCACAACTTCGGCCAGCGGGCCGACGGCATGGGATTGCCGCTCTATCTCGGCAAAGACGCTTCCGGCCAGCCGCTCGTCTCCGACCTGACGCGCATGCCGCACTGCCTGATCGCCGGCACGACCGGCTCGGGCAAGAGCGTCTGCGTCAGCAGCGTGATCATGTCGATTCTGCTGACGCGCTCACCTGATGAATGCAAGCTCATCATGGTCGATCCGAAAGTGGTCGAGCTGGCGATGTACCGCGACGTGCCGCACCTGATGTGCCCGATCGTCACCGAAATGAGCAAGGCCGAGGGCATCCTCGACTGGGCCGCCACCAAGATGGACGAGCGCTACGCTCTCCTGGCCGAGGCCGGCGTGAAGGACATCCGCGGCTACAACCGGCTGGGTTACAACGAGCTGAAGACGCGCCTGCAGATCGACACTGATGAGGAAATGACGCGCATCCAGGTGACGCTGCCTTACATCGTCATCGTCATCGACGAGCTGGCCGACATGATGATGACCTCCGCCAAGGAGGTCGAGTTCTACCTCTGCCGCCTGGCGCAAAAGAGCCGCGCCGTCGGCATCCACCTGATCGTCAGCACACAACGTCCGCAGGCCAACGTCGTCACCGGCCTCATCAAAAGCAACCTGCCCAGCCGCATCTGCTTCCGCGTCGCCTCGCGGCTGGATTCGCGCATCGTGCTCGATCAGAACGGCGGCGAAGTGCTGATGGGCCAGGGCGACATGCTTTTCCTGCCGCCGGGAATGTCGAAGCTGGTGCGCTCGCAGGGCACGTTCATTTCCGACGAGGAGCTGAAAGCCGTCGTGCGGCACTGCAAGGAGCAGCGTCAGCCCGAATTCCATCCCGAACTGATCCGCGCCCCGGGCAAGGCCGGCTCGGACGGAGAGCGTGACGAGCTGTTCGACGAGGCTGTGGACATGATCATTCAGTCCGGCCGCGGCTCGGTGAGCCTGCTGCAACGGCGGCTGACGGTCGGCTACGGCCGCGCCTCACGGCTGATCGACCAGATGTACGCGGCCGGGATTGTCGGTGAGTACAAGGGCAGCCAGGCGCGGGAAGTGATCGTGACGAAAGAGGAATGGGAGGCGATCCGCGGCCAGCGCGACCGGGAAGAGGCGGCCGAGGCGGCGGACGAGGCGAGTTAGAGACGCGCCTTGGGGTGGGACGGGCGTCTCGCCCGTTCGCGCCGTCTCACGAACGGGCAAGATGCCCGTTCCACCCGAGAAATTCCAAAGGGCACTTTGCGATTCGCGACTCGCTATTCGCCATTCGCCATTCCTCCCGATCCGTCGGTTATTTCCTCCGCAGACGCCCGTTGCCCCTCACCGCCGCCATGTTCTCGCGCCGCTTCAGCTTGCGCTCCGCCAGGACGCGGTGCGCCTTGGCCAGGTCCGAGACTCGGAAAATGCCGAGCGTTTTTCCGCCCGCCGCCCCGGTCGTGCAATACGCGTAGTTCACGTTGACGTGCGCCGACGCCAGGCGCTCGACCACGTCCGCCAGCGCGCCCGGCCGGTTCGGCAGCGTCGTCGCCAGCACGGCGGATTCGCTGACCGGCAGGTCGAGCATGGAGATCGCCCGCCGTGCGTTTTCAGGATCCTCAACCACCAGCCGCAGCACGCCGTGCTCGGTCGCGTCCATCATGCTCATGGCGAGGATGTTGACATGCTCCGCAGCCAGGCACTGGCACACCCGCGCCAGGATGCCCGGCTTGTTGGCCAGAAAAACGGAAAACTGCGTCTCGCTCTTGATCGCGGTCGGGGTGTTGTTCATGGTCGGCTCCCAAAGGGAACTTCGCCCGCGCCGATGGGGGACCGGCCTTCGGCCGGTCTTTCCGGCGGCAGCGGCGGCGAAGCTCGATTGCGAAAAAACGGCTGGTTGGTGTCGCGGCGCCCGCGGCCCTATGATCGGGCCGGACGTGCCTCTTGACGCGAAAGACGCCGATGTTCGGCGATGCGTCACGCCCGCTGACCTTTCCAATATGCCCAAGTCTTCTCAAGGCCGCAGCCCGCAAGACTGGCCTTCGGCCATTCTTCACTATATCGAACAACACCAGGACCGGCCACTGAAAGCGCGAACCCTCGCACGGGAACTTGAGCTTGCCGGAACCGACTACGCCGATTTCCGCGCGTTGGTACGCGACATGCTCGAAGACGGCCGCCTCCTGCTCGGCCCCGGCCGCAGCCTGGCGCTGCCGCAGGCCGCGGGCCGGCTGACCGGCGTGTTCCGCGCGACCCGGCACGGCTACGGCTTCGTCGAAATCGCCGATCGCGAGGATCTGTACGTCCGCCGCGGCGACACCGGCGGGGCGCTCGAAGGCGACACGGTGCAGGTGCGGCTGGTGCGCGGGCGGGATGGACGTCCGCCGACGGCCGAAGTGATCAAGATCGTCGAGCGTGCACCGCTGACCTGGGTGGGCGTTCTGGAGCGGCGCGGCCGGGCCTGGGTCGTGCAGCCCCAGGGCCGGGCCGCGCTGCCGATGGTGCAGATTGACGACCCCACCGCCAAAAGCGCGAAACCAGGCGACATGGTCGTGGTCGAGCCGCTCGAGCACACGCTTGACTCGGCCGTGGTCCGCGGCGTGATCGTGGAGCGGCTGGGCGACCCGACACAGACGCAGACGAAGATCCTGTCGGTGATACGGCGGGCGGGCATTCGCGACGTGTTTCCGGCCGAGGTGCGCCGCGCGGCGCACGAGGCTCTGCAGCGCTTCGACCCCGAAGACGTCGCCGGCCGCACGGACTTGCGCGAGCTGCTGACCATCACGATCGACCCGGCTGATGCGCGCGACTTCGACGACGCGATCTCGCTCTCGCATTTGCCCGGCGGAAACGTGGAGCTGGGAGTTCACATTGCGGATGTCGCGTTCTTCGTCACGCCCGGCGAAGCGCTGGACGCCGAGGCGCGCGAGCGCGGCAACAGCGTCTACTTTCCGGGGTACGTCGTGCCGATGCTGCCCGAGGTGCTCTCGAACGGCGTTTGCAGCCTGCAACCCGACCAGGCGCGGCTCGCCAGGAGCGCGTTCATCACGTACGACCGGCAAGCAAAAGTGATTGCGACGCGCTTCGCCGGCAGCGTCATCCGATCGAAACGACGATTCACGTACGACGAGGTGACGGAGGTGCTCGAAGGCCGCAACGGCGGGCTCGACCCGGCGCTTCTGAAACTCCTGAAGGACGCCGAGTCGCTGGCGAAGCGCATCCGCACGCGCCGGCTGGCGGAGGGGATGCTCGTTCTGAACCTGCCCGAGCTGGAAATCAAGTTGGACGCCGGCGGCCGGCCGATCAGCAGCGGGGCGGCGGATACGGCTTTCTCGCACACGCTGATTGAAATGTTCATGGTCGAGGCGAACGAGGCCGTAAGCCGGTTTCTTCGCGAGCATGGCGTGAATCACCTGCGGCGTGTGCATCCGCCGCCGCCGGACGAGGCGCAGAAGGCGCTGGTGCAGATCGAGCCGCTGGTGGGCCGCCAGCTCCCGCGCGTGCTGGATCGGGCGACGATTCGCGAGCTGCTCGACGCGGTTCGCGGCAAGCCCGAGGAGCCGGCGGTGCATTTCGTGCTGCTGCGCTCGATGGCCCAGGCCGTCTACCGTCCCACGGACGAGGGCCACTTCGCCCTTGCGAGCGAGGACTATGCCCACTTCACTTCCCCCATCCGCCGCTACGCGGATCTCACGGTACACCGGCTGCTCGACCAGGTGCTTCGCGGCTCATCGGAAGCGGCGCGTGCCCGCCATCGGCGGCGCGACCAGGAGGAGGAAGACCTGGAGTCAATCGGCCGGCACATCAGCGCCACGGAGCGCCGCGCGCAGCAGGCTGAGCGCGAGCTGAAGAGCCTGCTCGTGCTGGAGCTGATGAAGAGCCGCGTCGGCGAGGAATTCGACGGGCTGATCACCGGCGTGACATCGTTCGGCGCATTCGTGCAGCTCCGCCCGAGCCTCGCCGAAGGACTGATCCGCATCGGCGACTTCGGCCGCGAGAGTTGGGAGTTCGACGACCAGCGCATGGTCATCCGCAGCCGCCAATCGCGCCGGATTGTATGCCTGGGCCAGGCAGTGCGCGTGCTGGTGGCCGCGGTCGACGACGTTCGCGGCGAAATCGCGCTGATCCCCGCCCGTGGACGAATGCTCGGAATGGTCAGCGAGCTGCGTGAGGGGAAGCAGCGCGGTCGTGGTGATGCCCCGCGCGGGAAGCGCGCCGCGGGACACCGCGGTCGGCGCTGACCTCGCGACCGATTGAAATCACACGCGGCAAAAAAAAGAGAGGCACCGAGTGCCATAGGCGTCTCGGTGCTCTCCGGAGGGGAAAGAAGCCTTTTTACTTCGTGGACCCGTTACTCAAGGTCCGGTATTAACTACGACCTCCTACTTATTATTCGGCCGTTTATCAAACGTCAACAGGATAATAGCCGGAAGTTTTCAAATTTCCGGGGCTTACATCGTTTATCGGCTAGCACGACGCGCGCCATCATCAATCCACCGTCAGTATTTCTACCCAATGAGAGGCGATAGCGACATAAGATGTTTACTATCAATTAGTTACGTTGTGCATGCCCGCTTGAGCGGCGCGACTTTTCAACACATTTTCAACGCCCTCTCCGCGGCCGTCGGAACCGCTTTCTACTTGCCGATGCAAAACCGCCCAAAAATCCGTCCGAGAATATCGTCAACCAACCCAACGCCGCTTATACCGCGAAGTCGTTCGACTGATTCACGGAGCTCCATTGCAACGACTTCCAAGCCCGTCGCAGACGCCGCGCGCCGCAGCGCGGCGCGTGCCTCCGCGTCGATCACAGAAGTCGGACCCGAGCGCTCCCGCGATTCGACCGCCAATTCGGAAGCGATCGCGTCTCGCAACTCCGACATGCCACTTCCGCTGACGGCGCTGACGATCAGGAACCGTCGAGCGTAACCGTCCGAAGCGTCGCACGACGGGGCCGCGCGGTCCGCCTTCGTCAATACGACGATCTTCGAGCTCGAGACCCGCCGAAGTGCTTCGAGCTCGCCGGAGGACCAAGCCGCCTGCGCCTCGTGCGCCCACAGCACCAGCTCCGCCGAGTCGGCGGCACGTTCGGCCGCAATGTGCGCCGCGAGCTCAAGCTCGCCCGGGCTGCCGTGCAATCCGGCGGTGTCCTGCAGGATCAGGCGGACTCCGTTGATGACCAGCTCGGCGCTGATCACGTCGCGCGTCGTGCCGATCACGGGCGAGACGATGGCGCGCTCCGCGCCGACCAGGGCGTTGTAGAGCGTGCTCTTGCCGGCGTTCGGCAGACCCGCCAGCGCCACGTGCGGACGCAGCGCGGCTTGATCAGCGACATCCTGCGGGTCCAGCCCATCCAGTTCCGTCAGCGCCGCAGCGATCTCCGCCGCAAGTTCCTCGTCCGTGATGAAACGCACGTCCTCTTCGTCCACAAAGTCGATCCCGGCCTCGACTCGCGCCAGGACGTCGCTGAGGCGCTCGGCGACGCGCTGCCGCACCGCCGCAGCCGTCGAGCCCGCCCCGCGCCGCGCCGCCCGCGCCGCAGCCGCGTCATCCGCCTGAATCAGCCCGAGAATCGTCTCCACCTGCTCGGGGCGGATTTTCCCGGCCAGGACCGCGCGGGCTGTGAATTCTCCCGGAAGTGCCCGTCGCGCCCCCCGCTCCGCGAGTTGGTCCGCGATTGTGCGAACCAGCGGCAAGCAGCCAATCGTGTGCAGTTCGACCAGATCCTGCCCGGTGTAGCTGCGCGGGGCGACGAAGGTGAATACATCGCAAGGAACGTGAGAATCGCGCTTTGCCGCCGGCTGATTCTCGACGCGGAGCGACGCGCGTCGCCACGCTGCAGGATGTGCGCGAGTGGACGTCGACCCGCCGCTTGGCGCGGCGGATTCGGAAAGACGGCGGCCTTCGGATCGGCCAAGAGGGGCGACGGATTCGACCAGCTCAAGCGCCCGCGGCCCGCTTAGCCGGATGATCGCCAGCGGGGATGCGGTCCATTCGCTCGAAACCGCGACGATGGTGTCGGTGAGAACCGGAAGCTGCATGAGACGTCCGCCATGCCGCCGCGCGGTTTCACGGCGCCGACGAACTCGCCGGCTGTGACGCTGCGCCGGGCGAGTCAAAATAGACGCCGGCGATTTTCCAGGCCCCCCTGTCGTTGCTGCACTCCACCATCAGCCCGGCCGGTCGGCCCTGCGGGTCAGCCGAGGCGATTCGAATGCGGACATACCCGCCGTCGTCTCGCGTGGAAAGCACGCGCATGGCGGCCAGGTCGGCCTTTTCGTAGTACGGCGCGAGCACCGCGCTCCAGCGCCCGATGACCTTGTCAAAGAACTCGTCCGCCGGCTTGCCGCTGAGCCGCGCGATGTTCCGCACGCGACGGTGAATGTCCTCGCGGGACGCCAGGCGCTCCAGCGTGCCGGAGATCACTTTCTGGGCCGGCCGGTCCTGCCTGGCGGCGGCGGCCAGGTCGACTCGAACCAGCTCGAAGAGCGTTCGCACCGCCTCTTCAGGCGTGGCCTGGGCGATTTTCAGATCCAGTTTCGCGGCGGCGGCGGCCGTCTTGGCGGCTTCCGCGGCCTGGTTGTCGCCGCAGCCGCCGGTCAGAAGTGCCGTGGCCGTCAGCATGAGCGATAAAAGGCCGGTCGCGCGTTTCACTTGGCTGCCTCCGCTTGCGAAAGCTTCGTAAACAAAATCTTCGGCTCGCCCAGCGGCGCGCCGCTGGGGAGGCGTGCCGGCGGTTGCCACGCCTTCCAGCCGTCCGGCAGGCTCAGCATCGCGGCCATGCGCTCGGCCGCCGACGGCATGAACGGGGCGCAGAGCGTCGCGAGATACTGCACGGCGTGGATGCACGTGGCGATCGCCGCGCCGCAGTCGGGCACGTTGTCTTTTCGCGTTTTCCACGGCTCGCGGAGGCCGAAGTACTGATTGCAGGCGCGTGAGAAGGCCATGACCTCCTCGATGGCTGCGCGAAAGCGATGCCCCTCGATGTGCTCGCCCACGGCGCGCAGCGCCTCGTCTCCACGGGCGAGAACCGCCCGGTCGGCGTCGATTGCCGGTGAGGTGTCCGGAACGCGGTTTTCGAAGTACTTCTGGGCGAAGGTGAGGCAGCGATTCACGAAATTGCCCAGCGCCGCGACCAGCTCGCCGTCGTTTCGATTCACAAACTCCTCGAAGTCGAACGCCGTCCGGGCCGTCTCTGGCGCGAGCGCCGTCAGGTAGTAGCGCAGTGCGTCGGCGTCGTACTTCTTGAGATACTCTTCGATCCAGACGGGCGCGTCGGGCGGCGTGGTGCTCTTGCTGATCTTCTCCAATTCGCCGCCTTTGCGCAGGTTCAGAAAGTTGTTGGCGACGACGTAGGACGGAAGCTGATGCTGCTGCGCCTCGGCCATCAGCATCGCCGGCCAGATCAGGGCGTGGAAGACGGTGTTGTCTTCGCCGATGAAATGCAGAATGGGCGTGTTCGGATCGCACCACCACTGCCGGTACGCCTCGCGGTCGCCGAAACGCTGCTCGCACAGCGCGGCGGTAAACGTGATGTAGCCGATTGGCGCGTCGAACCACACGAAGACGACCTTCCCGGCGGCGTCGGGATCGTCGAGCGGCACCGGGATGCCCCACTGAATATCGCGCGTCATGGCGCGCTCGGGCAGTCCCTGCTTGATCTGCCCCAGCGCGAAGTTCAGCACGTTCGAGCGCCAGACGCCCTGCTTGCTTTCCAGCCACGCCGCCAGCGGTTTTTCGAAGTCGTTCAGCCGCAGATACCAGTGCGTCGTCTCGCGCACCTCGGCCTTCTCGCCGGTGATTTCGCTGCGCGGCTCGATCAGCAGCAGCGGGTCGATCATGCGGCCGCACTGGTCGCACTGGTCGCCGGTCGCGCCGGGTTTCTTGCAGTCAGGGTGGTAGCAAGTGCCGCGCACGTATCGATCCGGCAGAAAGCGCTGGGCCTTGGGATCGTAGAGCTGCTTGAGCCGTCTCTTGGTGAAGAAGCCGCGCTCGTGAATTCGTTTGAAGAAATCCTGGCTGAACTGCTCATGCAGCTTCCGATACGCTGGCTGGTGCGTGCCGCCGTAGATGTCGAAATCGATCCGCAAGCCGAGGAAATCCTGCTTCTGCCGCTCGTGGTAATGCGTGCAGATTTCCTGCGGCGAGCGGCCCTCTTTCATGGCGGAGATTTCGATCGCGACGCCGTTGTCGTCGCTTCCGCAGATGTAGAGGACGTCGTGTCCGCAGGCGCGCAGGTAGCGCACGAAGATGTCGGCCGGCAGGTACGCGCCGGCGATGTGTCCGACGTGCAGGCGGTTATTGGAGTAAGGCAAGCCGGCGGTCACGAGGTAGCGCTGGGCCATCGACGCAACGTCTCCCAAAGCGGCGAGAGGATCGTACGGTCGGCGCGCGAGCCGGGCAACGGTTCGCCGCGGCGGCGTCGGAGCAGCCGCGGAACCGCCGCCACTGGACGCGGGGGTTACAATTCCGACACGTATGACGGCTCCCGCCGACGACACGCCGCTCAACCCTCCGCCCGCCTCCGCGAATTCCGCCCGGCCTCCCGGCCTGCCGCCGGCGCCCGCGAGCGGAGCGCCGGCCGACCGCATTCGCCCGATCGTCAACGAAATCCGCGAGCGCCTGGCGGAAGTGGCGCAGCGCGAGCTGGCGCTGCGGCGGCGTGAGCAGGAGCTGGAACGCGAGCTGCTCGCGGCGCGGCAGTCAGCCCGCGACGCCGCGGAGCAGCAGACGCGCGGCCTGCAGGAGCGGCTGGAGGTGCGCAGCGCCGAGCTGGACGCCCAGACGATCGACCTGTCGGTGCGCGCCACACGACTGGCGCAGCACGAGCAGCGCGTCGCGGCGCGTGAGCGGGAACTGGCTGACGCCCAGAAGCGGCTTGACGCGGCCCTCGACGCGATCCGCGTGCGCAGTGACGCCATTGCGCAGCAGCGCGAGCAGGACCGGCGCAACCTGCTGCACCGCATAGGCCTGGTGCGGCAGCGCGAGACGGAGCTGGAGCGCCGCATGCGACTGGCGCGGGACCAGGTGGTCCGCGAGCGCGCGGCGCTGGAGGAGCAGCGGACCGCGCTGCGGACCGAGCAGGGCGAGCTCGACGAGCTGCGCCGCGAACTCGAGTCGCGCCGCGCCGAGCTGGAGCAGCGGCTGAGCGCGACGCAGTCGCGGGCCGGCGAGGTCGAGCGAAAGGCGCTGGAGCTGGAAGCACGGCGGACGGAGCTGGAGGCGCGGCGGTTCGAGATTCAGCAGACGGTCCGCGAGGTGGAGGACGCGCGCCAGCGGCTGGCGAGCGAGGCGCAGCAGCAGTCGGCCGCCGCCGATGCGCTGCGCCGCGAGCGGCAAAGCGTCGGCCGCCGGGCCGAAGACCTGGCGGGCCAGCAGCGGTTGGTCGAGCAGAAGCAGGCGGAACTGGAGACGCGCGCCGTTCGTCACGAGCAGCGCCAGGCGCAGCTCGAACAGAAGGCCGCCGGGCTGCATGAGGAGACCCAGCGGCTGGAGGCCGGCTTCGCGGAGCTGGAGCAGCGGCGCGGCGAGCTGGAGGCGCGCTTCCAGCAGGCCGAGGAGGTGGCCAAGGACGCCGCCGCCCGCCACGACGCGGCCGTTGCGGTTCGTGAAGAACTGGACCTGCGTGAAGCGGAAATCCGCCAGAGCGGGCTGGAGGTTGAGGTCGGACGGCGCGAGCTGGACGGCGGGCTGCGGCAGCTCGCGACGGCGCAGCGTGACTTCGACGAACGCCGCGCGGCGCACGACGCCCAGGCGGCCCGCGTGCGCGAGCTGCTGGCTGAAAAGGCCGGCCGGCTGGCGGCGGCGCTGCGCTCCCCGCTGGCAGGACCGCGGCGCTGGTGGCTGCGCAGCTCGCTGATCTCAGCGACCGCGGCCGCGGCGGCGTTTGCGATTCTGTGGGCTTCAGATCCGCCGTTGTTTGAGGCGCGCGCCGACGTGCGCGTGGCGCTCTCGTCACGAACGCTGCAACGGGCGGCGGCGCTTCACGCGGCGGAAATCCAGTCGGCCGCGCCGGAGCTTCCGGAGGATATTCGGTCGCGCTGGACCGCCGCGCTGGCCGCCGGACGCGCCGGCGTGACGGCGCTGCCGGACGGAGCGGCGCGCCTGACGTTGGCGCAGACGGACGGTGCGCAGGCGGCAGAAATCGTGCGGGCCGTGGCGCAGGCGCACGTGGAGCGCTACGGGCGCGACGCTCCGCTCCTGGACCTGCCGCCGCTCTACGTCGAGCTGGCCGCCCGTCGCGCGCCGGCCCGGCAGGAGCACGCTGTCCTGAGCGCGCGGCAGTCGGAGCTGCGCGAGATGATCGGGTCTCTGCCGGCCGCCGAGGATCACCGGCAGGCGGCCGATCGGCTCGAAGAGGCCGGCGCGCAGCGGGTCGCCCTGGCGGAGCAGATCGCTGCGCTGGATGCGCGACTGGCGGCCTTGCTCGATGCACCGCCGCCGTCGGGCACGATCGACGAGCGTCAACTCGAGCAGCGCGTAACTGCGGATGAGCAGCTTCGCGAGGACGAGCGCGAGTTCCGCGCCGCGGCGCTGGAGTACCGGGCGGAGTTTACAGTTGCGCTCACGCGGCTGAAGGAGCCTGCGGCCAAGGTGCAGAAAGACCTCGCGTCGGCGGGCGCGGTCGTTCGCGAGCAGCGCGGCTCGCAGCCGCCGGTGCCCGTTGCGGAGGCGCTGGAGCGGCTTCAAACCGACATCGACAAGCTGACGACGCTTGTGGCGTCTGGCGACGCGGAATTGCTCAAGACCCAGCGCCTCGTCGAGCAAATGGACGTTGTCCAGGGCGTCGCCGAGCTGCTCACGCTTCAGAAATCCGCCGCCGACTCAGCCGCGGCGACGGCGGCTGAGCTGGAGCGGGCGCTGCGCGAGATGGAGCGGCGCGTGGAGGGGCTGCGGGGCGCCACCGATGGCGGGGCGCGCGAGGTCGTGATCGCCGCCGTGCTGCGCGGCGAGATGAACAACCTGGTCAGCTCGGCGGCCGGGCTGATTCTCGCCGCCCGCGGCGTGGGCCTTTCGGAGAACTTCCGGCTGGACGCCCTGGATCGTCAGATTCGAGGGCTTCGCGGCCGGATCCAGCAGCGCAACGAGCAGCTTCGGCAGCAGATGCAGGCCGAGGCGGACCGGGCGGCGCGTGACGCGCTCGCTCGAGAAGCGGCCGCGGTGCGCCAGGACGCGCAAGCAGCCCAGCAGCGCCGCGACGAGCTGCTGACATCGCTGGTCGGTCAGCTCTCGCGGATGCGTGAACTGGACCAGGCGGCGGCGCAGCGCGCCCGGTTGGAGGCGGAACTGGCGGACAACGAAGCCCGTTTCAAGCGACTGACGTCGGAGTTGCAGCGTATCGACGCCGACCTGGTGACCGCCGAAGCGCGGCGCAGCGGCGAGCCGCCGGACGAGCTGTTCGCCGAAGCGCCGCGCGTGGTTCAGATCGGCGGCGTGCACCGCGTGCGGAACGCAACGTTGGGCGCCGCGGCGACATTCGCCGCAACGTTCGCAATGCTGGTGCTGATGCTGGTCAGACTGCCGGGCGGCGGTCGCGACGAGGCGCAGCGGGCGTTGACGAACCTCCTTCACGATGACGCGCGGCCGCCTTGATCACGCGACGGGCGCATCCCGAGCGAGGTTTCGATTCGCGGCGTCTTTCCGAACCCGCCGCGCCAAGCGGCGGGTTGACGATCGTCAGCGATTGACACCCCACAGCCCGCGGATGTCACCCCGCCGCTTGGCGCGGCGGGTTCGGACGGATCGCCCCCTGAAACGTACGTTCCCTCACGCGACCGTGCTCACGTCGCGCCGGCCGCGGCGACGGTCATGACCGGTTGGCCGGCGCCCGGCACGAACTTCAGCCCGAGCTGCGACGCCAGCTTGCCCACCGTCTCGCCGTACCCCGGCAGACAAGCCAGCAACTCGCCCGCGTGCCGCCGCAGCCACGCCGGCGTGGCGTCGGTGGCCTCCAGCGTCTCATCGATCGCCAGCAGCCGCCGCCAGTCGCCGCGGCGCTGCCGGGCGTAGTCGGCCAGCAAGTCCGGCGAGCCGCCGCCACGCAGCAGTTGCGTGATGCGGCTGGCCAGCTCGTGTCCCTCGTGCAGTCCGGCGTTCATGCTCTGCACGCCCGCCGGACCGGTCATGTGCGCCGCGTCGCCGGCGAGCCACATGCGACCGCTTCCGAAGCCGCTCGCGAGGCGCCGCTCGAAGCGGACCGCCATCGACCAGCGAACGTCGCCGATCGCGCCGCGGAACCACGGAGCGCGCGTTTGCAGGAACTGGCACAGCTCATCGGAAGTGAGAACCGGGAAGGTGTACTCGCCCACCTGAACCGCCAGCCGCGCCTTCACGCGCGACGACGGATCGGCCTCCGCGATCTTGAGCTGGAAGCTCCATCGGCAATGGCCGTCGGGCATCGGCCACAGGACGTTCAGCGAGTCGTCGTGCACGACCAGCCGCAGTTCATGATCCAGCTCGGCGTCCGTCGCAAATTCAAAGACCGCGAAGTGGTCCGTGCGACCCACCGTGTCGAATGACAAGCCGAGCGCCTGGCGCACGGCCGAGCGATGGCCGTCAGCGCCGACGACGTAGGACGCCCGCACGGGGAAGGACTTCTCAATGATCGGCTCGCTCGTGACGACCGCATAGCCCATGGGTTCCTTGCCCAGGCGGGCGACGACCGTGTCGACGTAGTCGACGGCGTCGGTCGCACTCGTGAGCCGGTGGTTCCAGCGTACGCGCACATGCCGCGCCGCCAGGCGGCGCTCGAGCAGGTCCTCCAGCGCGTCCTGCCGCAGCACCGCCAGGAACGGGAAATCCCCGCCGAGCTGCGCCAGCTCGATCGTCTCGCGCCGCCGGTCGCCGTCGTAGAGGGCGATCCGGTCGACGCGATACGCCTGCGCCAGCGTCTGGTCGGCCAGCCCCAGGTCATCCAGCATCTGGAGCGCGGCCGGGTGCAGGGCCAGCGCGTAGCTGTGCGTGCCGGTGCGCCACTCGGAGTCGATGATCATCGGCTCAATTCCGCGCTCGGCGAGCATCAGCGCCGTCATCATCCCCACCGGACCAGCTCCCACAACCAGCACGTCTGTTTTTTGCACGGTTGACATGGATCGTCCTCCAGCGGCAGGCGACCGGCGCCAGCCGGCGCCGGGAGGCCGTGTCGCCAAGCGATAGGGCTTGAGTACCGGAAGCAAGCGGCGCGCCGTAATCCAGTTTGCGTGGAGATTCGGGCGTTTCTCGCGCCACGGTGCGCAGCAACGGTAGTCAGCATGCGGATGTGTGAATGTAAGTCACTACGGTTAAATAAGTTACGATCATGTTATTCGACCACCGCACAGCGTCCGAATCGGAACACGCGGGGCTGCGTGGCCGCGTGGAGTCGCGATGCGAGTGGGCAAGTTCCGCCCACGATTGGGTCGAATGCCCCAGTTACGTCGTCAGAAACGCGAGTAATAGCGGTCGGGCGCCTGTCTCATAAGAACCGGTCAGACCTTCGAACCTCACTGAATTTGAAACGCGATTCCGTCCGCCTGTCTGCCGAACCTATTATGTAGGAGGACTCCGCGCCAGCGCCGAGGGCCGGAGCCAACGGTGCCACGATGTTTGAGCTGGGACGAGAACATCCGCTGAGAAGGTTGCTGGCCGGGCTGGTCGAGAACACCTTCACCGCCGAAGTGGGAATCTGCGACCCCGCGGTGACGGAGTACGTCTCCGGCTTGCTGGTCGATTTTGTTCACGTTGACCGAATCTTCCGGCTGCGGACGGTCGACGGCGAGGCGATTCGCGACCTGTCGCGCATGGAAGCCGAAGCGCACCTGGTGGGCGGCGCCGATCAGAGCCGGCGAGCGCGGCTGGTCAACCGCTACATCGGCGACTTCACGCTCTTCTGGACCGGCGTTTATCCCGAAGCGCTGCGGCCGCGCTGCAGCGGCGCCGACCGGCTGCGCGAGTACCTGTTGCAGGGCAAGCGCTCCTACACGATCGCCAGCGAACTGACGCCGCAGGGTGAGCACCCGCCGGCCGAGTTGCTGCGGGCGCTCAGCGACGAATTCGAGTTCTGTGTCCACGGGCTGCAACTGGTTCGCGGCGAACTGGAGCGCCTCCGCGCGGAATCCCGCTCCAATTAACGCGAACCTGGGTGGGACGGGCGTCCCGCCCGTCCCTGCGCGGCCCGGAGCGGGCAAGATGCCCGTTCCACCCGAAGGCCGGTCGCCCGACCGCAGAAACCGGCGCACCACGGCGCACCATCCGGCAATCTGGCGTCATTGACGCGCGCGCGCACGCCACAGAGAATGACCTTCGTAGCTTCTCTGAGGCAGAAAATGCCGCCGGGCGGACACGATCTGAAATTCGAATGCGCGTGCGGTATGCACCTCACCGCGCCGCCGCAAGCGCTGGGCCACAAGGCACGCTGCCCGCGTTGTCGGCAGGTCCTGACGCTCGACCGTCCGCTACCGTCCGCGCCGCCCCTCGACGGGCGCGTGAAGGTTCGTTGTGCGTGCGGTGCGGCGCTGGCCGCGCCCGCGTCGGCCATCGGTCGAAAGGTCCAATGTCCGCGCTGCGGCGAGAAGATGCTCATCACGCCCCAGCATGCGCCGCGGCCCGGACCTGCCCCGCTTCTGTCCGCCGCCGACCATGATTTGCTCGGTCACCTGGGCGGCCACGACCCGACCGCGCCGCCAGCGGCGGCAAGCAGCGCGTCGAACGCGGTGCAGGGCGATGACGACATGCTGCTGCACCTCGCGCCCGCCGAGCCGGTGCTTGTGCCGCCGGCCGCGGCCGAAGCTGCCGGCGAGCCGATCCTCTGCCCGTCCTGCGAGCAATCGCTGCCGCACGGCGCCAAGATCTGCGTCCAATGCGGCATCGATCTTAAGACCGGCCGGTCGCTGCTGGCCCGCGACGATGATCACATCGACCGGACCTATGTCTACGCCGAGAACATCCTGTCGAGTTTCAGTTGGCTGGCGTGGTTCGGTTTTTTCCCGATCGGCTCAGAGGCGTTCGGCACGCGCACGCCGTGGATGATCCGCGGAACGGCGGCGCCCCACGGAGCGCGGACGTCACCCCGCCGCTCGGCGCGGCGGGTTCGGACGGCGCGCCACCCGAAACCAGACTCACCCCGATAATCCCGCCGTCCCGTGACCCACCGTACGCCCGCGACTATGATGAGTCGCCGGACGTGTTCGATCCGTTTCTCTGACCATCGGCCCGCACGCGCATGCTTGCACTTCCCATCATCGATGTCGGCGCCGCTTCGCCGCACGCCGCTCCGGCCGTGCTGGCGGATCAAGCGGTCGGGCCGCGGAACATCTCCTCGGTCACGACGCTTCGGATCAGCGTCACCGACCGCTGCAATTTCCGCTGCGTGTACTGCATGCCCAACGGCGGCGTCGACTGGCTGCCGCGCGAGGAGCTCCTGACGTTCGAGGAGATCGTCGCGGTCGCGCAGGCGGCGCTCACGCACGGCATTCGCGATTTCAAGCTCACCGGCGGCGAGCCGCTGCTGCGAAAAGACCTGGCTGACCTGGTGCGTCTGCTGCGCGCTACTCCGGGGGTGCGCGACCTGTCGATGACCACCAACGGGCTGCTGCTGCAGCGCGACGCGCGCGCGCTGCGGGCCGCCGGCCTGGACCGCCTGACGATCAGCCTCGACACGCTCGATCCGGCCCGCTTCCGCGGCATCGCCGGCGGCGGGCAGCTCGAGGACATCTGGGCGGGTCTGCGCGCGGCGGAGGCGGCGGGATTTGGGCCGCCGAAGATCAACGTCGTCGTGATGCGCGGCTTCAACGCCGGGGAAGTCCCCAACTTTGCAGCCCTCACGCTCACCCGGCCGAACACCGTCCGCTTCATCGAGTTCATGCCGCTGGCCGATTCGGCGCTCGAATTCGAGCGGGTGTTCGTGCCGTTCGCCGAAATCGCCGCAGCTATCGAAGCCCGCTTCGGACCGCTGGCGCCCGCCAATCTGGACTCGGGCAGCGGCCCGGCGCGCGTCTTTCGACTGCCCGGCGCGATCGGCCGCATCGGATTCATTCACGCCATGTCGCAGCCGTTCTGCTCCACCTGCAACCGCCTGCGGCTGACGTCCGACGGCCAGTTGCGGAGCTGCCTGTTTGACGGAGGAGAGATCGACCTCAAACCGCTGCTGCGCCCCGCGCCGGCCGCAGCGCCGCTGCGACAGGCTTTCGTCGATTGCGTGCGGCTGAAGCCGGAGGTGCACAAGGCGTACGGCACGCGCCAGATGAGCCAGATCGGTGGGTAGCGCGAGGCGGGAGGGATCAAGGGGCCAGGGGATCAAGGGATCAAGGGATCAAGGGACCAAGGGACAAGGGACAAGGGACCAAGGGACCAAGGGAACCGCGGTTCAACGACAAAGGGCTCGCAAGGTCCAGCCGGCCTGCGCGCCCTTTATCCCTTTACCCCTTGATCCCTTGATCCCTTCTTCCCTGTCTTCGGACTCCCGTCCTCGTCCTGAATCGCGCGATACGCGGCTGAATCCAGATCATCAAACTGCCCGCTGCGCACCGCCCACATGAAGACGATCACGGCCGCGCCCGCGAACAGAAGCGCCAGCGGCAGCACGATATAAATCACGCCCATGCCGCGCTCCTGCCGTTGCATTCGGCGCGGGCCGCGGTTTCGCCGGGTTCTTCAGCGCGAACGCCGCCGCGGCGCGCGTCGTCGAATGTTCGGGCCGACAGCGCGATCGACAGCACCGTGAATGAACTGATCGGCATCAGGATCGCCGCAATCAGCGGGCTGATGAGGCCGGTCATCGCCAGCGCCGCAGCGATGGCGTTATAGAAGATCGAGATGGCCAGCCCGCGGCGGATCGCTCGATACGCCCTGCGGGCCGACGACATCAACTCCACCACCGGCGTCAGTCCGGCACGATTCAGGTAAACCGCGGCCGCGGCCAGGCTGGCCTCCGCTCCTCCCTGCACGGCGATGCCGACGCTGGCGGCCGCCAGCGCGGCCGAGTCGTTGACGCCGTCGCCGATCATCACGACCGGGCCGCGCGTCATTTCGTCGCGAACCATGGCCAGCTTTCGCTCCGGGGCGACGTCGCCGTGGCAGTGCTGCGGCGGAATGCCGAGCGCCTCGCCGACCGCGGCGACGACCTGCGGATGATCGCCGGAGAGGATCGCCACGTTCCAGCCCAGCGCTCGCAGGCCGTTCACCGCGGCCGGAGCGTCGGCTCGCAGCGGATCGCCCATTCCCGCGACGGCGACCACGACCGCATCCACGGCGACCAGCACGGGCGTGCGGGCGCGGTGCAGCAGGCCGGCGATGTGCCCGCGGATTTCGTCAGACGCTGCCGCGCCGGACGCCAGCACGAACCGCGGCGAGCCGACCAGAACGTGGCGGCCGTCCACGCGGCCTTCGATTCCGCCGGCGGCGTGCTGCTGAACGGCCGCGGCGACGACCTCGCGCTCGCCGGTCAGTGCTTCGACCATCGCCCGAGCAATCGGGTGCGACGAGTGCGATTCGACCGCTCTTACCAGCGGGCGCGCGGCGTCGTCGCTGAGCCACTCCAGCATTCGCATGCGGCCCTGGGTGAGCGTGCCGGTTTTGTCGAGGAAGATCGTGCCGCGCCGCGCGAGCAGCTCGAGCGTCAGGCCGCCTTTCACCAGGAATCCGGCGCGCGCGGCGCGCCCGATGGCCACCGTCAGCGTGAGCGGAGTGGAAAGACCCAGCGCACAGGGACAGGTAACGATCAACAGCGCGGTGGCGTGGTCCAGCGCCCGCGACGGGTCAACCAGCAGCCACGCCGCGGCCGTCGCCACCGCCAGAAGGAGCATCGCAGCGGTGAAATGTCCCGCGATTCGGTCAGCCAGGCGGACGATGGGGGCCGGCTGGCGGGCAGCCTGCTCGACGAGCTGCATGAGCTTGCCGACGCGCGATGCTGAACCGGCGGCCTCGGCCCGCACTTCCAGCCGGCCGGAGACGTTCAGCGTGCCGGCGGCGACGCGCTGCCCGGCGTGCACATCGCGCGGGCGCGACTCGCCGGTGAGCAGCGATTCATCCACGGCAGACGCGCCGCGCTCGATCAGGCCGTCCACGGGAAGCACGTCGCCGGCGCGCACTTCGAGCAAGTCGCCGGGCTTGAGCGATTCGATGGCGACCTCGGACACGACGCCCTTTTCGATTCTCCGCGCCGCGCCCGGCGTGAGCGAATACAGCAATTCAACCGCGTCGGATGCGACGCGCTGCTGCTTGCGCTGAATCCAGCGCCCAACAAGCAGGAGGAACACCAGCACCGTCAGCGAATCGAAGTAGATTTCGCCGCGGTTCAGCAGCGTGTTCGCCGTTCCCACGACCGCGCCGGTCGCCAGCCCGACGGCGATCGGAAGGTCGAGGTGCGCCGTACGCGTGCGAATCGCGGCCCACGCGCCGCGAAAGAACAGAAAGCCCGGCCCCAGCAGCGACGTCATTCCCAGAACGGCGCTCATCCAGCGGAAGAGCCGCGAAAACTCGCTTTCCATCGTCGCGAACACGCCGCCGTACAGTGCGAAGCCGCACAGCATCACGTTGCCCGCCAAAGCCGCGGCGATTGCGATGCGGATCAGCAGCCGCCGCTCCTCGCGCCGCCGCAGCGCCACGGCCGCTCCGTCGCGGGCGACGTGCGCCGGGTAGCCGAGCGAATCCAGCACGCGGGCGACGCTCGACAACCTGGTCGCGAGCGGATCCCATGTCACGCGCACCACGCCGCGGCGCAGCTCCAGCCGCGCCTCCAGCACGCCGGGGGCGACGCTGGGCAGCTTCTCCACCAGCCAGACGCACGCGCCGCAATGCACGCCGGCCAGGAGCAACTCGACGCTCCGCAGCCCCTGCGGCGCCTCGTGCACGTGCTCCTTCTCGAACGCGGGATCGTCGAACTCGGCGTAGCTGCGGCCGCTGGTGCGGGCGGCCTGGGGCGCGGCGGCGGCGGCGCTGCGGAGGCGGTAGTAGTGTTCCAAGCCGCAGCCATGAATGACGGCGTAGACGGCCCGACAGCCGTTGCAGCAGAATTGCAGAGCGGCAATGCGCTCGGCCGGCGGTCTGTCCGAACCCCGTGCGCCGTCGGCGCGCCATCTGTCCGAACCCCGTGCGCCAAGCACGGGGTTGACGTCGGTTTTCGATGAACGCCTCTGGTCTGTGAGCGTCAACCCGCCGCTTGGCGCGGCGGGTTCGGACATGCGCCGGCCGGCGGGCTCGACCAGACCCTGCTCAGACTCGAACAGACCCTGCTCAGACTCGGACAGACCCTGCTCAGACTCGAAGTCAACCAGCCCCGGCGGCACGGGCAAGCCGCAGTGTGCGCAGAGAACATCCGCGGTCGCAGTGGACCGTGGAGCTTCGACCGGCACGGCGAGGAGCGGTTCAGCGGCCATGGCAGCAGGGCATCTCGGCAGAGTTCAGCGTGGCGACGCTTTCGGCCGCGGCCGACACGGTCGGCGGCGGCGAATGGCCGGCGGCGGCGACGGCGCTGGCGACGCGGCTGCGCTCGACGACCATCAGTACGCCCAGCGCAACCACCATCAGCGACATCACGGTTGCGGCTCGGCGGCCGACCGCGGCCGACAGCCGATTCACGCCGATGCCCAGCGCCAGAAGCACCGGCACGGTTCCGATCCAGAATGCGGCCATGACCGCGGCGCCGCTCAGCGGGTTGCCGGTTCCCGCGGCCGTGATGGCGAACGCGTACAGCCAGCCGCAGGGCAGCAGGCCGGTGAGCACGCCGATGGTCGCGGAGCGCGCCACCGGCGTCATTCCGACTGCGGCGCGATGGCCGGCGGTGACGACGCGCGTCAACACGGCCGGCGCGGGCCATTCCGAGATGCGAACGCCCAGGCTGCGCAATCCGGCGACGGCGCCGAACGCGACCATCATCGTTCCGGCCAGAATCGCGGCCGCCTGCTGCACGCCCGCGACTTTTCCGCCGAGGTCGATCATGTGGCCCAGCCCGCCGCAGGCGGCGCCCAGCAGCGCGTAGGTGACGAGGCGGCCGGCGTGGTAGGCGGCGTGGGTCAGCGCCTGGGCGCGCGGCGCGGCGAGATTGCCGCCGACGGCGAAGGCGGCCAGCGGCCCGCACATGCCGGCGCAGTGCAGGCTGCCCAGCAGGCTGGCGGTCACGATCGCCGCGAGCAGCGCCGTCACCGCGGGCCTCCGATCGCCTGCCGCACATCGATCGTCTGCGTGATTACGAAGGACTGCTCGCCGCGGCGGACATCGAAGCGGAATTCCCAGACGCCCGGCTTTCGCAGCAGGGCCGCAGCTTCATATGAGCCGGGCGCGGCGGCGGTGAAGTCGATCCGCGTGCGCTCGTTGCCGCGCGCGTGATGAAACGCCTCAGCGCTGACGGCGGCGCCTTCGAGCGGTTGGCCGTCGCGGTCCGCCAGCCGGCAGCGGAGCTGCCGTTGTCCGAGCGGAGTGGCGGTGGAGCTGACGTCGAGGCTGAGCGTCCAGCCCAGCGCGTTCTGAGCCCGCTGCTGGGCCTGGGCCGCGTCCCAGTTGAGCGATTTCTGGTAATAGTCAGGCTCGACGGCGAAGGTCGGATCGGTGTTCGACGCGTAAATGATCGCGCCGCAGATCACGACCTGCATTCCCAGCAGTGCGAAAACGAGCGCCGGCCAGAACCAGACCGCCGGCCGGGCAGGCGGCGGCGCGAGGGTTGGCGTTTGTGGATCAACAAATGCAGCCATCGGCAGGCTCCGTGTGTCTCGTGAATTCTGGAAAACAACCACGGAGACACGGAGACACGGAGAAGAAAGAGAGTACGAAAAACGCGGATCGGAGGCGCGAAGCTCGATGAACGCCGTATCGCCATCGGCGTCTTTGTCCTCGTATCTCTCTCTTGCGCATTCTCCGTGTCTCCGTGACTCCGTGGTTGTTTTGCCGTTCTTAGCGTGCCGCCGGGCCGTGGAGCAGCCGCTTGAATTCCCTTGTAAAGCCCGCCCCGTCGCTGACGCGAATGACGACGCTGGCCTGGCCGCCGGCGAAGTCGCTGCGCGGCAGCGTGATGATCGCGCCCTCGGTGCGCGTCTGTCCGGGTTCGAGGCTGAATGCCGGCGCGTCGGTAATAAGCGTCGCGCTGGCGGCGCCCACGATCTCCACGCGATAGGTCGCCGCCGCCTGCGTGCGGTTGGTGATCTTGATGCGGATGGGATTGCCGATGCGGCCGTCGGGCAGCTCGTTGAACGGCAGCCCGAGTCCCTGCAGGATCATCACTTCCGCCGGACCGCGCGTGGCGACAACCGCCGTCAGCGCGCCGAGCAGCGCCAGCAATCCCATCGAGTAGAGGACCACCCGCGTCCGCAGGATTCGGCCGCGCTGCCCGGCCAGGCGCGCCTCGGACGTATAGCGTATCAGCCCGCGCGGCCGCTTGACCTTGTCCATCACCAGGTCGCAGGCGTCGATGCACTGGGCGCAGCCGACGCACTCCATCTGCAGTCCCTTGCGGATATCGATGCCCGTGGGGCAGGTGACGACGCACAGGCCGCAATCGACGCAATCGCCGGGCGCGAAGTCAGAAGTCTGAAGTAAGAAGTCAGAAGTGAATGCAGCCGGGCCGCCCGCGACCGGCAGTTGAACCGCCTCGCGCGAAGCAGTCACGGGTCTTATTCCCCCGTCTCCTATTTCTGATTTCCTATTTCTTGTTTCGAGTTTCTTGTTTCCAGTTTCTAGTTGCTGACTTCTGACTTTCGATCGCGGTTCCCCCCTCTCCGCGTCATAGCTAATGATCAGCGAATCACGATCGAGCAGCGCCGCCTGAAATCGCCCGTAGGGACACGCCACCAGGCAGGTTTGCTCGCGGAAATAGCTGAAGTTGAACATCATCAAGGCCGTCGTCACCGCCATCACCGCGAACGACGCCGGATGCTCCAGCGGCGAGCGGCGCATCCAATGCAACAGCTCATCGACGCCGACGAAGTAGGCCAGGAACGTGTGCGCCAGGAACATCGACGCCAGCAGGTAGAGGCCGTACATCGCGGCCCAGCCCGCGGGCGAGCGCGGGCGGCGCGGCTGGCCGCCTCGGCCGCGTGTGTGATCGAAGAGCCGCTCGATGGGTCGGTACAGGAATTCGAGATAGACCGTCTGCGGACACGCCCAGCCGCACCAGACGCGGCCCAGCAGCGCGGTGAAAAGAAAAACCGCGATGGCGCACGCCAGGAGGAAGAACGCAAGCACGACCGTGTCCGTCGAGCGGAACACGATTCCGAAAAGAGCGAACTTGCGGTGGACCACGTCCAGGAGCATCGCCGGCTCGCCGTTGATTCGAACGTGCGGGATGAGCGTGAAGACGGCGATCAGAAGGTAGGCGGTGAGCTGCCGGCCGACGAGGAAGCGCCCCTGCGACAGCCGTGGCCGCAGCCAGCGGCGCGATCCGTCGCGGTTGAGCGTGGAGAGGACTTCCTCCTCCGGCTGGAGCAGTCCGAGCTCGTCGACGGCGGGCTTGTCCGAACCCGCCGCGCCATCCGAGCCGCGACCGTGAGGGAGCGGTTTGTCCGAGCCGCGACCGTGAGGGAGCGGTTTGTCCGAGCCGCGACCGTGAGGGAGCGGTTCTGTGTCGGCTTTTTCCGAACCCGCCGCGCCAAGCGGCGGGGTGACGCTCGCGGACAGGGGGCGTTCAGCGCGCACCGACGTCAACCCCGTGCTCGGCGCACGGGGTTCGGACAGACCGCTCCCGGACGGTCGCGGCTCGGATGTCGGCACGCCGGCGTTCATCGAGCTACTTCTTCTCCGCCGTATCGACCGGCGCTTTCGGCCAGGGCGGTATCGCGTCGCCTTCCGCGCCGCGCGGGCCGGCCAAGTTCTGGCCGCGCAGCGACGCCATGTACGCCGCCGTCAGCACGATCTCATTCGGGTGAAGCTGGTTCTTCCACGCCGGCATGGCGCCGTTGGCGGCGCCGTTGGCGATGACGCGCGCGATGTCTTCGATGACCTTCACGTTTTTGTAGCTGTCGTCCGTCATGTTCGGTCCGACCAGGCCGTTTCCCGTCGCGCCGTGGCATGACACGCAGCGCGCCGCGAAGGTCGACTTGCCGACCGCCAGCCACTTCTGATCGTTCATGTACTTCAGAATCGTAGCCTCGTCCGCGGCCAGGTCGCCGATTTCGCCGAATTGCAGTCGCAGATCGGCCGCGACGGCGGCCTCGTGTTCTTTCCAGATCGTCTCGGCCTCTGGGTTGAAGGTGTAGAACAGGAAGTACGCGACGCTGAACACCACCGAGCCGTACAGCAGCAGCCACCACCATCCGGGCGTGGGGTTGTCATATTCCTGGATGCCGTCGTAGTTGTGATCCAGCAGGATGTCCTGAGCCTGGCTCATCGCGAGCTCCTTTGCTTCATTGACTGCGACGCGCTGGGCGGTTCGTCTTCCAGGGGCAGCCGGGCGTTGCGATTCACTTCGGCTCTGGGCCGCAGGAATTCGCGAACGACGATCGCGACGAACGCGGCCAGGAAGATGAACAGGCCGATCTTCGGATAGAGCGTCAGAGCTGCGCCGCTCATGATGTCCGTGAGACTCATGACTATCTGCCTCCTGCCGCGATGGACGGGACGGGCGAGACGCCCGTTCCACCCGCGGCCGGTTGGGTCGCGTCGCCCGCCGGCGCCGGCGGCGGCTTGTACAAATCGGTGCCGATCCTCTGCAAATACGCGATCAACGCCACAACTTCCTTGTCCTCGAGTCCGGCCGGCCCCTTCTGCTCTACGATCTGCTTGGCAATTTCGGCCGCCTGCGCTTTGGCGAGCGATACGGCGTTCGTGATCGTCGCCTTGTCGTAGGGCACGCCGATCGCGCGCATCGCCCGCAGCCGCGCCGGAATGCCGTCGAAATCCGCTCGTCTCGTCAGCAGCGTCGGGTAGGCCGGCATGATCGAGCCGGGGCTGTACTCGCGCGGGTTTTGGAAGTGAATCACGTGCCAGATCGGTGCGCCTTTGGTCGGTCCGCCGCGGGCGAGGTCCGGTCCGATCCGCCGGCTGCCCCACTGAAACGGATGGTCATACACAAACTCACCCGCCTTGCTGTATTCGCCGTAGCGCTTCGTCTCCGCCAGGATCGGCCGTATCTGCTGCGAGTGGCAGTTGTAGCAGCCGTCGGCGATGTAAATCTCGCGCCCGCACAGCTCCAGCGGCGTGTAAGGCGTCACCGACGCAATCGTCGGCACGTTCGAGCGGATCAGGAACGTCGGGATGATCTCGAACAGCGACGCGACCGCGACCGCGACGACCACCCAGATGCTGAAGGTCAGCGACAGCCGCTCCCAGCGGCGGTGCCACGCGGCCTGCGCCCAGACATCGAGCTTGTGGCCCAGGTCGGCGACCGGGCCGGTGATGCGCGAGCGCGCCCGGTGCGGATCGACGTAGCCGCGGGCCAGCGCGTAAGCCTCATGCACCGGCTCCTCGTAGGTCGCCGGCCGGCTGCGCCAGGTCATCAGGTAGTTGTACGCGCCCAGCGCCACGCCGGCGATGTAGAGCGCTCCGCCGGCGACGCGCATCCAGTAGAAGGGCATCAGCTTGGTGACCGTTTCGACGAAATCGGGGTACATCAGCCGCCCCTGCGCATCCACCGCCCGCCACATCAGCCCCTGCGTGATGCCGGCGACGTAGATCGGGATGATGTAGAGCAGTATCCCGAACGTCGAAAGCCAGAAGTGGTTGGTCGCTATCTTCTCGCTGTAGAGCTTGGTCTGAAACAGCCGCGGCAACAGCCAGTAGAGCATTCCGAAGGTCATGAAGCCGTTCCAGCCCAGCGCGCCGGCGTGCACGTGGGCGATGGTCCAGTCGGTGTAGTGCGAAAGGGCGTTGACGCTCTTGATCGAAAGCATCGGCCCTTCGAACGTGGACATGCCGTAGAACGTGATGCCCACCACGAAGAACTTCAGCACCGGATCAACCGCGACCTTGTGCCACACCCCGCGCAGCGTCAGCAGGCCGTTGATCATTCCGCCCCACGACGGCATCCACAGCATGAGCGAAAAGAGCATGCCCAGCGTGCTCAGCCACGCCGGCACGGCCAGGTAATGCAGATGGTGCGGACCGGCCCAGATATAGATGAACACCAGCGACCAGAAGTGCACGATCGACAGCCGGTAGGAAAACACCGGCCGCTCGGCCGCTTTGGGCACGAAGTAGTACATCAACCCCAGGAACGGCGTGGTCAGGAAGAACGCCACCGCGTTATGCCCGTACCACCACTGCATGAAGGCGTCCTGCGCCCCGGCGTAGATCGAGTAGCTCTTCAGCCACGACGCGGGCACGGCCAGGCTGTTGAAGATGTGCAGCATCGCCACCGTGACGATCGTGGCGATGTAGAACCACAGCGCGACGTACAGATGCCGCTCGCGGCGCACCGCCAGCGTGCCGAAGAAGTTGATCCCGAAGACCACCCACACCAGCGCGATCGCGATGTCGATCGGCCACTCCAGCTCGGCGTATTCCTTGCCTGCCGTGAAGCCGGTCGGCAGCGTCAGGGCTGCCGCAACGATGATGAGCTGCCAGCCCCAGAAGTGCACCCGGCTCAGCAAGTCGCTGAACATGCGCGCCTTGCACAGCCGCTGCGTCGAGTAGTAAATCGCGGTGAAGAAGCCGTTGCCGGCGAAGGCGAAGATGGCGGCGTTGGTGTGCAGCGGCCGAAGGCGGCCGAAGGCCAGCTCGCGGAAGCCCATGCTCAGCCACGGCAGCACCAGCTCCACCGCAACCACCAGCCCGGCCAGCGTCGCCACCAGCGCCCAGACGATCGTCGCGGTCATGAACATCCGCGAGATGGCGTCGTCGTAGACGAACGTCTCCAGCCGGGCGGCTGACGCCTGCGGCTCTGGGCGCGTCGGGGTGGCCGCGTCCGTCGCGGTGATTGCAGACATTGTGCGAATCTCCTTTCGGGCGGGAGCGGATCCTGTCGCCCGTCCTATCGTCACAAAGCTGACCTAAAACTCAGCTATTCCTCTTGTCATGATTATGCCGATCCTACCGGCATCGGTCAAGTAACATGAAGCCATTTCCGAGACGCGACCGTGAGGGAGCGGAGTCTGAAGAACCGCTTGCTTACGCGCGCGGCTCGGATCGATCACAGGACTTGAAGAATACATACTCTTTTAGTAATATACGTAGTGGGAGTTGGAGATGCTCAGCCAGGCCGTCGGATACGCCGCATGTGCCCTCGGGCGAGTCGCCGCCGCCAGCGGCAGCCCGGTGCTCATTAAAGACATCGCCGTCGATTGCGACATCCCGGCGGCGTATCTCGCCAAGATCGTCAATACGCTCGCCCGCAGGGGGATTCTCCTGACCCAACGCGGCGTCGGCGGCGGCGTCACGCTCGCGCGTCCCGCGGCCGGCATCACGCTCTACGACCTGTGCATCGCGCTGGACGACGCGATTGTCCAGACGCGCTGCATGCTCAACACCGCGCCCTGCTCTGACGAACGCGCCTGCCCGGCGCATGAATTCTGGAAGGCCCACCGGCTGCACCAGATCGAATTCCTGAGCCGCACCTCCATCGCCGACATCGCCGCGTTCGAGGCCCGGCGGCGCTGGAAACACCTCGACCCGGCGACGCGCTGAGTAAAGCGCCAGGCGGCGGACGAAGCCGCGTGCAGTTATTTCGAAATCAATGGTCCCCCGCGCGAGCCGCAATCGGAGCCCCAAGCGCGAGCGCGCGGGCGTTTGTACGAATGGCGGCAGACCCCGCGAATGCCCGCGCGCTTGCGCTTGGGGCTCGGATTCCGGCGGGCCTCCGCCAAGCGGTCACTCGCCCAGCGCAACGCCGGCGTGGAAAGTTGCGACCGGCTTGCAAAAAACAGCCGCTGCGGGTGCAATTTCCGTGTCGGAAGCCGGTACAAGCGAAGGGTGGCGGTCTGCGCCGGCACTGCCGTCGCGGTGCCCCAGGGGCGCGGACGAAATGGTGCCCAATCGCCGCCGGGCGGACACGCAAGAGTCTGCCTCAAAAGAGGTTACGCTGAAATGCCCATCGGCGAAGCACTCGTCACCAAAGGCCTCATTACCCCCGAGCAGCTCGCCGACGCCATGGCCGCCGCGGCCTCGCCGCATGAACGGCTCGACCAGACGCTCATTCGCAGCGGCTACGTCACGGAAAAAGACGTCCTCAAGGTCTTCAGCGAGCAGTTTGACATTCCGGTCGTCGAGTTGAACGAAGGCGACATCGATCGCGAGCTGGTCTCCAAGGTCCCCAGCCGCCTGGTTCACAAGTACGGCCTGATGCCCATCGCCAAGAATGGCAAGGGCATCCGCGTCGCCACCTCCGACCCGTACAACGTCTACGCCATCGACGAGCTTAGCGCCCAGATCAAAACGCCCGTCACGCCCGTCCTCGCCACCAAGGCCGAAATCCACAAGATGATCCGCACGTTCTACGGCGTCGGCGGTGAAGTCTTGCAGGAAATGATGGAGGAGCGCGGCGAGATCGAGGTGCTGGACGAGGTCAAGGTCGATTCGTCCGACCTCGACGTGCAGATGGCCCAGGAGGCCAGCGTCGTCAAGCTGGTCAACGAGATTCTCGTCGAAGCCATCGACCAGCGCGCCAGCGACATTCACTTCGAGCCGTACGAGACCGACTTCGTCGTGCGCTACCGCATCGACGGCGTGCTCAGCATCGCCAACGTCCCGGCCGAAATCCGACGCTTCCGGGCCGCGGTCGTCAGCCGCATCAAAATTCTGTCGTCGCTGAACATCGCCGAGAAGCGCCTGCCGCAGGACGGAAGCTTCAAGATCAAGGCCCACGGCCGCGAAATCGACCTGCGCGTCAGCGTCATTCCGATGTCGTTCGGCGAGGGCGTCGTGCTGCGCATTCTCGACCGTACGGCGGTGAAGCTCTCGCTGACCGACCTGGGCATGGAGGGGACGCTGCTCGATTACTTCCGCGAGCTGATCGCGCGGCCGCACGGGATCATCCTGGTCACCGGCCCGACCGGCTCGGGCAAGACCACGACGCTGTACGCGGCGCTGACCGAGATCGTCAGCCCGGAATTGAAAATCCTGACGGTCGAAGACCCGGTTGAGTATTACCTTGAAGGCGTGAACCAGACGCAGGTGCTGCCGAAGATCGGCCTGACGTTTGCCCGGCAACTGCGCTCCTTCCTGCGGCACGACCCGGACGTGGTCCTCGTGGGCGAAATTCGCGACAAGGAAACGGCCGAGGTCGCCATCAACGCCTCGCTCACCGGCCACCTGGTTTTCAGCACCCTGCACACCAACGACGCCGTCAGCGCCACGACGCGATTGCTCGATATGGGAATCGAGCCGTTCCTCGTCTCCAGCTCGCTGGAGGCGGCCATGGCCCAGCGGCTTTTGCGAACGGTGTGCAAGCACTGCAAGGAGCCCTACGAGCCGGATAACCCGGCCGCGCTCCCGCGTGATTTCGCCTATCAGCCCGGCGAGGTGCTCTACCGCGGGCGCGGCTGTCGCGAATGTCGCAACACGGGCTATTCGGGGCGGCGGGCGCTGTTCGAGCTGATGGCGATGACCGAGCCGCTGCGCGAGCTGGTGGTGAACCGGGCGTCGGCGTCGCAGATGCTGCCCGAAGCCAAGAAAGCCGGGCTGGTAAACATGCGCGACGCGGGCTGGGACCTGGTGCGCCGCGGCGTTACGACGTGCGAAGAGGTGCTGCGGTCGACGAAGGTGTAAAGGCCGTTGATAAAACCGTAGCGTCGGCCCTCTAGCAGCCCGTTGAAAAAGTGTAGCCCGGCCGCCCTCGGCCGGGTCTTTGTCGGGGAATTCGCCTGCTTCGGGCGGCTTCGTCGCGTTTGTGGAGTCGAGGTGTGGCGCGGTGGCCGCGACGCGACGCCGTTTCCACACCCCGCTCGTCGAACCGGACAGGCGGATTTCCCGCATCCGGCTCTCGGACCAGACCTCACGCTTTCGCCCACGGCAAGCTGCGAGCCAGCGGCACCAGCCGTACCAGTCCCAACGTCTTGTTAAGGTAGGAATCGGGCCAGCGGGTAATGGCCCGGTTCGGCTGTTGATGCTTGCGTCGTAACCAGTGGCGCAGCCGAAGACGCACGTAGCGGTCGATCGCCCGATACGCCGATCCCACCGGACCCAGACAAAAATAGTTGGCCCAGCCGGTCAGCATCGGGTTCAGTTTCGCCACGCGGTCCTCGGCCGTCTTCAGCGTCCAGCGCGGTTCGGTCGCCTCGCGGATCGCTTCGCACAGCCGGCGAATCCGCTTCTGCGACGGGCGCGTGCCGATGTAGGCCCGCCCCGTCTTGGGCGACCAACACCGCCCCAGCGTGTAACCCAGGAAGTCAAACGATTCCGCCGGTACGCGGCGAACCCGCGTCTTGGCCTCGTTCACCGTCAGACGCAGCGTCGTCATCATGTTCCGCATGGCCGCGGCCGCTTTCTCGGCCGTGTCGCGGCAGCAGATCACAAAATCGTCTGCATAATTGACGATGTACGCCTTCAGACGCCGTTCGTTGCCCAACACCTTCCAGCCCAGCACGAAGCGACGCATATAGAGGTTGGCCAGCAGCGGCGAGATCGGTGCGCCTTGCGGCGTACCGCGATGCTCGTCCCGAGCGCGGCACGTTCGCACCTTCCGCCCATGCTCGTCTTCTTCTTCGACCGGCATTTCCAGCCACATCTTGATCAGATGCAGCATGTGTCGATCGCTGATCCGACGAGCCACCGACTTCATCAGCTCGGTGTGCGGAATGCTGTCGAAGTATCCGCTCAGGTCCGCGTCCACCACCTCCGTATGCCCCGCGTTCAGCAACCGATGGACGTGGCAAACCGCGTCCAACGCGCTGCGCTGCGGCCGGTAGGCGTACTGCTCCGGTTGCAGGTCGGCCTCGAAGATCGGTTCGAGGACGATCACCGCCGCCGTCTGAACCACGCGGTCGCGGATCGTGGGAATCCCCAGCGGACGTTGTTTGCCATCCGCTTTGGGAATCCACACCCGCCGTACCGCCTGCGGCTGATACGTCTTGCTCCTGAGTTCCTGCGCCAATTCACCCAACCAGCGTTCCACGCCGTACGCCTCGATGTCCTCGAAGCTCTGGCCGTCCACGCCCGGCGCGCCGCGCTTCGCGCGGCACGCCTGATACGCATGCGCCAGAATATCTTCGCGATACAGCTTGTCGTACAGCAGGTAGAACCGGTACGTGGGCGCTGCCTTCGCTTTGGCGTGCAGCGCCGTTTGCAACTTCCGGACCTTCTCTGGAGGCTCCAGGCTCATCGCCAATCTCCACGTCCTCGTCGCGTTCGGGCGGGGTGGCACCGTCAGAGCGGCGTCGCACGCGAGTGACGGTTCGTGTGCCACTGCTCTGCGAGCAGTGTCTTGGGCTGCCGGCGACGGGTTCGGTATCATGCCGGCGTGGAGAGCGGGATACGCAAGACGCGGAAAGCGTGGGACGAGCCGGGCCACGCGCACTTTCTCACGTACTCCTGTTACCGCCGGGTGCCGCTCTTGTCGCGTGACCGGGCGCGGCGATGGGTGATCGACGCGATGCAGAGCGCCCGGCGGGAGCACGACGCGGCGCTGTGGGCTTACGTCATCAAGCCGGAGCACGTACATCTTCTGCTCTGCCCGCGGCGGCCGCGCTACGAAATGCGGCGAATTCTCGCGGCGTTGAAGCGGCCGGTCGCGACGGCGGCCAAAGCCTATGTGCGGGAGCGTGGCGAAGCCGCGTGGCTGGACCGGCTGACGGTGCGCTATCCGACGCGGGAGGTGTTCCGCTTCTGGCAGCCGGGCGGCGGGTTCGACCACAACAGTTTCGAGGAAAAGACCGTTGCCGCGGTGCTAGAATACATCTATGCGAACCCGGTCCGGCGACGGTTGGTGGCGCACCCCGCGGATTGGGAATGGTCGAGCGCGTGGTTCTGGGAAGGACGACGGGATGTTCCTCTGGCGATGGACCACCCCGACGGTTGAAGGCGTGGCCGGCGACCGAAGACACTGCTCGCAGAGCAGTGGCACACGTGGAGGTCGCTTGGAGATTGAACAGTGCCACCCCGCCCATCTTGAGCTGATTCGCCATGCACAGCCTCCAGCCGCCGCGGGGCGGTGGACATGCTGTGCCGACGAATCACCCACTCCTCAAGTTGGCCGGTTGTGACGCGCCTCTATATGGCCGGTTTTACGCGCTCACTGACAGTACTGGCCCTTTAGACGACCCCGCCGTCGCGGAGTGTGACGAGGGTGAACGCCTGGAGAAGTTTCGCCAGGTGCGCGGCGCGATTGCGGCGAAGCTCCGGTCATGGCTGGAAATGCGTGACCTCCTGCCGCCGATCTGATCCCGCCCGCATTGCACGACGCGCATGACGCCGGCGATCGTGGAGGGTGAGTGTCCTGCGCGGCTCCGTTTCGCAAGTAGTTGCAGCACAATCACTTACAGGCGCACGATCCGGCCCAGCGCCTTGATGAGTAATGACTCATCAATTTTCTTGACACTCGCCTCAGCAAAGTGTAGCCTGACGTACCACAACTTGAACGGTGCGCGATGTTGTCGCTGTCACACACCTCCGGTTACGCCGTGCTGGCATTGAGCTGCCTGGACAACCCGGGCCAGCGCTGGATTCTCGCTAAAGATATCGCCGAGTGCACGAATGCGCCGGGACCCTATCTGTCTCAGATTCTCCACGCACTCAGCCGTGCCGGCTTGATCGAAACGAAGCGCGGTTACCAAGGCGGCTACCGGCTGTGTCGCCCCGCAAGCGCCATCACCGTTCTTGAAGTGGTTGAAGCCGTCGACGGCCCAGGGTGTTTCGGCGGCTGCCTGTTGGGTCTCGACGAATGCACCGACGAACGGGCTTGCCCGACGCATGAATTCTGGAAGGCGGAGAAACTACGCATTCGCGCGTACCTCGCCGGGCTGTCGTTGAGGGAGGTGGCCGCCTACGAACAGCGTGTGCTCGGTTGTTGTGCGTCAGGCACGCCACGTGCAGGTCCGTGCGGCAATGGTCGGGCCGGCGCGGTTGCGGGTATCGCCGGCACTCGGCTGCGCGAGCGATCCCCGGCAAAGCCGCGTGAGAGGCGGAAGGAAAGCAGCACTGCGGTAACCGCCACGTGTACACGGCTGGGACCGGGCAGTCGAACCGTGCAGAAACGGCGGCGTGCGCGCTAGAAGCAAGGAGACTCGGCATGAGGTCATCATTCGGACTGTTCGCAGCAACGTTGCTCGTGATCTCCACGGCGTCGATCGGCGGCTGTCCGTGGTTCAATCACCCCCCTGACGATAACGGCGACGGCAACGTCGCTGACAACACGAACGACAATGCCGGCGGCAACGACAACACGGGGGGGAACGACAACACGGGGGGGAACGGCAATACGGGTGGGAACGGCAATACGGGGGGGAACGGCAATACGGGGGGGAACGGCAATACGGGTGGGAATGACCATCCCGGCGGCAACGACAACGTGTCGAAGGTCCAAGTTGGGCTTCCGGCCAAGAGCATCGGATTCGACCTCATCGGCGTTCACGACGCCGGTTCCAGTCACTACGACGCCAACTGCATCGGGTGTCATGGTGACCGTACGAATGAAGTCGCACTCGATGGCGTCACGCCCGCGGCCCACAGCCTCATGCTGTTCAAGTCCTGGGGCGAAGGTAACGCGCGCTGCGTTCGGTGCCACAGCAACGGCGAGGATTTCCTCAGCCACTCAGCCGGCGGCCTGCGCGAACCGGTGAACATCGAGCGCGATCTTGTGATCGAGATGAGCTGCACGTCATGCCACAGCGGCGGCGGCAATCTCGAACTGTATGTCCGACCGTAAGGAGACTGATCGTGCAAGCGATGAAACATACCGAACAGCCGCAAACGACCCGATCCGATGGCTGGCATGATTCCGAGATCGATCGACGCGCATTCCTCAAGCTCAGCAGCTCGCTGGCCGTCGGTGCGGCGTTCGCTGGGTTCTTCTTCCGCGAAAACAAAGCACTGGCGGCCAGCTTCGGCGACCCCGTGCTGGTCGAGACCGATCCGCGGGCCGAGATCAAGTACAGTGTCTGCCAGGGTTGCCACGGCGGCTGCGGTATACGCTGCAAAGTCGTCGACGGCGTGCTGGTCAAAATCGACGGGAACCCGTATCACCCGAACAACCTGGAGCAGCATTTGCCGTACGCGACGGACCCGCAGGATGCGCGGCTCGCGCCCGCCCGCATCTGCGCGAAAGGCGCGGCGGGCATGCAGACACTGTACGACCCGCATCGCCTGAAGGAACCGCTCAAACGCGTCGGCCCGCGCGGCGCCGGGCAGTGGCAGACGATCACCTGGGAGCAGGCATTCTCCGAAATCGGCGCGGGGCTGCTGGCTTTCCGCGACCTGGGCACGCCGGTCGATCCGGCCTCTCCGGAGCTGGGAAAGAAGGTCAACCAGGTGCTCTTCTCGCCCGGCCGCAACCAGCAGGCCGCGTTCAACGACCGCTTCTGGAAGAAGGTGTTCGGGACAGTGAACTCGAAGCTCGACCACACGAGCATCTGTGAAGCGAGCCATCACGTCGCGCACGAGCTCATGACCGGCATGGGCATCGCGGCGAGCACGAAGAACCACACCAAGCCCGACTTGGCCAACGCCCAGTTCGTGCTCTGGTTTGGCGCCGATCCTTGCTCGGCGAACTTCCCATTCGTGCCAATCGCCCGCAAGCTGATCGACTTCGTTGAGCGCGGCGGCAAGCTCTACGTCGTTGACCCCCTGTGCAACGTCGCGGCTTCCAAGGGCACGTGGGTTCCAATCAAGCCGGGCACAGACGCCGCACTGGCCTTGGCCATCGGGCGCTACCTAGTCGATAACGGCCTGTACAACACGAGCTTCCTGCGCCGGCCGCATGACGCTGCGGCGAATCCGACCAACGAGTTGAACGTCACCGACGCGACGCTGCTGGTGAAGATCGTCAGCGGTCATCCCCTCGCCTTCCTGCGGGCCGATGAGGCCGGCATTCCGGGTGGAACTAACAGCGACTTTGTGGCATGGTCGGGCGGCGCCGCGGTCAAGTACAACACCGTGGACGCCGCCGAACTGCTGCCGGGGCAGGTGGTCGCCAACGGCATCACCTGCAAGACTGCTTTCCAGCTCTACTTCGAGCGGGTGCGCGAGAAATCACTGGAAGAGTACTCTGCGATCTGCGGCGTCGACGTGGCGACGATCCAGAGCCTCGCGGCTCAGCTTGCCGCCGCCGCCCGCGCCGGAAATGTCACGATGTACCGCGGGCCGGTACAGCACTCCAATGGGACGTACTCCGGGCTGGCGATCCTGGCGCTGAACCTGCTCGTCGGGAACTTCAACTGGAAGGGCGGCCTCGCGTTCGGCGGCGGGGGCTGGCGGACCAGCTACAGCGGAGCACCGTATGACCCTGACACGGTGCCGGGCGGCGTGACCGACTCCGGTGTGCAGATCACGCGCGCCAAAGCGAAATACGAAGATTCGGCTGAGTTCGCCCGCAACGGCTATCCCGCCAGGCGGCCGTGGTTCCCCATCGCGACGCACAACAACTATCAGGAGATCATCCCGAGCATCGAAGACGCGTATCCGTATGCGGCCAAAGCGCTGATCCTGTACTGGAACGGCATTCCCTACTCGACGCCCGCGGCGCGGGCAGCTTTCGAGCGCGTCGCCGCCGATGAAAACAAGCTCCCGCTGATCGTGGCGATCGATATTGCGATGGGTGAGGCGACTGTCTGGGCGGACTATGTCCTGCCAGATTCGACCTACTTCGAGCGCTGGTCGGTGGTGGGCGTCGCGCCGACGATTCTCACCAAGACTAGCGGCGTACGGCAGCCCGTCGTAGGTGCGCTCGACGCCAGCATGAACTATACGCCGGTGTTGCCGAACACCAAGACGCTCGAAGACATCCTGATCGGGCTGGGCAAGGCTGCCGGCTGGCCGGTGGGGCTCGACCGAGCGTGGGACTACTGGCGGCAAGTCATCACGAACATGGCCGCCGACGACAGCGGTCCGGGACTGGACTACGTGCTGGCCCGCGGAGGACGGTTCGACGGCTACGAGAAGGCGTATGACGGAGAGAAGCTCAAATCGCATTTCAGCGGCCGGCTGTATTTCTTCTCAGAGAAACTCGCCAAGACGCACGATTCGATGACCGGCGAATACTTTGAGGGTCTCGGCCGATACGAACCCATCCGCGACGCCGCTGGCAACGCGCTGGCGACCACCGACGGCGAGTATCCGTTGCAACTCGTCACGTACAAGAAAGCCTGGCACACGCAGATGCACACCATGCGCTACCCCTGGCTTGCATCGATCCAGCCGGGGAACTTCGTCGAGTTGAACAGCGCCGACGCGGCGGCTCGTGGCATCCGGACCGGCGATTTTGTGCGCCTCAGCTCGCGCTCGAACCCGGCCGGAATTGTGGGCCAGGCCCGTGTCACGGAAACGGTCCGGCCGGGTGTAGCCGCCGTCTCGCACCACTTCGGCCATTGGGAGATGTCCTCGCGGCCGCACAAGGTCAACGGCGCTGACACCGCGTATGACGCAACGCGCGGCGGCGGGATTCAGTCCACGCAGGTGATGCGCCTGGACCCCAGCCTGGGAAACGTCACGCTCCAGGACAAGATCGGCGGCAGCGCCGCGTTCTACGACACGAGCGTGCAGGTGACGAAGGTGTGAGCGAACGGAAGGAGATATAAATCATGGCACAAGTCGGCTGGATCATCGACCTGAACCGGTGCATCGGCTGCCGTTCCTGCTTCGTGGCCTGCAAGGCCGAGAATCGCACACCGCTTCGGACGGACTGGCGACTCGTCATCGAGCGCGAGCGCGGGACGTATCCGGCGGTGGCGCGCGAGTTTGTCTCGCTGGCCTGCAACCACTGCAAGGAGCCCGCCTGCATCAAGTCCTGTCCCGTGCCGGGCGCGATCACGAAACGGGCGTCGGACGGCGTCGTGCGTATCGACCAGGAAAAGTGCAATGGCTGCCGGCGCTGCATGTTTGCCTGCCCGTACGGCGCCCCGCGGATCGATACGGATACTAACAAGGTCAGCAAGTGTACGAGTTGCTACCATCGACTCGACGTCGGCCTGGAACCGGCTTGCGCCACGGCGTGTCTGACCGGTGCGATTCAGTTCGTCCATGACTTCACAGGCGAAACGACCGCCGCACCGGAGGGATTCTCCGATCCTGCGTTGACCCGGCCAAACATAAATTTCGTCCTGAGGCGGAATGGGAATGGCTAGCGCTATGCTCGAATCAGAAGGCCCGGAGAGCGCCGTGAACGCCGCGCGACGGTCCATCTACGACTTTCTGGCCGGCTGTTTTACGCGGCCGCCAACGCCGCAGGACGTCGCGGCGGTGCGCTCCGGCGATTTCCGAGGCGTTTGCGCGGGCTTGCACCGCGACGACGTGCGCAGGACGCAGGTGGCGCCTAGGCCCGCTTCCGAGTCCTTGAGCGAGATCCACCTTGAGTTCATGAATCTGCTCAACGTGCCGGGCGGAAAGTATCTGGCGCCCTTCGAATCGGTTTATCGCGACAGCCGCGAAATCGAAGGCCAGGCGGTGCGCGGCCTGCTGATGGGGCAGTCGGCCGTTGACGTGCAAAAGTGGTATCGCCTGGCCGCGCTGGACTTCGAGTCAGACTGCAAAGAATTACCCGACCATATCGGGTTGGAGCTGGCGTACGTGGCGCATCTTTGCCGGAAGGAACAAGATTTCGAGGCGACCGGCGATGCCCCGCGCCTTAGCCGGGCGCGCGAGATGCAGCGAGATTTCCTGGCAGCCCACGTCGATTCCTGGCTGGGGGCACTACGCGACAGGCTGTACGACAAATCCACCAGCGCCCACTACCGGACCATCGTGGATTTTGCCCTCGGATTCGTGCGCGCCGACCTAGCATCGCTCGAACGCGAGCTGGGCCCATCCGCGCGTTCGTCAGCGCCGGTGTATCGGGCCGCCCCTGCCGAAGGTTCATCCCATGAGCAGGACTGACAGCAATGGGATGAACGCGGAAGTCGTCGCAGTCTGTACTTCCACCGGCGGCGTTCCAAAGCACCCGGTCGATTGGGCGGAGGTGCGGGCCGACGGCCTCGTCGGCGACGGTCATGATCATGAAAAGCACCGCCGGCCGCATCGCGCTGTCTGCATTCAGGACGTTGAATTGCTCGAGGAGCTGCGCGCGGAGGGATTCGCCGTCGCACCGGGCGTAATCGGCGAGAATCTGACTGTGCGTGGACTGCACGTGCAGAAGGCAGCGCCCGGCGACCGATTGCAGTTCGACGGTGGTCCATTGCTTGAGCTGAGCGAGCCTCGCAAGCCCTGCTACGTTCTCGACAAGATCGACGCTCGGCTGCAAGCCGCGGTTGCCGGGCGATGCGGGTATCTTGCGCGTGTGATCGAGCCCGGCCGACTGTACGCCGGGCAGCAGATCAGCCTGACTCGCGCGGCCGGGGGCGTTCACACGTGATCGACGGATGCGGGCGCCAGATCGACCACCTGCGGCTGTCCATCACGGACCACTGTAACCTCGCCTGCCGCTATTGCGTTCCGTCCAAGCCCTCCGTCGACGCGGCGCAGATGATTGACGTCGAATTCGGCGTGCAGGCGGTGGAGTGGCTCGCGCGCGATCACGGAATTCGCCACGTGCGCGTGACCGGCGGCGAACCGCTGCTGCATCCGCAGGTAGGATCACTGGTTCGGCGAATTGCGGCGTTGCCCGAGTTGGTCGAGGTCACGCTGACAACCAACGGGCAGGCGCTTTCCCAGCGCGCCCGACTGCTTCGCGACGCCGGCCTGGCGCGCGTGAACATCTCGCTCGACACGCTGGCGCCCGATCGTTTCCGGCACGTCACGCGCGGCGGCGACCTGGGCCGCACGCTCGCGGGAATCGACGCCGCCATCGAGGCGGGCCTCACACCGGTGAAGCTCAACGTGGTTGTGCAGCGGGGCCTCAACGACGACGAAGTCGTCTCGATCGCCGAGTGGGGGCTGAGTCGCACCTGCGTCGTGCGGTTCCTGGAGGTCATGCCGATTGGCCCTTCGTCGCACGTCCTCGACCAGCACCTCGTGCCGGCCGGCGAGATCCTCGCGCGACTCGCGAACCGCTTCCATATGCACGAGATCCATCATTCGCCCGGCCAGCCCGCTGTCGACTACGCCGTCAACGGCGCCGACGTGCGCGGCGTGGTCGGGGTCATCGCCCCGACTACCCGTCCCTTCTGCGAGCGCTGCCGTCGAATTCGGCTTACGTCCCGCGGCGCGCTCGTGCCGTGTGTGCATGACCGCAATCGAGCCAGTCTGCTCGACGCCTGGGACGGCATTCGCCTGCACCGCGAACATGCAGACGCGATCCTCGCGAAGGTGATCGCCGCCAAAGCACCAGCCGGACCGATGAATCAGAATGTGCCGCTCATCACGATTGGGGGATAATGGCTTCGCCGCACGGAATCGTGCTTGGCTCGCCGATCCATCGCCCCGTCGGTGATCACCGGTTATTTTCCGTCCTTTTTCGCACGGCAGCACGCCGGGATGGAATCGTCTTCCTTCTGCTCGGCCTTCTGGGTACCCAGTCGCGTAGTCGCGTAGGCTGGGCTGAGTACTCGAAGCCCAGCGTCCGGCGGCGTGGTTCCTTCGGAGAGCCGACGTACGTGTGCCTGATCACGTACACCTACGACCAACTCGGCAACCGCCTGGGCCGCTTCGACGCGGCGAGCGGCAAGTCGACCGTTTACTGGTACGACGTGCAGGCCGACGCCGTGCCGCCCTCCGCCGCCGATCCGCCGCCCGGGCGAGCCGCCGCTGTATGACCGCGACTTCTCGACCTGGAACAACCGCCTGCTGGGCTACGACGAGCTTGAAAACGGCGTCCGCCGGCGGACGGTGCGGTATACTTATTGCAAGAACGGCAACACCTCGAACATCACCGTGAAGGATTTCGACCCGGCGCCCGACCCGGTGACCGGCGAGCACGAGGAGTACCGCTGGCGCCGCGACCTGGCGATGTACTACACCAGCAGCGGGCAGCTCTGGCGGGTCTTGTGGGACCGCTGGAAGGTGGACGCGAGCGGGCAGGTGCTGGCGGGCTCCTACGAGCCGCGGCCGGGCGCGCCGGGCGTGCCGCCGGCGGCGGGCGTCGGGCGCGAGTTCTACTATGATGGGATGGGGGCGCGTTTCGCGACGCGCGAGATGACGGTGTATGTGGACGGGCCGCAAGCGATGACCTGGAAGCCGACCACCGCCGAGCAGCCCTGGACCGACACGCTGGGGCTGACGCCCTATGCGGATTTCGGCGTGACGATGCCGGAGGGCTTCGTGCCCGACTGCATCGAGGAGCAGTTTCCGCCGCCCGTGGAGCGCACCCGGTATCTGCCCGCCGGCGGGGCGGCGGGGCAGCAGACGGTTTCGACCGGCGAGACGCGCTACTACCACGGCGACCTGGTCGGCTCGACGATGCTGACGACGGACGCGGGCGGAAATGTGGCCCAGCCGCCCCCGGCTGTGGCTTACACGGCGTTCGGCGAGCCGGTGGGTTCGCTGCCGAGCGGGTTTCCGCGTTACGGCTACGCCGGCGAGTATGGCTATGAGCGGGACATGCTGGTACTCGACGGCGCACCGGGCACGGCGCCGATTACGTTGGGCCATCTCGGGGCTCGGTGGTATCAGTCGCGTAGGCTGGGCTGAGTCGCGTAGGCTGGGCTGAGTACTCGAAGTCGCGTAGGCTGGGCTGAGTCGCGTAGTCGCGTAGGCTGGGCTGAGTACTCGAAGCCCAGCGTCCGGCGGCATGGTTTCTTGGGCGACGCCAACGGCAACCGCCGGACGAGATTCGACGCGGTCGGCCTGCGCGAGACGACGTGCGTCTACGACATCGACGAGCCGGCGGAGTATGACACCGCCAATAACCGGCTCATGAGCTACCAGGTTGTCAACGACGAGAAGACGCTGCTGGAGGAGGCCTGGTTCGACTACAACGCCGGCGGGCAGCCGAAGCGGATTGTGCGGCGTTACACGGAGAGCTTCGCCCCCGGCATCGGTCTTGGCGAGCCGCGACCGTGAGGGAGCAGAGGCTTAAGAACCGCTTGCTCAGGCGCGCGGCTCGGACCACAACGCGACCGGCGCTACCGCCAATCCGGCGAGCGGTAGACGAAGAAAATCGGCACGCCACGCGGGAAGAACTCGGCCGCGGGCTGCGACGTTGGCTCGGGGATTTCGCCGCCGACCGGCTGAAGCAGTGGGCTGGCGTCCAGGTCCAGCTCGAATCGACCGCCGGGAGGATCGGGCAGACGCTCAGCGGCCGGTCCGACGAAAACCTGCTCGTACACATCCCATGCATAGCGCGCGGCGACGGTCGGTCCGGCCGGAGATCGGCACAGGACGACGATCCGGCCAAGTCCGGTTTCTTCGACGATACCGAGCCGCACATGGACGGCAGGGCGCAACTGCAGCGCCGCCTGCGGGGGCGGACCGGCCAGCCAGACGCGTCGCGCGGAGACGAGCAGGTGAGGATACGAGTCGGGCCGGTCGGAAACGCGCAAGAGCAGGGTCTCCTCTTCGGCGCCCTCCGCGATGCGATGGACTGTGCCATCGGTGGCAATCAGCACCGGGGCCGCGAGCCGCAGCGCAGCCGGCGCTGCAGAGGTCGCCGCGCCGGGCGCGAAGCCAAGCGCCCAGCCCGCGTCGGCGAGCGAGGCGACGCGCAGTTGGCGGACGGTGCGGTCAGTGATGTCGGCCGGAGCGCAAAGCGGCTCGATTTCCGCCAGTCGAACAAGGCGCAGGGCGGCGCTGACGGCGGCGTCGGCGTCCGGCAGCCTGGCGACGGCTTCGTCGCGCGTCCACGCGTCCCACCCCGGCGTAAGCAGCGTCAGGCCTTCGCTTGGCGCTGCCGGCTGTGACGTCGCTGCCGCCGGCGGCTGGTTGCGCGAGCAACCGTCGGCGGCGGCAAGCAGCAGCAGCGCGACGGCGGCGATCAGATGGCGTTCACCCATGTGGCGCCCCCGTCGGCCCAGATCTCCTTCTTGAAGATCGGGACCGACTGCTTGAGTCTTTCTATCAGCTCGCGACAGGCGTCGAACGCATCAGCACGGTGCGGCGATGAGACCAGCGCGGCGACAGACGCCTCGCCGATCGCCAGGCGGCCGAGGCGATGAACCAGCCGCACGGCGTGAAGCGGACGCGCGGATGTGACGGCTTCGACAATCGCGCCCATCTCGACCAGCGCCATCGGTTCATAGGCCGAGTACTCGAGTGCGATCAACGCGCGGCCGGACGCGTCTTGCTCCTCGCGCACCAAGCCGACGAATGTCGCGACGGCTCCGACCTGTGTAGCCGCGATCTCGCGTGCGAGCCGCTCGACGTCGATACGGGCGCGCGTCAGCCGCGCGGGGGGCAGGACGGGCGGAGCGGTCTGGCCGCCTGAAACGGGCGGAATCACCGCGATCTCGTCGCCGGGCGCCAGCGGCGTCGCGGGGCCGGCGTAGCGCTCATTGACGGCGAAGACGAGCTTGCCGCGGGCTTCGGCCAGTCGCGGGTGAGCCGATTCCAGGGCCGCAATCAGGTCCGCCAGGAGCGCCCCGCTGGGCAGCGGCCAGGTTTTCTCCGACCAGCCGACAACGTCCGCGGCGGCGCCGAACAGCAGCACCCGCACTTCGACTGATTCGCTCATGCCGCACCTGTGCTGCTCATTGCGCCTCACACTCCTCCCCGAAGGTCGTGGCGGAGCGTCGTCCGGCAGCAATGCTATTCTATTCCGAACCGGGCTGGCTACACTGCGTCGACCGGTCGGCGCCGGCCGACAGGTGTGGGTAAGAGCGGTTTTTGTCACGCGCCGCCGGCCGGGCCGTTTTTCCGAACCCGCCGCGCCAAGCGGCGGGTTGACGTTCGTAAGCAAGCGGCGCCTCACCGGCGGTGACAATAGGAGACGGCCCATGCCCGTCGACACATCGAAAGTGAAAGAGCATCGCGCGTTGCGGTTCGCCACGATCGATCAGTTGCTCACGGAGATTGACAGTATCGAAGCCGCCGACACCGAGGGCCGGTTGAAGCGCGTCGGGAACTGGACGACCGGACAGGTTTTCGGCCACCTCGCGACGTGGATCAACTACGGCTGGGAGGGATATCCGATGAAGGTGCCGTGGTTCATCCGGTTGATTCTGAAATTCAAGGTCAGAGCCTACCTGCGTGACGGCATGCCGCAGGGCGTGAAAATTCCCAATACCGCTGACGGCACGTTCGGCACCGAGGTGCTGACGACACAAGAGGGCGCCCGGCGGCTGCGGGCGGCACTGCGCCGACTTCAGAAAGGCGAGCCGGCGCGATTTCACAGCCCGGCGTTCGGGCCGCTCTCGGACGCGGATCGCATTCAACTGAACTTGCGGCACGCGGAGCTGCACCTGGGGTACCTGGTCCCGGGGTGAACCCGCCGCGGGCTGGTCTGTCCGAACCCGCCGCGCCAAGCGGCGGGGTGACGATCGTCAGCGAGCGGTGCCCCGCAGGCCGGGGACGTCACCCCGCCGCTTGGCGCGGCGGGTTCGGACGGAAGGCAACCTGAAACCGGCTGCACGCCGCGTGCGGCAGTTCTGGTCTGCTTTCAACCGAGGGTGCCATGCCGACGGCCTTTGCGTCGGCATGCCCACGCAGAGTCCGTGGGCATGGCACCCAAAACCGACGAGTGCCCGCGCAGCGATGGCGGGGCAATACGACGGGTCGGGCGCGGGCTGCGCGGTATAATGAGGGGCGAGCGTACGCCCGCGCGGCGGGCATGGGATGTGTGGGTGTCAGTCAACGTCCGCCAGGACCTGCGGGTCCGCCAGGAACGTGCAATTCTCGTCGGCGTGGTCGCCGAGCGCATCTCGTTTTCATCTGATCCGTTGGCGGAACTGGCGGAGTTGGCGCGGTCGGCGGGGGCGACGGTGGTGGGGCGCGTGGTGCAGCGGCGGACGCGGATTGCGCCGGCGACGTACGTGGGGAAGGGCAAGGTTGAGGAGATCCGTCAGCGGGCCGACGCGTATGAAGCGGACGTGGTGATTTTCGACAACGACCTTTCGCCTTCGCAGATTCGCGAGCTGGAGCGGGGCACGCTGCGGAAAGTACTCGACCGCAGCGAGTTGATTCTCGACATTTTCGCCGGGCGGGCGCGCACGCACGAGGCCAAGTTACAGGTGGAGCTGGCGCAGCTCGAATACACGGCGCCGCGGCTGCGCGGCATGTGGACGCACCTGGAGCGCATCGCCGGCGCCGGCGGCGGCACGGGAGTGGGCGCGGTGGGCGGCATCGGCACGCGCGGTCCGGGCGAGCGACAGATCGAAATCGACCGGCGTCTGGTGAGCAAGCGCGTCTCATTTCTGAAGCGGCAGCTTGAGCAGATTGACAAGCGAAAGGTGCGCGAGGTGCGGGCGCGCAAAGACTATTTCACGGCGTCGCTCGTGGGCTATACGAACGCCGGCAAGTCGACGCTGATGAACGCCCTCACCGGGGCGCGGGCGCTGGAAGAGGACAAGCTGTTCGCGACGCTGGATACGCTGACGCGCCGCTGGCCGCTGGCAGGCGGCCGATTTGCGCTGCTCTCGGACACGGTCGGGTTCATCCGCGATCTGCCGCACCATCTTGTGGCCTCGTTTCGGGCGACGCTGGAAGAGGCCATTCACGCCGACCTGCTGCTGCACGTGGTGGATGCGTCCAGCCCGGCGGTGGAACAGCAGATCACGGCCGTCAACGCGGTGCTGGGCAGCCTGGGGGCCGCAGACAAGCCGACGCTGCTGGTGCTGAACAAGGCGGACGCGACGCATGAGGCCGACCTGGCGGCGCTGCGGAACAAGTACTCGGATGGTCTGGTGATTTCGGCCCGCACCGGCGACGGGCTGCCGCACCTGGCGGACGCGGTCGAGCGCTGCATGCAGGGCGAACAGCGGCGGCTGACGCTGTCGATGCCGATCCGCGAGGGGCGGGCGCTGGATTTTGTCGAGCGATTCGCGGAAGTGCTGGAGCGGCGTTATGAGGACAGCCGCGTGATCCTGGATGTGCTGATTGCGCCGCGCGTGCTGGACCACCTGCATCACCTGGCCGCGGATGTACGCCATGTGGGATAACGAACCGCCCATTCAGAACGCGAAGCGCAAGCGAGCGCGCCGTGGACAGACTCGAAATCCCCGTACACGACCGCGCTCGCTCGCGCTTCGCGTTCTGACCGCGGGCGAGCGCCGGATTGACTTTTGAGACTAAACGGGCCGAATTGAGGAGATAGCCGTGCGACAGACGATCCACGTTTCGCAGCGTTTGGCGGTTTCACTATGCGCGTTCTGCCTGGCCCTTGCGGCCTGCGCCGACGATTCCAAGGACAAACCGGCCGCCGCGACGCAGCCGCCCGCCGCGGCCGCCGGCGGCGCCAAGAAGGCGGTCACGGCCGAAACCGCCGCGTCACCGCTCGAATTCACGATGAAGGACATCGACGGAAAGGACGTCGAGCTGGGCCGCTACAAGGGGCAGGTCGTCATCCTGGTGAACACCGCCAGCGAATGCGGCATGACGCCGCAGTACAAGCAGCTTCAGGAGATCTACACGAAGTACAAGGACAAGGGGCTGCGCATCTGCGCGTTTCCGGCCAACAACTTCGGCGGACAGGAGCCGGGCGAGAATCCGGAGATCAAGGAATTCTGCAAGTCAGAGTATGGCGTGACGTTCGACCTGTTTTCGAAGGTCTCAGTCAAGGGGGATGATTCCTGCGAGCTGTACAAGTACCTGACGTCCAAAGAGAAGCTGGGCGAGAACGGCGGGCCGATTCCGTGGAATTTCACGAAGTTCGTCGTCGGCCGCGAAGGCAAGATCCTGCAGCGCTTCGGTCCGCGCACCAAGCCGGACGACGACGGGATGATCAAGCTGATTGAGAGGGCGCTGGCGGAAAAATGACGGGCAACGCGGCCTTCGCGGTATCCCTCGCGTTAGAGTGTCACGGCGGACTTCAGCCCGCCGAAGCGCCCGCGCGCGCCGCGCTCGCGGGCGTTTCGCGCACTGATTGCCCGTGCTGTGGCCCCGCCCAGTATCACCGCCGGTCAATCACCGGAGACCGCTTCGGGCGACGCGACAGGCACAGCAACGCGGCCGAGAATCCGACGAGAATCGTCGCCGAGAACGCCGGCGTGCTTGCACCCAACGGCCGGCGTTTCGACGGCCCGTGAGGGGGTTGCATCGGCTGCCGCGGCTGAAGTTCACCGTATGCGTCCACCTTCATCAGCCGGACGTCGCCGCTTCCATCGTGAAGCGGCCGGTTGTCGGCGAATATCTGCCCGGGCATGAAAGGGAAAAGGAACGACTCCGGCGGCTGGGATCCAATGCACACTTCGTTGGCACGGATCTTGCCGATCCACCGAGGCGCGGTCTTCCCGGAGTCGAACACCTCCCAATCGGCGCGCGAGGCTATCGGACGTGCCTGATCATCTCGTCGATACTGAATTCGAACGATGGAGGTCGATTCGGGAAACGCCTGTTTCCATTCGGTTACGGCATACTCGAACTCGGAATCGAGAGTGCATTCAACCGGCGGCTCAGTGTGCCGCGAGAAACTGAGATGTACACGTTCATCGCGCTCATCGGTAATGCGAATCGTCCAAGCGGCGTCGGCGCGCATTTCCGCAAAGCCGAAGCGATAGCTGCCCGGGAACAACCAGTCACTTGGGGTGCGCGTGGGCAGACCTTTGCCTGAGTGTAGTATGATGTTCTGGCGCGTACGCAGGACGCTCTGGATGAGCATTCTGCCGTCATCGACGTAGAGCATGTCTTCGTATGCCCAGCGCGCCGCATCGTTGGGCTGATCCAAATCGAAATGAATCAAGAGGCGTTCGCGAACATCGTCTTTCGCCCAGGACATGGTGCCGCGAACATGACCGTCGTTGAACCTCAGGTGAGGTTGCAGAGAAAGCACGGATTCCGGAACTTGCCGCAGGTCCGCCTGATATTCGACGACAAACTCGGCGCGCAGCGCCCGAAGGTGGTCCTGTGTAGACGCCGCGACGTCCAGCACGTGAGCGCGCAATGCATCGGCCGCGTCGTATGCAGGTGTTGGTCGCGCTGCCGGCGTCGACTGGCCGCGGGCATATCCTGCAGTGCACACCAGAAGCAGTCCGATACACGTCCCGTATACTCTCATGTTGCTGACTCCTTCATGTGTGGCTCACAGGGCGAGCGAGCGAATCACGGCGTCCACGGCAAACACCCGCGTGCGTAGCGCATATATGCATTGCACCAGTCGGTACAGTCGGCGTTCTTCCAGTACGTGTCCTGTTGGCAGAGCATGTTCTTGGTTTCACAGGGTGCACCGACGTCGACAATGCAGTTGAAGTAGGGAAATATGGACCCGATCTTGCTCAGCGATGTGCCGGATGTTTGGCAAGCGTACGAAGTGTCGGCACAACAGGCGTATCCGCCAGGACTGCAACCCCAGATTTCCCAGGTTTCGTCGCATATGTAGTTGCTCCCCTGGCTCAACGCCAGGATCGGAACCGCAGCAGCCAGCATCGCGCAGGCTGCGCAGCGAAGCAGCCATCGTACACTCTGGTCCTGCATGTCAATCTCCTTTTCAGACGAGAAGCTCTCTGCCGATCTCGGCGGGATCGGCGGGATCGGCGGGATCGGCGGGATCGGCGGGATCGGCGGGATCGGCGGAATCGGCGGAATCGGCGGAATCGGCGGAATCGGCGGAATCGGCGGAATCCCACCGATATTTGGATACTATTGTCGCGCTTGTCCGAATTGTCAAGCGATTTTTCGTCTGGTCTGCGCTCTATTTTGCGATCCGTTCGGCCGCGAATCGCGGCAGAATCGGTTACGGGCACCAATAGTCGTAGCGGATTTGTCGTTTCACGCGGCTTTCGGGCCGTTCGCTCGTCCCGGACCTGAATCCCGGCGATGATCGTTATAATTGCGGGGGCCGTTGAGCCGGCGAGTGTTGGCCCGGCCCCTCGCGAACTGAATGAGACGGTACTGTTCGACGGTCCTGGCGGCCCTGACGTTTTTCGGCAGCCCGGTTCGCAGCCGGCCCGCCAATTGCGTGTCGGAATCTGTCGGCGATGATCAGATCGTGCGAGGATCGGAAATGCAGCGCGGTACAGGCGTTCTCGCGATGGCTCTTTTCGTCGGGTTGAGGGCGTCGACTGCCGGGGCGGTCGAGCGGGAGACGGTCCATTTTGAGATCAACCGCAGCACGTCGGCCGGCCAGAGCGTTTATGTACTGGGCAACATTCCGGAGCTGGGTTCGAACAACCCCGCCTACGCGCTCAAGCTGGAACCGGGCGGCTATCCGCTCTGGCAGGTCGACGTCGCCATTCCGCGCGGCACGAATTTCATCTACCAGTACACGTGGCGCAGCGACAGCGTCACGCAGTGGTCCAATCCGGCGAATCACAATCCGATTGGATCGGTGCTGAACGGCTCAACCTCGCCGGGCTTCAGCGGGCCGGTGAAGAAGGCCCTGTATTACCACAGCGGCTGGAGCCCGCCGGTGCTGAACTGGCGTGTGGCCGGCGCGGCCACGTACACCGCGACGACGATGATCGACGCCGGTCCGGGCCGCGGGCCGGGCGAGCGGCGCTGGAAGGCCGTGGGCGTCGGGCAGGCGCAGCGGAGCCTGGAGTTCTACATGACGAACGGCGCAGGCAGCGGGCGCGACCCGTCGGTCGGGCTGTACAGCACGCTGCTGGACGCCTTCTTTCTCCAGGAAGGTCAGCTCTTCGACTACACGCCGCCGGCCACGGTCAGCGAGCCGCAGCAAACCAACTTCGGCGCGTTCTTCTCCGTCGCGCTGAATGAGAACCGCCCGTATCGCGTCGTCGTGCCGCGCGGATATGCGGAGAACCCGTCCAAGCGCTACCCGGTGCTTTACCTGCACGACGGCCAGAACGTGTTCGACGTCGGTCCGTTCGGCTCCTGGAACGCGGACAACACCGCCCGCACGCTGACGCGCAGCGGCGTGATCCGCGAGATCATCATGGTGGGCATCGACAACACCGCCAACCGCGCCCGCGACTACATCCCGCCGGACGACATTGTGCCGATCGGCCCCGGCAGCGGCCAGCCGGGGCGGGCGAACGTCTACGCCCAGTTTGTGATCAACGAGCTGAAGCCGGTGATCGACGCGAACTACCGGACGCTCGCCGATCGCGATCACACCGCGACGCTGGGATCGAGCCTGGGCGGCGTGGTGTCGCTCTATCTGGGGTGGGATCACAACGCGACGTTCTCACGCTGCGGACCGATGTCCGGATCGTGGCAGTTGCCGAATTTCCCCGCGCGCGTCGGCGCCGAGCCCTACCGCCAGCTCCGTGTCTACCTTGACAGCGGGGACAGCGGCGCGTCCAGCGACAACGCCTGGCTGACGATGAACCTGCGCGACGTGCTGATCCGCAAGGGATACGTGATTGAAGGCACGCTGCGGCACGTGGTGGGTTACGGCCATCAGCACAATGAGGCGGCCTGGGCGGCGCGCTTTCCGCAGGCGATCGGATTCCTGTTCCCGTCCGTCGAGGCGGAGAATCCTCTGAAGCAGGAACTGTTTCGCGGCGATCTGAACTGCGATGGAGATGTGAACATCCTGGATGTGAATGCGTTCGTGCTGGCGCTGATCGACGCCGCGGGCTACGAAGCGGCCTTTCCGCTGTGCGATCGCAGCCTGGCCGACACCAATCTGGACGGCGAGGTGAATGTGCTGGATATCAACGCGTTTGTTGAGCTGATCGCCGGGGCGCCGTAAGCGAAGTTTCTGTCCGAGCCGCGACCGTGAGGGAGCGGTTCCTCGATTCCGAGCCGCGACCGTGAGGGAGCAGTTCCTCGATTCCGAGCCGCGACGGGAGCGGTTCCTCGATTCCGAGCCGCGACCGTGAGGGAGCGTTGGCTTAAGAACCGCTTGCTTACGCGCGCGGCTCGGATCGGAGCGGTGGCTGCGGAATCGCTTTCCGTCACTTTTCGTCGTCGCTTTGCGCCGGCTCGATCAGCAGCGTGCAGCCCTCGACGCAGATGCGCCCGAAACCGCGCAGCACAATCATGGGCCGCACGTCGCGGACGGAATCGGCCGGCTTCAGCTCGACGATCATCTGGTCGTTTCGCGCCAGGCGGGCCGTCTCAACCTGATCGTCGTCGATGGCATCGCGCTCATCCGACACGTTCAGCCGCACGTTCGCCCACACGCTCGGGCCGCCGCGGACGCTGAGCACCAGCGTGCACGCGTGTCCGGCCGGGACGCGGATGCGCGGGGCGTCGGCGCGGGGCGTCAGCTTGAGCGTCGAGTTGCTTTGCGTCAGGTCGAATTCGAGCTCGCCGTCGGGCGTTGCCGACAGCGCATAAGCGCCGCCGCGGGTCACGACCTCCCAGCCGATCACGGACAGGCCGTCGTCGTCGGCGCGCGGGGTGATATCGCGAATCCGTCCGTGGCGGGCGAACCAGTGCAACGTCTCGTCGATGCGCGGCGCTCGCTTCACCTCGTACAACTGGGCCGCGAAAAAAAGCGGGTCGAAGCCGCCCTGGTTGACGTCGGCGCGCAGCGCGCTCATCGACATCCGCGAGCGCCGCACCAGATAGTCGGCCCAGCCCTGGTCAAATTCGTGGAAAAGCTCCATTCCCAGCTCCGCGCGGCGGCTGGTCATGGAGCGGACCACTCCCAGCGAGCGCGCCTGGAGGCGGCCGGCGCGGTTGTGCCAGGCGGCGCCGTGCACGTCGGCGTCCAGCGGGCAGGCTTCCGACCGGCGTCCGCGGTGCAGCTCGACGCCGAAGACGGAGTAACGGTAGGCGTCGACGAAATAGCATCCGCCCTCAACCAGCATGCGCTCGATCTCGAGCGGCGTCAGCTCCTGCGCCAGCAGCAGGTTCGCGGGGCGGCCGGCGTGCAGCGCCTCCTTCAGCGGGCCCGCCAGAAGCCCGCTCAGCACGACCGGCCGGTCGCGCTGTGCCTCGGCCTGCTGCACGGCTTTCATCACGTTGCCGTACATCGGCGCGTTGTAGTTGTTGCCCGCGAACAGATCGACGCCGCGAAGGTCGACGAACGGCCAGATCGCGAGCAGCGCGACCGAGGAAACGAGGATGCCGCGGCGCGCGGTGGGCAACCGCGCCGTCAGGCCGCGCAGCCCGGTCACGATCACGGCGGCGGCGACGAGGATCAGGAAAGGCGTGACCGGGATGTAGTAGCGCCCCTGGATCGACGGCGGCAGATACGTGGTCAGGCTCATGGAGCCCCACGTGAGATAAAGGAAAATCCACAGGCCCAGGAACAGAATCGAGTAGGCCGACCGCTTCAGGAATGGGAAGATCGGCAGGCAAACCAGCCAGACGGCGCGGGCGGGGATCGGGTACATGAAGCGGTGCGTTTCCGTTCGCATCCACTCGTAGCGTTTCAGCCAGTGAATCCGCTCGTTGAGCTTGATCTTGAGCCACTCCGGCAGTTCCTCCGGCTTGTTGGTCCATTCCAATCGCCAGAACGGCCGCCCGGTCAACCAGCTCAGGGCGACGTATTCACCGGCGAAGATCAGCGCGAAGCCGAGCGGGAACATCGCCCCGCGCCAGATGGAAATCCAGCCGCGCCGCTTCCACTCCTTGCAGAGCCACACGAAGAAGAAGAAAGGCAGCAGGATCAGCCCGAACTCCTTGATGAGATAGACGGCCCCGACGCTGAGTCCGGCCAGGAACGTCCATAGCGCGCCGCTGCCACGGCCGCGATCGGCACGGTCATAGGCCGTCTGAAAGCACCACAGCGCCAGGACCGTGAAGCATGCGATCGGAATGTCCGGCAGGATCGTCGAGCTGAAGGCGACGATGATCGGCAGCGTTGCCACGTACCAGGCGGCCAGCACGCCCGTCTGCCAGTCGAACATCCGCCGCCCCAGCAGATACGTTCCGACGATCAGCCCCTGGTGAAACACGATGTAGCTGGCGGCGATCAGCGTGACGCGGTAGCCGAACATCGCCGCGACGAGCAGGTTCCAGCCGACCAGCGCCAGGCGTTTCTGCCCGAGCATCGGTTCGGAAGGCAGGCGGCCGGTTTCGAGAATCAGCCGCGCGCCGGAGAGGTACTCGTTGTCGTCGCTGATGTAGTAGCCGGTAAAGAAGATGAGGTCGAGCAGCAGCGCGGTCAGGCCGGTCAGGATCAGCAGCAATCCGGGCGTGAGGCGAACTTGCGGGTACGTGGCGGCGGGGAGCGGCTCGCTGCGAACGGCAACCTGGCCCATGCGCTGAGAAATCCTCGGCTCGATGTCGCCCCGGCTCAAATCCGCGCCGCACTCGATCGCCGGCCTTCGGCGAAGTGGCCGACCGCGGGGATGATAACGCGGGCGGCGCGGCGTCGCCAATACGGGCGGCGAACGGGGGGTGCGTGGCAGTTTCGGCGCGGTCGCAATCCGAGCCGCAAGCGCAAGCGCGCGGGTGTTTCTGCGAGAGTCGTCCAACCCTGAAAATGCCCACGCGCTTGCGCTTGGGGCTCGATTCCCACTGGGCCGCCGCCAAAACTGTCACGCACCCGCAAACGGGTACCGGTGAGGTTTGAATCGAGGGCGCCCTGGCGCCCAGACTTGACCAGCGCCGCCCGACCGGCCGGAGACCGGTTCCCCAACGGACAGATCGACCCACGGCCGGCGAGCCGTCGGGTCGGACCGCCGGTTTGAGGCGACGCACGCGTTCCGATATGCTTTTCACCTGGCGCAAGCGCGGGAGACGTTCCGTATTCGCAAGCTGGCGCAGGAGACTTAAGCAGTGTCCAAGCCCCGTGTGGGAGTCGTCGGCGGCGGCGTGGTGGGGACCGCGATGCAGAACCTGTGCGGCGAACAGACGGTCGTCTATGACCCGAACCGCCGCGAGTTCGCCGAGAACAAGGCCGCCATCAACGAGTGCGACGTCGTCTTCATCTGCGTGCCGACGCCGATGCGGGCGGATCACGTCTGCGACACGTCGATCGTCGAGGAAGCCGTCGCGTGGGTGAAGGCCCCACTGATGATCATCCGCTCGACCGTGGCGCCGGGCACGACCGACCGCCTGCGTCAGAAATACACCAAGCGGATTGTCTTTCAGCCCGAGTACCTGGGCGAAACGACGGCGCACGTGTTCGGAAACATGGCCGAGCGGAACTTCGTGGTGCTGGGAGGGACGGGCGAGGACACGTCGCGGGCGGCGGACTTCTACAAGAACTACTACAACGCCTACGTGCAGTTCTACTTCTGCGACGCGACCACGGCCGAAGTGGCGAAGTACATGGAAAACGCCTTCTACGCCGTCAAGGTTACGTTCGTCAACGAATTCTACGACATCGCCAAGGCGCACGGCGTCGATTTCAACGCCTTGCGCGAGGTGTGGTTGGCGGACACGCGCATCAGCCGCGACCACACGTTCGTTTATCCCGACGCCCGCGGCTTTTCGGGCAAGTGCCTGCCGAAGGACTGCAACGCGATTGTCCGGTCGAGCGAGGCGCGCGGCTACGAGCCGAAGCTGATGAAGGCGGCGCTGGAAATCAACGAGCACTTCCTTAGGCTGAATCAGCAGCGCTAGATGAGCCAACCCGGGCCGGAAAGCACAGTCAGAACGCGAAGCGCAAGCGAGCGCGGCCGCTGGATGCGCTCGCCGCTGCCGGCGGCCGCGCGCGGGTGCCACTGGCGGCGCGGGTGCCACTGGCGGCGCGGGTGCCACTGGCGGCTTGACCGCCAGTGTGGACCGCGGGAGGCGTTTGCGGCGCAGACGCCCGCTTGCGCGTCGCGTTCTGACCAACCGCTCACGCCATCGCAACGGCCGTCGGCACGGCGTCCGGCACTGGCGGACAAGCCGCCAGTGGCACCCGCGCGGCCGACGCGCGAATACGAGTCCTCATCGGGCCAGCCCGCATGATCGTCCATAGCGAACGCCCGCGCGATCTGCGCTGGTACCACGCCGGCCCGATGCTCTTCGGCGATCTCGGGACGAGCCGGCTTTACGTCATGGGCCTGGCGTTCTTTCACGCCGGCCTCGCGGCGCCCTATCACGTCGCGGCGATCTCCGCCCTCATCCTGCTGGTCGGTTGGGCCTACACCGTCGTCTGCCGGCTGCACCCCGACGGCGGCGGCGTCTACACGTCGGCCCGCGCGGTCCACCCGGTCCTGGGCGTTTTCGGGGCGACGCTGCTGTTCGCCGACTACGTCGTTACGGCGGCCATTTCCGGATACGAGGCGCTGGCCTACATCGGCGGACCGCTGGGCCTGCCGCGCGAGGCATTCCCCTATCTGACCGCCGTCGCTCTCTTGCTGATCGGCGCGCTGAATTACATCGGCCCGCGGCGGGCGGGAACGTTCGCGCTCTACGTCGCGCTGGGGTCGTTCATCGCCGCCAGCGTCATCGTCGCCGCCAGCATACCGTCGCTCGACGACGGACTGCGGGCCATGCACGCGCCGCGCGGCGCCCCGACGCGCATCTGGACCGATTTCGTCGCGGTCGTCCTGGCTCTGTCCGGCATCGAAGCCGTCGCCAGCATGACCGGCATCATGGTGCAGCCGGTCGCGAGAACCTCGCGCCGCGCCATCTGGCCGGTCGTGGCTGAGGTGATTCTGTTCAACATTCTGCTGGCGGTCGCGTTCTGCGGACTCCCGCACCTGGAAGGCGGTCCGTCGCTCGCCGACAAGGAACACGCCCGCAAAGCCTGGGAATCGCTGCCGCGCGGCGCGCAGCAGGCGCAGCCCGAGCCGCCCGCCCTGACGGAACACGAGCACGCGCTGTATGAGCGCTCGCTGGACGTCCTGGCCCGCCAGCGGCTCGGGCCGGTCGTGGCGAGCATCGCTTCGGTCATCTTCGGCCTGCTGCTGCTTTCGGCCTGCAATACGGCGATTCTCGGCCTCATCGGCGTGCAATACGTGATGAGCCGCGACGGCGAGCTGCCGCGCGCCATGTCGCGGCTCAACAGTTTCGGCGTTCCCTGGGTCGGACTGCTGCCCGCATGCGTGCTGCCGATTGCGATCGTGCTCCTCACGCGCAGCGTGAACGAGATGGCCGATCTCTACGCCATCGGCGTGGTGGGGGCGATCATCATCAACGTCGCCTGCACCGCCGTGACCGGCGCATCCGAAACCAAGACCCGCGAGCGTCTCGGGCTATGGACGACCGCCGCTGTGCTCGGAGTCATCTGGGTCACGATCGCGGTCACAAAGCCCATGGCGGCGGCATTCCTCTGTTTCATCGTTGTCGGCGGCCTCGGACTGCGCTTCGTCAGCCGGCCGAAAGCGGCCGCCCGGCCGACGGCGCCCGCCGCGCCACCCACGATCGCGCCGCCACCGACGCCCACTGCGCTGCGGCCGTTCGACCCCTCCAAGCCGAAGATCCTCGTCGCCAGCCGCGGCAACCCATCGATCGTCCGCTTTGCCATCGAAGAGGCCCGTCACCGCGACGCCAACGTGTTCCTGCTCTTCGTGCGCGAAGTGAACGTGACCTATGGCGGGCCGATCCGCACGCTCTCGCCGGACGAAGACCCCGACGCGCGGCAGCTCTTCGCCGATGCCCAGACGCGGGCGGTCGAAGCCGACGTGCCTTTGCAGCTCATCTACTCGGCCGGCGGAAAAGCCGCCGACGCCATTCTCGACTTCGCCGCCACGTACGCGGTCGATCTCGTGATTCTTGGCGTGTCGCGGCGGGCGGCGCTGCTGCGGGCGCTGCACGGCGACGTGATTACGACCGTCGCCGACCACCTGCCGGTCGAGTCGACGCTCCTGATCCACGCCTGATATGGGGAGCATCGGCCTCTGGCCGGTGCAATTGCGATTACATGCACCGGCGAAACGCCGATGCCCCTCAGTTTCGCCATTCGCCATTCGCCATTCGCTATTCGCTATTCGCTACTCCCCTCATATTCCGCCCACGTCTTGGGCGTCTCATAGACGCGCACGCACGCCAGCCGCGCCGGCGGCGCGACATGCGGCGCCAGCATTCCCCAGATGACGCGGGCGATGTTCTCGACACTCGGATTGACGTCGCGAAACTCGGCGGTGTCGAGATTCAGGTGCGTGTGATCCAGCCGGTCGATGACGCGCTGCTTCACCATCTCCTCGAATTGCGGCAGGGGCAGCACCGCTCCCGTCCGCTCATCCGGCCGGCCGGCGACAGTCACCTCGAGCAGGTAGTTGTGCCCATGACCGCTCGGGTTGTTGCACTTGCCGAACACGGCACGGTTTTCCGAGTCCGACAGGTCGCCGCAGTGCAGCCGGTGCGCCGCCGAAAACTCGAACTGCTGCGTCAGAAGCACCATCGCGGGGTTCTCCCGTTCGATTGTGAATCGCAAATGCGGCGTCGCGGCCAGTTCCAGGGCCGCCAGCGCTGCACCGGCGGGCGTGTTCGCATCCACCGCAGCCCACAGCTCCGAGAGCAGGCGCTCCGCCGCCACGCGCCAGCCGCGCGAGGCGAGCCGCTCGGCGGCCAGCGGGATGGCATGCCGTCGGAGCAGGTCGTCGAGCTGTTTGATGTTGCACAGGTAGCCGGTGCGCGGATGGGGCTCGCCGACGACGCTGGCGCGGAGTTTCAGGAACGGCACGATCCCCACCGCGCTAGGCCAGCCGGCCCACGAGTTCGTGACCGGCCGCGAAAACTCCACTCGCCCGGCCCAGTCGCGATCAACGGAAAAACGAACCTCGCGGGTCAGGCGGATCATCGGCGGAGATTGTAGCGAACGATGCGCGGCTGCGAACCTCGCATTGACACGGCCCTACCCGTCAGGTATACTTACTAGGCTGCGAACTAATTCGTAAAGTTCGCCCCGATATGGACTTACGTGCGTCGGACGTAGCCGCCGCAGGGAAATTCACCGGTGCCCAAGAAGCAACCCAAGAAAAATACCGCCTCCCGTGCCGAGGCCAGAAAGCCCGCGGGAAAAACCGCTTCCAAGCCTTCCGCGCGCCGCGCCCCGTCCAGCCGCGCAGCCGCCCGGCCGCGAACCGCGGCCCGACCCGTTGCAACGCCGCGCCCGGTGGTCGTTCCGCCGCCGCCGATCAACCCTGCTGACAGCGGACTGACCGCGCGAGATCTGGAGATGTTCCGCGAGATGCTGCTGGAGAAGCGCCGCGAATTGCTCGGCGACGTCAGCACGCTGCACCGCGAGGTCCTCCAGGGCGGCACGCGACAGGACGCCTCCGGCGATCTCTCGAGCATGCCCATTCACATGGCCGACCTGGGTTCCGACAATTACGAGCGCGAGTTCACGCTCGGATTGATCGAAAGCGAGCGGGCCGTACTCAAGGAAATCGACGAAGCCCTGCAGCGCATCGAGCGCAAGACCTATGGTGTCTGCATCGCCACCGGCAAGCCCATCGGCAAGGCACGGCTCAAGGCCAAGCCCTGGGCCAAGTTCTCCTACGAGTACATGCTGGCCAAGGAAAAGGGCCGCCAGCGGGCGCTGTAGCCGCCGGACCCTCTGAATCGCCTGTTACCATCGGCCCTTCCCGTCCGACTTGTCGCGCCACACCAAGAGCGCCACCAGCGCGAGCCCGCCGGCCATCACGCCCAGCGGAATGTAAAGCACCCAGGGCATCTCCCCGAGCACGGTCGCGATGGTGTGGTTCATGGCCGCACACGATGATACCGGCATCCGCCCCCGGCGCGTGCACCCGGTTTCAGGCGCCGATCCGTCCGAACCCGCCGCGCCAAGCGGCGAGGTGATGTCCGCGGCCTGTGGAGCGTCGTTCTCTGACGATCGTCTACCCGCCGCTGGGCGTGGCGGGTTGGGAACAACGCCGCCAGCCGCAACTTCTATCGGGATGGACCCCGCTCCGTTCTGCGGCACGTCGGTTGGTTGCCCTAGTGCCCGGACCGGCGATAATCTGCCGCGTCCGGCAAGTCGGCCGCTGACGGCTCTGTATCGCGGCCGTCGCGCACCCCAGGTTGTCAGGAGCTGCAACCGTGTTCATGCGGATGATCTACGACGACAAGCTGGCCCAGGCGGCCTACCTGATCGGTTGCCAGAAGAGCGGCGAGGCGATCGTCATCGACCCGCAGCGCGATGTCGATCGCTATATCCGGCTGGCGCGCGAGAACGGGCTGCGGATCACCGCCGTCGCCGAGACGCACATCCATGCCGACTTCGTCTCGGGGGCGCGCGAGCTCGCCGAGCAAGTCGGCGCGAAGGTCTACGTCTCGGACGAAGGCGGGCCGGACTGGAAATCGCAGTGGCTCGATCACAAGCTCGGCGGCGGGACGTATCCGCACCAGTTGTTGCACGACGCCGACGCATTCGCGATCGGCAAGATTGAGTTCACCGTCTTGCACACGCCCGGGCATACGCCTGAGCACATTGCGTTTCTGGTGACCGATCGCGGCGCCGGCGCCGGCGAGCCGGTGGCGCTGGCGACCGGCGACTTTGTTTTCGTCGGCGACCTGGGCCGGCCCGATCTGCTCGAAACAGCGGCCGGAGCAGTGGGCGCCATGGAGCCGGCGGCGCGGCAACTGTTCCGCACGGTCAAAAAGCTCGAGCGGATAGCCGACTTCGTGCAGGTCTGGCCGGCGCACGGCGCCGGCAGCGCCTGCGGCAAAGCGCTCGGCGCGGTTCCGACCAGCACCGTCGGCTATGAGCGGCGCTTTAATCCGGCCATCCGCGCGGCTTCGTCTGAGCAGACCTTCGTGGATTTCATTCTGAGCGGACAGCCGGAGCCGCCGCTGTACTTTGCGAACATGAAGCGCGTCAACAAGCTGGGTCCGCGTGTGCTGGGCGGACTGCCGCAGCCGCCGCGGCTCGGCGCAGCGGAGCTGTCGCGGCTCGACGGCCGGCGCGTTGCGATCGTCGACACGCGCGCGTGGGACCCGTTCCGCGCGGGGCACATCCCCGGGGCGCTGTCCTTTCCGCTCACGAAGTCATTTAACACCGACGCCGGTTCGATGATCCGCGAGGACGAGGACATCTACCTCATCATCGAGCCGGCGCGGGTCGAGGAAGCGGTCCGCGACCTGGTGCGCATCGGGCTCGACCACATCCGCGGCTGGTACCCGGCGGACGAAATGACCGCGCTCTCCTCCGCGGACGTAACGCTCGAAACCCTGCGCGAAATCGACGCCGCCGCGGCGCGCGAGCTGGTCGAGCAGCAGCGCGTCAGCGTGCTCGATGTCCGCCGTGCGACCGAATTCGCCGAGGGCCGCATCCCCGGTGCGACCAACATCGCGCACACGCGCCTCGCCGCGCGCCTGAAAGAGCTGCCGGAGGGCAGGCCGCTCTTGGTGCACTGCCGCTCCGGCGTGCGTTCGGCGCGGTCCTGCGCGTTGCTGCGGCGGGCGGGGTTGGAAGTGCTGAATCTGAAGGGCGGATTCCTGGCGTGGGAGCAGTTGGAAGCGCGCTTAGGAGCTTCGAAAGCGTAACGCGACGGCTGTCGCGATTTCGAAAAGGCGCCGCCGCCAGCGCCGCCGCGCATTGCCTCACCGCTGACGCGGCGCTATATTCGCGGGGCGGACGGCCGGCGTTTGATCGCCGTCGCGCATTCGGAAATTCTCCGTGGGAAATCGACCGCTCATCCTTCTGGCCCTGCTGACCGTCGCGACGGCGATACTTCTGGGCGGCCGGCGCTCGTCTGCAGCCGCGGCAAGCGAGCCGACGTCTAATTCCGCGCCGCCCCCTGCCGCCGCGCCGACTCCGCCGGCCTCTCATCCCTCAGAAGCGCTCAGCGACGAATCCGTCGCCGCCTTTTCGTTCGGCATCGTCGGCACCAAGCACGATTTCACGCAGGGAGGAAAAATCGCCCGCGATATGTGCCTGCCCTGCCACATGCCGCACATCAGCGCCGCGCAGGTGCCGTTGCTGGAACGTGCCGCGCCCACGACGCAGCCGCTGCGGCCCTACCAGACGATCTACGGCGCACTCGACTCGTCGTCGCTCCTGTGCCTTTCCTGCCACGACGGCGTGGTCGCCCCGGACGTCTACGCCGGACCGCACGCCGCCACCTGGCAGGAAACCGCCGCCGGCGCACGCACCGCCGGCCGGCGCTCGATCTCGCATCCCATCGGCGTGCTCTACCCCAACATCGCCCGCCAGTATCAGCCGGCCTCCGCCGTCACCGCGGACGGCCTGATCGAGCTTCCCGGCGGGCGCGTGCAGTGCGTTTCCTGCCATGACCCGCACAACACCCGGCGACACGAGAAAATGCTCGTGAAGTCAAACGAGCGCAGCCGGTTGTGCCTCGCGTGCCACCGCCTGTGATATGAAAACCCGGAAGCAGCAGCGCCCGTGAAACCCGATCGCCGCCCAGCAACTCAGAACGCGAAGCGCAAGCAAGCGCCCGCGGCGGCCGCGATCCTGCTCCTGGCAACCTTCCTTGCCGCGTTTGCAGGCAGTTGCGCAGCGCGCGAAGACATCGCCCTCGACGCCGCCGCCGAAAACACCGCCACCTACGTTGCTTCGCTCGGCAACCTGCGCACCTCGCCCCCGCCCGGCGCCGCGGAGGTCGAGCTTTCAAAATTCCTGTTCGGCGTCGAGCCGGAGCCGCCCATCGCGCTCATCAAGCCGATGGCGATCGCGCCCGCGGCGGACGCCGTGCTCGTGTGCGACGCGGGTCACAGCGGCGTCCTGCGCTGCGACATCGGCTCGGCGGCGCTGGCCGGCGTCGCGCTCTCCGAGCCGACGCGCCTGCCGAGCGCGATTTGCGTCGCGCGCGATGGAGACTGGCTGGTCGCCGACGCGCAGCTCGGCGCCGTGCTGCGATTCGCCACGGACGGGCGGCTGCGCGGGCAACTGGGCAAGCTCTCCGACGGACTGCCGTTTCGCCCGGCCGGCATCGCAGCCGTCGGAGAGGAAATCTGGGTCACAAACCCCGCCGCGCATCGCATCGAGGTGTTCGACGCGCAACAGCACACGCGCTCGATCGGCCGCCGCGGCCGCGGGCGCGGCGAGTTCGGCGCACCCCTGGGCATCACCGTCGGCGGCGACGGCAACGTCTATGTCGTCGATATGCTCGGCTGCCGTGTGCAGGTGTTTTCGCCCGACGGCGCGTGGATTCGCGACATCGGCGCGCCCGGCGACCGCAGCGGCTATTTCGGCCGGCCGCGCGACGTGGCCGTCGGCCCGGACGGTGTCATCTTTGTCACCGACGCCGCGTCGCAGCGCGTGCACGCCTTCGATGCCCGCGGGCGGGCCCTGCTTTCGTTCGGCGGTCCGGGCCAGGGTAACGACTCGCTCGTGCTGCCGGCCGGGATCGCCATCTGCATGCGCCCGCTCCTGACCGAGCGCACCCTGCCGGCCGGCTTTTCCCCCGCTTATTACGTGCTCGTCGCCGAGCAGATGGTGCGGCCGGGCGTGCGCGTGTTCGCGTGGCGCGGGGGCCAGCCGGCGCCGGCGGTTTCCGCTTCGCCGGCGCCGCTGCGGCGCGGGCCGGAACCGACCGTCTCAAACCCGCACTGGCGCGCGGATAGCTGCACGACCTGCCACACCGCCGGTGTCGATCGCGATCCGCGCCTCGATCTGGCGGAAGTGGACACACTCTGCATCTCCTGCCACGACGGCATGAAAGCGCGGGCCGAATCGCACCCGATCGGCTGGCCCGCCGCCGGCTCGCGAACGGCGGCCCCGGAAGGATGGCCGCTTTCCGGCGGACGCATCGGTTGCGTCACGTGTCACTCGTTCGAGGCGCACTGCCGCCCCTCGCCGCAGCGCCCGACGGAAAATGTCGCGTTCGTCCGCGGGTTTGACGTGGATCAGCCGCTCGCGATGTGTCGCGCCTGCCACACCTCCGAGTCCTGGCGGCTGAATCCGCATCTGCCCGAAGGCGAGTCGAACCACCCCGGGCTTGATATGTGCACGCTGTGTCACGCGCCCACGCCGCCCACACCCGCGGGTGGGCGCCGCAGCGGTGTCGCCAACCTGCGCGGCGAGGGATCGCGCGTTTGCCTCGGATGCCACACCATGCACGTCGATCCGGCCCCAAACGGGCATTTGAATCAGCCGCTCAGCGGCGCGATGATGACGCATATGCATGCGCGCCGCGCCGCGCAGACCGGCGCCGCGGCGGAGTTGCCGCTCGCGGATGGCCGCGTGGCCTGCTATTCGTGTCATAATCCGCACGCGCGCGACACTTTCGTTCCGACCAGCGCGCTGGGCGCGGCCGCCGCCCCGCCCCCAGGCCAGCGTGATTTTCGGCTGCGACTGAAACAGGTTGATCTCTGCCTGACGTGCCATGACAAATAAACCGCTGATGCGGAATGTTCTCCCCGATCGCGCCGGCTTCGCGTCGGCGCTGTTTTCGACGGCTTCCAGCCGGCAGCTCAGGCTGCTCGCGCCGACTCTCATGCTGGTAGTGTGGCTTCCTGCCGGCTGCCCGCCCGAGAGCGGCCCGCCGATCTTCAACAACCAGGATGATAAAACGAACGCCGGCGCGACCTACGTCGGTTCGGCCGCGTGCTCCGCGTGCCACCCTGGCATCGCAGATGAGGCCCGACTTCACGCGCACGCTCACGCCCTCAAGCGACCCGACGGCGTCGCGCCGGGCTTCCCGAGCGAGAACGCCCGCGCCGGAGTCCCAAATCCGCCCGCCGGCTCCGCTTGGACCGACATCGCCTACGTCATCGGCGGATACGTGAAAGCGGCGCTCTTCGTCGACCAGGCGGGCTTCCTCCGCAACGACGGCGTCACACCGGTACAAACGCAGTGGAACCTCGGCCTGCCGGCAGCAGGCATCGCGCGCGGCTTCGCGGCATACGACGCCGAGCGCACCGACCAGCAGCCCTTCGACTACGACTGTTTCCGCTGTCACGCCACCGGCGCCCACGACTCCACCGCCGACCGGCCCGTCTTCCAGGACGGCCGCCCCGGCATGCGCGGCACGTTTCAGCAGCCCGGCGTTCAGTGCGAAGCCTGTCACGGCCCCGGCTCGAACCACGTGCCCAATCCGACCGCGCGGGCGCTCTTCGTCCCCGCGACAGCGGAAGATTGCGGCCAGTGCCACGCCCGCGACGCCGCCGGCCAGGACATCCTGACCACCGCCGACGGCTTCATCGCATGCGGCCAGCAATCCTCCGAGCTGCGCGCCAGCGGCGGCCACAGCGAATTCTCATGCCTGTTCTGCCACGAGCCGCATCGCTCGCTCAGCGTCGACCGCGACGCGGCGATTCGCAATCAGTGTCGCGTATGCCACGCAGACCAGACCATGGCCGGCCACCGCGGCAAGCTGCTCCGCCGACCGGGGCACGCCGAAACGCTCACGTGCGAAAGCTGCCACATGCCGTTTGCCGTGAAAGCCGTGGCGCAAGGCGACCCGGCGGTGATCGGCGAGGCGCGCGTCGGCGACACGCGTTCGCACATCTTCCGCATCACCACCGACGACATCGACTTTCGCGCCGCGCTGACGCCGGACGGCACGCGGTACAAGCTGGACGATTCAGACCGGGCCGTGCTGACGGTGGACTACGTCTGCCTGCGCTGCCACAACGGCAACGGCCTGTTCGAGCTCTCCGTTTCCCGCGCCAGCGAGATTGCGCTTCGCGTGCACGACCTGCCGGAATCGGACTGACCGGGGACCACCGGCATTGGGGTGGGACGGGCGTCTCGCCCGTCCTGCCGCCCCACCGCGGGTGCATCCGATTTCAGGTGGCGATCCCTCCGAACCCGCCGCGCCAAGCGGCGGGGTGACGCCCGCGACCTGCGAGTCGCCGATCGCTGTCGATCGTCAACCCGCCGCTTGGCGCGGCGGGTTCGGACAGACGCCGCCAATTGCAACCTCTATTCCTATCCCCCCCCCCCCCCACCCCCCCCC